>PBHC01000001.1:0-44532 GCA_002719295.1 Chloroflexota bacterium
TCCTTTACTTCAGACTTAGGAGATTCTTTCTCTTCCTTTACTTCAGCCTTAGGAGATTCTTTCTCTTCCTTTACTTCAGCCTTAGGAGATTCTTTCTCTTCCTTTTTGGATTGCCTCATTGAAGCTTCTGCTTGAGCTTTATTTCTAGCTTCTTGTTCTAGTTTTTCTAGTTCAGCTTCTTCAGCTAATTGATCTTCTTGCCTTTTTCTATTTATCTCCTGGCCAGAAATAATAGATTCAGTAACAAGGTCAGTAATTATTTGTATAGATCTCAAACCATCATCGTTTGCAGGAATTGGATAATCTATTTCATCAGGATTAGAATTTGTATCAACCATCCCAACAACAGGAATTCCTAATTTTGTAGCTTCAGCTACGGCTATTTGTTCTCTATGAATATCAACAACAAATAATACTGTAGGCAATCCATTCATTTCTTTAATTCCAGAAAAGAATTTATTCAATCGGCCTCTTTCAGCATCAAGTTTTTGAGATTCTCTTTTTGTTTGAGAAATCACTTCACCTTTTGCAAATGATTCTTCTAATTCAACTAACCTATCAAGTCTTTTTTCAATAGTCTTGAAGTTAGTCATTAAACCTCCAAGCCATCTTTGATTTATATAGAATGAATCAGATCTTTCAGCATTTGATTTAATTATGGATTGAGCATGTTTTTTTGTTCCTACAAACAAACATTTACCACCTTTTGATATTGTGTCTTCCATAAAAGTTAATGCATCGTCTAATTTTTCTAAGGTTTTAGATAAATCGATAATATGTGATCCATTTCTTTTAGTAAATATATATTTAGTCATCTTAGGATTCCATCGTCTAGAAGGATGTCCAAAGTGAGAGCCCGCGTCAAATAGATCTTGGATCGTCACTGAAATTTTATTTTTTGTAGTCAAATCTTTTCCTTATGGTTTATTTAATATTAAAAGTTGGTCCAGTAGACTATTATAACAATTATTGTTCTAATTTCACACTTATTTACTTAAATAATTGTCGAATGAAAAATTATATCTTGAATTCACTCATCCAGTATAAAATTAAATAGGATCCACTTATTATTAGAATAATTGATGTTGCTAGATTATAAATCTTAAAAAATAATTTAATTTTTTCTAAAAAAGATTTCAAAAATAATAATGATAATGAAACAATTATTAATGAAAACCAAGCTCCCATAGAAAATAGAATAAAATCCTTAATCAATAAATTTAATGAGGAAGTGTTAGAAAAACTAAACACAATTGACATGAAAATTGGCAGTGAACAAGACAATGAAGTAAGTCCATAAGAAATTCCATAATAGAAATAAAATCTTAAACTTTTTTCGTTTGAAGAACCTATTGTGTTTGACAAATTACTTAATCTAGAAAAATAAATCATTCCACCAGACAAAACATAAAAACCATATCCCAATAAAATCATTGAAATCAAAATTCCTACATAAGAAAAAATAGATTTCAAACTATAAAATCCACCTGAAATCATAAGTCCAAATATAAAAAAAACAATAATAAATCCAATTGTGACAGTTGTAGAAATAATAGTAGATTCATAAATAGTTTTGTGCACAGATTGAGTTTTTTGAGTATTGCTATCCTTCATAAAATAAGACAAATAAACGGATAGAAGCGCAAAGCCGCATGGATTAAAAACTGCAACTAACCCGGCGCTAAATGCAATACCAGATCTCAAAATTGAAGAAAGATTAATAAAGACATTGCTAGTAGAAGCTGAAGCTTCAAAACCCAATGATAAAACTTTAGTTATTTTTTCAGAATCTAAAATAAAGCCTAGAGATAGCAATATTAATAAGTAAAACAAAAATATAGCAGTATAAGTTTTAGAGATTTGTTTAATAATCAATTATTCCTTTTTATAATTTCCCAAAAATCTGGGGAATTATTTTTTTTTCAAGTTTAGATTTTTAGTTTTTAATTTATTTAAACTATTATTATTTTAGGTCCAAAAAAAAACTGTGTCACTCTTGAAACATATACTATATGTACAACCTTGAAAATATAAAAACAACTGAACAAGAAGTTGAAATTTTGGAGCTTTTATCAAATGGCCTTAGGGCTTTAGATATAGCTCAAAGAATGAATCTAGCTGAACAAACTATAAAAAATAAAGTTCAAGTAATCTGTATTAAGCTAGATTCATCTAATCGTACACAAGCAGTTGCAAAAGCTATAAGACTTGGAATAATCTAAGCAGCCTCAACAGGATTTTCTAGAACTCCAACATTTTCTATTTCAATTCTTACTGTGTCTCCAGGGTTTATAGGAGGAGTTTTCCCAGAGGTACCTGTCCAAAGCATATCTCCTGGAAGCAGGGTTGCGTATTTACTAATAAAGCTAATCGCTTTAGCAGTAGAAAATATCATTTCTGAAGAATGGCAACTTTGTCCTTCTACTCCATTCACATAACCTTTAATTCCAACATTTTGTGGATCAATACCTGTAATAATATATGGACCAAGAGGACCAAAAGTATCTGCAGATTTAGCTCTCCACCATTGATTATCGGCGTCATCACCGCCCTGCCATTCCCTTGCAGAGACATCATTTCCACATGTGTATCCAAAAACATAATCTAGAGCATCTTTTTCTGAAACATCTTTTGTCACTTTACCTATTATGGCTACTAATTCAGATTCGCATGCCACAAGTCCAGCTTCTGGATGAATTTTTATAGCATCACCAGGTCCAATTAAGGCTGTAGATGTTTTATAAAAAGGTTCAGGCCTAGTTGGAGCATCTCTTTCGGCTAAGTGTGACCCATAATTCAATGCTAAGCATAAACTTTTAGAAGGATTGGGGTTTGGACATAATATTTTTACATCAGATTCATTAAATGAATTCCCTGTTTTATTATATGATCCCATTATTGGGTTTGAGTCTATTTCTAATATCTCTCCATCTTCTACAATTCCATAAGAAATATTTCCGGAATTTTCAAATCTTGCAAACTTCATTTTTTTCTCCATTAATTGATTTAAATCTTTCTTTTACAAATGTTGTTATAAGTGTAATCTACAAATGTATAAGGTCAAGAAAAAAGAAATAATTTTATGAATAAATCATTTATCACTGTTAAGAACTTATCAAAAAGCTTTAATGAAAAATCAATAATAAAAAATCTCTCTTTTAGCATCAATAAAGGAGATTTAGTGAAAATTTCAGGAAGTAATGGTGCGGGTAAATCTACATTATTAAAAATTATTGCTAGAATTTATAATCAGGATTCAGGAGAGATAATAATTGATGGAAAAGATATTAATAAATCATCATTATCAAAAAGTATGATTTCTTATATATCATCAGATTTTGTTTTCTACAAAGACCTCACAGTTAAGAAAAATATTATCTTTTACTTCAATTTAATAGGAGAAAAAAATAGTAAAGAATTATATGAAAAAAATAAAGATTTTCTAAAGTTATGTGAATTTGAAGATTTCTATCCAGAAATCTTATCTAATGGACAAAAAAAGAAAATGAATTTATTTCGTACACTTATCCCAATTTATGAAGTTTACCTAATTGACGAACCTGAAAATGGCTTGGACAGTGAATCAAAAAATGAATTAGATAAAAAATTAGATTCTTTAGCTAATAAAAGTACTATGATTTACACTTCTCATAATAGTAATTCATTATCAATTTATAAACAAACCACCAAAGAAATACTTCTATGAAAAATTTATCAAAAATGTTTTTGATTATAAAGTTAATAGTCTTAAAGGATTTGTACGAAGAATTAAAATCTAGAGAAATTTTTATTTCAATTATTTCTTATTCAATACTAGTCCTAGTAGTTGTGGCAACAACATCTAGTATAAATAATTCCATAGATTTTTTTGCAACAATTTTTTGGATATCATTAAGCTTTTCTATAATTTTAGGTATTAATAAATCTATGGCAAAAGAATTTGAGAACAAAGGGATAGAATTCTTAATTACATCTCCCATAGACAAAGAAGTCATAATTATCGCAAAATTTGTTTCAAACTTGATTTTTATAACTTTTTCTAGTTTTTTCATACTTTTATTCAACAATATTATTCTGAATTATGATCTATTCGAACTATCATTTTTTTTACTTGTGATAAGCATAAACATCGGCTTTAGTATTATAGGAACAATCACATATCTACTTTTTTCAAAAGTTAGAGGTAAAGAAATTCTTTCTCCAATGTTATTTATTCCTCTGATAACACCTTTATTAATGGGAGGTTCAGTACTCACAAATCAAATAATTGAAAATGATATAAAAAATATCAGCTGGTTTGGTCTAATTATTGCGTATGATTTATTATTTTTTCTTATAGGTTTGATGATTTCAAATATTATTTTTGAGGAGTAAAATGTTAAATAATAATATTTTAAAAACTAATTGTATCCTCTTTTGGGTTACAATTAAAAATATATATAAAATTAAATGATTAAATTCATATTTACATCGATTACAGCTATAATATTTTTCATAACTCTTTGGATGATTTTTTGGTGGATGCCTATAGATATATCTCAAGGACCCGTAGCTAAAACAGTTTTTATTCATGTCCCATTGGCTTGGTGCTCAATGTTAGCAATAATAGCTGTAGCTATATCTTCAATTATTTACTTACTTAGAAAAAATTTATTTTGGGATGAAGTGGCACAAGCTACAGCTGAAATAGGACTAATATTTGGAATAGTTGCTTTGGTAAGTGGAATTATATGGGCAAAGCCAATATGGGGAGTTTGGTGGACCGGAGAAGCAAAATTAACTACAACCCTAATATTAATATTAATTTATATTGCTTATATTCTATTTAGATCACTATATAAAAATAGCCTACAAATGAAAAAAATAGCTGCTATCATAGCCGTCATAGGTGCTATTGACAGCCCAATAATATATTTTGCTGCTAATTTATGGCAAGAAGCTCATCCGGTCACAGTAATAGGGCCTCTAGCAGATGAAGAGTCATCATTTGGAGCGGATTATGGAATTACTCTTCTAATATCTGTAATTGCATTTACATTTTTATTTCTTTTACTAACAAATATTAGATACAAAACTATAAAAATAGAAAATAACCTTAAGGAAAATTTATCATGAAAAAAACTATTTTATTTCTTTTATTAATTTCGTCATTTTTAAATATAGGGACTTTACATGCTCAAGATAATGATCAGTTAGTAAATGGATTTATAAAAGACGTTAGTAAGCAAAATACAAATATTAACTTACATTTAGTAGATAATTTTGGAAATGATTTTAATCTTGAAATTACTCCTGATACAGAAATTGGAATTGAAACACAATCTGGAGAGCGTTGGGTTGGTAATATTTCAAAGGACCAAGATTATGTATTAAGTCTTTTAGAAGAAGCACAGCATAGCTTAGAGCCGATGACTGCAAAGTATTCTGGTAGCATAATAACTTCACTTGTTAGCTACGAATCTTCTAATATTAAGAACAATTTAGGTTATCTTGCAGGAAGCTTTATCTTTCTAGCAATACTATTTTTTGGATATATATTTATAATTAATAATAAGTTAAAAATATTATCTGCCAAAAATAGTAATTGATGCAAAAAAATTCAGAAGATCGGGTTGTAGAACTCAAAAATAAAAAAATAACATTTTTTTCAATTATTGTTATTGTAATAGTTTTACTATTATATTTTGGTTTTCAAGCATTTTCAGAAGCAACTTATAAATATTATTCTGTTTCTGAAATTTATAGTTCAAACACTATGAATAACCCTTCAAAAATTGGATTAAAAGCTGTTTTAGTCCAAAACACATATGTAAGATCTGCTGATGGTTTATCTGCAAATTTCAAAGTAAAAGATAAGGAAAACATTTCAAACAATGATTCTAATACTAAAATACAATTAGATGTAGAGTACTCAGGAGAAATTGGAAGTGTTTTTTTCAACGAATATTCTGAGCTAATAATGATAGGCAATTTTGATAAAAATGGAACATTTATCGCAACAAATTTATCAGTTAGATGCCCTTCAAAATACATGACCGAAGAGGATCTAGCCTCTTAGATAGAGTAACTACTTAAAATATCCTCAACTTTTTTAGATTTTTCTTTAATTAATTTATCTTGTAGATCATTAATAGTTGGTGGCTCTTTTTTATAAATAAGACCTAGAGGAACTCCTCCTTTATTTATCAATGCAACAGCAGCATCGTAATCAGAAGGGTCATGATCATCCTCTACTATAAAAGCAGTACCAGGAATGTTATCTTTTTTGCTACCACGTAAAATATCATAAGTGTTGTTATATGTAGTACAAGGTGACTGAACATGTATTATTGATAAACCAGGATGTTTCATTCCTTCAAATATAAACTCTGCTAAAACTTTAGGTTTACTGGAATAATGAGAAGCTATATAACTTACACCATATGACAGATAAAGTTCTAATGGTTTCATTTGAGCATCCAACTTTCCGAATGGAGTTGAAGTTGTTATTTGTCCTGTAGTAGAAGTAGGTGAGTTTTGACCTTTAGTTAGACCATAAACTCCATTATCCATTATTATGCATGTCATATTAGGATTTCTAGACGCTGTAGGTGGAATATGCTCTGCTCCAATTGATAAAAAATCTCCATCACCTGCAACAACAATTGTATTTAAGTCAGGCCTAGATGTAGATACACCAAAAGCAATGGGCAATGTCCTTCCGTGAATTCCATGAATCCCAAAAGGCTGTTCCCCATCTAACATGTGAACCATATTTCCTGAACATCCAATTCCAGCAATAATTACATTTGATGTTCTTGGGATTTCAAACTCCTCAGTGTACGTTCCAATTGCTTGTTCCAAAGCTCTTTTTACTCCAAAATCTCCACAACCTGGACACCATTTAAAATCATACTCTGGATTTCTTTCGCTCAAAACTATACCTCTGTTTCTTTTATTTTTTCTAATATTTTATCTGAAAGATAAGTTGGTTTAAAGGGGAGTCCGGTATATTGGGTAACAGAAACAGCATTAATTCCATCCATTCTCAAAATCGATGACCATTGACCTTGGAAGTTTAATTCTGGAACAATAACTAATTTTTTTTGCTTCAGTTGATCTAATATCTCTTGTGGCAAAGGATTTAGTGCCATAGAGTATAGCCAAGTTAGCTTCTCACCTTTATCAGAAAGTTTATCAAATGCTTCTCTAGCAACACCTTTAGTTGCTCCCCATGGCATTATGGCTATTTCAGATTCTGGATTTTCAATCTCAAATGGAGAATCATTTAGTAAGGTTAATTTTGCAAATCTTCTTTCGGTTAGTCTTACATGGTGCTTCGGAAGATGGGTAGTATCTCCTATTTCATCATGTTCAGATCCATTAGCTACATATGCAACTTCTCCACCAGGTATTGGCATAGGAGAAAGTTCTCCATTCCAATCTTGGTACCTTTTATAACCATTAGAACCTGTGTCCGAATTTCTTCTTTCATCAATCACTTTTGTTATATCTGGTTTTTTAATATTTTCTGTTCTTTCTGCTAAGCTCATTTCTCCCATAACCATAACGGGGCCTTGATATCTTTCTGCCCAGTTTATAGCTAAGCTACCGGCATAAAAACATTCTTCAACAGAACCAGGAGCAATTACAGGAAGCTTTACATCTCCATGAGCTGGGAACATACAAGCAAATAAGTCTGACTGCTCTGTTTTGGTAGGCAAACCTGTTGCTGGTCCTCCTCTTTGAATATCTATAACTGTACAAGGGATCTCAGACATCCATGCTAATCCTAGCCCCTCTGACATCAATGCGACTCCAGGGCCAGCAGTTGCGGTCATTGCTTTTCTCCCTGAAAAACCTGCTCCAATAATATTATTTATAGCTTCAATTTCAGATGATACTTGAAAAACAAATTTATCTTTACTGATAAGATTTTGTTCCATCCAAATCAAAATAGTGGTAGCTGGAGAAATTGGATATCCGTAATAGCTATCTAAACCTGCAGAAAGAGCCCCTAATGAAAGAGCTGCATTTCCTGTAATCATTATCTGCTCATAGTCTGGCGCAATAGGTTCATCAAGTGAACCAACGCTAAATCCACTTTTTTTGGCAACCTCAACTCCTAAACCTATAGCAACAATATTAGATTTAATTATCTCATCATCATTCTCTCTACCTCTAGAAAATCTTTCTTTTACAAAGTTTTCTATACTTTCTATTTTGAAATCAATCAAATTAGCTACAGATCCAAGGATTACCATATTAGCTGCTCTAGTATTTCCAGATTCTTTAGCTAATTCATCAGCATTTATCCCAAAAAAGTTACCTTCACCAGAAGGCTCACAATCTTGAGCGTTATAAATACATACTCCATTTTCACTTAAGTCTTCAATATGATTATCGAAAGCATATTGATTTAGTACAACCAAAACATCTACAGCATCACCATTTGATAATACTGGGGTTGTAGATATTCTTACTTGAGAAGACGCAGGCCCTCCCATAATTTGAGATGGGAAAGTAGAAAAAGTTTGACAATAAAATCCTGCACCTGTAGCAGCTCTTGCCATTGCATCTGCAGAAGTTACAAGCCCTTGCCCACCTTCACCTGCAAATCTTATTACAAAATCCTTTGATTTAACTTTTTGAGTCATAATTTAGCGTTATTTTGATATTTGATTTTTGTGAATAAATAATAAAAAAAACATAACCAATGTTGATCATATTTTAAAATTACTAGAATATCAATTATATACAAACTAAAAATTTCAATATTATATTTATAGGTATAATATTTAAAATAAATCAATGAATCAAACAAAAAAAATTTGGTCGGCTGGTGGAGTTCTATTAAAAAACAATAAATTAGTAGTCTGTCACAGGAAAAATGAAGATTTGTACTGTCTTCCAAAAGGCACACCAGAAAAAAATGAATCTATTGAGCAAACAGCTATTAGAGAAGTTTCAGAAGAAACAGGATTGATCCCAAAAATAATTTCTAATTTGGGAGAAATCAATTATGAGTTTACACGTTTAGAAAAGAAAAACAGATATAAAAAAAATATACTATATAAAAAAACAGTTTATTTTTTTTTGATGTCAGAAAATGGTGGTTCAACAAATGATCATGATAATGAATTTGATGAAATTTTATGGATGACATTAGAAATTGCAAAAGAAAAACTAAATTATAAAGATGAATTCTCAATCGTGGAAAAAGCTTTTTATACCAAAAATAAAAACTAAATCAGAAAAAAAGATTTCTATTTTTGGATATAAAACAATAATAAGACCTAAAAGCAAAAAAGATATTAAAAATGATTTCTGCTGGAGAACTGATAAAGAATTATCAGATTTAGACGCAACGTTACCAATAAATCTATCATTTGAACAGTTTGAAAGAATTTCTATAAATGATTTATCAAAAAGTTCTCAATGGTCAGAAAAATTTTCTATAGATAATTTTGAAAAAGAACATATTGGGAACTGTATGTTTTATGATGTTAATCGATGGGATAAATCATGTGAATTCGGAATTATGATAGGAAACAAGGCATTCTGGAATGGAGGATATGGATCTGATGCCACAATAGGAATGCTCTACTATATCTTCAAAGAAACAGAAATTGAAAATGTTTATTTGCATACTCTGGCATCAAATATAAGAGCTCAAAAAGCTTTTACGAAAGCCGGTTTTGACTCTCCCAAACATGTAAAAAAAGGGCGTTACGAATTTATTAAAATGTCAATCGACAAAAAAACTTGGTTAGAAAAATTTAATGATGCAAAAGTTAAAATTATTCCTGAGGTGGAGCAGGGTTAATTAAATCTCTACCTAGTGTTTCTGGAATTGCATTCGCCAACTCTTCAACAGTCCATCTTCCAGATTTTCTTACAGATCTAAGTACTTCATATTTATTAAATAAACTAACTCTATTTCCTACAGCATGAACAACCTCTCCATTTATATGTGAAGCAGAATCTGTACAAAGCCATCCTACTACAGGTGCAACATCGTCTGGATCATAAAGGAAATGATCTTCTTCAGCTGACTTAAATTCTCCAACCCTCATTGCACGTGTAGAATCAGGAATTGATTGCGTCATTCTAGTATTTGCACCTGGAGAAATTGCATTTGCTGTTACTCCATACTTTCCTAATTCTTTAGCAACAACTCTTGTGAAACCTGCTATTCCATCTTTAGCTGCTCCGTAATTTGACTGACCGCTATATCCTATAAGACCAGATACACTTGAGAATGTAATAATTCTTCCTGACTTCTGTTCTCTAAATATTTTTGATGCTGGAGCTACGACTGAAAAAGTTCCAGTTAGGTGTACATCTATAACATCCTGCCATTCTTCTTTAGTCATATTAAAAATCATTCTATCTCTCAAAATCCCAGCTGGAGTTACAACTATATCTAACCTTCCAAATTCTTCTAAAGCTTTATCAATTATTTGTTTCCCTCCTGCAACTGATGCTACAGATGCTGTTGAAGCAACAGCTTTACCTCCTAGCTCAGATATTTCTTCAACAACGCTTTGAGCTGGGCCAACATCGTTTCCACTACCATCTAATGTTGCACCTACATCATTTACTACAATGTTTGCACCTAATTTTGATAATTCTAAAGCAATTCCTCTGCCAATACCTCTACCAGATCCAGTAACTACAGCCACCTGGCCATCAAGAGGTTTATCTGAACTATTATTTTTTTCTCCAAAACCAAAAAGCATTCCTCTTCCTTCAACATCAAAATCTTCTGTTTTGAATCTACCTTTGCTAAGCGGATTAAATAAAGTCACAGTAGGCCTTGGAAGTGTAAGCTGATTAATTGTCCCCCCCCAAACCTCAAAAACCTGAGCATTAATTGGAGCAGAATAATCACTTGCTAAATAAGTTACAAAAGGAGCTATATCTCTAGGATCTCTTGAATCCTTAAAAGGAGTTGAGGCTTTTTTCTTAAATTCTTCTGGGACAGATGCAGTCATTCTTGTATCTGCTCTAGGAGCTATAGTATTTGCAGTAACTCCATATTTCCCAAGATCTTTACCTACAACTTTAGTAAATCCAGCAATCCCAGATTTTGCAGCTGCATAATTAGATTGCCCAGGATTTCCAAATAAGCCAGATCCAGATGAGAAAGTAATTATTCTTCCTGATTTTTGAGCTCTAAAAATAGGAGCTGCATGCCTGACTATTGAAAAAGTTCCAGTTAGATGAACATCAATAACATCATGCCATTCTTCCTCGGTCATATTAAATATCATTCTATCTCTTAAAATCCCAGCTACTGTAACTACAATATCTAATCTTCCAAATGAATCTATTGCATCTTGAACAATTTCTTGACCTGATTCAAATGATGCAACTGAAGATTTATTTGATTTTGCGTCTCCACCCGCTTTTATAATTCCCGCGACTACTTCATCAGCTAAAGATGCATTTTCAACGTTACCATCAAGTGACAAACCTGGATCTACAACTAAAATCTTAGCCCCATGAGCGGCTAAATCTTCGGCCACTGCTCTTCCAATACCTTGACCTGAACCTGTGACTATTGCTACTTTTCCTTTTAAAATTTCAGACATTTACAACCTCATCTTTTTAATTATTTTTTTATTGGTAACTCCACCAAAGCTGAAGCTGGAGTAGTAATTTTACCTTCAGCGTTTTCTAAGCTTAATTCAATTTCAACAAAACCTACTGAATTGTCAATAAATTTATTTGTGATTTTTCCATAATATTTTAAATTTTCATATGGAAAATCAACTCCTCTGTAAGATACATTAAATTTTCTTAAATTACCTTGAACACCAGCGAAATCAACCATTAATTGAGCAAGCCATGCACTTTTTAATGCTCCATGAATAATTATTCCTTTATGACCCGCTTTTTTTGCGACATTATCGTCATAATGAAATTCATTGAAATCTTGGGAAGCACCAGCATACATAACTAACTGTTTTCGATCTACATTTATAATTTTAGGTCCAATAATTTCACCTAATTTTATATCTTCAAAATAATTTTGTTGATTCGTTTTCATAAAAATTAACTTAGAAAAGTTTTTTCTCCTTTACCATAAGTAATTGTAGTTATTTCTTGTTCTGCAACTAGAACATTATTTTGATTCGTATAAGTGGTGTGAGATATCTTAAACATCATTTCTCCAAAGCTTCCATTTTTCATGAATAAATCTTTCAAACAAGATATTACCGCTATTTGATCTCCAACAAAGATTTTTTCATGAAAAATATATGATGACCCTCCGTCAACTAAATTTGAAAAAGGATCTGGAAACTGTTTATCTAATTTATTAGGCTTAAATTGTCTAATAAAAGTTGGGGGTGCTAATAATCCACCCACTTTTTCAGTGGCATATTTTTCATCAAAATATAACTTATTTCGATCTCCAATTGCTGTAGCGAATTGTTCGACAGAATGTTTTTCAACAGTATACAATTTTGGCGTTGTTTTAAGATCTATAAAAGACCTCATCTCATCTGTAATTTTATCTTCAGAAGGCATTAATTTTGGTTTTTATTTTTGATTTCAAATATAAAAGATGTGACAGAAGAAGACAATAGAAAAGTGGCACTTATGAGATAAAAAAAAGCATAATTTCCAACAAGATTGAACATTCCAATTTCAAAATAAAAAAGTAAAACGGATCCAATCATTAAAGTTATGGGAATATAATACTTTGAAACATTCCTTCTTCTACTTGAATACAAGCAAACAAGCCCAATCAAAAAAGGAACAAATAAAGGAAAAATTACTTTAGAAGAATGTATCTCTATTAAGGTTTTATCTTCTTCAAAATTTA
The DNA here is from genome assembly GCA_002719295.1 of Chloroflexota bacterium. Taxonomy (GTDB): domain Bacteria; phylum Chloroflexota; class Dehalococcoidia; order Lucifugimonadales; family Lucifugimonadaceae; genus TMED-70. The sequence continues at coordinate 12,815 of PBHC01000001.1, forward strand.
TGAAAAGTAAAAAAATTCCTGATAAAAAACTGGTGAAAAGAGATAAATAAATAAAAGTCTTAATTATCTGTTTAAATCTATATTCCATAATAATCCTCTAAATCTTTGGTTTCTTCAGGTGATGAAATTGTAATAGGAGCTTTTTCTTTAAGTATTTTTTTCATTCCATAAGGTGAACTAAATCTTATTGCTAATTCAATATCATTTGCCAAAACTCTATAAGAAATTAATTTACCAGTCCCAAAATGAGTGTGAGTAACCTTATCTCCTAGGGAAAAATCTACTTCAACAATTTCAGTATCTTTAAAATTTGATTGGTTTTGTTTTTTTTCAAAAGTTTTTTTCCAAGATTCATCATATTTTTTATATTTTGATTTTTTTATAAGATTTTTACTAGGTATTTCATCTAAAAACCTTGACTGAATCGCATTATCATAAATACCTTGAAACCTTCTTCTGTTTGATGAAGATAAAAATAAATTTTCTTTTGCTCTAGTTATTCCTACATAGCAAAGTCTTCTCTCTTCTTCTAGTTCTTCTTCAGATTCCATTGATCTAGAATGAGGCAACAACCCTTCTTCCATACCTACAATAAAAACATTTTTATATTCTAATCCTTTGGCTTGGTGAAGAGTTATGAGAGTTATAGATTCTTCATCTTCATTTATTGAATCAACATTTGAATTCAAAGATGAATTTTCAATAAATTCTATAAGAGCTTCGCTATTATCTGAATCAGATGAAGCAGAAAATTCTTCCGCAGAATATTTCAACTCATTAATATTTTCTAATCTTTCTACACCGTCTTCATCATTTTTCAAGTAATCATCATAATTGGTAATTGAGATAATTGTATTTATTAATTCATGGGGTTCCTGTATAGATAATTGTGTAATTAATTTTTTATAAAGATTCATAAATTCCCTTATTGCATCTAATGATCTCTTAGGTAAAAATTCATTCTCATTATTCATACAATCTTCAATAAAAGATATATAGCTTTTATTAGTTATGTTTTTTTCCAATGAAATTTTATTTACAGTTCTTAATCCGATTCCTCTAGGTGGACAATTAATAATTCTTTCGAAAGCTGAATCATCATTGGGATTAATCAATATTTTGCAATAAGCTAAGATATCTTTTATTTCTTTACGATCATAAAACCTAACGCCTCCAATTAATCTATATTTTAATCCTAGTGAATTTAGAGCCACTTCAAAAACTCTACTTTGAGCATTAACTCTATACATAATTGCACAGTCATTTGCAGAATCATTGGTTTCAGTTAATTTAGATAATTGAGAAGCAACTGACACTGCTTCTTCTTCTTCATCAGAGTAAGAATTATATTTAATTAGGTTCCCATCTTTATTTTTTGTCCATAGTTTTCTCTTAAATCTATTTGAGTTATTCGAAATTATAGAATCGGCTGCCTCCAATATTGGTTGAGTTGATCTATAACTTTCATCCAAATTTACCACTAAGCAATCCTTATAACTTTTCTTAAATTCAAGAATATTAGTAGGGACAGCATGCCTCCAAGAATAAATTGATTGATCAGGATCTCCAACTACTGATATAGATTTTTCATTATTTGTAAGCAAATTAGATATTTGGAATTGCAAAGGATTTGTATCTTGAAATTCATCTATTATAACTTGCTTATACTTATTGGACCATTTATCTCTTACATCAATATTATCCAACAAAATATTTTTAGTTTTTAGTAGTAAATCATCAAAGTCACAAGAGTTGGAGTTACTTAAAATTTCGTTATACCTGAGATACACTCTTGATACTATTTCTTCAAAATAACTATTAGCTTTTTTACTATATAAAGAGGGGGTAATATCTAAATTTTTAGATTTTGAAATTTCAGAAATCACAACTTTTGGATTGTTCTTCTTAACATTAAGATCAAGTTCTTCGAAAATATTTTTTATTACTCTTAATTGATCTGTATCATCATAGATTGAAAAAGCTCTGTCCAATCCATCAAAATGCCCTTCAATTCTAAGAAAATATGATGCAAAGCCATGAAATGTTTTTACAACTGCATTTGAAGTATTGGGTAAAAAAACTCTTGTTCTATCCATCAATTCTTTAGCTGCTTTATTTGTAAAGGTAACAGCTAAAATTTCGTAAGGATTAACATTAAAATTGTTCACAATCCATGGGATTCTATGAGACATAACTCTTGTTTTCCCAGAACCAGGGCCAGCAACAATTAAAAGTGGTTTAAGAGGATGAGTAACTGCAGTTTGCTGTTTTTCTGATAATCCATCAAGAATTTTATGGTTTAAATCTGCCATTTGAATTATTTAGTAATGGGCATAGAAATAATTTCAAATAAGGAATCTAAATTCAGATTCTCTGATAAAACTTGATTAGAAAATTCTATTTTCCCCATACTGTCAAAATCAAATGATTTAATAATTTCTGAAAGTTTTTCAATTGTTTCCATAGTTCCATCATTTACTATTACTATAGGAATATCAAATTTTTTGGCTTCATTTCTAACATATTCAACAGGGGTTTTAGAACCTGTCGCTATAATTAAATTAACTGTTCCTGACTGAATTGCAGAAAGCTGAACATCTGGCCTGTCCCCTCTTACAACTAATGCAACATTTTCTAGTGTAGAAAAATATTCAGGGCCCCAATCAAGCACAAATCCTCCTATTAAAAAGTTTTCAATAACCTTATCTAAATATTTATCACCAATAATTTTATCCGTGTCTAAAAATTCAGCTATCTCTTTGGAAGTATGTCCCATAAGAGCTCTAGATTCTTCAATTATGCCTAAAATTTTATTTTCTGAACTATTTTCAATAATCGTATTTTTTTGATATTTCCAAATGCCGTTTAAGATGAAACCTACTAATCTCTCTCCAAATATATGAGAAGTTGATTCAACATCATCTATTGAACTTTCTACAAGTATAATTCTCGCATCATTTTTTTCTAAAAACTTTTTTGTTTCATCTATAGATAAATCATTCATTTCAACTAGAATTATTTCACTAGTTTTTAAATCTAATTTTTTGTAGTTCGGATTATATATTTTGTAAAAATCTTCATGATGAATAATGTTTCCGTCAGAAATTGTTCCAACAAAAGTTTTATTCCCTCTATTGATAGATTCATGGGCTATCCCAGAAACAATAGTAGTTTTTCCTAATTTAGTTTTTGATGATGAAATACAAATTATTGACATAATTAGTAATAATAATTAATAAATAGGTTATTTTGTACCTCTTTAAGTCATTCATTAATAAATTTTTCTGTAAAAATTAAATACTAATAGTTAAATTGTGCCTGGGTAGCTCAGGGGTAGAGCACTGCACTGAAAATGCAGGTGTCGACAGTTCGAATCTGTCCCTAGGCACCACTATTGATTAATTGTCTATTACGATCTATATTATTAGCATGATTACAAGTATAGAAAAAAAGGGTTTATTAGCTCATCTAATGAGAAGAGCTGGATTTGGTTCGAATTATAACCAATTAGAAGAATTATCAAATATAAGCTATGAAGAAGCCGTTGATCAATTGCTTAATCCGGAGTTTGGAGATTTAGATGATCAAGATCTTCTAGATAGATATTTTATTGCATCAGTAGAAGCAAGAACAGCAAGGCATGCTGACCCTCAATGGACATGGAGGCTTGCAAAATCTCATAAACAACTTGAAGAAAAAATTTCTCTTTTTTGGCATGGACTTCTAGCCGTAGGAGGAATCAAGTTAGATCATGGATTAGCAATGCTAGAAGAAATTGACCTTTTTAGAAAATATGGACTGGGAAAGTTCGGAACTTTACTATTAAAAATTTCTGAAGATCCTGGAATGATGTATTGGCTTGATAATCAAAACAGCCATAAAGATGCTCCTAATGAAAATTATGGCCGAGAATTATTAGAACTGTTCTCAATGGGAATAGATGAAAATGGTGAAGGTGCCTATACTGAAGAAGATGTAAAATCTGCAGCTAGAGCATTTACAGGATGGGCTTCAAAACCAACTCCTCCACCTTTTTTCCTAGGACCTTTTCCAATGGAGTTCAATTTTGATGAATCCGATCATGATAATACAGAAAAAACTTTTTTAGGTAAAAAAGGTAATTTTAATGGTCAAGATATAGTAGATATGGTTGCTATGCATTATGCCACTGCTAATTTTATATGTAAAAGACTTTATTTATATTTTGTATCTGAAGAAATCAATGAAGAAGAAGTAAAGAAATTATCAGAAGTTTATTTGAATAACCAAGGTGAAATTAAAAAAGTTTTGGAATATATGTTTAAGTCTGAACATTTCAAGTCACAAGAAATAAGATTTAAAAAAGTCAAAAGTCCTTCTGACTTAGTTTTTGGAATAACAAGATTAGTTGATAAATATGAAATACCAAATTTAGATTCAGCTGAATTAGCTGTGAATACTCTACTTATGGGTCAATTTTTATTGAATCCTCCTAGTGTTGAAGGATGGCATGAGGGAGAAGAATGGATTGATAGTGGATCTCTGATTGAAAGGATAAATTATGCTAGTAATGAAATTTCAAATACAAGTTCAAAAGGTGTAAAAAACATAGTGGATATTGTCATAGAAAAAAATTTTTCAAATCCTAAATATATTTTAGAAAACTGCCTTGAGGCTATGGGTTATATAGAAATCACAGATAATACTAAAAAAATAATTACAGAACATATAGAAAAAAATAAATTTAATTCTGAAGAAGAAAAAGTTTTGGATATTTTGAAATTAATTGTTTCTACTCCTGACTTTCAATATTGTTAATTAGGAGTAAGAAATGAATAAAAAAAATCTAGTGGTAATTCAACTCAGCGGAGGGAATGATTATTTAAATACAATAGTTCCTTATGAGAGCGGTTTATACTATGATTACAGACCTAATATGGGATTAAAGGATGAGTCAATAATACCCATTGATGAAAAAATTGCTTTCAACTCAAACATGAAGGCATTTAAAGAAAACTTTGATAATGATAACTTAGCAATAATGATGGGCATAGGTTATCCAGAGCCCAACAGATCACATTTTAGATCTATGGATATATGGCATACAGCAGAACCTTTTGAAAGTAGCTCGATTGGCTGGTTGGGTAAAACCGTTCAAAACTTAGACCCTGAAAATAAAAATCCTATTACCGCTGTAAATTTTGGAAAAGGATTACCAAGGGCTTTGGCATGCCCTGGAGTATCCGTTGCTTCTGTCGGAGCACTTGAATCTTACGGGTTGTTCACAGGAGTTTCAGGATCAAAAAATAGAGATGTATTACTTGATACAGTAGATAGAATTTATCAACCTATGAATCTTGATGGTATTCCATCTTTAAGATTACTAGAGACAGGAAGAGGAGCATTAGATGGTGCAGATTTATTGAGTGAAGCTCCAAAAGAATATAATTCGAATGTTGAATACCCCGAAGACAATCCTATAGCTCAATCATTAAAAGGAATAGCTCAAGTTGCTAGTGCAAGACTTGGGTCACGTATTTTTTATGCTCAGCATGGAAGCTTTGATACTCATACTGATGAATTGAAAAATCACTCATTATTATGGAATCAGTTATCTGTCGCAATTGACTGTTTTCAAAAAGATTTAAAACAGCAAAATCTAGATGAAGAAACTGTAATATGGATTTTTTCAGAATTTGGTAGACGAATAGCAGATAATGGAACTGGTACTGATCATGGATCAGGAGGAGTTGCATTTTTATTAGGAAATTCCGTTAAGGGTGGATTATATGGAGAGTATCCAAATTTAGATCCCTCTGCTCAGCTTGAGGGAGACATACATTACAATACTGATTTTAGGCAATTATATTCTACTATTTTAGAAGACATATTAGATGTAGATTCAGAAAAGATTTTAAATGAAAAATTTTCAAAACTTAGCTTGTTAAAATAATTATGGTTTCTACAGAATTAAATTATAGTCATACGATTGGAATTGCCTCTTTTGAAGGAAGAGGTTTTATGAATCCAATAGATGTAAAATTCAAGAATCAAACCTTATATGTTTTAAGTAGATCTAATGGAAGTAATAAAAATAATAGAGTAAGTGCAGTTACTTTAGATTCAGAACATAAATTTGAATTTGCAAACTGGGGAGAAGAGAACGGAAAATCTATTCTGCCTACATCAATTGCTTTTGATAAAAATGATTTTCTATATCTCAGCGATGAGCACCTTAATAGAATTTCTATATTTGATCTTAATGGTAATTTTATAAAAAGTTGGGGTGAATTTGGAAGCGGTGAAAAACAAATCAATCGACCTTCTGCTATTGTTTTTAACGAACAAAATGAACTTTATATTGTAGATCATCTAAATTCAAAAATAAAAAAATTTGATGCGGATGGAAATTTCATATCATCATTTGGGTCATTTGGTAAAAATCAAGGAGAATTCAACTTTCCATGGGGAATAGCATTAGATCAATCTGAAAATATTTATATTGCAGATTGGAGAAATAATAGAGTACAAAAATTTGATAAAAATGGGAATTTCATATCAAAAATTGATAATTTTAATAATACAAATCTAAATAGACCTTCTTCAGTTCATGTAGATGACAGAGGTTATTTGTATATATCAAATTGGGGTAACGACACAGTCGTAATTTTTGATGATAAAGAAAATTTTGTAAACGAATTACATGGAGATGCAACTCTTTCAAAATGGTGCGAAGAGTTTTTAGATGTCAATCCTGAACAATCTAGTTGGAGAGAAAATGCTGGGTTGTTCGAGGAAGAAAAAAAATTTTGGAAACCTACAGGAATAGATACAAATAAAGATCTAATCTTTATATCAGATGCCTGCAGGCACAGAGTTCAAATTTACAAAAAATAGTTCTAAGAATTAAGTAAAACTTCTTTTACTTTTTCAGCATGCCCTTTAGCTTTTACGTTTGTCCATTTTTTTAGTAAAATTCCATCTTTATCTATTAGAAAAGTAGATCTAATAATCCCCATACTTTTTTTACCATACATATTTTTTTCACCCCAGGCACCATATTCTTGAATCATTTTTTTGTCCGGATCACAAAGAAGTGTAAATGGTAATGAATGGTTATCTATAAATTTTTGATGGGAATTTGCATCGTCAGGACTTATTCCATAAATATTGCAATCAAGCTTATTAAACTCACTATATATATCTCTAAATTCACAAGCTTCTACAGTACATCCTGGAGTTTCATCTTTTGGGTAGAAATATAGAACTGCAGGTTTTCCTGATAAAGAACTAAGCGTAATAGTTGCTCCATTTTGATCTATTAGATTAAAATCTGGAACTTTTGTTCCTTCTGATAAAGACATATTTTTCTCCTAAAATAATTATTTATTATTATTATAAAAAAAAAATTAGAATGTTACAGCATTACCACTAAGTAAATGAAAATGAAGGTGCATAACTGTTTGTCCTCCACCCTCTCCTACATTTGTAAGTATTTGATATCCTTCTTCAGCAATGTTTAGTTGTTTAGCTAATTTTTTACAAACCATTAACAAATGTCCAAGAATTATTTGATCATCATCATTTGCAGAATTAATATTTTCAATTTGCTTCTTAGGAATTATTAATAAATGAATTTTTGCTTTAGGATTTATATCATTTATCGCAATACAAAGATCATCCTCATATAATATATCGCTTGGAATTTCTTTATTTATAATTTTAGAAAAAATAGTATCCATTAATTAATCTGTATGAATTATAACTTCGTAATCTTTACCATTTACAGTTACTTTAGTTACCTCACCATTTGAGGAGATAGTTTCTTCAGATTGCTTTTGAGATTCAGTTTGATCTTCCTTATATCTGACTCCAAGCTCTGAATTACCTTCTAGAAAAGCAATACCTTTTTCTCCGCAAGTGGCAGAAATAAAAATATTTTCATCCGTTTGATCAATTCCTTTTTCTTTAAGTAAATTTTTATTATACTCAACACCTAAATTTGGATTGTCATCATTAAGGTCATGGACATCTTCTTTAGTAGGTTCTAAATTTAATTGCTTAGATGCAATTTTCATTATCTCAGGATCTGGATCAGTTGGTGTATTTCCAAAATATCCAAGGATCATTTTTCCGTAACTTTCAGAAATCTTTGACCATTTTTCTTGAACTGTATTTGTAAAAGCTTGTTGAAAATAAAACTGAGAAACAGGTGTTACAGAGGTTCCAAAACCACCCTTTTCAACTACTTCACGCATATTTTCAATTACTTTTCCAAAAAGATCTAAAGATCCATTGTCTCTCATCATTTGAGTATTAGCAGTTAATGCACCTCCTGGCATGGGAGAAAAAGGGATAACAGGATTTACGGTTATAGCTTCTGGAGGAAGATAATATTTTTCCATTTGATCAATAAACATTTTTTCAACTTCTAATATTTTTTCTTCATCAATATCTAAGGTATATTCAGTTCCTCTAAGGGCTTGCCACATTGTCAATATATCTGCCTGTGAAGTTCCTCCACTAACTGGAGACATTGCAAGATCAATTATGTCAGCACCAGCTTCAATTGCAGCCATATTACATGAAACAGCCATTCCTGCAGTATCATGTGTATGGAATTGAATAATTGTGTCTTTAGGTAATAATTTTCTTGCGTTTTTTATAGATTCAAAAACAATAGATGGAGGGGTTGTTCCTGAGGCATCTTTGAAGGCAATGCTATTGAAAGGGATATCTGCCTTTAGTATTTCCTTTATTTTATCTGTATAAAAATCCGCTGAATGAAAATACTTTTCATTTAAGCTTGGAGGTAACCCCATTAACGCAATTACGATCTGATGATCTAATCCAGCATTGGTGATACATTCTCCTGAATAAGATAAGTTTCTTATATCCATCAAAGCATCAAAATTTCTAATAGTGGTTATTCCATGCTTTTTAAATAATTTAGCATGAAGGTCTATAATGTCTCTGGATTGCGATTCTAAACCTACTACATTAACACCTCTAGCTAAAGTTTGGAGGTTTATATCTTTTCCTACAATTTCTCTTGACTTATCCATCATATCGAAGGCATCTTCTTGACAGTAAAAATAAAGGGACTGGAATCTGGCTCCTCCCCCAATCTCAAAATTATCGTTCCCTGCCTCAACCGCAGCTTTTAAAATGGGTATAAAATCTTCCGTTTTAACTCTTGCTCCATAACATGATTGAAACCCATCACGAAAGGATGTGTCCATAAATTTAATTTTTTTCATAAATGCCATTATAAGATAAAAATATATATATATTATTACTCATTGAGTAATAATTAGAATATTTTTACTCATTATGTGAATCTAGTCTTGTAGAATCTTTTAGTGAATTTAAATTCCATCTAATAGTATCTTCAGGATCAGTTTTTTGAGTCCATACATATTGAATTTTTTGTTCTAGCTTAAATACTTTCATTTTTTCAGATATCAAATCTGGATTACAATTATCAAGTATTTATTTTTCTAGTTTTTGTTTTATTTGAAGATATTATTTTTATATCAAAAAAAAGAAAATATAAATATAAATAAATTAAAATTTAAGATATTCTAATAGAATATGCGGAAGTAGCTCAGTGGCTAGAGCATCTCGTTGCCAACGAGAAGGTCGCGAGTTCGAATCTCGTCTTCCGCTCCAAAAATCTAATTTTTGATAACATTTACATGTATAAAGAAAAATCTCCATGAAAGATATTATTTTAAAATTAGAAAAACCATTTGATTCTTTTTTAACATACGCAATTGAAGCATTAGATATATCTAGAGAAATAACTAAAAAAATTGATTCCTCTTCAAGTAGCCTAAAAACTGATGGATCATTGCTTACTGAATATGATCTAAAAGTAGAAAAAGAAATATTTAATATATTAAAAAATACTGAAGCAGATATAGTTACAGAAGAGGTTTTAGGAAGACAAAACAATAAGGAGTTTTGTTGGTTTGTAGACCCTATAGATGGAACAACTTCTTTTTCTAAAGGAATTCCTTTATTTGGAACTATAATAGGACTTACTCAAAATCAAAAACCTATAATGGGTTGTATCGAATTGCCTAAATTTGAAGAAAGGTTTATTTCAATAAGTGGCCATGGATGCTTTAAAAATGGGAATATGGTTGAAGCATCTAAATGTGACGATTTTTCAAAAGCTATGATTTCTTATGGATCTGCTCAAAGATTTATTAAAGAAGATATGATAGATCAGTTGCATACCTTAGATAAAAAAGTTTGGGATTCTAGAGGGTTCTCAGATTGTTTTGGATATAGTTTAGTATTTGATGGTTCAATTGATCTATTCATAGAAGTTGACCTTAATCCTTGGGAAACAATAGCAATTGAATCACTTTCTTCAGAATCAAATGCAGGATATGCAGAAAGTCTCAGTAAAAAAGGTAAAACAAATATTATTTTTGGATCTAAATCTTTAGTTGAGCAAACTACCAAGATATTTGGTGGGGATTGGAAAATAAAATAACTAATAAAGATTCTGGAACGCTTACAGCATTAAAAGCAAAAAAATATAGACTATTTTGGACTGCATCAATAGCATCTGTTGGAGCTACTCAACTATTAACTTTGACTGCAGGTAAATTAGTTTTTGACCTCAGTGGATCAGAATTGCTACTTGGATTAGCGGCAGCTGTATTTGGAATTGGTACGATTTTAATTAATTTTTTGGGTGGAGTAGTAGCAGACAGAATAGATAAAAGAATACTTATGATTATAACTTCTTTTGCAATGACTATTTCATTATTATTGCTAGCAATAATTGATGCATTAAATTATGAAACTGTGTTATTAGTTGTTATCTTTTCTACAATAATGGGATTAATTAGTGGTTTTGATTGGCCAGTAAGATCATCTATATTCCCTCAATTTATTGATAAAAAATCACAGATGATGAGTGCAGTAGCGCTTAATGCAATGTTATGGCAAGGATTAAGAATTCTTGCCCCAGCTTCAGGTGGATTCATTATAGCTTACCTTGGAACTCACTCTGTTTTTTTTATTAGCGCTACAGGTTTTTTTGTTATGGGCTTAGTAATGATATTTATAAAACCTAATAAAATTGAAAAAATAAAAGTTGAGAAAAAATCTGTGATAAAAGATACATTAGAAGGTATCAATTTCATAGCAAAAAATAAATTATTCAAAGTATTAATACTATCTACATACATTACGAGCGGGCTTGGGATGTCTTACTTGCAACTACTCCCTTCATTTTCTAACATATACAAGGATACAATTCACGGAGATTTATCAGCACAAATGTTAGGACTATTAGCAAGCGCAGGAGGAATTGGAGCATTAACAGGGACTGCGGTAACAGCTAGATTAAGGCAGAAAATTAAGCTTGGAAAATTAGTTCTAGCTTCTAATGTACTAAGTGTTATATTCCTTTTTTTATTCGGATTATCAAATAATTTCATTTTTGAGGAAAATATTTATCAGACCCCCTGGATTTCTTATAATTTAATAATTTCATCAATATTGATAATTATTATTGGTCTTTTAAATTCTATTTTTATGGTTGGGTCAATGTCTCTATTACAACTCAATGTACCTGAAAATCTTAGAGGTAGGGTCATGGGAATTCATACTATAACCTTTAGCTTAATGTCAGCAGGGGCTCTCTTTTTAGGATTTTTAGCACAGCTATTATCGTCAAGTATTGCCGTGATGATATCTGCGGCTTTCTTAATTCTTGTAAACTTTTTTATTTACTTAAAAAATTCTGACATAAGAAATATCTAACAGTCTATATACTTTATTAAAAACGAGAACTTAGATCGATTTTTTGAAAATAAAAAATAGCCTAATGAGTACAAGAAGTATAAAGGTTTAAGCAAAATAAGAAATTTACCTAAAAATCCATATAGTCCTCCACACTTAGAGTAAATCTTCAAAATAGCAATTGCTCCATAAAAATTTGACTCATCAATACATACTATTTTAGAACTTAAGGTTTCTTCATTTATATTTATTTTTTTTAATCTTACTGTATCTATATCATTTGGGAAAAAATTCCAATAATTAGTTCTTTTTTGTACCCAATGTGAAAAACAAGTACATATACCGCAGTTATGATCGTAAAAAACTATTTTTTCATTTTTCATTGTTAATTATCATTTTTATAATTGGTGAAATATTTTCATTTTCTAACAACCACTTAATATAATCGGGGTTATCTTTAATTACTGATTTAATGCTTTTGTTTTGATACTTTCCTTTAGTAAAAAAAACTTCATTAGAATCAGAAGAACCAATAAATCCATCTTTATCAATAGAATTATTTGAAAAACTTAAAATAGACTCAAGGTTAATTTTCTTTTCTGAAATTTCTGTTTGTTGAGATAAAAAAAGCTCTAAGATTGCTTCAGATTTTTCATCAGTTTTCCTATCAAAAACATCTATATCAGTTGAACAAAATTCCCTCAAAGCATTTTGTAAATTTCTAGGTCTAAGTTTTTCATATAATACTTTCAGATCAATTATATTTATTTTTGTAATATCAAACTTAATTCCTGACCTAATGAATTCACTCATTAGAACTGGAATATGAAAATCAAAAATACCAAAACCTATAATATGAGAATTTTCAAAATATTTTGAAATAGATTTGGCGTAAAACTTAAACTCTTCATAAGCTTCTAGTTCTGAGTTAGTTATTCCATGAATTTTAGTAGATTCATCAGATATTTTGATTTTTGGATTAAAGTATCTACTCTTTGTTTCTGATTCAGAAAATGTTTCATCTTTAAATGATATTGTTGTAAGTTTTATTATTTTGTCGGTTACGGGATCTAATCCAGTAGTTTCAAGATCCAAAATAACATATTTTTCATAGTCCATAAAAATAAAAATATAAATAATTTTTTATAAAATCAATCCGTATAAAAGGTTTTGTTATATATATAAGATCTTAGTCTTTTGGAATAATAATAATAAATTCTGTACCTTCAGAAATTTTGCTTTTTACTAATATGTCCCAATTATGAGCTAAACAAAGTTGCTTAGTTATGGCTAGACCTAAGCCTGAACCAGATAGATTTCTATCCCTATTTTCGTCAACTTTATAAAATCTATCAAAAATGAATTCTAATTTTTCTTTAGGAATACCTGGACCATTATCTAAAAATTTAATATAAAAGTTATTATCATCTTCATCGAAATTTATTTCTAATTTATTCTCAGGTTTTAAGTACTTCAAAGCATTCGAAAAAATATTTGAAAAAACTTGCCTTATTCTAAAAGGGTCTGCCGTAACTTTTATTGGATTTTGGAATATTTTTTCAAATTTGATATTTAATTCTTTAGCAGAATCTTCAAAAACATTGAAGGTCTCTTGCAATACATTATTAATATCCAGAAGTTCAAGATTCAGTTTCAATTCTCCAGATTCAGCATTTGCGATTAAACTAAGATCATCTATAAGTTTTGACAGTAAAATTATTTGATCATTTATTTGGTGTAATTTTTTGTCGTTAAGTTGAATTTTTTTTTCTAAAATGCCTTCAATATTCACCCTTAGGACTGTTAGTGGATTTCTTAGTTCATGAGATATATCAGAAAATAATTGTTCTCTTTGAGTTTGAATTTGTTTCATTTTATTTACCATCAGGTTGAAAGAATTAGTCAAATCAGAAAGTTCATACCCAGAATTAATATCTTGAATTGGCTCAAAAACACCTTTTGATACTTTATTAGTTGCAAATGTTAGTTTTTTTACAGGTGAAGCTATTTGAAGAGATATAAAATATGCAACTACAACACTAAGCAAAAATATTCCAAAAAAAGATATTATTATAAGATTTTCGTAAGCCTCAATTAGATTGATTTCTTTATTCACAAAAACTAAATACCCAACTGTTTTTATATTGTTAGATAGATCTGAATCAGCAACTTGAATTGCAAAATTATTATTATATTGCCTAAGAAGAGAAATGCTTTTTTCTACATCCTCTCTTGATAAAAGTCCTAACCTGTAACTTTCTTGCACTCTTCTAATTTGCCTAGCAAAATCAGTTGGACTATCAAAAGCTTTGTTAGAAAAATTAACATCAATTGAAGAAATAATATATTTTTCATCAGAAATCATTTGCTGAAGATTCATTGAATTTATTTTAATTGCATTTGGACTAGCAATAATCCATTCATAGTTTTCATCTACAACTCCAATTGAATCTTCATTAGGGTCTAAATCTAAATTGGTCATTTCTCTAACTAAAACATTTTCAAACCCTTGCTCAAATGATCCCCAAGATTGATAGTAAGTTGCTAAAGAATCAGAAATAGACTTTGATACTTTTGACCTATATTCTTCATTCCTTTCTTGAATATTTCTTTGCCAAATAGTGTCAGTTGCAACATAACTAAATATAAAGCTTAAAGAAATAATTAGTAAAAAAGAAATTGTAATTTGAGTTTGTAATTTAAATTTGAACATTTTTATTTTGAAGCTCTATACCCCATTCCTCTAACAGTTATTATTTTTATCTCCGAATAATTATCTTCTAGTTTTTTTCTTAGATTTTTTATATGAACATCAACGACTCTATCATCAGAATCTAGGTAATCATATTTGGTATATTCTAATAATTGATCACGACTTAGTACATTTTCAAAATTTATAATAAAGCATTCAAGAAAATCAAATTCTGTTTTAGTAAGATCAATACTAATAGCGTTTATCTTAACTTCTCTTTTCAATGAAAAAATACTTAGATTGCCTTCTTCTAAAACCTGATCATTATCCACTTTAGAAATATTATTTCTTTTTAGAACAGCTTGTATTCTTAGTAATAATTCTCTAGTGCTAAATGGTTTAGTTATATAATCATCTGCACCTAATTCAAATCCCAAAATTTTTTCATCAACAGAAACTTTTGCAGTTAAAAAAATAATTGGAACTTGTGATTTTTCTCTAATAATTTTTGTAACTTGAAGGCCATTTAGATTAGGCATCATAATGTCTAGTAAAACCAAATCAGGATTAAATTCTTCAAATTGTTTGATAGCCTGTTCCCCATCATTAACAGTAAACACTTGATAATCCATAGCTAATAAATATTCAGATAAAGATTCTGTTATTATAGGGTCGTCATCGCAAATTAGTATTTTTTCTGTCATAAATTTAATTCTATTAATTATCTTTTAAGAGGGCAAATCAATTATTCTAGTTGCTTTAGAAATTTCAGAAAATAACAACGTTATTTTTTGATTATTGAAATGCCCTCTTATCTTTGGGGGAAAATTATAATCTAATTTGAGTTTGATTACTTTTTGAAGTTTTTCTTTTCTTCATCTCTCCTGAAAGTATTGCTTGAAGTTTTTCATCTGCTTCTTCTTGAGTTAACTTACCTGCTTCTACTGCACTATCTAACCGTTGCTTTATTTCAGCTTCTGTAGGCTTCTTCCCAAACATCCCAGGTCTTTTTTTCTTCATCTCTCCTGAAAGTATTGCTTGAAGTTTTTCATCTGCTTCTTCTTGAGTTAACTTACCTGCTTCTACTGCACTATCTAACCGTTGCTTTATTTCAGCTTCTGNAGGCTTCTCATATTTTTGTGGCTGTTCTGCGCTTATGTAATTTTCTGTAAAGACAATTGCTCCTATAAAAAGGGTTACAGACAACATTAATACATAAATTTCTTTACGCAATTTATTACTTTCGTTATAAAATATTTTTTTCATTCAATTCTCCGTTTTTTCAATTTATTTCGTAAAACTCTAAATTGTCCATATGTTAATCATATAAATGAAATATGAAGATTATATGAAGACTTTATAAATATTTAAATTGTCATTACTTAGAATTTCTTTCAGATTATATTTATTAATATTTTGATAGTATTTAATAGTGCATAAATAAAGCCGAAGTGGCGGAATGGCAGACGCGGTCGACTCAAAATCGGCTGGGGAAACCCGTGTGGGTTCGACTCCCACCTTCGGCACCAAAAATTATGATAATAAAACTTTAGTATCGTAATATTTATGTTAAAATTGAATCTATGCGGGGGTAGCTCAGTTGGTAGAGCGTCTGCCTTCCAAGCAGAATGTCGCGAGTTCGAATCTCGTCTCCCGCTCCAAATTCCCCGATTTCTTACCAAGATTTAAATAGAGATAATTCAGTCATATTTATTATTTTTGTAATATAGTTATAAAAAAACTAATTTCTATTTGAAAGGATGATACATGAAAGCTGCAGTTCTTTTTGAAACAAAAGGAAAATTATCAGTTGAAAATGTAGATATCTCTGAACCAAAAAAAGACGAAGTAATGGTTAAAATTTCTGCAAGTGGTTTATGCCATACTGACTGGGAGACTATGCACGGCTATCAACCAGTTAATCTTCCTGCAATTATTGGACATGAGGGGGCAGGAGTTGTTGAGGCAGTAGGAGAAGGCGTTGATCATGTGAAAGTTGGAGANCATGTAATTTGCTCGTGGAACCCAAATTGTGGGATTTGTTTCTATTGTGATAATGGTCAACCAATATTATGTGAGGTTCAAAAAAAAGCTAACTCTCGAGGAGTTCTATTTGATGGAACTACTAGAGCATCAATTAACGGTGAAAAAATTCATTATTACAGTCTAGTATCATCTCATGCAGAATACACTATAATCCCAAAACAAGCTGCAGTTAAAATAAGGGAAGATTTCCCATTAGATAGAGCTGCTTTACTAGGATGCGCAGTGATGACAGGATACGGAGGAGCTGTATACGCTGGAAATATTAAGCCTGAAACTTCAGTTGTTGTTATTGGTTGTGGAGCAGTGGGTCTTAGTGCTATACAAGGAGCTAGAATATCTGGGGCATCTAAAATTATTGCAGTAGATATTTTTGACAACAAACTAGATTTTGCAAGAAGAGTTGGAGCTACTCATACCGTCAATTCAAAAAATATAAACCCAGTTGAATTCTGTGCAGAATTAACTGATGGTAGAGGAGTTGACTATGCTATAGAATCTGCAGGTCAAAACGAAACAATTAGACAAACATTAGAATGTTCAAGACCAGGTGCAAGAATAGTTATTTTAGGAAAAACTCCATATGGAGTAGAAATAAATCTTCCTTTTTATACTATGATGGGAGAAAGAGAAATTATAAGAACATCTTATGGTAAAAGTAGACCAAGAATAGATTTTCCAAGACTAGCAAATTTATATATGAATGGAGAACTCTTTTTAGATGAAATGATTAGTAAAACTTATAAAATTGAAGAAATAAATGAAGGATTTGATGCTCTAGAAAAAGGAGAATTAGCTAGAGGGTTAGTAATTTTTTAAGAAGGGAAGTTATGGGTAAGTTATTAAAATTTTCAGGGAATAATATAGATAGACTTGAAGTCGAAAGACGAAATGATGAATGGATTGAAGAAAAATTAAGTAATCCAAATTCAAAGGTTCTTGTCTATTACAGATCAAAAGTACTAGTTAAGAAAATTTTTACGAATATTAGTCTAAAATTTTTAAATCTAGGCGACATAAAATCTAAAGGTATAGACCCTGAATTGATAATTTTAGGTTCTATTTCTGAAGATATTTATCTAGCAACAGATTTAGCAAAATTAGATGAAGATTTTGTTAANGATAATTTACTGACTGATAGCGATGAATTTATTGACTGTAGGACAGCAGGAGATCAATTGGCTCAAAGTCAAGGTGGAATTATAAGCCAAAGTAAAAGTCAATTGGAATGGAATAGAAAAAATTTATTTTGTGGAATTTGCGGAGGAGAAACTCTTGGCCTTAGAGGGGGACAATCAAGAAAGTGCTCAAAATGTGAGACTGAACTTTTTCCAAGAACAGATCCNGTAATAATTACTTTAGTTAGTAATGGAGATTATTGTTTATTNGGGCAATCTAAAGGAAGATTATCAAATTTAAATATTTATTCTTGTCTAGCAGGCTTCGTTGACCAAGGAGAGTCTATCGAAGAGGCTGTTTCTAGAGAAATCATGGAGGAATCGGGAATCAAAGTAAAAGATGTAAGATATTATGCTTCTCAGCCATGGCCATTTCCATGGTCTTTGATGATTGGTTGCCATGCAGAAGCTGACTCTGAAGAAATAAACTATGATGAGCATGAAATGCATTCAGTAAAATGGTTTCATAGAGATGAAGTTCTTTCCGCTTTAGAAGAAAAAAATGACAAATTAAATGTCCCTGGAAACATTGCNATTGCCCATCACTTAATAAAAGCGTGGGCAAATAAAGAAGTTTAATCTTATTGAATTAGTCTGTAGATCTTCTTTCATCAGCTATGTCTAAAGTATCACTAAATTCACCAGGAATTATACCTAAGAACTGTCCACCTAATAGATTTTTTACATCTATTACTACACCAACCATGATACTTTCACGAATTATTTTATCTGCTGCTTCACGAGATGTATCCTTTATGCTATTTTCAAACATTTTAGAAATAGCTTCTTCAGAAATTTCAAGTCTTCCATCTTCTTCTTCATCAGGAGTATAAGTCCATCTTGCAGTTATATTTACTATAATAGTAGTTACTAGAAACCCTAGTACCAATCCAGATGCTAAACCACCGATAGAATTTACCTTATCACCAATTCCAAATGTAAGTTTATTCATAATCATCTCAATTGTTCCACTGAAAAGTTGAACCGCTAAGAAGCCTGCTATTAAAAGTATTCCATATCCTATAACGGTAACTAGACCATCACTTTCTAATTCTAAACCTATAGCATCCACTATCATCTGAGATAAAAATCCTCCTATAACCATAGCAATTGCAACCAATACTATGTAAAGGAGATTTTTGATCAAACCCATTCTATAGCCTAAAATTACTCCCAAAACTATAGGGGCTATAAGTAGCCAGTCATACCAAACCATATTTTAACCCTCTCTTTTTAATTAAATACATAGAACTTAGAAACATTCTTGTTATTAGCAAGTAAATTTGTTATTTTCATGTTCCTAAATTAATTGTTTATGTTAATATATAATAAAAATTGTTGCTTGTAGAAATAATAACAGAAAATTATAAATAGAACAGCGAAGTAAAATATGTCTAAATTAATCCTCTATAAGAAACTATCAAAAGTTTCTTTACTTTCTATTGTCCTTCTAACCCTTTTTAGCTTTGGAATTTCTGATTCAGAAGAAATATCAGCTCAAATGCCAGGAATGCCTGGTGGTATGATGGGTGGTATGATGGGTGCGATGGGAATGGAAACAGTTCCTTCAGAATGTAGGAGTAATCCAGGTACTGGTGAAGTATTTTGCGAAGTAAAAATGGATATAAGTATGATGTCTATGACAACAACATATGCTCCATTTGAATTTTATGAAGGGCAAGGAGTATGGTTCCAAGGTTGTATGCTACCTGGGCAGCAATATGAAAACTACGAAGCTGCATGGATTGAAAGGCAATATGTAGGTCCATCTCCAACAGATCCCTCTAATCAAGGAACACATATTTTCATAAGAGGGAATATGCCAACTGAACCTGGCTCTCAATCTGCCAAATGTAAATATCAATTTTTCTTAAATGATTCTCCTTTAGTTCAACCAGGAGGTCCATATCACAACCCACAATGGGAAGCTGATCAAGAAACACAAAAGATGTATGAAGAAGCAGATAATATCAGAAGAGAAGCTGAAAGAAAACGAGCAGAAGAAGAACTATTAAGAGCTAAACAACAAGCTGAACTCGACCTTCAAATGCAAGAAGAAATGAGAAAGCAGCAAGCACAACAGAATCAAGGCAACAACCAAGGAATAGGTAATATTTTTGGCCAAGGTCCTGTAGGTAATATTTTCGGGAATCAATTCCAAGCTCCAACTGATGAAGAAGTTCCTCTTGGTCCATTCATAAACCTAACAGTTATTAAAGCTGAAGATAGATGGAAAGTTATGGAATGTATTGCTGATTTTATAAAGACTGATATNGGAATGCCATATGAGCAAGCCTATATGGACTTTTCATTTCCTATAGGAGTTAGATCACTTGAAGAACCTGATTTTTATTATGATGCAGTAACAAATTGTATGCAGTTGAGTTTCAGTAAATTACTTAGTGGAGGTTGGGGAGTTAATAACCAAGAATCTTCTTCTACTGGAACAGCACCAAGGGCTGATCTAAATGCCATGATGGAAGCTTGTATTGTTCCGCATCTTTCAGATAATATGAATATTCCTAGAAATGTGATCATGGATGATATGGTAACAATTGAAACAGGCAAAAGGTCAATGTCCAGACAAGAAATGCTAGCAGCTTATGATTGTTGGTATCACTGGGACGAAAATATAAGGCCTAATCCAAATAATTCTCAAGGATATTTCCCTCTTTCAAGTGAGTTATTAGTATCATTTATATTTGGAGATCAAGAAATTATGGGACAAGCTTGTATGATTGATTCTGTACAAGATGCTCAAGGAATGAACAGGCAGCAATCCGAAAGAATAGTAAGTGACTTAGTAAACTTTGCAGTTGGAAGAAGCGATAAATGGGGATTCTTAGAGAGCGATGCTAATCCTCAGATGAAAAATGAAGTTGTAGGAAGGGTAATTGGATGTAATCAGGAATTAGACTGGCTAAGAGATTATCTACAGTCCGTTAATCAAAATCCTGCTGCAGAAGCTTTTTCATTAAACTTTGATGTATTAACAGAAGATTGGATGATCCAGTGTAATATTCAAAGATTTGAAGAATTTCATACTGGTCCTGATGCTGTAAGACTTGTTGAACAAATTATTCAAGGTATCCAAGACCATGAAGATCCTACTGAAGTAATCAATAGACCACTTGGGGAACAACAATACGACTCACTAAGAGATTGTGCTGAAAATATGAATGGTTCTGAACTACCTATGGATGCATGGAGTGGCTTCTTAGCACAATACACAGTTAACCTAGATAAACTAGAAATAGGATTAATGGAATATGCAGATGAAAGAGATGCCAATAATAAGCACGCTAGAATACATAATTGCATAGTAGATGCATGGCAGAACTCAGGCAGTGGAATGCCTCAGAGAATGATGGAAGCTGGTGCAGACCACATTATCGATAATATTTTCTATTGGGGTGGAGACGTTTCAATGGAGCCATCAGGAGGTCAATATCCTTTCCAAGCATTAGAAGATGTTCATATGTGTTTAGAATATAAATCTGAATTTGATTGGGTAGCTAATGCNCTAGAACCTGATTATGATTATGAGCCAATGTTTGTAAGCGATATATTCACTAGAAGCTCTGATAACTCTAATAAATCTGCAACAGATTTTAGACAGACTATAAAAACTAATGATTCTAATAAAGGAAATAATCCTGGGAATATGGTTCAAGGAAGCCTTCAAGGTGGAGGAGCTTTGGAAAACATGAGAATGGATCTAGTAAATATGGCAAGGAACAGTGCAGCTGAAGACTGTATGGTTGCTAATTTGGCTAGAGCTAAAGGAGAAACTGAAAATTATATAAAAACTTCATATATCTCAAATATAGTATGGGACCCTCAAGCTAGGCCTACTAATAAAGAAAAAACTGCTTTATCAAATTGTGAATCTCAAATCAGATCAGCTACACAAGGTAGAGGAGGATTAGACGCTCTACTTAAACTTGGAAGATCTGGAGACCCAGATTATTTGGATCAACCAGATGATAGCCAAAGAGCTTGTATGATCACAGAATATGTAAAAACATTTGGATACATGCTTGAAAGCTCAGGAGCAAATCCTGAAGAAAGCGCAGCTAAGGCTGTATCTGAATTCTCAATGCCAGGAGCTTTCAATGGATTTCATCCTCTAGTTGGTGAAAAGGCTCCAAACCTAAGGCCTCCTTCAGCAATAGAGCTTGATGCTATATCAAATTGTAAACTAGTAGATTTGTATGTTTACGAAGGATCAAGGTTAAGGAAACTAATACCAGGAGTTGATACTTCTGACCTACCTGTAGGAGAATTAGCTTCTCCAACAGGATTAGCTATCATGGGTATTATGATAACTTTATTCTTCTCAGTACTACAAATGATAAGAGGTAAATAATGACAACAGCAAGAACACCATACGGATTTAGACTAATTGTAAGATTATTAGTTAGAATGTTTATAGCTCTAATAGTATCTATACCAATTATTGCACTAGGTGGAATTTTACTAGTTTATTCTCAAACAGATGGAACCGTTCCAGCATGGTCTGGAATAGCAGCAATAGTTACAGGAGTAGCTCTGCTTATTTTAGGTTTTTATATGACTGCAGTAGGTTCTTTCCCTTACCCAACCCTAGGGGAAGGAGAAGATGTGAAGATTGAAAGACATCCTACTATGAAACCTGCTTATACAAGAATTTTTATTAGTCTGCCATTATTCTTTATCACAGCTGTTTTATACATAGCAACAGATTTTGCTCTTATGTTTCCTTTCATAACCTTTTTGATAGGGTTATGGTTTTTCTTTAAAGGAGTAATGAGGTATTTTAGAAATCTACATATCACATACATTGTTACGGATAGAAGAGCTATATATATGTATAAATTCCTTTACCTTCATACAAATGAAATTCCTGTAGGTAGAATTGTACAAATTTCTGAAAAAAGAACTTTGATTGAAGCATTATCAGGAAGAGGTACCGTTGTTGTATCATCAGGTATAGGAAGTAGAATGACTATAAATATGGAAGAAATTGATAACCCAGGAGCAGTAGCAGAAGCGTTAAGAAGTATGCTTCCATCAACTGCAAATTAATAGGAGGAAATAATTATGGATATAGGATTAGTAACTAGTATCGTATCTATACCATTGGTTGGTGCTTTAGGAACTGTTGCTTGGAGGATTCAAGCTACTATTACAGCAAGAAAACAAGGTGAAATAGATTCCCTAAAAACAGAAATAGAATCTATAAGAAATATCCATTCAGAACAGATGACTTTGATGAAAGAGAAGAATGATCTTTCTGTAGACCAAATTGAAACCATTGTTAATACTAGGGCTAAAGAAATTTCAACTAGCATTGAAACTACTTATTCTGGAACAATTAGTAAATGGAAATCCTACGCTACGGTAGGAATTACTTCTGCAATAGGAATGGGGATTTTTGTATTAGGTTTACTTTTCTCTATGTTCCCTAGAACAGCCTCTGAAAATACAGTAATGACACTAAAAAATTCAGAAAATGTTAGTAAAGAAATAACTAAATTTGGATTACATAACCATTCAGATGCAGGCTCAATTTTATTTGCACATGGACCAACTTTTATGTGGGGAACAATTATAGGTTCAGTAATCCTAGCAGTAGCTTTAGGATTAATTTTCGTAAATTCATTTTTTAAACAAAATACATCTGCAACGAGTGTAACAGAACCTGAAACAGAAAAAGAAGCTGAANAAGAATAATATCGAACCAGTCATAAAAAATAAAAATGATTATAAAGGTCACCCAATTCTTGGATCAAAAGATGGAGTCCCAACAGTAGTTTCCTTGTACCATGACCATCAACCTGGAGAAACAAGTACGCATCATACTCATCCTTGGGAACATCAGGCTTACATAACTAGAGGCGAAGGTATAATTTTTGTTGATGGAGAAAAGCATCCTATCAAAGAAGGTGATTTCGTATTAATCCCACCTAATGCAGATCATTATTTTGAAAATACAGGTACATCTGTGCTCAGTAGAGTTACTTTCAATCCTTTAGCAAGTGAAGACCATTTAGGATAGAAATTATTTATATATTTTCCAAATAAAAGCCGGTGGAACATTAAATGGAGTAAATCCATTTAATTTCTTTGAAAGATTATATTTCTTGATTACTTCCTTTGAAAATGAACATCTTATAAAATATGTGATTTGAAAAAACTTACCAGATTCTGAAAGATTTTCTACAGAAATTTCACAAAGTTTATCTCTAGTTTTTTTATTCAAAGAAACTAATGGTATTCCCGAAATTATCAAATCAATTTTCCTATTAAATCTCTTTTGAAATTTTTCTAGAAAAGATATTACATCCTCTGAGTATATTTGTGCTTTAGGAAATTTTTCTTTTAAAATTTTTGAAAATTCTTTGTTTATTTCTACTAAAATCAAATCTTCTTCTTTGATTCCTTTATTTAGTATTGATTGAGTAATTTGACCTGTGCCAGCACCTAATTCAACTACAGTACCTAATTCTGAATTTACATCAGATGCCATTAAATCTGAAGCAAATTTTTGGGTTGGCAAAACAGCTCCTAAAACTAGAGGATATTTTAACCAATTTTTCAACCAAACGAATATTAATTTCATCTCATTAATTATTTCTAAAATTAATTTAGTTCCAATTCATTGCTTATCTTTTTATGATGATAATCTGAATCTCCAAAAGCCAATTTTTGATGTTGCATTTTTCTAGTAAACACTTGGAGATCATAATCCCAAGTATATCCAATTGCACCATGAAGTTGGTGTGAAATTTGGCAAATATCATGAAATGATTTAGAAACATAAGCCTTTGATCTATTTATATCAAGATTAGAATCATCGGAGTTAGATAATTTCCAAGCTGCTTTCCTTGCAAATTGAGTTGACACTTTGGTTAATATAGCCATATCAGCTGCATGATGCTGTACCGCTTGAAAAGATCCAATTGGTCTATCAAACTGTTTTCTATCTTTTATATAATCTAGAGTCATGTCCATAACTTTAGATGAAGCACCTGACATTTCTGAAGACTTTCCTGAAGCTCCGTAACTAAATAATTGAGAGAGTGTTTCCCATCCTTGATTTTCTTCACCTAATAATTGAGTGTCATCGAGCTTTATTTCATTAAATTTTACTTTGAAAATTTTATCCCCACCTATACTTTCCATTTTTTCAATTTCTATCCCTTCAGTATTTGAAGGGACTAAAAATAAGGAAATACCTTCGTTATTTTCGGATTTAGATGCAACTATAAAATAATCTGATCCAATTGCATCATTAACAAATAATTTTTCTCCATTAAGTGTCCAGCCATTTTGGTTTTTTGTAGCTACGGTATTAGAAATTTCAGATTCATCGAAACTACCCGTTGATTCATTAAAAGCTAAGGATAGCTTTATTTGACCAGAAGAAATTTTAGGTAAAAGTTCTTTTTTTTGAGATTCATTTCCTGAAATAAGTAAAGATTGAACACCTACTACAGCAGTGCTAAAAAATGGTCCCGATAAAGCAACCCGTCCCATTTCTTCCAACAATATAGACATATCTTCAAATTTAAAACCTGAACCACTATATTCTTCGGGTATCATTAATCCCAACCAACCCATTTCAGACATATTTTTCCAGATTTCTTCAGTTATTCCTATATCATCCGATTCCATTGCTCGGATAAAACTCATAGTACAATTTTCTTCAAGATAACTTCTCGAAGATTCTTGTAACATTTTTTGTATTTCAGATAATCCTAAGTCCATAATTTACTTCGCTTTCAATTTATCTTCTCTTGGTAAACCAAGACCTCTTGTTGCAATTATATTTTTCTGAATTTCAGTTGTTCCCGCAAAAATAGTATATGCAGTAACCGTTAATTGTTGTTTTAGATATTTACCATCAAAAGGTGCAGATGAATCAGATAATTGTCCATATAATCCTGCAAAATCAGTCCCTATTTTAGCAACATTTTGAGCTAACTTTGTTCCTAAAATTTTTGCAACAGAACCTTCAATACTTGGGACTTCTCCTTGTGATTGCAAATATGCAACCTCATAAGCAACCAATCTTGCTGCTTCAATTTCAAGGTCTAAATCTACCAAAGTTTTATTTATATAAGGATCATTAATTAATGGGATGCCTGAAGAATTTTTATTATTTTTCACAAATTCTACAATTTCTTCAAAATTTCTCCTTGCAGCAGCAGGATATTCTACACCTGATCGTTCAAAATCTAGAAGAGTCGCAGCAATATACCAACCCTTGTTTAATTCACCAATTAAAGCATCTTTTGGAATCTTAACATTTTCAAAAATCACTTGGTTAAAATGATGATTCCCAGCCATATTAATTATTGGCTTTACCTGAATATTTGAATCTTTTATATTAGCTACAAAAAAGCTAATACCTTTGTGTTTTGGAGCATTTGGGTCTGTTCGACCAAGAAAAAATATCCATGTAGCCTTATGAGCCATGGATGTCCAAACTTTGCTACCATTAACCAACCAATGGTCACCTTTATCTTCAACTTTTAGTTTTAAGGACGCTAAATCAGATCCTGAATCAGGTTCAGAATATCCTTGGCACCACTGAACATCTCCGTTCGCTATTGGAGGTAAGAATCTCTTTTTTTGCTCTTCAGTTCCATGAACCATCAAAGTAGGCCCAAGCATTTTGGCTCCGAAACCGTCTCTACCAGGCATTCTATGATATGACATTTCTTCGTTAAAAATTACTTGTTTCATGTATGAAGCTCCCTGCCCTCCATACTCTTTTGGCCAAGCCATGGTCAGCCAACCTTTATTAGCTAATTTTTTTCTGACTTCTAAAGAGTATTCAAAGTCATCACCAGCTTCATCAACGCCTTGCCATTTATCAAAATCTTCTGGAAGTTCGTTTCTAATCCATTCCCTTAATTCATTTCTAAAAAGCTCATCTTCATTAGTAAATTCGTACCTCATATAAAAAAACCTTAGTTGAATATATTTTTTATAAGTCTATTACTTTATTAACATTTATCAATTTATAATTGATGAATTAATATCTTATTTTTCTGTAGAACCAATTTATAAGTAAAAATGGGAAGAATATTAACGTATAAAGCTTCTTTATTCCAATTGAAGGGGTAGATCTACCTTTCCATTTTATATCGCCGTCAAAAGAAGAAAGAAAGGATCTGTAGCCGCTAAATAATAAAACCAACATTGCTATTGGGTATAAAAAAGAAGAAAAAATACTCAATGAAAAAGCTTTTGATGAAATAAGAATAGAGAAAAAAATAAATAAAATAGATAAAAATGATATAAAAATATGATGTGCGCTTAATTCAATTTGAAAAAAATATGAAATAAGATTCAACCAAGGAACATAAAAAAGTAATATCAAACCAAAAAAAGCAAAAATAAAAATTAAAATATTATATCTAAACGTAGCAAATATAGATTTTGCATGACCATCAACTGCAGCTATCGAAGAAGTATATCCTTTAGTTTCAATAATATGAGTTCCATCTAACATATCTGAATTAAAACCTTGAGATTTAATAGACCTTGCAAGTTCAAAATCATCTAAAACAAGATTAGATATTTTTTTATGTCCTCCAATTTTCAGGTAAGCTTCTTTGTTGAATAATAAAAATTGTCCAAAACCAGCAGCAAATAAACTGAAAGGTAATTTTTTAGCCAAGTAAAAAGGGATCCATGAAAATATAAACCATGACACCATTATCCAAATAAAATAATCTGAAATATTAAATATTTTTCTTTTTGGCACAAGTGTAATAAATTCTAGATTATTATCATTCATATGTTTAACTGTTGAAGAAACTGAGAATTTAGCTAAATTTGTGTCAGCATCAATGAATAAAAAGTATTCTCCTTTAGCTTTTTGTGAAAGTTGATGGCAAGCCCAATTTTTCCCAGCCCAATTTTCAGGAAGAGGTCTTCCTTTAAAAGCACTAACTTGAGGAAATTTATCTGCTAAAGTTCTTAATTGCCCCAAAGTATTGTCAGTAGAATTATCATCTATTAATAAAATTTCTAAATTTTCATAATCTTGTAGGGCTAAAGATTCCACACATTCAATAATGTTATCTTCTTCATTTCTACAAGGAATTAAAATAGACACTTTGGGTTTATTTTTTGGAGATAAAGGCTTTGGCCTATGAAATGAAAATAAGTTAAGTATAGATATTAGTAAAGAATATGCTGAGACAAACAGAATAATTATGATTAATGTATCAAAAATATCACTCAAATTTTACCCCTGTTAGGCTTCTAAAGTTTCTGAACTGAGGGGCATTTCTTAATTCTTTTCTATGGTTATATATCATCAAAATAGTAGCTAAAATCCATAATAAAATAAATTGATTATTTGAAATATAAGATTTGGAAATAGAAGTTATAATTCCATAAATAAAGAAACAAAAGTGAACGATATTTACAGTCCATGCATCATTTTTTTGTAATGCAAAAAATATTGCTAGTAATCCAAAGATTACAGCTGCAGCCTCAAATTGAAAAATAGCCAACCACATAGCTGCCGTTACTGCTAATGCTTTTCCTCCTTTGAACTTAAGAAATGGAGAAAAAGAATGACCTAATATTGGCATAATGCTAACTATAACAAGATCAAACCCCTCTATTCCAAAGAATCTTATGGCTATAGCTATAGGAAGAATAGCTTTTAAGAATTCAATAAACATAACTATTATTCCAATGTATGATCCCCCTGATTTCCATGCATTCACAGCACCAGGATTATTATCCCCTACTTCTCTTACATCTTTTCCTGACAATAATTTAGTCAATATCACTGGAAAAGGAATAGATCCACTAATAAAAGAAATGATTAAAAATATTAAAGTTAACACTATAGAAATTTAGTTATATATAATTTTGTATTTTTATATTACTAAATTACAGATTATAAAATACAAATAATAGATGAATTTATTGTCTATTATTCATACTTTGAAATAATAGAAAGACTTTCTTCATAATTAGATTCTGGAAGACCAACATATCCTCCTTCAATAGCAAGCATTTCTCCATTTTCTAGATAAAACTTTACAAACTCATATACTTCAGGTTTTAATAATTCTTCATTATTCACATAAATAAGTAATGGTCTTGAAAGGGGAGAATATGAAGAATTATTAATAGTTTCGTCTGTTGGTTCAATGCAACCATTTCCACCATCAACAGAAATTGCTTTCATATTCTTTGAATTTTCTATGAAATAAGCGTATCCAAAATAACCTAATGCTCCCTTATCACCAGAAACCCCCAAAACTAATACGTTATCGTCTTCTGAAGGGGTATAATCTGATCTTGTCCTACCCTCTTCACCATTTATAACTTCCGTAAAATAATCAAATGTACCCGAATCAGTTCCTGGACCATAAAGGTTCATTTCCATATCTGGGAAAGAAGATCGAATTTGGTTCCAGTTATTAACCTCTGAACCTATATCCCAAATTTTTTTTAATTCATCAGTAGTGAGGCAATCTACCCAATCATTATTCTTATTTACAACTACAGAAAGTCCATCAAATGCAACCTCAAGCTCTGTAAACTTTATTCCATTTTCTGAAGCAGTAGATAATTCATTATCTTTTATTAGTCTAGATGCATTAGTGATAGCAGTTTCTCCAACTATAAATCTTTTCATCCCTCCACCTGTTCCTGATATCCCAACAGGAATTTGGACGTTTGGGTTATCTTCTCTAAAAATTTCTGCAGCAGCTACTGAAATAGGAAAAACGGTTGAAGATCCATCAATTTCAATAGTTCCACTTAATCCTGAATCTGAAGAAGTTTGATTACTTGAACATCCAAAAAATATCAGCAATGAAATAAAAATAGAAAATATTGAAAACAGTTTACTAAACCTAAGCATTTTAACTCCTTAATTTCTATTGATAATTATATTTATTTACATTAGAAAGTATATAAATTAATTAAGAAATAAAAATTAAGAAAATATTAAATTAAAATAAAAAAACACATTTACTTGAATATCGAAAAAAATTGATCTTGATACTCATCAAATAAATCCCAATCTTTTAATTCTTTATGAAGATCTTGAGCCCTTACTTTACCTGAATAAGCCTGCTTAAATAATTCATCTATTCTTTTTCTTGCCGCTATAGGGATACCATTTTTCACATCTAGTAATCCTGAATTGCTTAAGTCTTGGAAATTACTTTTAGCAGACGTTTTAGTATATTCAAAAATAAATTTAAAAAGAGATACATCCCATAAATTATTAATACCTCTTATTACTGCATGATTAGTTTGACTATTAATCAATCTAGATTTTATTCTTTCAGAAACTTCTTGAGGATTTCCTGAAACAATTTCTAGGTCTGTGGATTCGTTTTTATAGTTATATAGTAAAGCTGGTTCATTTTTACCAAAGACTCTATTTAATTCCTTAAGAAATTCTTTTGCATCATCGCCAAACCCAGACATTTTATAAAGAAAATCATTAGTAACTACTTGAGGTGTTTGTGCTGTAACTAATCCATGACGAATTACAGACTCTTCTGATTTATACTCAGAAACTTCCTTATACAATGGCTCAGTTACTATATGGTATCTAACCTTTGTCTGATTGTATGTTGAAAGTGTATTCTTAGGAGTAAGAATAACTTTGGTATTTTTCATCACTAAATTAAATAAATTCAATTAACTAAATTTCCATAAAATAATTCGATAACTTAATTATAACTAATACGAATTAATTACCCAATTGCCTTAATCTAGGATCGAATCTATCTCTAAACCAATCACCAAGGAAATTTAGAGACATAACTACTAAGAATATTCCTACACTTGGAAACATTGATACCCACCAAGCACTGTTCAAATAATCTCTACCTTCAGCAACTAATGCTCCCCAAACTGGGGTGGGAGGAGGCACTCCAGCTCCTAGGAAGCTTAATGATGCTTCGGCTAAAATCAATTGACCAATTCTCAATGTAGCAATTACAATAACTGTGTTTATTACTCCTGGTAGTAAATGGGTAAGCAATAATCTTACTTTAGACGCTCCTGCCACACGAGCATACATAATATAATCTCGTTCTTTTAACGTTAGAACCTCTGCTCTAACATTTCTAACGAAAGCAGGCCATGCCAAAAACGCCAGAAGAATAATAACAACAAGCAATGAAGGATCAAAAACAACTGCAGCAACTAATGCTAGCAATAAGAAGGGAATAGAATAAACTAAGTCTAATATTCTCATTAAAATATCATCAACAATTCCTCCAAAAAATCCAGCAACAAGTCCATAAGTTGTTCCAATAATAGTTCCACTAACGGCTGAGATAACAAGAACATAAAGAGTTATTCTGGCTCCATGCATTATTCTTGTTAAAGTATCTCTACCAAACTGATCAGCTCCTAACCAATGTCGAGTTAAGTCTTTAGTTAATGGATCAACTGGTTCAGAAAATAAAGGAAGCGTTCTATCTCTCAAAGCGGGTAATTCAGGATCATATCCAGTTATATCAGCAAAAACTGCTAACAAAATTAAAATAGATAACATAAATATTGGAATAACAGGCCATCTTTGAAAAAAACGAACTATGCTATTTAATTGCTTATAAAGAGGAATATTTCTTTCTAAGAAAGAAGGTTTATCTGCACCGATTTTTGTTGATAAAGTCATATAAATCCCCTATGAGTATCTTATTCTAGGATCAACTAATCCATAGGTTAAGTCTGATATAAAAATAACAATTGCATAAAAAACTGCAAATAATAATACTGAACCTGTCATTACAGGGAAATCATTTTCTGAAACTGCTGTTGTGGCAAGTAAACCTAATCCTGGCCAAACAAATACTGTTTCTACGATAATAGTTCCTGTAAGGAAACCTACAAAAATAAGGGCCGCTAAAGTTAATGGTGGGATAAGAGCATTTTTCAAAGCATGTTTCCATATTACTACACGCTCAGGAACTCCTTTTGCTCTTGCTAATTTGATATATTCTGAGTCTAAGATCTCTAACATAGAAGATCTAGTTAATCTTAAATAACTTGCGGATGCTGCAAGTCCTAAA
>PBHC01000002.1:0-18824 GCA_002719295.1 Chloroflexota bacterium
TAGTCACATTCTCAGCAACTGGAATCGGTAGCCCTACAGAAGACGGAGGAAACTCATGGAAAGGAGTTACATATTTTGAAACATCAGCCCCAAGTCTAACTCAACTTAATGGAAAATGCATTGTTTACAATTGGGATGTTGACGCACAGGGAGTTGCTATATGGGAATTATTTGAATATTCATAATTTTTTGTGTGGAATAAATTACAAATGAATCCTTTTGGATGTATTTGAATAATTAGTATTATTCATTCTTTACAAAATCTTTACAAGAAACACATAATTGATTCTTACAATTATAAAGTGGATGGATTTATAGTATTTTCTTAATAATATTAAAGGAGATTTGAAAATGATTAAACTAACTATTGGAGCAGCAGTACTAATGGTTTTTTCTGTTGTTGGATCATATATAAAGTTTATGGAAGAATTAATTAGTATTTAATTAGATAATTAAGTATGAATAATGTTAAAGCACCAATCAACCTAAGACACTTAGTGCATGGAATAATTAGGAATGCTCAAGGTGAATACGAAAACTTACAACCTGTCTCAAGAAAAATAATAATAGAGAGATTGAATCTATTTAGTGAAATGAACCCGAGTAATTCTCCAGATTGGTTTGCTCTTTCAAAATCAATAAAATCAAAATTTTTTACAGATATTGATAATATTTTGAACAGACTTTTGAAAGAGGGAGATATTGAAGAAATAAATTCAGGAAATTACATTGCAGATAATCCTCTAAAAATCACTGATATATAAACTTTTTAATAAGTTCTTTCTTTTGCTAATTTTTCTATAACAGAATCATAATAAAAACTGTAATATGGTGTATGTAGTTCATCTAAGTCTACTGGGGCAGAAAGAGTATAAGATTCTGCATTTTTAAGATAATANTCTAANTAAGCATAAGTTANATNATTTGCNNTATTTTTATTTACATACAATATATTCGTATATAGAAAAGGCAATTCCGANTAATTTTCTTCTATAGTNTCCATTTTAGATTCTANNCATTTATCAAAAACNGGTTGAGTTGTTCCATCAGGNTTGTCNTTTGCCCAATGTGTTAGATCNAGNGCAGTTACTGTTTCNTTATAATTTNCAAATTTTATAAATCCTATTGCACCAGGAACTTTAGAAACTGCGTTTATAGTCTCTAAGTCTGTTGCCATTGGTGAATATGCACGAAAAGCTTTAATATCGTGCCATTTTTCCTTGAATTTGTTTGACATCTCTAAGCCTTCCTTTTCTCCATACAAAGATATAGGCATATTGGGAAAAGTAGGATGCATTTGTTGCCAATTAACATATTTAAAATCTTTTCTAAAAATATCAGAAATTTGATCTGAATATAAACACTCTGACCAGTTATTAGATTTGTTAACAATTATGGATATTGCGTAAAATGTTATAGGTATCTCTATATAATCAACATTATTTTCTGAAAGTTGTCTTTTTTTATCAGCTGTTCCTGTCTTATCATCTAAGGGGAACCATTGTTCATCAATGGCAATATCAATTTTACCGTCCCTAAATGATCTAAATGCATCATCAACAAAATCTAATTCAACCTTTGAATCAGGATTTAAATTATTAAAATCTGATACAGATGAAGTTAGATAAGGAATACTGTCATTTTTTCCACC
Organism: Chloroflexota bacterium; assembly: GCA_002719295.1. Taxonomy (GTDB): domain Bacteria; phylum Chloroflexota; class Dehalococcoidia; order Lucifugimonadales; family Lucifugimonadaceae; genus TMED-70. The sequence goes on from PBHC01000002.1 coordinate 1,652, forward strand.
AATTCTTATAGTTAATCCAGCAGTTTCAAGTTCATTGGTTTTGTCATTATTCTTTAATTCTGGCTTAGCAACTGTTGGAATTTCAGATTTTTTTGGCTGTTCTTGATTTTGAATATTTTTAGATTTATTANTTTCAACACTTTTTTCTATAACTGCAGCTTCATATTGCGTTCTCAAATTCTTTATGCTCATTTCAAGTAGTAATTTTTCAGTTAAAAGTTTTTCTATTTCATCACTTAAATTCAAGACTTCATCACTGAGATTCAAGTTTTTATCATTTAGATCAACATTTTGTAACTTCAATGCCTCCAAGCTATTATTTAAAATATCTAAACTGTTATTGCTAGAGGAAAGTTCTTGGGTAATTCTATCAATTAATCCATCTTTCTCTGTAGTTGATTCGCCCAAACTAGATATTTCTTTGTTAGCACTATCTAATAGGTTAGAAAGACCAGAGTTTTCATCTGAGGTTTTCACATTTGAAACGTTCTCTCCGGAACATGAAAGAATGAGGCATAGTACAAGGCTATATATAACTTTTTTCATATTTGCATTATATATAATTTAATCATGATAGTTCAAAGGCTAAATTATTTAGATTCTATAAGGGCATTTGCTATGTATTTAGGCATAGTCCTTCATGTCACTCTTACCTTGCTGCCTTGGTATGGTGATTATGAAATGAAAGAAGGATACGGCCTTTTATTAATATTTATACACGGATTTCGAATGCCTCTTTTTATGATTATCAGTGGATTTTTTTCACAAATGATAATAAATAAAAAAGGTCTTATAAAATTTATAGATAACCGTCTAAGACGAATAGGACTGCCGTATTTAATTTTCGTACCAATAATAACAATTTTATTTATTTCTTCATTTTGGATCGGAAGCGTTTTTGTCGATTGGGATTCAGTAAATATTACCAATGATGCAAAAGAATCAAAAGCTAATGATGAATTTGACCATGGGCATCTTTGGTTCATGTATTTTTTATTGATTTTTACATTTATTTATTCAGCAATTATTTATTTTTTAAGAAAAATAAATATAAAAATAAAGACAATTTATTACTTAATAACAATGATAGTAATGAGCTTGGTTTTTTTGATTTTTCAACCAGGGGAGGTTATATCTAGGCCCGCTACTGATTTAAGCTTTTTCCCTCATTGGTCAATATTAGGTTATTATTTTACATTTTTTTTATTTGGAGCATTATTTTTTAGACTAAAAAATAATGGCCAGAGAATTATAGAAAGAATATCTAAAATACAAATATTTTTTTATTGGATTCCTGTAGCTTCTTTTATAATTTGTTTAATTGTAGAAGATAATAAAATTTACATGTTAGGAGAGTTATTTAATTTCATATTTACTTGGAGCTCTATACTGGTAATAGTTCTTATTTTTTATAAATTTATAAATAAATCTAGTTCAAAAATAAGGTATTTATCTAATGCATCTTATTATATTTATATTATTCATATTCCTTTTATAATTTTGCTTCAAGGAATGTTTTCAAGATTAGAAATACATCATTTAATAAAATTTATTATGATTATCTTTTTAGTAACAATTTTTTCTATTATTACTTATCATTATTTTGTTCGAAATACTTTCATTGGTATTCTTTTAAATGGAAAGAAACTCAAAGGATAAAATTACATTGTCTAAAAATTTAGAAAAAAACAGCATTGGCAATACTGGCCTAGAAATCACTAAAATTGGAATGGGCGGAGCTCCATTAGGACATTTAGATGAAATAACAGCTTTAAAGACACTAGAAAAAGCATTTGAATCTGGAATAAATTACTTTGATACAGCTCCATTATATGGAGCTGGTAACAGTGAGAAACTTTATGGTAAATTTTTACCAAATTTAGATAGAGATAATTTTGTAATCTCAAGCAAAGTTGGGCGCCTAATCCTTCCGGAAGAAGAAGCAAAAAAATATATATCTAACCAGGATATAACACCTGCATTAGAGACAAATTTAAAAGCATCTAGCTATAAAAACAATGTTGTTTTTAATTTCACTAGAGAAGGTGTATTGAGATCTATTGAAGAAAGCTTGGATAGATTAAATATTGATAACATAGACGTAATTTTTATTCACGATCCAGATGATAATTATGAAATTGTATTAGATGAAACATTGCCAACTTTACTAGAGCTAAAAAAACAAGGAGTAATTAAAGCTATAGGAGCAGGAATGAATGAATGGGAGATGCTTTTAAGATTCGCGGAAAAAGGTGGTTTTGATTGCTTTCTACTTGCAGGAAGATATACTCTATTAGATTATTCAGCTTTGGATAAATTACTACCAGCTTGCTCTAAAAATGAAATTAGTATTATTATTGGAGGTCCATACAATAGTGGAATACTAGCATCTGATTTAAGTAAAGCTTCTACTTATTTTTATGAACCTTCACCTTATAATGTAATAGAAAAAGCAAAAAAAATAAAAAAAATATGCGATAGCTTTAATGTTCCATTGAAAGCTGCTGCATTACAGTTTGGCCTTAACCATTCTTCTGTTGCTTCTACTATTCCAGGACCAAGAACACCTCATGAAATAGAAGAAAATATAAAAATGCTAGCCTATAAAATTGACGATGAACTTTGGAAAGAATTAAGAGATAACAATCTTATTCCTTAGTAGAATTTTTTTATGAAATAAGAAAAATCTGTTCAGAAAACTCTTTGTAAATAAAATTTCAAATATGTATGTTGGGAATACATAAATTTGGAAAAGAGGGAAAATGATTTCTAAAAAATTCGCATCAATTATGATGATAGTTGGACCAATTTTGACATTAATTATGGCTTTTACAGGTCCTTTAAATCCGACTTCTGGAGTTGCGTTTTCAGATACACAAGCTGTTCTTGGAAAACTTGCTACTTCAAACACAGATTGGGCTCAAATTAATTTCTTGCTATTAAGCATAGGTTTGATTATGCAAGTTCTAGGAATAAGATACTTTGTTAATTCTATGAATTCTAATAACAGTGTAGTTAATTATTCACTAACTGGTGGCATGGCAATGATTATGGGTGTAATTGTGGTTTTTGGAGAAGGATTATTCTATGGAGCTGCTGCTAATGCTGCTGCTATAGCCGGAGGAGCTGGTATGGGAGCTGCAGCCTCAATGTGGGCTGGAGGTCAAGCTTTTGGAGCAGGNGGAAGCATACTTTTGTTTNNAGGNCTTGCACTTGTGAGCATCAGTGCTTATGTTACAAATACATTTAATAAAATAATTGCTATATTGCTAGCTGTTGTAACTATTGTAGGAGTAATTCTTTGTCTTATTGGAGAATACACTAACGATCTAATGATTATCCCATACTTGGGAACTACAATTGGAATTGTAGCTCTTGGAATACTTACTTTAAGATCTAAATAAAAATATATATTTGTGCATTCATAATTAATTGAATGCACAAATAATTAGTTNTCTAAAATAGCAATGCGAATTCTTTTGTTNATNTTTCCTTTGCTTTCATGACCTGTAATCTTAATTTTTCCTACTTTAAGAGTACTTGAAACATGGGTTCCTCCATCTGCTTGAAGGTCNAATCCATGNATATTTATAGTNCTAATGATTTTCAAAGATTCTGGAAGCAGATTTACTTTTGTTCTAATAAGGTCAGGAATTTGAAAGGCTTCTTCTCTAGGCAAAAAATCTACTGTTATTTCCCTGTCCTCTTGAACTTCAACATTAACTTTTTTTTCTATTTCTTCTGTTAATTCTGCAGATAAAGAAGGAAATTCAAAGTCCATTCTTCCTTTTAGAGGTTCCATATTCCCTCCAGTCACAGCAGCTTGGTAATCTCTCCAAATCACCCCACATAGTATATGCAAAGCAGTGTGAGTCCTCATTAATTTAAATCTTCTTTCCCAATCAATCTTACTTTTTATTAAATCTCCAACTTTTAAATCATTATCATTTATAAAATGTGCAATTTTTCCATCTTTCCAAGAAACTTTTTCAACTTTTAATTCTTGGTTATCTACAAAAATTGAACCTAAATCATTAGGTTGCCCTCCTCCNCCAGGAAAAAAAATAGTTTTATCTAAAACAATATGATCTTCATTNACTTCAATTATTTTAGAATCTAATTCTTTTATATATGCATCTGAATTATATATTTGCTCTGTCATTTTTCACCAAATTGTTTATATTTATAAGAAATTAATTATATTAATTATCATAGGGTATTAAATATAGGTAGAAAGATTTCTGGGTACAAATTTGAATTATAAAGAAAAAATAAAATTTCTAGTTCCTAGAGCAATCTTATTAATTATCTTCTCTATAATTGCAGTATTATTAAGAAAAAATTTGTAGGGGGCAATATGGAAAATAATGGAGTGCATTTTATGATGCCAACTATTTTCAATGATCAAAATACAATAGATTTAGAATCTATGGAAAATATTTGTAAATTTGCAAAAGATTCAGGTTGTAAAGGATTAGTTTTATTAGGAGTAATGGGTGAAGCACATAGGCTTTCAGAATCCGAGAGAAACTTACTAATTGATGAGATTTCAACCATGTCGGAAAAACTTTCTTTAATATTAACGGTGGGTGTTAGTGCTGAAAGCGGATATCTTGCAGCTAATTATGCTAAAAAAGCTTCGAAATGCGGTGCGAAACAAGTAATGCTTGCTCCACCTATAATGAAAAAACCTAATGAAAGCGTACTATTCAGATACTATGAGGAAGTGAATAACNCTATTTCAAAAGATACAAAAATAGTGATACAAGACTTACCCGAGCAATCTGGTGTGCATATGAGCCCAAAATTTATGGTAGATCTTGATAAAAATTTAGATAAAGTCAACTCAATAAAATTAGAAGATCCTCCTACTCCATCTAAAATTTCAAAAATTTCAAAAATAAAAAACAAAGACTTAAAAATTTTTGGAGGATTAGGAGGTCTATTTTTTCTTGAAGAACTTATGAGAGGAGCATCTGGAACAATGACAGGTTTTGCTTTCACAGAAATTCTTGTGGAAATATATGATCTTTTTTCAAAAANTAAGACAGAAGAGGCGAAGAATTTATTTTATAAATGGCTTCCTCTTATTAGATATGAAAATACTGCAGGCATTTCTCTTTCTATAAGAAAAGAAATATTGAAGCAGAGAAAAATAACTAATTTTTCAAGCGTTAGATACCCAACTCCTAGTCTAGACAATGATGATAAAAATGAACTGGATATAATTCTAAAAGATTATTTATAAAAAAGGAAATCAATGAGACATTTAAGTTTTAAAGGGGTTTTCCCTATACTTCAAACACCTTTTAATAAAAAAGGAGAAATAGTTTTTGAAGAAGTCGAAAATGAAGTAGACTGGCTTTTAGAGCTAGGCGTTCACGGAATTGGAATAGCAATAGCTAGTGAGGTATTTAAACTAAATGACAATGAAAAGTTTAAATTACTTAAAACGGTAGTAGATAGATCTTCAGGCAAAATACCTATAATTATGAATTCAGGCCAAGAGAGTACAGAATATACAATTTATCTTTCAAAAAAATCAGAAGAACTAGGTGCAAAAGGATTAATGATAAAACCACCTGTTTTTGATAGTGTCCCTCAAGCCGTCATTGAAGATCATTTTATAAATGTAGCAAATTCTGTGAAAATTCCTATATTTTTACAAGATCAAGGCAATTCTCCTATTTCAGGTGAATCTGCAGTAAGATTATCCGATAAGCATGAAAATCTATCATATATAAAACTAGAATGCGTTCCAACTATTCCTCGTTTTGATTATTGTAACCAAAATTCCTCAAGAGATAAATTNATATTATTTGGCGGCGTAGGAGGCTCTTTCTTTATAGAAGAACTGAGAAGAGGATCATCAGGAACAATGCCAAGCTCTGTAATACCAGATATGTTCCTTAAGGTTTGGAAACTATGGAACGATGAAAAAAAAGAAGAAGCTCATAAACATTACAGCGGATTCACTGAATTAATAAAAATCTTAAATCAAGGGCTTGGTTTAGCAAGCTGGATTAATAAATATGTNCTATACAGAAGAGGNGTGTTTAGTAAAGAGTCAAGCTTTTCTAGAAATCCAGGTTTAAAGCCAACTAAAGAACACCTATATGAAATAGATAGACTTATTGAAATAAATAATCTTATCTAATAAAAAGAATTTTTATAATAAGATTCTAAATGTTTATTNAAATCTACAGTGTTTTCCTCATATCCATTTGCATGGTCACAATTGTCATAAATAATATATTCACTATTAGGAGGCAAAAACTTATTGATTCTATTTGAATGACTTATGGGAATTCTTTCATCATCTTTACAATGGTATAGTAAAACAGGGCTGTTAAATTCATTCACAGAATCAATCCCTGAAATTATGTCATCCGTCTTTATTCCATATAAAAAATCAACACTTCTAATAATTCCAAATTTCAATAATTTTGCCAAAAACTCCGGTATAAATGTTCTACTTGATACCTCTGAAGCTAATAATTCTGGCAAATCGTAGAACGGGCTATCAACAACTATCCCTTGTATAGATTCATCCAAGTTAGAATTAGAAATTACAATTGTTCCTCCGTAACTTATTCCATATAAAACAATATTTTGAACATCAAACTCTTGTTTCAAAAATAATATAGAAGCCTTTAAGTCCTTTTTTTCTTCATATGCTAAGCCTAGATTTTTTCCTCCTGAATCTCCATGTGCTCTTAGGTCAAAAGTAAAAACTGAATAACCCATATCATAAGTATCTTTCATTAAGTCTAATATGTACCCATCAGATTTATTAGCATCAACTCCATGAATAATAATTACAGTATCCAAGTTTTTGTTTGGGACAAACCATCCATTTAATCTGATTCCATCCTCGGAATAAAAATCAACATTTTGAAAATTTAAATTTACAGATGCAGGATTGGTATCAGGAAGTTTTCGAGTAGCTTTTATGGCAAGTGTAGTTATATATAAAGATAGAGCTAAATACACTATAAAAATCAATAAAATACAAGCTGAAAAAAATATTAGTATCCTTTTTTTAGAAATCATGGCAATAGTTATGAATTGTAGTTACAACCAATACCTCTAAAACCTATTTCTACTTCTCCATTAGTACGAACAAGTACAGGGGTTATTCTGTCTCCCCCAGATAATTTTTCTACTTCCTTCCACATTTCTGGATTTTTAGACACATCTATTTCTTCAAAATCGATAGATTTTTCCACCAACTCTTCTCTCATTAGATCACAGTATCCACAAGTTGGGTGGCTATACATCAAGGCTCTATTATTTTCTTTATTNGATTGATTCAACTCTTTCCCTTTCAAATATGTATGAAAATCTATTGATTATTCTTTTTAAAAATCTTATCATAATAAAATAATNGAAAAATATATTTACCCGCTCTGCGAGCTGACCTAAATCGTTGAGAGGGTTTTTTGTTTTAAAGCAACTGGAGAAATTAGATGGTAATAGCAGATAGAAATACTTCAAGTATTGATAATAAAAAATGGTTTAATAGAATCGAAAACGTAGTAGATGTTCCAAATCTTTTAGAAATTCAAACAGAATCATTTAACTGGCTGAAAGGACCCGGAATCAATGAGCTGATTGAAGAAATCTCTCCAATTGAAGACTTTTCTGGCGGAAGATTTGAAGTCAGATTAATAGACCATGAAATTCGAGAGCCTGAATTTACTGAAGAACAATGCAGAGAGAAAGAAATTACATATCAAGCTCCTTTATATATCACTGTTCAATTAGTAATTAAAGAGACTCAAGAGATTAAAGAGCAAGTTCTATTCTTTGGACATTTACCTCTTATGACAGTAACAGGTACTTTTATTATTAACGGTGCTGAAAGAGTTATTGTTTCTCAATTAGTAAGATCTCCAGGTGCTTACTTCACAACTGAAACAGATCCTGCAACTGGTAGAGAACTTTGTTCTGCAAAGCTTATTCCATACCGAGGAGCTTGGATTGANCTAGAAACATCTAATAAAGATATTATTTCTGTGAAAGTTGATAGAAAAAGAAAAGCAAATATTACAACTTTGCTTAGAGCTATTGGTTGGGATACTGACCAAAAAATCATCAATCAATTTAAAAATGTAGATGTTGATTCTCAGCATAAATTTATAAAAGCTACTCTAGCAAGAGAAGGTAAAGATGTTACTCAAGATGAAGCGTTGATTGAGTTTTATAAAAGACTTCGACCTGGTGAGCCACCAAGTGTTGAAAACGCTAAAAATCTTATTGACGGAATGTTCTTTGATCCTAAAAAGTATGACCTTGGAAAAGTTGGAAGGCACAAACTAAGTACTAAATTGTTAAATGCAAAAATTGATCAAAATGTACCTGCTGAAGATAGAACATTAACAAAAGAAGATATTATTGGGATCATCAGTAGATTAATTCAGATAAATAATGGACAAGTAAGAAAGGATGATATAGATCATCTAGGTAATAGAAGGGTAAGAGGTGTCGGAGAGCTAATTCAAAACCAAATTAGGGTTGGATTAGTAAGAATGGAAAGAGTTGTAAAAGAAAGAATGTCAACACAAATTGATCCTAGTAACACAACTCCTGCAGCGCTAATTAATATTAGGCCTATAGTATCAGCATTAAGAGAATTTTTTGGAGCATCTCAATTATCTCAATTTATGGACCAAACTAATCCATTAGCTGAATTGACGCATAAAAGAAGGCTATCAGCATTAGGGCCAGGTGGTCTTTCAAGAGATCGAGCAGGTTTTGATGTAAGAGACGTTCACCATTCGCATTACGGAAGAATTTGCCCAATCGAAACCCCTGAAGGACCAAACATTGGATTATTAGGTTCTCTTTCTACATTTGGAAGAATTAATGAATTTGGATTTATTGAAACTCCATATAGAAAAGTTTTAAATGAATGTGATAGCAAAAGTGAAGATATTATAGGAAGAATTCCTTCTGATGATATTAAGGACGATAAAGGAAAGGTTTTGGTTGAGTCTGGCAAAGCTATAAGCAAACAAGCATTTGAAGAAATATCAAATCTTTCTAAAAGGAAAATTGAAGTTGTTCCTTTTCCTTCATCTAATGAAAAAGATGTATCATATATGACCGCAGATATTGAGGAAGACTTTAGAATTGGACAGGCAACTACGCAAGTTGACGGAAAAGGGCAAATTGTATCACCTCAGGTTGAGGTAAGAGAAGAAGAAGGTTTTGCACACGAAACTCCAGAAAATATTGATTACATGGATGTATCTCCAATGCAAATTGTATCTGTCTCAACAGCACTGATTCCATTTTTAGAACATGATGATGCAAACAGAGCTTTGATGGGATCAAATATGCAGAGACAAGCAGTTCCATGTATAAAACCACAAGCTCCTCTTGTTGGTACAGGAATGGAAAGAAGGGTTGCTATCGATTCTGGTCAGGTAATTGAATCTAGGGCAGAAGGAATTGTTTCAAGCGTAAATGCAGACAGAGTTATCGTTACAGACCTTGATGGAAATGATCATGTGCATGAAATGTATAAGTACAGAAGGTCAAATCAGGGTACATGTATCAATCAAATCCCTGTAGTAAAAAAGGGACAAAAAGTAGAGTTTAAACAACCACTAGCTGATTCTACTTCAACAGATGGAGCAGAATTGTCCTTAGGGCAAAATCTTACAGTTGCATTCATGAGTTGGGAAGGATTAAATTATGAAGACTCAATTGTCTTGAACGAAGACTTAGTAAGAAATGATAGGTTTACATCGGTCCATATTGAAAAACACGAGATTGAAGCACGAGATACAAAGCTAGGCCCAGAAGAAATCACAAGAGATATTCCGAATGTTGGGGAAGAAGCATTGGTTAGCTTAGATCAAGAAGGGATAGTCAGAATTGGAGCTAGAGTAAATCAAGGAGATATACTAGTTGGAAAAATTACTCCAAAAGGAGAAACAGAGTTAACTGCTGAGGAAAAATTGCTAAGAGCTATTTTCGGTGAAAAAGCAAGAGATGTTAAAGATAGTTCTCTTAGAGTTCCTCATGGTCAACATGGAAAAGTAATAGATGTAAAAATTCTAACTAAAGAAAATGGAGATCAACTTTTACCTGGTGTACAAAAAATTGTGAGAGTATGGATTGCTCATACAAGAAAAATTACCCAAGGTGACAAAATGGCTGGAAGGCATGGTAACAAAGGGGTTGTATCAAGAGTTTTACCTAGGGAAGATATGCCTTACCTAGAGGATGGTACTCCCATAGATATTATTTTAAATCCAATTGGTGTACCAAGTAGAATGAATCTTGGGCAAATAATGGAAACGCATTTAGGTTGGGCTGCAAAAATATTAGGTTTTAAAGCAAGGACCCCCGTTTTCGACGGTGCTAACGATGTAATTATTGAAGATCACTTAGCCAGAGCATGGTTTGTTACTGAATCAAATGCTATTGATGATACTACATCTAAGGAAAGTGATATAGATTGGGAAATTGTAGATGAGTGGTTGGAAGAAAGGGGTTATCAAAGGGATAAACTATGGAGCGACGCTGCCTCAAATCAAGGAGTAGCAAGAGATGCATGTTTATCTATATGGTTACAAGAAGTAGCAGGAGAAAAAATTGATAACTTAAAACCTACAGGCCTAATGCAAAAAGCTCTTGAAATTTCAAGAGAAAAGAAAATGTCTGCTCCAATTTTTGGAAAACAAAAAGTTTTTGACGGAAAAACAGGTATAGCTTTTGAAAATCAAGTAACAGTTGGAAGCGTTTACATGATGAAACTAATTCACCTTGTTGAAGATAAAATTCATGCAAGATCTACAGGTCCTTATTCTTTGATAACTCAACAGCCACTGGGTGGTAAGGCTCAATTCGGTGGGCAAAGATTTGGAGAAATGGAAGTATGGGCATTAGAAGCATATTCTGCAGCTTATACTCTTCAAGAAATGTTAACGATTAAATCTGATGATGTTGTAGGAAGGGTAAAAACTTATGAAGCTATCGTCAAAGGAGAACAAGTTATTCAACCAGGTGTCCCTGAATCGTTCCACGTATTATTAAAAGAACTTCAAGGGCTTGGTTTATCAATTGAATTATTGAACAAAAGCTTATCTGAAGAATTACCTCAAGGAAAAGGTGGCTCTACAGGAGAAATTGATTGGAATGATATGCTAGATATTTCAGAATTTGATGAAGATTCAGATTTAGAACTCGATGATGAAAATTCTGAGAACATAATAGATGGAGAAGCTTCTAATGTTGATGACTTAGAAGATAACGACAAAGAAATAGAAATAAGCCTTCCTGAAACAGATCAAGTTGACGCAAAAAGTTCAAGCGAAGATGAAGATGCTGCACCTGAAGACACTGAAGAGGAAAAAAATTAATTTTCTAAATTTACTTAGAAATATTAAATAAGGAGAAAAATAATGACAACTAGATCATCATCAGACTTTAATTCAATCAGAATTTCACTTGCTTCACCCGAGCAAATAAGAGCTTGGTCTTACGGAGAAGTTACAAAGCCTGAAACTATTAACTATAGAACATTAAGGCCTGAAAAAGATGGACTTTTTTGTGAAAAGATTTTTGGTCCTACAAAGGACTGGGAATGTTACTGTGGAAAATACAAAAAAATAAGATATAAAGGTGTTATTTGTGATAGATGTGGAGTTGAAGTAACAAGAGCTAAAGTAAGAAGAGAAAGAATGGGGCACATCAAACTCGCTGCTCCTGTTGCGCATATTTGGTTCTCAAAAAGCACTCCTTCCAGATTAGGCCTTCTGTTGGATGTATCACCTAAAAACCTTGAAAGGGTTTTGTACTTTGCTCAATATATAGTCACTTCAATTAATAATGATGAAAAGTTAGATGCAATCAATTTTTTCAAACAAGATATGGAACAAAAAATTGAAGAAACAAAGAAAAGACTTGAAGAAATTTTAAGTTCAGGAGAAATACAGCAAGAGCTTGAAAGACTAGAAGTAAAAGTTAAAAAATCTGAGCTTAAAGATCCTGAAAAACTAAAAGAAATTTTAAATAGTAAATATGAAGACTTAATTGAAGAAGAACAAGACCTTACAGAAACAAGAATTGAGGAACTAGAAGCTTTAGACGTTATGCAACTATTGACTGAAGCAAAATATAGAGAATATAGAGATAAATATGGACCTGTTTTTGTAGCTGAAATGGGAGCAGAGGCAATTCTAAAAATCTTAAAAGAATTTGACTTAGAAAAAGCAACCAATAAACTAATTGACGAGATTAGACAAACCTCTGGACAAAGAAGAAAAAAGGCTATCAAAAGATTAAGAGTAATTGAAAGTTTTAAGCAAAGTGGAAATAAACCTGAATGGATGGTTTTAACTGTCCTTCCAGTTCTTCCTCCAGAACTCCACCCTATGGTTCAACTAGATGGTGGAAGATTTGCAACTTCAGATCTAAATGATCTATACAGAAGAGTTATTAACAGAAACAACAGATTAAAGCATCTACTAGATTTACAGGCTCCTGAAATCATAATTAGAAATGAAAAGAGAATGCTTCAGGAAGCTGTTGATGCTCTTATAGATAATGGAAGAAGAGGGCGTCCAATATTAGGTTCTCATAATCATAAACTAAAATCTTTAACAGATCTACTAAGAGGTAAACAAGGAAGGTTTAGACAAAATCTACTAGGAAAAAGAGTTGATTATTCAGGAAGATCTGTGATTATCTCTGGACCTCAATTGAAGCTTTACGAATGTGGATTACCAAAAAAAATGGCACTAGAGTTATTTAAGCCTTTTGTTATGAATTCACTAGTTGTTAAGGGTTATGCTCATAACATAAAATCTGCAAAAAGATTAGCTGAAAGATCTCAGCCTGAAATATGGGACATATTAGAAGAAGTTATAAAAGACCACCCTGTATTGCTTAACAGAGCTCCTACTTTGCACAGACTTGGAATACAAGCATTCCAGCCTGTCCTTGTTGAAGGTTCAGCAATTCAATTGCATCCTTTAGTATGTACAGCATTTAATGCGGACTTTGATGGTGATCAAATGGCTGTTCATGTTCCTTTATCAAAAGAATCTGTTCTTGAAGCNAAAAAAATCATGCTATCAACAAATAACATGTTAGCACCTAGATCTGGTGAACCTATTGTTGCTCCAAACTTAGACATGGTTCTTGGTATTTATTATCTAACAGGTATGGAAGAGGCTGAAGATAAGGAAAAATTACCGACTTTCGAAACTAGAGAATCTGCAATTTTTGCCCATGAAGTAGAAAGCCTAGCTTTAAGAGAGCCTATAAAAATTAAAATCAATGAAGAATATTTGGAAACAACCGTTGGAAGACTGATATGGCATGAAATAATTCCTGAAGAATTAGGGTTCAGAAATCAGCAATTTACAAAAGCATTAATCGAAGAATTGGTTTCAGACTGCTATAGTTTACTTGGAAAAGACGTAACAACTGTAGTGTTAGATGATATTAAGGATATTGGATTCAAATATGCAACTGTTTCAGGAACTACAATTGCGATTAAAGATATTGTTACTCCTCCTCAAAAACAATCTTTGCTTTCATCTGCTGATCAAAAAATAAGAAAACTTGATGAACAGTATATGGAAGGAATGATCACTCAAGTAGAAAGATACCAAAGTTCAATAAATGTGTGGGAAGATGTTTCTAAAAAAATGGAAGCTGCGGTTTCTGATTCTTTACCTAACTATGCTGGAATTTATTCAATGGCAGACTCTGGTGCAAAAGGAAACCTTGCTCAAATTAAGCAAATGGCTGGAATGAGAGGNCTGATGTCAGATCCTAAAGGAAGAATTATTGAGCTTCCAATCAGATCATCTTTTGCTGAAGGACTTTCAGTTATGGAATATTTCATTTCAACTCACGGAGCTAGGAAAGGTCTTGCTGATACTGCGCTAAGAACTGCTGACTCTGGATACTTAACTAGACGTTTAGCTGATGTTGCTCAAGATTTAATCATAAATACCGTAGATGATGAACATGCAGTAGGTATAAAAATTCAAAAAGAAGATAACAACATGGGGTCTACCCTTGCAGAAAGAATTGTTAGCAGATACCCTTCTCTTCCTGTTACTCATCCTGAAACAGGAGAGGTGATTGTTGATACAGACACTTTGATTTCTCCTGCACTATCAAGAGAAATAGAAGCTTTAGGAATTGAAGAAGTGTGGTGTTATTCTCCTCTTTCATCAACTGCTAAAAAAGGAATTTCTCAAAAATGTTATGGAGCATCTCTAGCAACTGGAGAACCTTCATTGATGGGAGAAGCTGTAGGTATTATAGCAGCTCAATCAATTGGAGAGCCAGGAACACAGCTTACTATGAGAACTTTCCATACAGGTGGAATTGCCGGTTTAGATATTACGTCTGGTTTACCAAGAGTAATAGAACTTTTTGAAGCTCGAATTCCTAAAGGGGTCTCAATATTATCTGAGATTTCTGGAATAGTTAATTTAGGTAACGTAGGAGAATTAAGAGTCGTTAGAGTATCGAATACAGAAAAGAATTCTGTAACTACTCAAATACCTGAAACTCATAGAGCTGCTGTAAAAACAGGGCAAAGAATCGGTGTTGGAGAACCTATAGTATCTATAAAAAAATCTCTAGTCGCAAAATTAAAAAAAGAAGATAATTTTGAAGAAATATCGAAAGACATAGTCGCTCCTTACGAAGGAATAGTAACAGTCGCAAAAAATGAAATTACTATAACTTGGGAAGATGAGAATGAGAGAGAATATGCAATCCCTGCAGCTTCAGAGGTATTGGTTTCTGATGGNNAAAAAATAGAATCAGGAGATCCTATTACATCTGGTCCTAAAAACCCTCATGAAATATTAAGAATCCAAGGAGTTGAAGAAGTTCAAACATACTTAGTGAATGAAGTTCAAGCGGTATATAGGTCTCAAGGTGTTCATATTCATGATAAACACATTGAAGTTATCCTAAAACAAATGCTCCGAAAAGTAAGAATTGAAAATGCAGGAGATAGCGGCCTTTTACCAGGAGAACTAATNGATAAGGTTGATTTTGAAGAACTAAACAGAACTATGATTAGCGAAAATAAAGAAACAGCAGAAGCTATTCCTGTATTACTAGGTGTTACAAGAGCATCCTTGGTAACAGATTCTTTCTTGGCAGCTGCAAGTTTCCAAGAAACAGCAAGAGTTCTAACAGAAGCAGCTGTTAATGGATCTGTAGATCAACTTTCAGGGCTTAAAGAAAATGTAATCATTGGTAGATTAATTCCAGCAAGAATGGATAAATCTCCAGAAGGTTTAGAATTATTAGGAATAGATCCTAATAGAGCCTCTACTGAAGGAAAAGGACTTAGCGGATTGACTGAAGCTCCTGCCACGTTTGAAGAGGCGTTAGCAGCAATTGCCAGCGATGATGATTCTGGAGGAAGCAATGGATCCGACTCTAATGAAGATATATTAGGTTTATTGAACTTAGAAAATGATAACAATTCTGAAAAAGATAATTCAGAAGAATTAGATTTAGATAGTGTATTAAATATCGAAGAAAATTCTGAGAACGAGCCTGAAGAAGACATCGAACCTGAAGAAAAAACTGAAGAATAATCAATAAAAAACTTTTGGGCGATTAGCTCAGCTGGCTAGAGCGCGTCGGTGACATCGACGAGGTCACAGGTTCAAGTCCTGTATCGCCCACCAGCATGTAAACGGGGTTTTTGTAATTAGTGTAAAATCTATTAAGAATAAAAAATTCTATGATTAGTTCAATTATAAAAAAAATCACAACCGCAACTCTAATATCGCTATTTTTCCTTTACTCAGGAATAAATAATAATAATATACATGCACAAATGCCTTCAGCAAGTGGAGATTTGTTGTTTGAAGAATCTGNGTGTAGAAATAACCCAGGGACAGGTGAGGTTTTCTGTGAAATTAGCTTAGATACGAGTGTCGAGATAATGACAAGCACTGTAGCTCCAGTAGAATTTTATGAAGGTCAAGGTATTTGGTTTCAGGGATGTCGGAACCCTGAGGTAGATTATATAAATTATGATTCAGCATACATAGATAATAGCTATGTAGCAGAAGCAGGGTCTTTAGGGCTTTGGGGGCAAAAGGTTACTAACTTTTATAATTTGGACCCAAAAGCAAAAGTTACATATATTTTATTTAGAGGGAATCTGAATCAAGAGCCAGGCAGGCAATATATAGGATGTAAATATCAATTTTTTACTGTAGATTCTCCTTTAGTTCAACCAGGTGGCCCATTTCATAATGCTCAATGGGAAGCTGATAAAGAAACTCAAAGATTGTACGAAGAAGCTGAAAAAATTAGAAGAGAGGCTGATAGAGCAAGGGCTGAAGAAGAATTACTAAGAGCAAAACAAGAATCTGAAATTGAACTACAGAGACAAGAAGAGGAAAGAAAAAGACTAGAAAAAGAAAAAGAACAAATAGGAATACAAAATTTATTTGAACAAGTTGGACAAGGTCCTGTAGCAAATATATTTGGAGATACTTTCTCTTGGCAACCTCCTAATCATAGTGAAATGCCTTTGGGTCCATTCATAAATTTAACTGAAATTCCTTCTGATCCAAGCGAACTAGCAACAGATTGTGTCGCTAATTATATATCTCAAGAAACAGGAATGAGTTACGAGCAGGCATATATGGATTTTGCTTTCACTCTTGGTGTAAGATCACTTGAAGAACCTGATTTTTATTATGATGCAGTAACAAATTGTATGCAGTTGAATTTCAGTAAATTACTAAGTGGAATTTGGGAAAATGTTGCTGCTTACCAAAATAGGCCTGACCTTAATATATTTTTAGATAAATGCCTGATACCACATCTTTCAGATACTTTAAACCTNAGAAGAAGCATAATCGTTGATGATTTAAATTCTGTTAAGGAAGGAAAAAGATCTCTTTCTAGAGAAGAAATGTTAGGTGCATATGATTGTTTGTATCATCATTTAGAAAATATATGGCCTATTCCTCCTGGTTCAAATGTAAATCATTATCCAAATGGACAAGAAATGCTTGCTGACTATATATTAGGGTCTCAAGAAATCCCAGGAGAATTTTGTATGATTGATACAATATCAGATGCAAATCAAATTTATAGTCCTCAAGCTGAAAGTATTGTATTTGAACTTGTTGAATATGTAGTTGGAAGAACA
>PBHC01000003.1:0-70926 GCA_002719295.1 Chloroflexota bacterium
TGAAGACGATGATGATGACCACAAAGGACATGATCACGGAGATGAAAAACATGAAGACGATGATGATGACCACAAAGGACATGATCACGGAGATGAAAAACATGAAGACGATGATGATGACCACAAAGGACATGATCACGGAATCTATGACCCTCATTTTTGGTTTGACCCAATGAGAGTATCTCTTGCNGNAGAACTTATAAAAAATGAATTAATAAAAAATGATTCAGCAAACGAAAGTAGCTATGCATCATCTGCAGAAAGNTTTGTTAATCAATTANTAACTCTTGATCAAAATATTTCAGCAATGATTGATGCTATACCTGCTGAAAACAAAAAAATTATTACTACACATGAAGCCTTNGGGTACCTGGAAAGTAAATATGGAATTGAAGTANTAACTACTTTAATTCCAAGTGTGGATTCTGAAGATGGCATAACGCCTAAAAGCTTGAAAAAAGTAATAGATACAATTGAAAAAAATCATATCGAAGTGATGTTTTTAGAAGCAGAGACTTCAAGTCAATACACTAAAACTATTGAGCAAGAAACTGGAATTAAATTAATTTCTGGGCTTTGGGTTGAAACTCTTCAAGAAAATCAATCATATGTTGATTGGTTAGAAGGCAATATAAATATTATTGTAAACAACCTTTCAACTGAAGTTGATGACGATCATGAAGGACATGACCATGATGATGATGACCATGATGATGATGACCATGATGATGATGACCATGATGATGACAAAAAGTAGAAAGATTTAAATATCTAACTTTTTTTAGCTATTTGGATTACAATAAAGATTAGATAACGTTTGAGGTTTTTGAGTTTATATCAAGAACCTCAAAAATGAAAGAGAATAAATTTGGAGAATATTTCTATAGTATCTGATTCATGTTGTGTTGAGCTTGGAAACAGTTTAGTTTTAGACGAAGTCAGTTTTTCAGTAAATAAAAATAGCCTAATAGCTGTAGTTGGTCCCAATGGAGGAGGTAAAACTACTTTATTTAATGCGATTACAGGATTAATACCTCTTACAAATGGATCAATTAAGATAAACGGAATCGATGCAGAAAAAGGAAAAGGGAACATTGGATATGTCCCTCAAAATGAAAACCTTAACTGGAACTTTCCATTAACTGCAAGGCAAGTTGTAAATTTAGGAATTACTAAAAATAAACCAACGATACCATTTTTTTCAAAAAACAATAACGGAATAATAGAAAACTGTTTAAACGATGTTGGTCTATATGAAAAAATCGATGACAGNGTTGATGAGATGTCAGGTGGCCAAAAGCAAAGAGTATTGCTNGCAAAAATTTTAGCACAAGGAGCAAATATTTTATTACTCGATGAAGCTTTTAGTGGCGTAGATATAGGTTCTCAAATAAGCCTAATTGAAGTTTTAAGAAAATTAAAAGATTCTGGAAAAACTATTATGATAGCCACCCATGATATTAATAATATNTCGGATAGATTTGATGAAGTATTGTGCCTAAATAGACATTGCTGTGCTTACGGAGACCCTTTAAAAGTTTTCACCCAAGAAGTCCTTTCAGAATTGTATGGAACCCATTCTTCAATGTTTAAAAATCACCAAATAGGAAATCACGGAAATAAAGATGGANCTTAATTTACTACTAGAACCGTTTTCTTATTCATTCATGGTTCGTTCNCTTTTTATTTCAATTTTAGTAGGTATAACTCTCCCTTTAATTGGCTCGTTCGTTATAAATCGAAACCTTGGTTTTATGGGAGATGCAATTGCGCATGCAAGCTTGCCAATATTAGTAATTGGATCAGTTATAGGCATAAGTATATTTTTATCTGCAATCCCTGCTGCAATTATCATAGCCATAACACTTNGTTATATTATTCGTAGATCTACTGTAGGAGAAGATACTGCAATAGGTATTATTTTTTCGACTTTTTTTGCAATTGGTATTATCTTATTAAAGCATTATAATTTGGCAACTACCTTGAATATTGAAGATATTTTATTTGGGCAAATATTAGGAGTTTCTAACTCAGATGTAATTAGCACATTAGCTTTATCTTTGATTAGTATTTTTACAATAATAATTTTNTATAAGCAGATTTTGTACCTTAGCTTCGACCCNATAGGAGCAGAGGTGACAGGTTTAAATACAAAATTTTTTGATAATATTTTCTTGATAATCTTAAGTATCTCTGTAATTGGAGCTTTACAATCTGTAGGCATAATACTTGTTTTAAGCATGCTTATAACCCCTGCAGCTGCGTCTAAGCTAGTAATGAAAAACTTTTTATCAGCAATGATGCTTAGTACTATTTTTGGANTTATAGCATCTATAACTGGGCTTTATTTTTCGTACTATATAAANGTGCCATCAGGNCCTGCAATGGCATTATCTTCAACCGTAATTTTTATTATTTGTTGGATATTTAGGCGAAGCGTTAGATTGGTTTAATGATCAAGTAGTTTTCAAGCCAGCATGAGAAATTCCAGCTAATGCAACCTCTTCATCTTCTTGTGGTGTTCCGCCACTAACTCCTACTGCCCCTATTATGCTATCGCCATCATAAACAGGTAATCCTCCTTGACCAGGAATCATTCTTCCTCCAAGCATTGCCATTAGGCCTTGGTGAATTGGATTTGGNCCCCCTTCTGCAAGCTTTCCACTTGGTTGCATAAANGCAGCGGATGCAGCTGCTTTGCCTTGACTTATGTATATACTTCTCCATGGGGCATTATCTTCTCTAAAAAAAGNAATTAAGTCTCCTCTTGGGTCAACAATACTAACGCAAAAATTTGCTGATAATTTATTTGATTTAACTTGGGCTCCTTGAAAAATTTTTTCGGCTGTTTTTAAATCAAGCATTGCCATAATAATAACCTTNCTTTTCAGTTTGTTTATAGAATAAATTATATAATAAGTTGAGTATAATTTGATCATTTTTTTAATGGATATTAAACAAGAATTTGCTATAAATTTGCTTGTAGATTTTATGGCGATTGATATAGATTTAAAAATAGTTTATATAAAGATTTTATATTTTAGTAGGGGCTGTAGCTCAGCTGGGAGAGCGCATCGCTGGCAGCGATGAGGTCAGGGGTTCGATCCCCCTCAGCTCCACCATATCTTTATATAAACTTTAAATTAAAAAAATTTAGGAGGTTATGAATTGAGTACAAAAACTTTGGGATGGCTTTTGGTTATTTTTCCAATACTAGGGCTTCTTTCATGGGCAACTGCAGGATTACCATCAACACCNGCTGGTCAAATTGAAGGTGGATATGCTGCATATGCTACTGAAATAGGAAGCNTCTCAGATAGAATTCATGTAAATATGGGGGTTGCTGCAATAGTATTCACCATACTTATGGCTTCTTTTATAGGGCTTAGAGCTAAAGTTCTAGAAAAAGGAAAATCAAACTTTGCATTTTTAGCAGGAATACTTATTGCAATAGGTTACGCTGGAACAATAGCTGAAAACGGTGCTTATTCTGCAGCTGCAAGCTTGTCAAACGAAGGATTGATTCATGAGTCTATATCAATGCTTACTCTAGCGACAACTGCTGGTGGATTTGGAACAAGTATTTTAGCATTAGGAATAGGTTTTTTAGGATACAGTATGTATAAAAACAAGACTATTCATGTAATTAGCTCATCTGCATTTATGTTAGTGGGAATAATTGGAGTAATTGGCGGAATCCTTTTTTATGATCACGGATTAATTGCAGCTTACTATTTTTCACTTGTAATAACATCAGTTGCNACTGGAATAGAACTTATAAGAACNGGTCAAGATTAAAAATTTATACAATATTNGAAGGGCTAAAAATAAAGGCCCTTCAATATTTAAATGGCGGGACCGAGAGAACATTAATACCTTATTTTTGTCTTACCCCTCGGCCCCATGTATTTTATAGCAAATAATTCTACGAAGGCGTATTGCAAAATTTAATAGCTAAAAAATACGAAATATAAAATTGGTTTACCCAATCATTTTTTCCACTTCTGCNACATCTTTATCGCTTAAAATTCTAAAAACTTTTGAAGAAGGATCTTCAGCTGCNACTCCAGAGACTGCNTTTCTACCATTTTTCATGGTAACTATTTTTGGCTGAGCGATATCTACCACTTTTTTTAATTTCACACTGTAAGCTGTAAGCTTCATAAATGCACCTCCACATATTTGATATTTAATATCATTTAATAATTCGTTAAATAAAAGATAAATATTTAAANCCATCTTGTCAATATCTTATTTTTATATATTTTATGATACTTTGTATCTTTTAANNAATATAANGAAATGGGAACAGCTCTGTTTTTTTCTTGGTATATAATATTAATTAGATCTTAGAATAAGGAAAAAACATGTTTATTTTCAATATAATACTCTTGCCAGTCAAAATAATTTTTATACTTCCTATAAAAATATTACTTAAGGCAATACTTCCAGGCAAATAATAAAAAAACTTTTGATAAGCAAAGATGACATTAGAATACCGATTGTTTTTGTAATTGTAGGTTTGATCTCTTTAATGATTTTTCATGCTTGGTTTTCTTCTTTTATAGGAGAAGACGAATGGAAAAAACCAACTCCTATTCCAGAAAGTCTTGAAAATCTATACATTTGGCCAAAAGGAGTGAACTATCTTGGCACTCCCGAAGCTGAATCAATTGATCCTTTTAGACAAAAAGTAATAGATAATTACAAAAAATACATGGAAAAAAGAAGAAATGCATACGAAGAGTGGAAATTAAAAAATGGGTATTAAAAAAGTAGAGTTAATTAACTTGAAATTCTAAAGAAAAGTTAATAAAAGGGAAAAAATACTTATGAAATATCAACAGTATCATCCAAATAAAGATTTTCTAAAAGCCTATGGTAATAGATATTATAAAGTCACTGATAAAAATAAAGATTATCGAAGTGAATTTGATAGTGGTGACTGTGTTGTTAGAGCTATAACTAAAGCTTTAGATATGGATTATTTAGATGTTGCTAAAGAAGTTGCTATTTATAACAATAAAGATATTAAAAAGATATTGAACGGAAATGTGGTTCCTTATCAATGGTTAAAGGAATTAGGCTTTTATTACTTCTATAATTCAAAGTCTAAAAAATCAAAGTTTTTTTCTAATAAAATTGGTAGAAAAAACTCTTTTAAATCAGATTTGCTGTTCACGAGTACTAGCAATACAAAAATGAAGCATATTTATAAAGAATTTCTTAACAAAATGTTGGGTGACTTTATTGAAGAGTTTGGAAAAAGAGATAAATTAACCATTATCTGGAACTTTTCTAGATCTCATGTCGCTACATCAATTGACGACACATTATATGATTCTTGGGACTCAAGGAATAAAGGGATTAATGGATTTTGGGTTAGATAATTCAATTAATTAAAATTTACTTTTCTGTGTTCCAATTCTACTTCTATATCCTTTTTTTCTGAATCTGAGTAAGAGCTCCATCTAGATATTTCATCATATGACCGATAGCATCCAACGCAATAGATAATTTCTTCTTTATCAAGTTTGGTAGATGTGTATCGGCAAATGTTTATACACGGAGAGTAATCATTAGTCATAAAAAAATTCTAAATCATTAATAATTAATATATAAATATAATTAATTATTGACATTTATATCTAACTTAATTTAAATATTTATATAGATGAAAAATATCAATAAAACTGAAACTTTGAACTTATGTGAAATCTGTGATTCAGAAACCCTTAAACTTCATTGTAAAATTATTTGCCATAATTGCGGATTTATAAGGGATTGCTCTGATCCATAATCAAATTATTTCAGATATAGGATATTCTCCATCAGTCCATTTAGGTTCTTCAGCAAGATGTTCCATCATTTTTTGAAAAGATTCGTTTTGTTCTGGTCGATTAGCATTATTAACATGATCTTCTTTTGACCTAAATATAGCTACCCCAATCCAGTCTTTGCTTTTATCATCAGGAGTCATTAAAAACCACGCAACCATTCCTTTTGGGTTTTCTTCTTGTGAGTTCATTTCATCTAAGAGTGCTTTTTCATGACCTTCTTTGACTTTTAAATTAAAAATAGTGCCGTACATTATTCATCCTTTTTGAGTTAAGATTAATATTTATAATACATTTTCAAGAAAGAATTAATAAGTATATGAAAAAGATAATAATAACAAAAAAAAATAATTTAGAAGAAGAAATAAACTCAGGTGCAATGATAAGAATGGCTGGTGTTTCTAAAGCACTAAGTAAAGCTGAAAAGATACATATGGCAATTGCTAATATACCTAAAGATAGGTGCTCTACCACCCATTTTCACACAAATTGCGAATCTGCAATTTATGTTTTATCAGGCAAAGGGCTTTTTTTACATGGTGATAACTTGGAAATAGAAGAAGAGATCTCAGAAGGTGATTTTATTTTTGTTCCTGACGGAGCTCTTCATCAACCAGTAAATACAGGATCTGAAGACTTAAAACTTATTGTAGCGAGGAACACTCCAGTAGAAATAGTAAAAGAAGCTCCAGATTTAGGCAGAAAAGACTGTTAGATCAAAGCTTTTTTTATACAATATAACAAAATACATAAACACAGAATTAAAATGAATAAAATATTACCAAACATATTAAACTCGGGGCAAGACGAAGATACAGCAATAACTATTCCTGATAATTGTAAAATAAATTATTTTGAACTTAAAAAGCTAGTAAATGAAACATCTGAAAAGCTCATAGATCATGGAGCTCAAAACGAAAAACCAATTGTAATAGTACTTAAAAATAATGCTGAATTTATAATAACCTTTTTAGCTGTAACAAATACAAGTGCAATAGCTGCACCATTAAATTCTGGATTTACAGAAGAAGAGTTTAATTTTTACTTAGATGACATTAATCCTTCTATGGTTATTACTACAGAAGGAAATCTTGTAATCAAGCAAGCTAAATCAAAAAATATCGCAGTTTCAATTGTTTCATTTGAGAACGGAATGCTAAAAATGGACTTTGATTCAAATAAAGTCAATAAAAAAGATACAAACAGACCAAATGAAAATAATTCTTGCCTTTTTCTTCATACTTCAGGAACAACAAGTAGGCCAAAAGGAGTTCCATTAAAGCATAAAAACTTATTAGAATCCCTTAAAAATATAGTTGATACTTATGACTTAAAAAATACAGATATTGCTATGGTTGTTATGCCATTATTTCACGTTCATGGTCTCATAGGAGTAGCTCTATCTACTCTTTCAAGCGGAGGAGAAATCGTTATTCCTGAAAAATTCTCAGCTGGAGCATTTTGGGGATTGCAAAAAAAACATAATGCTACATGGTACTCTGCTGTTCCAACTATTCACCAAATTTTGTTAATAAGAGCAGAGGAAGATAATGCGCCTAAAAAATCTTTTAGATTTATAAGGTCGTGTTCAGCTGCATTAGCGCCTTCAGTGCTAGGAGATCTTGAAAAAAGATTTGGAGCTCCTGTATTAGAAGCCTACGGAATGACAGAGGCATCTCATCAAATGAGTTCCAATCCAATGCCGCCTGAAAAAAGAAAAGCAGGAAGTGTTGGAAAGCCAACTGGAGTAAAAATAAATATCATGTCAATGGAAAATATTGGGCAAATGCTTGATAAAAACAAAGTAGGTGAAGTTGTAATTCAAGGAGAAAATGTAACAAGCGGATATCACAATAATGACGATGCTAATAAAGAAGCCTATGTGGATGGATGGTTCAGAACAGGAGACCAGGGGTTTTTAGATGATGATGGCTATTTAAACTTAACCGGTAGAATAAAAGAACTTATAAACAGAGGAGGAGAAAAAATTTCTCCATTGGAAGTTGATGCTGTTCTATTAAATCACCCAAGTGTAAATGAGGCCGTATGCTTTGCTTCACCAGATGAAAAATATGGAGAAGTAGTATATGCCGCTTTAGTAATAAACTCTGAAGTATCTGAAAAAGAAATTCAAGAATTTTGCTCAAAATCATTAACAAGTTTTAAAATTCCAGAAAAAATATTCTTTGCAGATGAGCTCCCTCGAACTGCTACAGGAAAAATACAAAGAAGAAATGTAGCAAAATTTTTTAAAAGCTAGCTAATCTGATCAAAAATCTAATTCAGGAGTAAAAATATGAATATCAATATGAAGGGTAAAAAAGTCATTGTAACTGGAGGGTCAACAGGTATAGGAAGAGAAGTAGTCAAAATTTTTGCTGAAAATCAAGCAAAAGTTGCTATTTTTGATGTTAATAACGAAGAAGGAATGAAATTAACAAATGAGCTAAATAAAAAAAATCTAGATATAAGATACTGGAATGTAGACGTAAGAGATTCAAATCAGGTTTCAGGAGGAGTTTTAGCTGCTACACAATGGCTAGAAGGAATAGACATCCTTATAAATTTAGCAGGTGTCTTACAAGGAGCATCCTTAGAAATAGATGAATTCCCTGATGAAACCTGGGAGTCTGTCATAAGTATCAACCTTACAGGAAGCTACTTAATGAGTAAGCATGTTGCTTCTATCATGCAAAAACAAAAAAGTGGCACAATAATTCTAACCAGTTCAGGAGCAGGAGTTTTGGGAAGCTCTTCTTCATTTGCATACGGATCTTCCAAAGGAGGGGTCCATGGACTATCACTAGTATTAGAAGATAAATTATCAAAATACGGCATAAGAGTCCACGATATACTTCCTGGGTCTGTAGATACACCTCTAAAAAATGCTCAAATAGAAACTACTAGAGACATAACAGGAAACGAGAAGGATTATAGCGATATAAAAAAAGTTTTAGCCAGCCCCAAAGGTGTAGCTAATATTATATATTTTATGTCTTCAGATGAAGCATCACTGTTAAGAGGATCAATACGAACAGCATGAGCATTAAATTATCTGAATTTAAGGGTATTGCATTTGACCTTGATGATACATTAATTGATAGAAAAAAAGCATTTGATAAATTGTGCTTACGTTTTACTAATGACTTCAAGTGTTTCAGTGAGCTTTCAAAAGAAGAGGCCTTAGATTACTTTTGGAGTCTTAATTCTAATAATGATTTTGATATCGATTTCGTACTAAAAGAAATAAAGAAAAAATATCCAGATTTTACACTGAGCTATCAAGAATTTTACGATTATTATTACAAAAATATGTCAGAATTGGTTGAACCTTATGAAGGGGCAAGTGAATTTCTGGATAGATGTATAGAAAAAAAATTGAATTTTGGTATAGTAACCAACGGAAGTCATTATCAATATGAAAAAATTAAAAAAACTGGTCTGGAAAATAAGTATAATTTTGTGATAGCATCTGAAATTTTTGGACACTCCAAACCCAAGAAGGAAATTTTCATAGAAACTGTTAGACAACTAAATTTAACATTAAAAGAAGTTGAAAATGTAGTATTTATAGGCGACAATCCTTATACAGATATAATTGGAGCACAATCAATCGGAATGATTACAGTTTGGATAAGTATGGGGAGAGAATATCCTAAAAATCTTAAACCTCCAGATTATATAATAAAAAATTTTAAAGAATTAGAGATTTAGAAAGTTGAAATTATGAAACCTCAAGATTTAAAAAACAAACTTAAAAGTGGCGGCAAAGTATTTGGAACTATGATTAATTTTATTGAAGGAGTAAGATGGGCCGGTGCGTTTTCTTCTAAAGCATTAGATTATGTAATAATTGACGCAGAGCATGGATCATACTCTAGAGGAGAAATAGCAAGTATGGTGTCTGCTGGACAAGGTATTGGTCTAACTGTGATTGTTAGGGTGGCTGACCCAGATCCTACTCTTGTAGCTATAGCATTAGACGCTAAAGCTGATGGGGTTTTAGTACCATATTGTGAAGATGCTGAAACAATACAAAGATGCGCTTGGAAGACATATTTACATCCTCTTAAAGGCAAGGCATTTGAAGATGTTTTAAATTCAGAGTCTTATCCAAGTGAAAAAACTAAAGACTATCTTCATAAAAAAAATGGTCATAAAATTTTTGTAGTTGGAATAGAGAGTATTACTGCTGTGAATAACTTGGATAACTTAATTAGCAAAGGCCCTATTGATGGAGTGTTTGTTGGTCCAAATGATCTTTCTACATCTATGGGCATTCCTGATGAGTTAGAGAACAAAGAATACATTGATGCTCTAACAAAAATTATCAACATATCAGAATCTCATAATATACCTGTCATGGTTCACGGATTTACTGAAGAAAGAACTCTTAAAACTATGGAACTTGGAGCAAGATTTGTACTTCATAGCTCAGATGGAGGTATGATAACTCAGTCTATAGATAGAGAATTTAATTCTATTAGAGATGAAAAAGTAGAAAATACTGAAAGCGAAGCAATATAAACTAGTTTAGTTCAAATTTTGCAAAAGCCTCAGCATAAGAAACGTTACAGATTTTTCCCAAATCTTCTCTTCTTTTTGTCATATACTCTCTAGCTCTTTCAGGGTCAGGAATTTGGCTAGTGTGTGCTTGTAAAGCTTTGATTGCTGTATCCAAATCAACTTTTTCTATTGGATTAAAAAACCAATTTTTATTGTTGCCTGAATCCATATTAAACATATTCACCCAAACTTGTCTTACCTTATGTGGCTCAAGGCCTTCATCTAGCAGCTCAGGAAAGGTCAAGTGATCTCTTGCGCTTGGGAATACTGCAGATAAAGCTGCTTCTCCAGCTGCAAAGTGGTCAGGATGGCCTAAATATGAAGAGTTAAGTAAATCTCTATTGGGGTTAGTCGTAATTAAAACAGAAGGCTTGTGCTTTCTTATTTCTCTGGAAATATCTCTTCTAACATCTAATGAAGGCTCTAAGTATCCATCTGGATATCCTAAAAATTCTATTGCTTTTAACCCTAAGATTTTACCTGCATCCCTTTGTTCTTTTTCACGAATGTTGGCCAATTCCTTGCTAGTAATTGATCTGTCTTCTGTTCCCTTTGAACCATCAGTACATAACACATATACTACCTCCCATCCTAGCCTTGTCCATTTAGCCACTGAAGCAGAACATCCCCATTCAGCATCATCAGGATGTGCAGTTACTACCATTGCCGTTTTATCAAGATTTTCGCTCAAATCAACCT
This sequence comes from Chloroflexota bacterium, assembly GCA_002719295.1. Classification (GTDB taxonomy): domain Bacteria; phylum Chloroflexota; class Dehalococcoidia; order Lucifugimonadales; family Lucifugimonadaceae; genus TMED-70. Next base: position 11,103 of record PBHC01000003.1, read on the forward strand.
CCATAAATTTTCTTACAATATAATGATAATTAGATATAAAAATAAAAATAGGCAAAATGGTATCATATTTAACTTTTGGAGATGGCCCTGATCTAATTCTTGGGCATGGGATGGCTCAAAACAAAAATTTATGGATAGAAAATGGATGGACAGAAGAGCTTTCAAAAATTAGAAAAGTTCATGTATTTGATTTTTCTGGACATGGTGAAAATGCCAAATTAAAAAACAATAATTTTGAAGTAAAAGACATGGCTCAGAATATCAAAGATATCTCAATTGATATTGAATGTGAAAAGTTTGATTATATTGGATTTTCTATGGGTGCCAGAGCAGGTTTTGAAGCAGCTATAAAAAATCAAAAATTAGATAAAATGATTTCTTTAGGGATGCACCCTGGTTCGCCTAAATTAGAAGAAAAAAGATTTATTAAACGCTCAAGAGCAATGAAACAACTAGGAGAAAAAACTGGAGATCAAAAATATTTGATTTATAGTAAAATTTTTGAAAAAGCATTACATTGGAAGGGCGCTATAGATTCTATAAATTGGAATAGAGACAAACACTTAATTATAATGGGAGAAAAAGACGATAATTACCAACTAACTAGATCATTAATAGATCACATAGATGTTGAAATTTTATATACACTAAAAGATATAAATCACAAAAATACATTTGAAGAACCAAAGCATTCATTGAATGCTATAATTAATTTTTTACAAGATGGGAGATAAACATTAAACCTAAAGTTTCAATAATAATGGGAAGCAAAAGTGACCTTGATACAATGAGGCTTGCCTCAGAAGTACTAAGAGAGCTTAATATTAGCCACGAGACAAAAATAGTTTCTGCCCACAGGACTCCTGATTTGATGTATGATTTTGCAAAAAATGCAAAGGAAAGAGGAGTACAAGTTATTATTGCTGGAGCAGGAGGAGCTGCGCACCTTCCTGGTATGGTTGCAGCATTAACTGAATTACCTGTTATTGGAGTACCAATAAAATCCTCAAATCTTAATGGAATAGATTCATTGCTGTCAATAGTTCAAATGCCTAAAGGAGTTCCTGTAGCAACTGTTGCTATTGGAGATCATGGAGCAGAAAATGCAGCATTAATTGCTGCAAAAATTTTAGCATTAAACGATAAAAATATTGAAAAAAATCTAAAAGAAAAAATACTAAAAACTAGTCAAGATGTAAAAAAAGATAGTGACATAGGATCTTGGCCAAAATAATTCATCATGAAAAAAAATAGTATAGGGATACTTGGTGGAGGGCAACTTTGCCAAATGCTGGCAGAATATCTTATAAAAAACGGGAGTGAGGTATATTTTATAGACCCGTCGGCTAATCCTCCTGCTAAATTTACAAAAGCGGTCCATATTAATAAAAATTATGATGATCTAAGCGCACTTGATGAGCTAATCAATAACTGTGATTTAGTAACTTATGAATTTGAAAATATACCTTTGGAATGCTTAGATTATCTAGAAGGCAAAATAAACATATTCCCTAGTAAACAAATTCTATCCATTTCTCAAAACAGATTAAATGAAAAAAATAATTTTATAAAATGTGAGATCAAAACTCCAGATTTTATTAGTTTCAATAAAAAAAATAACTTAGAAAAAGAATTAGAAAAAGCAGGCATAGAACTCCCCGTAATTTTAAAAACTAACACCTTAGGCTATGATGGCAAAGGCCAATATCACATAAATAAAAAAGAAAAAATTGATGAAACTATTAATCTTCTAGATAAAAATATTGATTACATAGTAGAAAAAAAAATACAATTTCAAAAAGAGTTTTCTGTAATTATTGGCAGAACATCTAAAGGTGAAATTTATCACTTTGACCCTATAGAGAATATTCATAAGAATGGAATTTTAGATATATCCATTTCTCCTCCACGAATTCAAAATAATACGAAGAAGGAAGCTATATCTTTGGCAAAAAAATTTGTCGAAAGAAATAATCTAATAGGAATAATAGCTATAGAGATGTTTTTAGATCTAAATGATCAAATATTATTTAATGAAATAGCCCCAAGACCACATAACTCAGGCCATTTGACGATAGAGTCTCATACTATTTCTCAGTTTGAAATGCTTGGAAGAATTTTGTCAAATAAAAAAATGGAACAGCCTAAATTAAAAAAAACATCCATAATGAAAAATATTTTAGGAGAATTTTTTATAACAAAAGATCACAAAAAAATAATTGAAAAGATCTCTTCAAATCAAGACCATTTTGTAAAAATGTACAATAAAGATGAGGCTAAAATAGGAAGAAAAATGGGACACATAACTATATTTACAGAAGATATAGAAAATTCAATTGTTAAAATTAACGAATTAATCGATTAGAATATCTAAAAACTAAATAAATGAGGGGTAATTATGGAAAAAGAACTAAAGGGAAAAGTTGCAATAGTAACTGGTGCTGGAAGACTTAGAGGAATAGGTAGAGCGGCGGCAGTTGCACTGGCAAAACTAGGAGCAGATGTAGTGGTTACTGGAACAGGAAGAAAACCAGAAAATTACCCAGAGGATGAAAAAGCAGTTGGATGGAAAGATATAGAGAGCGTTGCGGAACTTATAAGAGCAGAAGGAACCAGGGCCTTACCACTGGTTGCAGATGTTACAAATGAAGAAGATGTGAAAAAAATGATAGATCAAACTATCGAAGAATTCGGAAGAATAGATATATTGATAAATAATGCTGCTTATGCAAGAGCAGAAGATAGAGTTCCTATACTGGATTTAGATGAAAGTGTTTTTCAAAAAGTAGTGGACATAAAGTTAACAGGAACATTTTTATGCACAAAAGGTGCAGTTGAACATATGGTAAAACAAGGAGATGGAGGTAAAATCGTGAATATCTCCTCAACTGCTGGTAAAAAAGGATCTGCAAATTTTTTAGCTTACAACGCTGGTAATTTTGGCGTTGTTGGAATGACTCAATCATTAGCAAGAGAACTAGGCCCACACAACATAAATGTAAATGCCGTATGCCCTGGTGCCGTTGATACATCTAGAATGGATGTTGTAAGGGACGATTGGGACAACATGGCGGCTGCAACTCCTATAGGGAGAAATGGATCAGATAAAGAAGTTGGAGATTTTTGTGCTTACTTATGTACAGAAGCTGCTTCTTGGATTCATGGTCAATCCATCAATCAAAATGGTGGTTCTGTGATGGAACACTAGAAAAAGAAAGAGCAAGTTAATGGAAAAAGAACTGAACGGTAAAGTCGCAATAGTAACTGGTGCAGGAAGGCTAAGAGGAATCGGAAGAGCATCAGCAGTAGCATTAGCAGAAATGGGTGCCAATGTCGTTGTTACTGGAACAGGAAGGGATCCTGATAATTATCCAGAGGATGAAAAATCAATAGGATGGAAAGATATTGAATCTACTGCTGAGCAAATCAGGAATAAAGGCTCTAGAGCTAAAACTATAGTTATGGACATATCTAAAGAAGAAGATGTAGACAGGATGATACAAGAAACAATTGATGAATTTGGAAGAATAGATATTTTGGTAAATAATGCAGCTCCTCCATATGGAGAGGACAGAGTACCTGTAATAGAAGTTGATAATGAAATATTTAAGAAAGTTCTTTTTGTAAAAGTTTACGGATCTTACTTGTGCTCAAAAGCAGCCGCCAAAATAATGATTGACCAAGGAGAAGGTGGAAGAATAATAAACCTCTCTTCAAGTGCTGGAAAAGAAGGCAATCCGCGTATGGCGGCTTATAATGCCGCTAATTTTGGATTGGAAGGTTTTTCTCAGTCGCTGGCAAAAGAACTTGCATTAAATAAAATAACAGTAAACTGTGTGTGCCCTGGGCAAACCGAAACATCTCGTTTAGATCCATTAGGAAGAGGGGCACTTTGGGAAAGTAAGGCAGAGCTAATTCCAATGGGAAGAGTTGGCTCAGATGAAGAAGTTGCAGACTTAATTGCATTTTTAGCTTCTGACAAAGCAAGGTTCATCACAGGCCAAGCCATAAATATAAATGGAGGCTCCATAACTTCAAGGTAAAAGCCCTAATTTAGCATAAAAATATCCAAAACGCCTATGAGCTAATCTTCAGTTTATTTGACAGCACCCCAAAATATTTTAAAATAGAAAATGTGTAATTATTAATCTAAGCATTAAGAAGTTAGTAATTATTGAAAATAATGTTTAAAAAATAAATGTTTAAATGAAATAGGAAGGAATGATTAAGTGGCACTTAAATTAAAACCATTAGGAGATAGAATTATCATCGAACCAACAGAGGAAGATGACTCTAAAAGCTCTGGGGGGATTATTATTCCTGACACTGCTAAAGAAAAACCTCAAAAGGGAAAAGTTGTTGCAGCAGGAGCTGGAAGAGTAAATGACGATGGAAAAACCATCGCCCTAACTGTAAAAAACGGAGATGAAGTAATTTATTCCAAATATGCAGGGACAGAATATTCTGAAAGCGGAAAAGAATACTTGATAGTTAGAGAAAGTGATATTCTCGCTATAGTTGGATAACAATAAAACATATCTAAAATTAGAAATAAAAATTAGTTAACGGAGAGAAAAAATGCCGGCAAAAGATTTAAAATTTGGAGCAGATGCAAGATCTAGACTAAAAAGCGGGATAGATATACTTGCAGATACAGTAAAAGTAACACTTGGCCCTAGGGGAAGAAATATTATTGTAGACAAAAAATTTGGTCCTCCACAAGTAAACTCTGATGGAGTAACAATAGCAAAAGAAATTGACCTTGAGGATGCATTTGAAAATATGGGAGCACAACTCCTTAAAGAAGCATCTAAAAATACAAATGATGATGCAGGAGATGGTACAACAACAAGTACAGTGTTAGCACAAGCTATAATCGCTGAAGGATTTAAAGTTGTAGCTGCAGGAGCAGATCCTATGGCAATAAAAAGAGGAATAGACAAGGCCATTCAAAGTGTAAGAGAGTCTATATCAGGACAATCAACTCCGGTATCAGGCAAAGATCAAATCGCAAGCGTTGCCACTCTTTCATCACATGATGACGATATGGGAACTCTAATTGCAGATGTTATGGATAAAGTAGGAAAAGATGGTGTGATCACTGTAGATGAATCAAAAACATTAGATTACGAAACAGATTTCGTAGAAGGAATGCAAATTGATAGAGGATTTTTATCTCCTTACTTTGTTACTTCTGCTGACACACAAGAAGCTGTTCTTGAAAATCCATACATACTTATAACAGATAGTAAAATATCAGCGGTGTCAGACCTTGTTCCTATACTTGAAAAAGTTCTTCAAGCTAAAAAACCAATGCTTGTTATAGCAGAAGACGTTGAAGGTGAAGCACTAGCAACTCTAGTAGTAAACAAATTACGTGGAACCATAAACATTGCTGCCGTAAAGGCTCCAGGTTTTGGAGATAGAAGAAAAGCTATGTTACAAGATATAGCAATTTTGACAGGTGGAAGTGTTGTTTCAGAAGAAGTCGGTAGAAAATTAGACTCAGCTACACTTGAAGACCTTGGTAAATGTGCAAGGGTAGTTGTAAAAAAAGATGATACAACTTTTGTTGATGGAGAAGGATCAAAAGCTGAAATTGAAGGCCGAATGAAAGAAATAGGAAGTCAAATAGAAGAAACTACGTCAGACTATGACAGAGAAAAACTTCAAGAAAGACTTGCTAAATTATCTGGTGGTGTTGCTATTTTAAGAGTTGGTGCAGCCACAGAGATAGAAATGAAAGAAAAGAAACAAAGAGTTGAAGATGCACTTTCTGCTACAAGGGCTGCTGTAGAATCAGGAATAGTTCCTGGAGGAGGAACAGTTCTTATTAAAGCATCCACTGCTCTGGATTCATTGAAACTTAAAGATCCAGATGAGCAAACAGGAGTAGAAATTCTAAAAAAAGCTCTACTTGAACCTATAAGAGTTATAGCTGAAAATTCTGGTTTTGAAGGTGCTGTTATTCTTGAAAAAGTATCAACAAGTAAACAAGAAAATTACGGATTTGATGCTCAATCAGATAAATACGGGAACATGATAACTATGGGAATAGTTGATCCAGCTAAAGTAACAAGAGCTGCTGTAGAAAATGCAGCCTCTGTAGCTGGAATGATTCTTACAACTGAAGCATTGATTACTGACATACCAGAGCCTGAAGGTCCAATGCCTGGAGGAATGCCAGGAGGAGGAATGGGTGGAATGGACATGGGAATGTAGATCAAAATTAAAGATCATAAAAAAGAGCTATTATTTTCTAATAGCTCTTTTTTTTAATTGCTTAAGCTTTCATAAAGCTTAGTAAGCGATTCAATCCAAGCTTTCTGTACTTCAGGCGTCCAAGAAGGATCAAACTCAGGATATTTATCCAAAATTATTTTAACGATATTTGTATTTTTTTCTACTGAATTTTTTTTAGACAATATAGATTGAGAAACCTGAGTTGTTTGAGATTTTATTTTTTCATTGCTATTTGATTTATTATTGTGCCTTCTTGCAAGTATATGGTTGGATAAACTTATATCAGAAAACTTTGCCGCTTGAATAAAAAATGATTCGCATTTTACTAAAACCCCTTCTTTAGTGCCAAATTTTTTAAAAGCTTCTCTAAACTGATATCTAGTAGCATTATCCAAATCTAACTCAAAGATGTGATCATAAAATTTAAATAATATTTTTCTCAATGTTTTTTTTTGTATACTTAAATCTTTTGAAACCAGGGAATTAAAATCTTGAGATGGAACTCCATCAGAATCAACCAGTTCAAAAAACTTAATTGCTGTCATTAACTGAGTCCCATTTGATCCTGAAAATCTATTGACCCACACGCTTCGGTCAATTCTACTAGGCATTCCTTGTGATAAAAATTCCAAAAAGGTTTGGAATGTCTTAAATGCAACGTATGGGGGAATATTGTTTTTTGTAATTTTCATTTATCTAAGTTCAATTCATTGTTATATATGACATTATATGAAAAAAATTCCAAACAAAAAGCCTTTTAAGAATCATAATTTCCCAGCAAGGACAATTTTTGAAATTAGAATTTGGAATCTAGAAAATTAAGGTATAAGAAAAATAAATCAGGGGCAATGATGAAAATAGAAATAAATGAAATAAAAATACAACCAGATCATCCAATTTTTCAGTATAAACCTATTAAGAATTTGCTGAATAAAAGGAATTCGTCTCAACAAAAACCGGTTGTTATAAAAAATAATGAAGTGTATTTACTTTATAGTGGAGAAAAGATTTATAGAAACGCAAAAAATAAAAATAAATCAAAGATTGAATGCAATATTAAGGAAAAAATAGACGATATTGAATCCTTGAATTTATCTGAAATATATTTTTCAGGACTTAAAACTCCTTCAAAAATCGCCAAAGATTTTATTAAGTTTAGAGATTCTAACAATATTTCGCAGCAAGAATTAAGTAGAAGAACAGGAATAACACCAGGCACGATTCATCATTATGAATCCTTAATAAAAAAATTAAGTCCAGCGCTTTTAAATTCCCTAGATGAAGGGAAGCTAACATTTAAAGAAGCTAGATGCATTGCAGATATAGATGATTTTGAAAAACAAAATGAAATTGCAAAACCGTTTATTTCAGGCGATATTTCAAGTGTTTATGTTGAAAAAATAATTGGAAAAATCAAAAAAAATCCAAAAGCTCCACTAGATAAAATAGTAAATTCAGTAATTAATGGAAAAGATATAAGCACTTCAAAAAAACATGAAGAGGTTGTAATAAAAGAAGAAGTTAAGAATCTTTCAATAGAAGAAAAAATTCTACACTTTGCAATTGAATTAGACTCTGTAAGAGAAGAAGAAATCCCTGAATATAGAAGATTGAGGGTTATTTCTACGTTGAAAATATTAGACTCTAAAATAAAATCTACTTTAAATCATATGAATAGTACTTTTGTAGAAAACGCTAAAGTCTTTTCAAATAGTAAATAAAGAGGTTGTAATGCTTGAAAGATTTCATGTATCTGATGAAGACGCTATAAGAATAAATCATAATAAAATGCATTCTGTTACAAGACAAATTTTTGAAAAAATGGGTCTTTCAGAAGAAGATGCGGAGCTTTCCGCAGATGTACTAATTTATGCTGACTTAAATGGTGTAGATACACATGGTGTGTCAAATATGTTGAGAACCTATGTAAGGATGTACCAAACAAAGAATGTAAATCCTAGGCCAAATATTAAGGTTGTCAAGGAGTCTGTGTCTACAGCTGCTTTAGATGGAGATAAGGGACTTGGAGTACACACCGCTCCATTTGCAATGAAAATGGCTATAGAAAAAGCTAAAAATACCGGTGTCGGTATAGTGACCCTAAATAATGCAGGCCACCTTGGTGCTGCAGGGTTTCATGCTAAGCTTGCTGTTGATGCTGACATGGTTGGGGTTTGTATGAGTGGAGGAGGAGGCTTTGCAATGTTACCTACATTTGGTGCAGAGCCAAGATTTGGGACTCAACCTATTGCTTGGGCAGCTCCAGCAAATAAGGAAGCCTATTTTATGTTTGATGCAGCTATGACACAAGTTGCAGGAAATAAAATAAAACTTTTAGAAAGATTAGAAACTCCACTAGCACCAAATTGGATAGCAAATGAAGATGGATCTCCGATAGAAGATGAAAAATTATTAACAAAAGAAAATTTTCATGAAGATGGAAGAATGAAAGATTTACATATGCTTCCTTTAGGTGGAGACAGAGAGAATGGTTCACATAAAGGATATGGATTTGCGGCTATAGTTGATATTATGTGTTCAATGCTTGGCGGAGCACAAGCTGGTTTTCTAGGAGGTAGTGGACATTACTTTGCTGCATATAACATTGATTCGTTTAGTGATACTAATTTATTTAAACAAAATATGGACGACTTTTTAAGAGGGCTTAGAGAAACCCCTCCTGCTCCCGGTCATAAAAGAGTCTTATACCCTGGATTAGCAGAGTACGAATCTAGATTAGACAGAAGTAAAAATGGCATCCCATATCATCCTGAGGTAATAGAGTGGTTTGAATCAATCACATCAGAATTAGAAATAAAGATTGATTGGTAACCTAGAAGTGAATTGCTTCATTATTTGTATTAGCTGCAGCTTCCTTTATTACTTCTGAAAGAGTTGGATGTGCATGCGTTAATCTATGAAGTTCTTCGTTTGTTCCTTCTAAGTATTTTAGCATTCCGATTTCACCAATCATTTCAGTAGCCTCTGCTCCTATAATATGTGCCCCTAAAATTTCACCTGTTTCTGTATCTGAAATAACCTTAGCAAATCCATTAAAATTATTTATTGCTATAGATTTACCAGCAACTTGAAATGGGACTTTTCCGACTGAATAATTAAGGTTTTCTTCTTTAGCTTGCTCTTCAGTAATTCCTATACTAGCTATTTGAGGAGAACAATAAGTACACCGAGGCATATCTATATAATTTGTAATACCTTCAACATCTTTACCTGCAATAACCTCAGAAGCTAAAATTCCTTGATCAAAAGCTACATGAGCTAGAGGTAACTTCCCGGTTACATCACCAATAGCATAAACACCATTAACATTTGTTTTCATGAATTCATCTACAATTATAAATCCATTTTCATCAAGCTGAACTCCTGCTTTGTCTAAAGATAATTCGTCAGTATTTGGCTGTATTCCCACGCCTAACATGACCTTATCGAATTCCTTAGAAATAGACTCTCCTTTAGAATCATATTCTAAGGTAACTGAATTTTTATTCTTTTTCACTTTTGTTATATTTGCAGATGTGAATGCATTTATTCCTTGCTTATTAAACTGCCTTTCAAGTTCTTTTGAAATTTCACCGTCTTCTTTAGGAACCAATCTGTCCATTATTTCTAATAAGGAAACATCAACGCCATAAGCATTAAAAAAGTACGCGAATTCACATCCAATAGCAGAAGCTCCTATGATTGCAATTGAATCAGGTTTAGTACGAAGCTCTAATGCCTGCCTTGAAGTGATAATTAGCTCTTTATCAATTTCTAAGTTTGGCAAAGATCTTGGTCGTGCTCCAGTTGCAATAATTATATTGTTACCTACAATAATTTCATTGGCCACCTCAATTTTTGTAGATGAAATTAATTTCGCAGAACCCATGATCAAATCTATTTTATTTTTTTTGATCAAATACGCTATTCCTTGTGTTAATTTAGAAGAAACTGACCTAGAGCGATCAATAGCTTTGGATATATCTGCTTTGAATTCCTTAAAGGAAAAGCCCCATTCATCTGGATTTTTCATTTCATTTAACAGCTCGGCGTTTTTTAGTAAAGACTTAGAAGGAATACAACCCCAGTTCAAACAAACCCCACCTAATCCTCCTATGCCACTTCCATCATCTTTTTCTACTAAACACACCTTTAAGCCTAATTGTGATGCTCTTATGGCTGCGTGATAGCCACCAGGACCTGCACCAATAACAACTAAATCAAAATTTTTCTCTGACATATTTGTATCTTCCTCTAAATATTTGTATCTTTCATTATTCTACTCTAAAGAAATTATAAAGCTTTAATATAATAACCCCAAAAAGTACTCCAAAAATAAAAAATATTAAAGTGACTACTCCTATTAGCAATAAAACAGGAATAGGGTTTCCTGGGCAATTTATGTTTGTTGGGCATATATATATAAGGCTGACCAAAGAATATAGTACTGAAAAAAGAAATCCTACAATTGAAAAGATTAGTGATGATAAAAAAACAGTCCTAGGAAGTTTTCTGAAATTATACATGTGTTTTATTAGGTAATAATTTTTAAAATAATATATAAATATATCATTGTAAAAGACAAATATGAAAAAAATCCTTAACTCATTTTCAGGCTTAGCGTTAGTTATTGGCTTATCCTTAGGGCACGGAATAAAGCACTTCGGACAAGGGGCCCTAACTGTGATTGGCCCATTGTTAAAAGCTTCTTTGAATTTATCAGAAGTTTCTTATGCTCTAATTTTTTCTTCAATGAACGTTTCTAGCGGATTATCAAATATACCTGCCGGAATATTATCAGATATGTACAGAAGAAAAATAGCCTGGATGTTAGCAATTTCTATGTTCACTATATCTTTCGGATACTTACTTATTGGAATTTCAAAAGTTTATATTTTAATTCTAATCGGTGTAATATTAATTGGTTTTGGAACAAGTTTTTGGCATGCTCCTGCCTTTGGAACACTAGCAGCTAGATATCCTGAAAGGAAAGGGTTTGCCCTATCTATGCATTTAACTGGAGCTCAAATTGGTAATACAATTGGACCTCCTATAATCGGTGGGTTAATATCTGGAATAACCTTGGGTTCCATCATTAAATTTTCAGGCTTTGGATGGGAAAACGTATCCATTTTTCTTGTAATACCAATGATTTCAACAGGAATTCTTGTTTTGTTTTTATTTAAATCTGCTGGCATAGAATCAAATTCAAACTGGTCATTTGAAGAATATTTAATAAGAACTAAAACATTAATTAAGGACAAAATAATCTTAGGATTAATCGTTTTAGGGGCAATGAGAGCTAGCATACATACATCATTTCAACTGTGGCTTGCTGTTTATTTAAAAGAGGAATTAAATTATTCTGCTTGGATTATAGGATGGCACATAGCACTCATCACAGCTGCAGGAATAATATCTACTCCAATTATGGGAATTCTTTCTGATAAATTTGGAAGAAAACCTATAATACAAATTTCTATGTCACTTATGGCAATTTATTTATTTTTATTTCTAATTTTTGATGAAGGGTTAGGTTTGGTTATATTAATAGGTTTATTAGGTATGTTTTTTTTCTCTGTAATGCCAATAGTTACTGCAGCAACAATGGATAGAGTTCCTAAAGGAAGTGAAGGAAGCGGAACGGCTTTAAATTTTATAGGCATGTCTTTAATTGGATTTATGGCTCCAGTTATATCCGGAATAATCTATTCAAAGTACAATTTTCAAGGAATTTCAATTTTTTCAGGAGTCATCGCTGTATCTGGAATATTGCTATGTACCTTTTTACCTATGAAAAAAGTTAATTGACTCTTGATAAAAATTTTTCAGAGTTAATTGATGATTGGGTTATCGTTTGAATATATTTCTTTGTCACTTCTCTTATTTTTTCCAGATTTTTTACAGTAAAGTTAGATTTACTTACTTTGTTCCATTCATTGTTTATTAGGAATCTCATAGCCTTAATAGAATTTTTATCTACTTGTACATAATTATCTGTTTCTGTAGAAAATTTTCTTTCTACCAATCCGCCATTAATAGACGAAAACAAATGATTTCCTTCAGGTAAAGTATTTCCGCTTATTTGGCAATTATAAAGGTCTGGTAAAAATCCAGATAAAGATAGCAAGTTTAACTCAAACCATCTCATCAATAAGTCTTTATTAACCGTCTTATCAATATTGTCTAAAGTTAAAGAAAGGTGGTAATAAATATCATTATTTGGATCATTTTCAACAGAAAATTTTTCTGCTAATTCTAGTAAATAAAAGCCTACAGATATAAGAGTTAGATCTTCTTTTATATTTTTATAATTTTCAATAGTTTCTACTTGAGACAGATTACTTAGATTATCGTTTAGTGATATGTAGGCATTAATTTTAGATAAAACATCGATATGGCCGCCCATTTTTGATTTTGGTTTTCTTATGCCTTTTGCAACAACCTTAATTATCCCTTGTCTTGGAGTTAAGAAAATAAAAATCCTATCTGCATCCCCAAAATCATATACCTTTAAAGCAATTGCTTCGGTTTGGATAAATTTTTTTCTTCTTTTATAAGCCTTCATCAATTACAACCCTTGATCCCAAAGCGTGAGAAATTGTTGTTTCATCTGCATACTCTATATCTGAACCCGATGGCATTCCTCTTGCTAATCTACTTACTTTCACCTTTGTACCAGAATCTGCTATTATTTGGTTTATATACATAGCAGTTGCTTCGCCCTCAAGATTTAAGTTAGTTGCAACCACAATTTCTTTAACATTATTATCATTTTCAATTCTTCTTACTAACTCACTAATTCTAATCTCTTCTGGCCCTACTCCATTTGCTGGAGATAAAGAGCCGTGTAGAACATGAAAAAGTCCTTTATATGCTCCAGATTTTTCCAAAACATAAACATCCATTGCCTCTTCAACCACGCAAATAATTGACCTGTCTCTTGATTCAGTAAGACATATTTCGCATTTTGTCTCCTGTGAAATATTTTGACATATTTCACAATAAATAATTTTATTTTTTATTTCAGCAAGAGCTGTTGAAATGCTTTTAACTTGGTCACTAGGCATTTTTAAAGTTGCAAAAGCAAGCCTCTGAGCTGTTTTTGGTCCGATTGATGGTAAAAGTCTAAAAGATTCAATTAAATCATTTAATGCTTCTGGAATAAAAGGGGAATTATTTAAAGGAGACATACTACAAACCTGGTATATTTAATCCACCCGTTACTTCTGACATTATTTTTTTTGAAGATTTTTCAGCTTCCTTAATTCCCTCATTCAATGCTTTTATCAAATTTTTTTCTAAATCTTTAGGAGAAGTTTGAGATAAAAAATCTTCATTAATCTTGATTGCCTTTATATTGGATGTTCCTTGAATTACTACCTGAATGTTACCATCCTTAGATTCAGATAAAGTTTCAAGCTTATCTATCTTTTTTTTCAGTCCATTCATTTGTTTCATCAAGCTTCCAGCTTGCTTCATTTTATCCATATTAAACATAATTACCCTTCTCTTTCTTCTTCAACTTTAGCTCCCATCGCCAAAGCAGACTTAACTATATCGCTTTCTAATAAGTTAGATTTTGGATTGCTTTTTTGTTCTTCATCCGGCTCTTCTAATACTAATTTTATTCCATTTCCATAAACTTGAGTTACCGCTTTTTTTACTGCTTCTCTAGCAAGTTCAAGTTCCCATTCTACCTTAAAATGATCATGCAAAGACTTGCTCTTAAATTTCAAAATCAGCCTGTCTTCAACCTTTTTTGGCACTTCTACATTTCTCAATAATGCACCTAGAACCATTTTTCCAAACTTCGCTCTCCTTAAATCAAAAAGAACTTTTTCCCAATCCTGTTTTTCGCCTGAGTCAACGACAGGGATAGACACTTCTTCAATTTCATCAGCGGGTAGTTGATTTTTTTGAACCGGAGTATCATTTTTTTGCGAATCTTCTATTACAATATTTTTTTCTATTGGTTTATTTTTTTGAATCGGAGTATCATTTTTTTGCGAATCTTCTATTACAATATTTTTTTCTATTGGAAGTTCTTCTTTTTCAATTGCTTTACTTTCAAACATGAAGGTTAAGTACATTAGAGAAGAGTCTAAAAGAGGATCAAAGTGCTCTGTTCTTAATGAGATCATTTCTATAAATTTTTCAAGAATTATGATTAATTTTTTAGATTCAATTCCATCAAAAACTGAAGATGTACTCTTAATGAAATCTGTAGAGTATCCTTGAATTTCTGTAGATCCATTAACAGTAAATATCCCTAATCTCAAAACATCAATAATAGAGCTAGAAAGCATCTTGAAATCTATTCCCCTAAGTCTAAGGTCTTGAAGGGTTTCAATGAGCTCTTTTTTATTGTCATCAATTATCATTTTTAATATGCTTAAAGATAAGTTTTCATCTATGATTCCAAATAATTCTCTTGCTTTATCAATTGTTATCTCATCAAAAGCTATTGATAATTGCTCTAATAAATTACAAGCGTCTCTTAGTGAACCTGAAGAATTTTCTGCTATAAACCATAAAATTTCTTCTTTGCAATCTATATTTTCATTTTCTGCTATAAACTTTAATCTTTTCACTACTTCTGAATTAGATACATTTCTAAAATCAAACCTTTGGCATCTAGATACAATTGTTTCTGGTAATTTTTGATATTCAGTTGTAGCTAAAATCATAATAACCTGAGGTGGTGGTTCTTCTAAAGTTTTTAAAAGAGCATTGAAGGCTTCATTAGTCAACATATGCACCTCATCGATAATATAAACTTTATATTTACCTGATGATGGCATAAATTGAACATTATCTAATAAAGACCTAATGTCATCAATTCTTCTATTTGAAGCTGCGTCAATCTCTATAAGGTCTAGAAATTTACCATTATCAATATCCTCAGAAATTTTAGAATCAATCTTTGGTTCTCCTTGTTCGTCAACTTCAAGATTGAGAGCTTTAGCTAAAATTCTAGCTGTAGATGTTTTTCCAACTCCTCTAGGTCCAGTAAAAAGGTATGCGTGTGCATATTTATTTCGTAGCAAAGAATTTCTTAATGTTACAGTGATATGATCTTGACCCATAACATCAGAAAATAGCTTAGGTCTCCATTTTTGATATAAAACTTCCCTTTTTAAACTCATAATCTATTCTAAAATAATACTTTTTAATATTTCGTCTGTTTTTGAAAACATTATTTTTTCTTCCAAAATATCTTCATGGTTATATCCTAAAAGATGAAGTGCTCCATGAACAGCCATTGTAGATAATTCTTTTGAAAAACTTACGCCATTTTCTAAAGATTGTGTTTGAATTTTTGGAATAGATATGTAAATTTCTCCAATTTCATTTTTTGAGTCCTCACCAGGGAAGAGATTGGTCTCATCTATTAACTTTCCATTTTTCCATCCTTCATAAAAATTGAAAGATAAAACATCAGTTTCATAATGATTATCTAAAAACTCAGAATTTAACTTTTTTATCTCTTCATTATCAATTAAATAAACATTAAATTTATAAGAATCATTTATATTTTCTGATTTTCTAGTTGTTTGTATAGATTTTATTATTAGCTCAAAATATTCTTCCCAAGAACTTGAAGATTCACATGAAACAAAAATATTATCTTGTGACTTTGACTTTTCCACCTATTTATTACTCATTTTTTGAAAAATATTTTCACGCATTACTCTCATTCTTGAGTAGAAAGGTGCATACTCTGAGTCAATATCTACAATATCTGAAGTAGACGCGAGGCAATAATTAATTTTCTCTCTAAGATCATGTTGAGAAAAATATTCAATTTCTATAGAAGTTTTTATTTCAAGAAGTAAAGGGATAATATTTTCTGCAAAAATAGTGTTTATTTTTTTCTTCTGATCTAATACAGATTTTATTTGAATATCTTCAACAAGCTTATCTATTTCATATAAAAGATCTTTTGTTAGTATTTTGGGATTTTTATTCATTTAGATAAGATACGTAATTTGATTATTAAAACTATATACAATTATTATATTCTAATCATCAAATTGTTTTAATTTGCTTATCGAAATAGTACAAACAAATATATAGAATTAAATAAAAAGCTCAGAATTTGGTCAAATCAAGCAAAATAATAATAAAAGGTGCTCGGGAGCACAACTTAAGAAATGTCGATCTTGACATTCCAAGAGAAAAATTTGTAGTTATTACAGGAGTTTCTGGTTCAGGCAAAAGTAGCTTAGCGTTTGATACTCTTTATGCAGAAGGTCAAAGAAGATACGTAGAATCTTTATCTGCTTATGCAAGACAATTTTTAGGAAGAATGGAAAAACCTGACGTCGATCAGATAGACGGCCTTTCTCCTTCTATTTCAATTGATCAAAAAGGAGTTTCTAAAAATCCAAGATCAACCGTAGGTACTGTAACCGAAATATATGATTATTTCAGACTTTTATACGCCCGAATAGGAATTCCTCATTGCTACAATTGCGGAAAACTTGTTGAAAAACAAGATGTACAAAAAATAGTTGAGGACATATTTAACTATGAGGAAGAAACAAGGTTTATGGTTCTTGCTCCTGTTATCAGGCATATGAAAGGTCAGCATGTTAATGTGCTTGAAAAAATAAAATCTGAAGGTTTTTCTCGAGTAAGGGTTGACGGTGAAATTTACGAACTAGATGAAGAAATAAAACTAGAAAAAAATAAATGGCACAATATTGAAATAGTTATAGACAGATTGATAATCAATTCAAATGTAGATAAAAACAGAATTTCTTCTTCGGTGGAAACAGGGCTGAAATATGGAAACGGGGTAATATACGTTGACAAAATCAGTGAAGAAGAAATCATATATTCTGAACTTCTTGCGTGCACAGAATGCAATATTTCTTTATCTGAACTAGAGCCTAGAAGCTTTTCTTTTAATACCCCTTTCGGCGCCTGCACAAAGTGTACGGGCCTAGGTTTTTCATTAGAAGTCGATCCCAATCTAATAATAAGAGATGCCAATGCATCCATTAATGAAAAAGGGATGGATATAGTTGAAGATGCAAGAATAGTTGTAAGTTGGCAAAAAAACAACTTTTACTCTATTCTTGAAGACTTGGAAGTTGATAAAAACGCACCTATAAAAAAAATACATAAATCTATATTAAATTTGCTTTTATATGGAGTCATAGATTCTGAGTTTCCAAAAAAAGATAACATAGAAGATTTAGAATTCCAACTTAGATATTTTGACGGACTCATCCCTTCTATAGAAAAAAGGTACTTAAACACAGATTCTGACAAAATAAAAGAAGAAATTCTAAAATTTATGTCTGAAAGCCCTTGTTCAAATTGCAAAGGAGAAAGGCTAAAACCAGAGTCTCTGTCTGTAATGGTTCTTGAAAAGAATATTATGGAAGCAACAAGCCTTTCTATTGACGATTGCTTTAAATGGATAAACGAAACAGATAAAAATAAAAATCTATTATCTGAAAGTGAAAAAAAGATTTCTGAAGAAATTTTTAAAGAAATTAATTCAAGGTTATCTTTTCTTAGAGAAGTAGGATTAGGGTATATTAGCTTAGACAGAATGTCTTCTACTCTTTCTGGAGGAGAAGGGCAAAGGATCAGATTGGCAACTCAAATAGGCGCAGGATTAACTGGTGTAATGTATGTTTGCGATGAGCCTTCAATAGGGTTGCACCCCATAGATAATGAAAAATTAATTAAAACGCTAATCAACCTTAAAGATATTGGAAATACAGTTATTGTCGTAGAGCACGACGAATATGTTATGAAATCTGCGGATCAAATTATCGATATGGGGCCTGGGGCAGGTTCTTATGGTGGAAATGTTGTTGCTCAAGGATCGCCTGATGAAATAATGAAAAATGAAAAATCCCTCACCGGAATGTATTTGTCTGGCAAAAAAGAAATTTCAATTCCAAAAAATAGAAAGAAAAGCTCAAATTATATACAAATTAAAGGCGCTGCTGAAAATAATTTAAAAAATATTGACGTAAATATTCCTTTAAATAATTTTGTTTGTGTTGCAGGTGTGTCAGGTTCAGGAAAAAGTACACTAATTAACGATATTCTTTCTAAGGCTCTGCTCAAAAAAATAACAAAAAAATCTGTAAAAGAAGGAAAATACTCTGAGATTAAAGGAATTGAAAATATAGACAAGATTATAGTAATAGATCAATCTCCAATAGGAAGAACTCCAAGATCAAATCCTGCTACTTATACAGGATTATTTACTCCTATTAGAGAACTTTTTGCAAAAATGCCTGAAGCAATGAGTAGGGGTTATAAAGCAGGAAGATTTTCTTTCAACGTAAAAGGGGGAAGATGTGAGGATTGTTCTGGAGCTGGATACAAAGAAATAGAAATGCAATTTTTACCAGATGTAACTATTCCTTGTGAAGTATGTAATGGAAAACGATATAACAATGATGCACTTGATATTAAATTTAAAGGAGAATCAATTGCCGATATTCTCAACAAAACAGTTGAAGATTCTATCGAAATATTTGAAAATATACCAAATATTAAGAAAAAGCTAGAAACATTAAATAATGTGGGATTAGGATATATAAAACTTGGCCAACCAGCTACAACATTATCAGGTGGAGAGGCTCAAAGGATCAAATTAGCAACAGAATTATCAAAAAGATCTACTGGAAATACTTTTTATATATTAGACGAACCAACTACAGGTTTATCTTTTGATGATTGCTCTAAACTATTAAATGTTTTACATGCTCTAGTTAAAAATGGAAATTCTGTAGTGGTAATAGAGCATCATTTAGATATGATAAAAAATGCAGATTGGATAATTGAGCTAGGACCTCAAGCTGGAGAAAAAGGAGGAGAAATAATTTGTGAAGGAACGCCTGAATTTGTAGCATCAACAAAAACTGCAACAGGTAAATTTCTAAACGAACTCCCTAATATAAAGAGTGATAAAAAAGCAGAAGGAAAATTGCATAAAACAAAAAAAATAAAGAAAAGCAATCAAATAAAAATAAAAAACGACTTTCTTCCAGAAAGACCAAAAGATTTAAAGATAAAAAAAAGAAAATATACTCTTAGTAGATGGCGCAGAAGAAGGGCTTCAAGGCCTGTTTAAAAAAATTCTATAATTGAGCCAACCACGTCTACGGCACGGTAATTATCTAAAACTTTCCATATGTGCAAAATATACTCTTGAAGTAGCTTTAAGGCTAAAGAAAAAAACAAAACTATAATTATTTTATTTTTGGTAATTTTAAATTTATAGTGATTTAAAAAAGCAATACCTATAAACCAAAATTCAAAAATATTTGGGAAGAAAAATAAAATAAATCTTTCCTCAATAATTTCAAAAAGAACAAAGCCAAATATCCTAAAAACAAATAGAAATATACTTATATTTCTTAATGCAGAACTCCATCTTAAAGTTATAAGCAAAAAAAATGAGATATAGAATAAATCCAAAAATTTATCTAGAGCCTGATAATTCCTGACTCCTCCTAAAGAAATTAAGTTCATCATAAATAAATCTGAAAAATCTATCAATATTACAAAAAATGCACCTATAAAATTAAACTTGAAAACTATTAGAGATGCGAAAATTCGTACAGATGAAATTATTAATTCTTCTATGGTCATTTTCAGATTATAGAAGTTATTTGAATTTAATAAAACTGCATTTTTCTAATTATAAAACCTATGGTCCTAAGTAGGTATATAATCATGTAAAATTATTTTATGGATAGTGAAAAAAAATATGTAATATCAATCGATCAGGGAAGCACATCTACAAGATCTGTTATTTATGACTTAAATTTAAATTTAATATCTTCTAGCCAAATCAAGTTGGAGGAAATTTATCCTGAAAATGGTTGGGTTGAATTAGAACCTTATAAAATTATTGAATCAGTAATTAAAACTATAAATAATGCAATACTTGATTCAGGAATAAATATAAAAAACATATTATCGATAGGACTTACAAACCAACGAGAAACTGTTGTATTTTGGGATAAAAAGACCCTAAAACCTTTTGGAAATGCAATAAGCTGGCAATGCTTGAGAGGAATTGAAATTTGTGAAAAATTAAAAAGTACTGAATTTGAAAAAAAATTTATTGAATCTACTGGTCTGAAAATAGACCCTTATTTTTCATTTTCAAAAATAATATGGGCCATCGAAAATAACAAAGAAATAAACAATGCATTAAAAAACAACCGCCTCCGCATAGGAACAATTGATACATGGATTCTAGCAAATTTAACAGATAGTGAGGAGCATAAAATAGAAATAACTAATGCTTCAAGAACTGGGTTGTTTAACACCAAAACAGAAGAATGGGACGAAAGTTTATTATCATTACTTAATTTAGACAAATCTATTTTTCCTTCAGTTCATCCCTCTGATGCTGTTTTTGGAAAAACTAAGAAAAAATTATTCGGAAAAGAAATAGAAATAAATGCAATTTTGGGAGATCAACAGTCGTCTTTATATGGACACAAAGATGGAAATCAATATGAAATAAAATGTACATTTGGGACAGGGGGGTTTCTTCTAATAGATACTGGCGAAAAAAGATTTAGCTACAATAATAATTTTTTATCAACAATAGCATTTAAGAAAAATGAAAAAACCATGCATGCTCTAGAAGGAAGTATTCTTTCAGCAGGATCAACTTTAGAATGGCTTAAAAAAATAAATGTAATTGAAAATTTTGAAGATATTGAAAATCAATTAAATTCAACTCAATTAAATGATGTTCAGCTTATTCCCGCATTAAATGGCTTGGGCGCACCTTTTTGGGATGGAAAAATTAGAGCAAGCATAGAAAACATAAATTCTGGCACAACAAAAGAAGAAATAATTCGTTCAGCTTTTGAAAGTATAGGTTTTTCTACAAAAGCAATATTGGAAAAAATAGAAGAAACAATAAGCTTTCCTGTCAAAGTATTAAAAATTGATGGAGGGCTGTCAAAAAGTCCTTTTTTTTGCCAATTTTTATCTGATTTACTAAACATAAAAGTAAAAGCTTCAATTAACAGTGAAATCACTTCAATGGGAGTGGCAAAATTAGCCATAGAAAAATTTAATATAGATTATAAATTTAAAATTCCGTATAGTGAATTTGATCCTATAAGTAATAACAAGAATGTGTATACTAATAAATACAAAAAATGGAAAAAATTAATAGAAAATAAGATCAAAGTAAAGGAATAATAAATGTACGTTGGAACACAAGTTGCGCCGAGAAATATATCTGATCTTGAAGCATGGTCTCAATTGGGAGTTAACAATATTTGCGCAGATCCTTTTGAAGAAGATAAAAATGGAAATTATAAAGCAATAAATCCTCACGATTGGACTGCTGAAATTTTAGAAAGACATATTGAATTATTAAATAAAAATGGATTAACTTTAGATATGGTTCAAATACCATTGTCTTCAATGCCTCTTGAAAAATCACAGAGCCCAAATATTATGCTTGGAAAATCACCTGAAAGAGACAAGGAAATTGATTCTATACAAAATATTCTATCCCTTTGCTCAAAGGTTGGTATTCCTGCAGTAAAATACAACATGAATATAATAGGTATTCCGCGATCTGAGCAAGAAAAAGGTAGGGGCGGGTCATTAAATTCTACTTTTCGATGGGAAAAAATGGATAAAAATGCTGAACCTGGAATTGCAGGTATTTTAGATGTAGATACTAATTGGGAAAGAATTGATTATTTTTTGGATAAAATAGTTCCTGTTGCTGAAGAGTTAAAAGTTCGTCTAGCATGCCATCCACATGATCCATATACTCCTGACGGATATAAAGGGGTAACTCGAGTACTAGGAACTGTTGATGGTCTTAAAAAATTTATAAGTTTGCATGAAAGTCCATATCATGGCCTTAATTTTTGCCAAGGAACTGTTACAGAAATGCTAGATGATCCCGGTAAAGAGATTTTCGATGTAATTAGATATTTTGGAGAAAGAAAAAAGATATTTAACGTCCACTTTAGAAACATATTAGGAAAAAAGTTGGACTTTATGGAAGTATTTCCTGACGAAGGATCAATAGATATGATTGAAGCACTAAAAACATATAAAGAAGTAGGTTATGAATATATGCTTATGCCAGATCATGTTCCAACTATTTCAGGGCCAAATAATAAAGGGGTCGCATTTGCTTACTGTTACGGATATATAGCTGCTGGACTACAATCAATAGGCCATCACAGAAATATTCCATGGGTAAGAAAAGAATAATACTTAACCCTAAAATAAAAGAATTTCTAATTTATGGTGCAGGTTGAATCAATTCTATTCTTATTCCACCTGGAGCACCAATAAAACCTATTTTTCTTCCATCTGGCTGAGGAAGTGGGCCTTCTTTATGCACTGCTCCTAAAGCAACTAAACGCTCAATATCAGCCTCAATATCATCTGTATCGAATCCAAAATGCTCTAGTCCATAATGTGCATCATCATCTGATGGACCTAATTTTTCATCTGTTCTTTCACTTGAAATATTAATCGCAAGTCCGCCCTCTGATTCAGTGATAATAAATGTATCTCCAACAGGTCGTACTGTTTCAGAAATAATTTTAACGTTGAAAGCTTTTACAAACCATTCAGCAGTAATTTTTGGGTCTTTAGACTTTAAATGAATATGATTTACTTTGTAAGGCATTAATGTCTCCTTATTTTTTTTATAAATTTTCTTGATGTACCGATTTTATAACATCTAATACAAACGGACCTTGCTTTTGAAGAGTTATTTCCATTTTATTTCTTTTGTATATCTCTATTTCTCTCTCTCCATCTAGAGCTATGGTTCCTGAATAATTAGATATATTAAATTTTTTATCATATGAAAAAAGCTGCCAATCTTTGATATAAATTTCTGAAATCAACCCTGGGGCAATTGTAGCGTAGATTTTCTCTCCCTTATTAGAAAAATCTAATTTAATTGCTTTATTTTTGGGGATTTTAGTAACTTTAGAGCCAATAGAAGAAAGGCCAATTGAAACAGGATTAGATTGCGTCAAAAACAGATGATCTAAAACATTTGGGTCCCAAATAGCTTTTGAACCGACAAAGTTTTGGTTACTAATGGCCATGTCTATCAATGCTATATCTTCATATTTATTATCAATTGAAATTGAGAGCTTAGGCTTTTGAGATATAAGATTTTTATTAAATTTTTCTCCTTTAGTCATGATATAAAACCCTGTAGCTAGTCCAGCTATTGTTGGGTCAATAATAATTGGAAAAGCATTATTCGTGCCCGTAGATATTGGTATCAAGGGAACATTTCCAATATTTTTTGCAACAAGCCTGTTTGTACCATCTCCTCCTAAAACTAAAACGCAATCGCAATTCAACTGATTAATTAATTTAGCGGCAAGAAGAGTTTGTTCCGGTCCATCATAGTGTTTTGTATCTAGGAACTTCATGTCTAAATCATTTTTTAATTCTTCTACACAAGGTCGGAATAAACCTGATTTGTCTGGCATAAAATAAATTTCATTAACGCCTTTATATACCAATCCTTTAACAAATCTTGTGATTATATTTGCTTTTTCTTGATTTGAAATGACTCTTCCAGAGGCTACAAGCCTTCTAATGTCTTTTCCAGCAGACGGGTTAGCTATAATCCCTACGCTACCCAATTTATATACTTTCTATGTTTTTTATTAGAGAGTCCATAAAGTTTGAAGCAGGAACTCCGTCTAAAGCCCTGTGGTCAAATGTAAGAGAAAGATAAATAAAATTCTTTAATACAGGATTGTCGTTTTCATCAAAAGCAACCTCTTTATTTACTTTTCCAAGACCCAATATAGCAACTTCAGGTGGATTAATTATAGGATTGAAATATTCAATATTATAGGAAGAAAGATTTGATATAGTAAAGCTAGATCCAGTAATCTCATCAGGCATTATTTTATTATCTTTTATTTTTTTTGAAAAAATTCTTATTTCTTTACTTATTTCTAAAAAATCTTTATCATTAGAATTCTTAATCACAGGGACAATTAAACCGTCAGAAACAGCCATTGCAACCCCAAGATTAATATTTTTCCAAACTTTCATCTCATTATTTACAAAATGAGAATTTAATTTAGGATTAGCCTCTAAAGTATTTGAAACGACTTTAACTATAATATCGTTGATTTGAGGTCTAATTTTTTCACTTCTCCATTGTGAAATTAGCTTTTTTTGATAAGCAAGTAAATTATCAACGCATGCTTTTGAATTAAGGGTTACCTGAGGGTTTTGAGAACTAGATGTCATTCTGCTAGCAATTACTTCTCTAATGGTTGTACTTTCAATGATTTCATCTAAAACTAAACTTTCATGTGAATCTACGGACTCTTGTACAGAATTGCCATTATCATTAAATAACTTAACGTCTTCTTCAGAAATTCTTCCAGATGGGCCCGTACCTTTTACATTTGAAAGATCAACATTTAATTTTTTAGCAAGGTTTCTTGCTCTAGGTGAAGCAATTACTTTGTTTTCTGAAGGCTTATTTTTAGATTGAGAAACAGGTTCAGCTTTTTCTTCCTTGGGTTTATCAGGCTTTGAAGGAATATCACTTAAATTTTCCCCTTCAAGTAATATCAAGCCCAAAACAGTACCAACAGGAACTAACGTTCCTTCATTCACATCAATTCTTCCTAGAATTCCATCAGAAGGAGCCTGAACAGCCGCGTTAACTTTTGTTGATTCTATTTCTACTAATTCTTCTCCCTTTTTTACCTCTTCTCCCTGAGATTTAAGCCATTTTATTACAGTCCCGTCATTCATTGCCATACCCCATTGTGGCAAATTTATTTCTCTAGGCATGGTCATCTCCTGTTTTTCTTAGTTTTTCAAAAAGCTCATTGAAGTCTTTTACAATAAAATCAGGCTTTAGCATTCTGTGGCACTCTTCATATGGCAAATTATAACGGTTGATGTAAACACCTTTCATTCCGCAACTCTTAGCCCCCATTACGTCAAATGAATTGGCCGAAACCATCAAAATTTCAGATAAATTAAACCCTGATATTAAGGATGCTTTTCTATAAACGCCTGAATAAGGCTTAAAGGCTCCTACTTCTTCAACAGAAATAACCTTTTCAAAGTCAAATTTTATTCTGTTTTTTGCTAAATGTTCCAAAAATGGCTTATTTCCATTAGATAATGCTATTAAAGAAAAGTTTTTGTTCATTAATTGAAGGTTTTCAGAAACTTCAGAAAAAGGAATTAGATTTTGCCAATTATCATCCCATAAATCTAACTCTTTTAGAGATGGTTCCATATTAAATTTTCTAGCAGTATATTTAAATGCGTTTTTAACTGTGTTTAAATATCCGCTGTGACCTAGGTCAAGAATGTTATCTTGGTACTGTTCTATTCGCTGTCTATGGCGTAAAAAAGCCCAAAATTCTTCAGGGGACACTGAAGACTTATTGTTATCTATTAAATTTTTTATTGAAGGTTTAGTACTTTTTTCCAAGTCTAAAATTGTTCCAAATAAATCGAAGGTCAAAGCTTTTATCATAATTTATTCCATTACCTTCTTAGTAGCTGTAATTATTTTTTCTATATTTGGATAAACAAGTTTCTCTAATGAAGGAGTGTATGGAATATGCACTTGTTCAGAAGCAACTTTCATAATTGGGGATTGTAAAAACCAAAAGCCCTCTTCGGCTACTATTGAAGATATCTCTGATGCTGCAGAGCAAACTTTGTGAGCAGGGTCAACAACTATGAGGCGACCTGTTTTTTCAACTGAATTTAAAATCGTTTCTTTATCCAAAGGAACCAATGTTCTGGGGTTTATAACTTCAGCAGATATACCTTCTTTTTCTAGTTCTTTTGCAGCAGACAGAGATAAATTTACTGAGCCCGCAATCCCAACAATAGTACAGTCTGTTCCTTCTTTAACTATTTGCGCTTTTCCAAAAGGAATTTCTTCTTCAACAACTTCTCCTCTTGTTCCATAAAGATTAGCATCTTCAAAAATTATTACGGGATCATCATCTCTTACAGCTGTTTTCAACAGACCTTTAGCATCCGAAGGATTTGCAGGGACAGCTATTTTTATGCCTGGCATATTCATAAACATAGGATAAGGTCTGTCAGAATGATGTGCCGCAGATCCACTTCCATACATCATTGAAGCTCTATAAACCACAGGAAGGGTTGCTTGCCCTCCAAACATATATCGCATTTTTGCCGCCTGAGAAATAAGCTGATCCATTGCAACCCACATGAAACTAGTAACTGTTTCTACTATTGGTCTCATTCCAACCAAAGAAGCGCCTATAGCTGCTCCAAAAAAACCGTTTTCTGATAATGGTGTATCCAAAACTCGCTCATCTCCAAATTCATTGTAAAGATTTGCGGTAGCACCATAAACAGAAAGCCTTATATCTTCTCCCATAATAAATACATTTTGGTCTCTTCTCATTTCTTCTGCAATTGCTTCATTGATTGCTTCAGCAAAAATTTTTTCTGCCATTTTATCTCCTTTTATAGCTATGGTTTCGGAATTGGGTTTGCCCACATATCCTCAAATAAATCTTCCGGTTCAGGAAAGCTGCTATTTCTAGCAAATTCAACAGCGTCTTCTGTTTCCGCATATGAATTTTTCTCAATTTCATCACACTCTTCTTCAGATAGAACACCCCTGTCTATAAGCTTCTTTTTATGAATTAAAATAGGGTCTCGTTCTCTCCATTTATCAATTTCTTCTTCTGTTCTATACTCTCCTCTTCTAACTCTACCCAGCCCTAATGAGTGTTCTTCAAATCTGTATGTCAAGCCTTCAATCAAAGTAGGGCCTTCTCCATTCCTGGCCCTTTTCACGGCCTCTGTAGTTGCTTCATACATAGCTTCAGCATTTTGCCCATCGACTAAAATTCCTGGCATATTATAGGCTGGGGCTCTATCTGAAACATTATCAACCGCTACTGAGTTTTGATAAGAAGTGGTTATGGCAAATTGATTGTTCTCGCATACAAAAATAACTGGCAATTTCCATATTGAAGCGAGATTCATTGATTCGTGGCAAGCTCCTTGGTTAGAAGCTCCGTCTCCAAAAAAAACAACAGAAACAAAATCTTTTTTGCCTATTTTTGCAGCCAACCCTGCTCCTGTAGCCACAGGGACAGAAGATGCAACAATTCCAGATTCACCTAAAATTCCAACAGAAAAATCTGCTAGGTGCATTGATCCTCCCTTTCCGTTACAGTAACCATCTACTTTTCCATAAATTTCTGCCATAGCTTTTTTTATACTTCCGCCTTTTGCAAGCGGGTGACCATGAGAACGATGGTTTCCTGCTATATAATCTGTATCTTTCAAAGCCAGGCACACTCCAACGGCCACAGCTTCTTCTCCAATATAAGGATGAGCGGCCCCTACAAATTCTCCAGCTTCATGAACTTCCATTACTTTTTCTTCAAATGTTCTTATGGTCCACATTCTTTGAAGCATTAATTTTTGAATATCATTGGTTATTTCCATATTTCTTCCCTATTTTTTTTACTCTTGGGAAACATCTTCATGTTGGGAAATAATATTGTCAAGTTTATAAACTATTCTTTTTTATTTTCATCTAATCAAGTTTGATTTATTTATGAAAGTTACAAATAGGTTTCTATAACTTTATAATCGTATTCAAATCATATAGTATTTATATATCTAGGGACATTACCCTTCAATATTAACGCGCGCGCGCGGGAGACCACAAAAAATGGCTAAGAAAACTAAGAACAATAATCACCAAGGATCCGAGGATTATAGCGCTTCAGACATTACAGTAATGGAAGGCTTAGAAGCTGTTAGAAAAAGACCAGGAATGTATATAGGTACTACTGGGCTTGAAGGAGTACAGCATCTAATTCACGAAATTGTCGATAATGGTGTTGATGAAGCAATGGCTGGCTTTGCCACAAAAATTAGGATTATTTTAAACAAAGATAAATCAGTAACCGTAATTGACGATGGAAGAGGTATTCCTGTAGATGTTCATGAAAAAACAGGTATGTCTGCAGTAGAAACGGTTATGACAACTTTACATGCAGGTGGAAAATTTGGAGGAAAGGGCTATCAAGTATCAGGAGGACTTCATGGGGTTGGTGCTTCTGTTGTTAATGCCTTATCCACATGGCTAAAAGTGGAGGTTCGTAGAGACAAAAAAGTGTGGAACCAAACATATTCAAAAGGTAAAGCCGACGGGCCTTTAGAAAGCAGACCTCAAACTGATGAAGATTTAAAGGGAACAGGAACTTCTGTAACCTGGTTGCCAGATACAGATATTTTTCCTGAACTTGATTATTCATATGAAGCAATTACTACTAGGTTTAGAGAGATGGCTTATCTAAATCAAGGGTTAAATATTGAATTTATATCTAATTACCACGATCAGCTATGGCCTCACAATCAAGTCTCTTTCAAGTTTGAAGGAGGGGTGCAAAGTTTTGTAAGAAACTTGAATAAAAAAAGGTCAGCTATTCATGAAAATATAATGTATGCAAACGAAGTAGTTGATGATATTGTTGTTGAGACTGCTATCCAGTACAACGAGTCATTCATAGATAACACTTTATCATTTACTAACTGCATAAGAACGGCAGATGGCGGAACGCATGTAACTGGATTTAGGTCTGCATTGACTCGGGTTATAAATGACTATGGAAAAAAGCAAGGGTTTTTTAAAGAAGACATTGCATCATTGTCTGGTGAAGATGTTAGAGAAGGTTTAATGTGTGTCGTTTCTGTAAAAGTTAAAGACCCTCAATTTGAAGGTCAAACTAAAGGAAGACTAGGGAACCCTGAGGTAAAAGGTGCTGTTGAGCAAACTATAGGTAAGCGATTAAGCGAATTCATTGAAGACAACCCTGAAGACGCAAAAAGAATAATAAACAAATCAATGACTTCAGCGAGGGCTAGAGAAGCAGCTAAAAAGGCTAGAGATCTCATAATTAGAAAAAACGCATTAGACGGCGGTTCACTTCCAGGAAAGTTGGCAGATTGTTCAGAAAAAGACCCCTTTAGGTCTGAATTATATATTGTTGAGGGTGACTCAGCAGGAGGCTCTGCAAAACAAGGAAGAGATAGAAATTTTCAGGCAATATTACCCTTAAGGGGAAAAATACTTAACGTTGAAAAAGCAAGGCCTGAAAAAATGTTAAATCATGAGGAAATAGTTGCCTTAATAACAGCAATAGGAACCGGTTTAGGAGAAGATTTTAACCATGAAAAGTTAAGATATCACAGGGTCATTATAATGACGGATGCTGATGTGGATGGAGCTCATATTAGAACCTTACTATTGACCTTCTTTTATAGAAACATGCCTGAACTTATAGCTAACGGCAATCTGTACATTGCACAACCCCCTTTATATAAAGTTTCTAGAGGCAGGACAAGTAAATGGATTTATTCTGATAATGATTTAAACAAATGGATTTCAGAAAAAATTTATAATAATTTCTCTATAATTCATACTGAAAATAATAAAGAAATTAAGGGTGCAGCAATAGGAAAATTTATATCTGATGTTAAATCTTTTAGTGAATCTAAAGATATTGCAAAAATATTAAATATTGAGGAAGATGAATTTCTTAATTTAGCTTCAAAAAGCGCAGAATTTAGTTCAAGTAAACGCATAGAAGAAACACAAGAAGATAACATTCAGCCTAATCTTTTTGATTCTGCTGTCACTGAAGAAGAAGAAGGAGAAGAAGCATTAAAAGAAATTAATGAAACCATTTCTAATAATAATCATCCTTCAATAATTAAAGCTCAAAACATCTACCCTGAAATAAAATCTTATTTGGAAGGATCTTTTTCTATAAAGAAAAATGACGAAATATTAGAAAGCGATTTATTATGGGATTCAGTGATCACAACTTTAGAAAACAATGCAGATAAATCTGGATTTAATATACAAAGATATAAAGGTTTGGGAGAAATGAACCCAGATCAATTATGGGACACAACCATGGATCCTGGTAATAGGGTAATGTTGAGGGTTTCAGCTGAAGATGCTTTAGCGGCTGATGACATTTTTAGAACCTTAATGGGTGATGATGTAGAGCCAAGGAGAGATTTTATAAAAACAAATGCTCTTGAGGTAAAAAACCTAGACGTCTAATTTCTTTACTTTATTTTCTTTTTCATTATAAAAATGAGTTTTTGATGTTTTATTATTGTTTTTTTTGGCAACTTGAAGCATAGCTTCAGCTCCATCTTTATGTAAAGCAAGCATACTGCCAATTGAAACATATAAAACATCCGCTGCTTCTCTGCTAAGTAATTCTACTGAAGCCTGTTTCTTATCTTTGCTATACTCGGCGATAAGCTCTCTAACTTCTTCCAAAAGAAGCTCCTCTCTCTCAGAAACAGCATCAAAAGGTGATTTTGAAACATCAAAGAGATTCCATCTTTGGTGGAAATCATAAACGCTTTCTGCAATAGCATTCATGGCATTTATAAAATCCTTTTTTGAAATTGATTCTTTCAAACAAATTCTCCATCAGGGTTTATTTCAAAAATAGATTCATAATGAAATCCTTTATTAAGAATTTGTTCAGATCCTCCCATTTTTCTGTCGAGAACGCTTAGTACAAGGCTTATATTACACCCAAAATCTTCAATTGCAGAAATTGCTTGAAACAATGAGCCTCCGGTCGAAATAGTATCATCCAAAACAATAACTGATGAATTTGGTTGAATATTTCCTTCAATTTGTTTTTGAGTACCATGGTCTTTTTTATCAGATCTAACAAAAAAGCCACTTAAAGGATTCTCCGTATTCGCTGACATAGCAACAGTTGCTCCTATTAACGGAACAGCTGCAACTGCAGGCCCACCAATAAATCTTATTTTGTGTTTTATAGATAGATCAATTATCCATTTTGCTATAATTTGTGAAGATTCAGGGTCCATAGACAATAATCTTCCATCAAAATAAAAATTAGATTTTAAACCACTTGATAATGTAAAATTACCATAGACAAGAGCTTTTAAATCAATTGCATTTTCTAATAATTTTTTCTTAGTTGCTTTGTCCATTTTTATATAACATATTATCTTCTATATAATCTGCAATTTCTATTGTGGTATCGTTATTTATTGATTGATTTAATAAAATTTTTTTTCTGATAGCAGAAGAGCTCAATGATGAAATTCTATCTAAATAAAAACATTCATTCTTCTCTAAACTAAATTTAGATGATTTAGATCTTTTTATAACGATAAAATTATATTTTCTTTTTAAATAATCGCCTTGTTTCCAACTATCAAGTTCTAGAAAAGAATCCTCTCCTAAAGCTAATGTATCAATAGGAATATTTTTAGATGACAAAAAATTTAGAGTATCGAAAGTATAGCTGGGGGTGTCTCTATATATTTCATAGTCTATTATTTTTACACTGTTGAAATCATTAAAAGCTAATTTACACATTTCAAGTCTTTGTAAAGGGGTTGCAACCGGAGGCTTGGGTTTCATATAGGGATTTCCAGATGGAACAACATATATTTTTTCAGGAGAAAAATTTAAATTGATTTTTTTGACTATTTCAATATGACCATAATGAATAGGGTCAAAAGTTCCTCCAAAAATTAGATTTTTTATTTTTTTATTCTTCCCAGGTAAATTCATAATTAGAAATCTTTATTTTATCTCCTTTTTTTATCCCTAGATTATTTAATTCGTCGGAAATCTTAGATGACTTTAGTTTATATTGAAATTGAACTAAAGCTTTCCAGTTACTTAAATCCGACCCTTCAGCTAACTGGATAAAATTTCTATCAAGTATTTCATAAAAATCTTGCGTTTTTTTAACTTTATTAATATTTAAATTTCTTAGATTTATAGTTGGTATAAAGGCATCATTTTCAGAGTTATTTACTTCACTCATATTTTTCAGAACAAAAAGTAGTATTTCTTTATTTTTTTCTGAATTTTTATTAGAAAAATAAAAAGGAAGCGTTGAAAGGAAGGGAAATTTTTCTAACAATTTATTGTTAATAATCTTTTTCTCGTCTGAATTTACATTTTCTGATTTTGAGATTAAAACTATAAACTTTTTAGTTAAAAGATTTTCATCGAACGAAGAAATAGAATCAAGTAAATTGTCAATCTGTTCAATGATATTTTCTCCATGCTCAACCGTAAGGCAGACAAATTTTGAAAAGTATAAGTGTTTTAAGTAATTAGCACCCAATCCTTTTCCATTATCAATAGACGGCAGTTCAATAATTTTTATATTTGAATAATTGACTTTGGAAATTGCTATTACAGGCTCTCTGGTTGTGTATGGATATGTATTTATTTCAGGTTTTGCATTTGAAAAAGAAGATAAAAAGCTAGACTTGCCAGAATTAGGAAGTCCTAGTAATAACAAATCAGAATTTATTCTATAATCAAGTTCCAAAGAATAGATTTGAGAATGCTGACCCGCTTCAGCCAACAATGGTTCTTTATTTTGAGAAGATACAAAAGAGGTGTTTCCTTTTCCACCAGATCCCCCTAAATATAATTCTATTTCGGATGTTTCATTTAAAATTGAGGCTACTAATGTTTTATTTTCACCTGAAATTTCCCAAACCAAACACCCAATCGGCAAATCTAAAGTTAAATTTTTTCCCTTTGATCCAGATTTCTTTTGTTTAGAGCCATCATTTCCATTTTCAGCAAAAAAACTTTTTTGAAATGAATATTTATTTAAATCTGATAGATTGGAATTAGCTTTCAATATTATATTTCCACCAGATCCCCCATTACCACCATCTGGGCCACCCCTAGAATTATTAGAGTCCCTATTGAAACTTACTGATCCTTTTCCACCATTACCAGGTTTAACTTTTATTATTAATTTATCTATCATATATATGTTTATTTAATAATAATATTTAAATGTGTTGAAATTGTTAATAAAGGAATGGTATTCAAGTTGAATTATTTTTGTTGAAAAAGGTAAATAACTGTTGAAAGAAATTAATTTTCGGAGAAAAGTATTAATTTTGTAAAATAGTTTTCTCTATTTCAGCCTTTAATTGAACATTTTTTGACAACTCTTTTTTAATTTTGTTGACAGAATAAATAATTGTAGAATGGTTTCGGTTTCCCAGCAACTTTCCTGCTTGACCTGTAGAAAAATTAGATTTTTCTACTAATAGATAAGCTGCAAAATGTCTAGCATAGTTGGTTTTTTTATCGTTTTTCCGGCTTTTTAAATCTGCTTCATCTATTCCGAACATATATTTTATTAAACTGAATATTTTTTCTATTGAAATTGTTATATCTTTTATGGTTTCTAATTTATAGTCTTGAATTATGTTTAAAACCATTTCTTCAGAGACGTTTTTATTTAGGAGCTCTGTATGTGCTACTAATGATTTTATGATTCCCTCAATTTCACTAAAAGAATGAAATTTTTTAGAAGAAATAAAGTCAATTAATTTTTCATCATAATTATTAAAATTCTTGTTAAATTTATTCAAAATATATTTTCTTGCAGTTTCTTTATCTGGGGTTTGAATTTTTACAATTAATCCAGACTTTAATATTGATGTTAATCTTGAAGACATATTTATTTTATTTGGGTGGTTATAAGAAGTTACAATTACCTGTTTTTCTGATAATTGGAGCTGATTAATAATGTGAATTAAAGATTCTACTGTTTGTTTTTTACCAGAGAAAAAATCAATATCATCTATGATAAATATGTCGCAATCACGATATTTCTTCATTTCACTTAAATTATTATTCTTGATAGATTTTACAAAATCATTTGTATAAGATTCTCCTGTTACAGAAACGATATCTAATCCTTTGACTTTTAATGTTTTGGCTATTGCTTGAATTAGATGTGTTTTTCCTAATCCCCATTCACCATAAATATATAGAGGGTTATACAGAGCCCCTGGGCTTTCACAGACCTTTTTTGCGGCGGCATAAGCTAAATAATTAGAAGATCCAGTTATGAAGTTTTCAAAGTTAAATTTTGGGTTAACCCAGGATCCTTTTATTCTTCCTAATTCTGTTTTTTTTGCTTGTTCTATTTCATTTGTAGTAAGAACATATTTAAGTTTATATTTTTTTCCTATTGTCTGTACTAGTGCTTCTGTAATAGAGTCTTCTAATCTTTTTGTAAGCATTTCAATAGCAAAGATACTTTCAACAGAAACTATTAATTCATCACCATCGATCGTTAGGCCTTTTGTATTTTTAAGCCATGTTTTAAACATGCTTTCTTGGACAACCATTTCTAAATATCCAAGGGCTCCGGACCATATATTTTTTGCACTAAAATTATCCATTTAACTCCTAAGGTTAAAAAAATTAAATATAAATAAATACTTAAGTAGCGATTCTTTGCGACGAAGAAAATTTGAAATATTTCTAAAAATAGAAACAATAATTACCGCATGATCAAAAAATAGCATATAAAAATATTAATAACAGGCTTTTAAAAAATAAAAATATATTATTTTTTGTCTTTTTTTTAATTTCGTATATTTTTTTTTCACCAATAAGATAAAAAATATTTTTTTGAGACATAAACGCTTATAATTTAATTAATATTTATTTTAAAATTTAATGAAAATAATTTTTTACGGAACAACAGATGAATCTTTAGACGTACTGATAGAGCTGTCTAAAAAAAATGAAATTTTAGGAGTTATATCTAAAAAGTCTCCTACTGTTACAAAACGAAGAAATATTAAAGTTTCTAAAATTTTAGAATTTTCTTCTGATAAATTTCCTGTTTTCCAACCTGAGATTTTAGATAAAACCTTTGAAAAACAAATAAAAGCGTTAAATCCAGATTTAGCAGTTGTGGTTGCTTATGGAAAAATATTGAAAAAGAGTCTAATAGAAATTCCTAAGTATGGAACCATTAATATCCATCCATCATTATTGCCAAAATATAGAGGTCCGTCTCCTGTTCAAAATACTATTCTTAATCAAGATAAACAAACAGGTTTTACAATTATACAAATGGATGAAGGTATTGATTCTGGAAATATTCTTTACCAGAGCAAAAAATTTAATCTTTCTTTAAACGAAAAATACTCAGAACTTCTAAAATTATTATTTAATGAATCTTCACAAATTATTAATAAATTTCTTTTAGATTTAGAAAATAAAAAACTAAAACAAGAAATTCAAAATTTAGATGAAGGTTCATATACAAATTTGATAAAAAAAGATTCTGGAAAAATAAATTGGAATGAAGCCTCTTCTAATATTTATGCTAAATTTAGAGCTTTTTATGATTGGCCAAAATTATACTCTTATCATTTAGGAAAGAGATTTATTGTGCATGACTTAGAATTATCAGACATTTCTTCTGAAAAAGCTGGAAAAATTGAAACTATAAATGGCAATATTTTTATTCATACATCTACAAATATGCTTTGTTTGAAAAAAATTCAATTTGAAGGCAAACAGATAATAGAACCATATGCTTATTTTAATAATTTTGATTTATCTAAAACAATTTTAGAGACTAAATAAGCTCTAATTGTTATCCTTTAAATAAGAAAAAGTTATGACAAAAGATACAAAAAAAATAAATAAACCATCATCAAACGGAAGATTTGGTAAATTTGGGGGCAAGTTTGTACCTGAAACACTAATGTCTTCATTGAAAGAAATTGAAACAGCATTTGAAAAAATTTCTAAAGATGACTCTTTTTGGGATGAATTAATTACTTTACAAAAAGATTTTGTAGGCAGGCCTACTCCAATTTATTTTGCTAAAAATTTATCGAGAAAGCTAAATCAAAATATTTGGATTAAAAGAGAAGATTTAGCTCATACAGGAGCTCATAAAATAAATAATGCATTAGGCCAAGCTCTTTTGGCAAAAAGGTTAGGCAAGAAAAGAATAATAGCAGAAACAGGAGCAGGACAACATGGAGTTGCCACAGCTACAGCATGCGCAATGCTAAACCTCGAATGCATTATTTATATGGGAGAAGAAGATATAAAGCGACAGTCTCCAAACGTTTATCGAATAGAAATGCTTGGAGCTAAGGTGGTGCCTGTGATATCAGGCTCAAGAACATTAAAAGATGCTTGTAACGAAGCAATTAGAGATTGGGTAACTAATGTTGAAAGTACATATTACATTATAGGAAGCGCTGTTGGGCCGCATCCTTACCCATATATAGTTAGAGAATTTCAATCAATCATAGGCCAAGAGTCTAGAAAACAAATTCTTGAAAAAACAGGAAAATTACCAGATTATGTTCTTGCTTGTGTAGGAGGAGGCTCAAATGCTATTGGAATTTTTTCTGGATTTATAGAGGATCCAGCAGTCGAGCTAATAGGAATAGAAGCAAGTGGAGAAGGCATTAATACTGAAAAACATGCCGCTACTTTGACTAAAGGAACCCCTGGCATTCTTCATGGATCATTAAGTTATGTTTTACAGGATGATTATGGACAGATACAAGAAGCTCATTCCATATCTGCTGGATTAGATTATCCAGGAGTGGGGCCTGAGCATTCATATTTAAAAGATATTGAGCGTGCTAAATATTTTTCAGCAACTGACGAAATGGCATTAGATGGATTTAAGCTCTTATCAGTTGAAGAAGGGATTATTCCTGCATTAGAACCTGCTCATGCTTTAGGCTTTTTGCTAGATTGGACTAAGAATCTAGAACCTAATAAAGACATATTGTTTTTGTTATCAGGAAGAGGCGATAAAGATATGGAAACAGTTTCTAAAAAAATAGATTCAAAATAAATTTTTAGTATAATCATACAAAAGTTTTATTAGGAAAAAGAAAAATGACCTTAGGTGGACCACTTCAGGATATCGTTGTTGTAGAGTTTGGAAACTTTGTTGCAGGCCCAACATCAGGGCAACTTTTAACAGACTTGGGAGCCACAGTAATTAAAATAGAACCTCCAGTTGGAGAACCTTGGAGGCACTCCTCTCCAAGCTCTCCCAAAGGAGAAAGTAGGCTATTTATTGCTTTAAATAGAGGAAAGAAAAGCGTTTGCATTGATCTAAAAACGATAGAAGGGCAAAAAGTTTGCCATGATATTGTTGCTAAAGCAGATGCCGTAATTTCAAATAACAGAACCTCTACCTCTAAAAAGTTAAAATATGACTGGAATACTTTATCAAAAATTAATCCTAAATTAGTATATGTCGAATCTACAGCATATGGGCCAAAAGGAGAAAAAGCATCAGAGCCAGGGTTTGATCTCATTATGCAAGCATATACAGGAATAATGTCCACAGAAAATAAGGTATATCATGGTTCTCCAAGTGCAGTTAGATCTTCTTCTTACATAGATTATTCAACCGGTTATGCTATGGCCTTAGGAGTTGTTTCTGGTATTTTACAAGCCAAAAGTACAGGTAAGGGAGTTCTTCTTCAGACAAGTTTGCTGGCTCAAGCTTTGTCTATGCAAGCCATGCAAGTTATGAAAGCTGAAAAAGATTTGAGCCCTGCTCAAAAATGGATTAATGAAAAAAAAGAAGATCTTTTTGAAAAAAAAGTTCCTTATGAAGAGATACAAGAAGATTATTCTATTCAAGGAGGCGCTCCTCAAATAGCTCAATATTACAGAGCTTATAAGACTAAAAATGGCGCCCTTGCTCTTGGTTGCCTCGCAATGCACGCGAGAAAAAGGATTGCGTCTTTATTTAATCTAGAAGATGTTAGGTTTGATCAACAAAAAAAGTTTTCTCCTGAAGAAATGCTAAAAATAGGCAAAGACTTTGAACAAAAGATGGAAAATAAATTTTTACAAAAAAATACAGATGATTGGATCGCTTATTTGAGGTCACATGATATTCCTTGTGAACCAATGCAATTCACCGAAGAACTAGTAGACAATAAACAGGCGATAGAAAACAATTATGTTATAGAGCTTGATCACAAAACAGCAGGCAAAGTAAGATCTAGTGGGCCAATTTTTAATGTTTCCACCGGAAATGCACAGTTAAATACAGCTCCTTTATTAGGAGAAAATACAAAAGAAGTTTTGCTAAATATTGGTTATGATGAGAAACAAATAAAGTCCCTTTATGAGAATAATTTTATTGGCAAAAATCTTTAATATTTCTTAAGAAGGCGTTGTGAGTATATGGATAAACCCATTTTAGGTTTTCGAGAATCATGCCTAAATCTTATGCATTTTCTTTCATCAACCTTGTTGGGATATTTTGTATTTATATGACAACTAAAATAATACCCACAATGAATGGGAATGCATAATATTTTGTTATTAATCTTAGGTCCTGCTTGTTTAGGATTAGAAAATTTCATTATATAAAAAGTTTATTTAATTTTAGTGCTTATAAAATAAACTTCTAGTTTTATGTCCTGTTTCTTACTGAAATATACGACCCTGCAACAACTAATATTGTTGCGAAAATAAGCTCAACCCCAGGATCTTCTCCTAAAACTAGCCATGCAAGCATAACTCCAAAAACAGGCTGAGATAGAGAAATGATTGTTATTTTAGATGGTAAATATTTTTTCAATAACCAGGTCTGACCAATAAAACCAAATCCTGCAATAATCACTCCTTGATAAAAAAGAGCAGCTATAAGACTTATTGATATGAAATAATTTTGGCTTTCAAAAAACATAGAAAAAATAAAAAAAGTAATTATTCCTATTAGAGCTTGTGATAATAAAATATTAATTTGACGAATTCCTTGAGCTATTTGAGAAATATAAATTTGCCTTGCCCCTAACAGCATTGCAGACGTGAGCATCATTATGTCTCCCCATAAATAATCAGTTTTTGAATTTTGAAGAGACTCCCAAAATAAAACGATTATTCCAGAGTATGCAATTGCCATTCCAAAGATTTTCAGTTTACTTAATTTATCATTTGGAATAAATAAATGGGAAAAAATAGATGACCACAAAGGAAAGGTTGTAATCATTATTACTCCATGCCCTCCTGATGTAAAATTTTGGCCTACATTCATAAAACCAAGCTGAACAGAAAATAACAAACCTACTCCAATAAGGGGTAAAATTTCTTTTTTGCTAATCTCGAATTTCTCTTTATTATAAATAGCCCATAATATAGCTACTATTCCACCTAATAGAAACCGCATCCACCCTAACCTTAAGGGAGGAGCATCTTCTAGGCCAATTTTTATAGAAATAGGATTCCCTGACCATAGAACAGATAAAAAGAATGCTAATGCTATTCCTTTTTTATCTGGACTTACTCTTTTTTCTTTATGATCGGTCAATAAGTTTATAAACTTTAAATTATTTATTGGTTTTATTTTTCAAATCATAATTGTATATTTGTTTAAATATACAAATAAAAGGGGATTTTTTTCTAAAATGAATAAAATAGTAACGTTTGGCGAAATTTTATTAAGATTAACCACTTTAAACAAGGAAAGATTTACACAGTCTAAAAACTTTGAAATTACTTACGCTGGATCGGAATGTAATGTTGCAGTATCTCTTTCTCATTTCGGTATGAATACTTTTTATGTTTCTTCTGTGCCAGATAACCCTATAGGGCAAAGCTGCATTAACACTGTTAGGCAATTTGGAGTTAGTACGGATTACATTGCTAAACAAGGAGAAAGGCTTGCTGTTTATTATTTGGAAAATGGAGCTTCTATGAGGGCTTCAAACATAGTTTATGACAGAACAGGTTCTTCATTTTCTTTAATTACACCGGATCGGTTTGATTGGGATGTTATTTTTGATAATTGTGACCTTTTTCATTACTCTGGCATAACCCCTTCTTTGTCTAAATCTACAAAAGAATTAACTATCTATGCCTTAAAAGAGGCAAAAAAAAGAAATGTGAGAGTTTCTTGTGATCTTAATTATAGATCAAATTTATGGTCACCTGAAGAAGCTCAAGAAACAATGATTCCCTTGATGGAATATACAGACATTTTAATTGGTGGGAAAAAAGACCCTGAAATAATGCTGGGAGAATTTGTGAAAAATGAAGAAGACGAGTCGTATAAAGAGCTTTTAGTAGATATTGCAAAAAAATATGACTTTTCTCAAGTTGGATTATCTTTGAGAGAAAGCTTTTCAGCCGACCATAACGATTGGGCGGGGTTATTTTATAATAAGGAAAAAGTCTATTCTTCAAAAAAATATCAAATTCAAATTGTTGATAGGGTTGGAGCCGGAGATGCATTTACAGCAGGATTAATATATGGATTATATAGCGATATGTCTAATCAAGAAATTGTTGAATTTGGAGTAGCTGCATCAGCCCTTGCTCATACTTTTCAAGGAGATTTTAATTTGGCTACAGTTCAAGAAGTTCAAGATGTAGCATCGGGTGATGTTTCTGGAAGAATTAGAAGATAGTTATTTCTTTTTATAATAGTTTCAATAATGTATTATTTAATTATGAAAAAGAATTTAAAGTATTTATTTTTTCTTCTATTTATTGCATTTCAAACCCAAGGAACATCTTTGTTATATGCTCAAGGAGAAGGATATTCCCAGTACAAACTGTTTCATGAAGAAAAAATAGAGAACTATTTTGTTTCCATATCTCTTTCTCCAAAAAATCCAGTTGTTGGACAGCAAATATTTTCTATAAATGTAGTTGATAATACAACTAAAGAGGCAGTTGAAAACCTAAAAATACAGGTTTATGCAACTCCCTTATTTAATGATAATAAAAAAAAATCTCCAGCACTTTCATCTGCAGGGATGAAAGGTTATTATCAAGCAATCCTTAGATTAGAAAAACAAGGCAATTGGGTAATGGATTTTGAAATTGATGATGGCAAAAAAGTTTTCATGGTTTCAGAACAGATAGAAATTTTTGAAAGAAACAGGACATTAAATAGTAATAGCTTTTCTTATGGCTTTATAGTTATGCAACTTGTATTTGTATTTGGAATTGGATTTGTATTTATTACTGCAAGAAAAAAAAGAAAAGAATTATTAAATAAATAAATCTATTCTTGCCATATTTTTCCCTTATTATGAATAATCTCAGGATTTAACGTTGCTCCAATTCCATTTTCTTTTGGTAAATGCATTTCACCGTTTATTATTTTTTCATTAGGCAAAAGAACTTCATGTCTCCATGGTACTTCTTTCACTGCATGTTCAAGGGGAAGCTTTGAAGAAATTGATGAAGTTATGTGAGCAGAAGTTAATAATGAGATAGGGCCTGATGGGCAGTGCATAGAAATTTTTTGCGAGGGATCTTGAATGGATTTTTCTAGATTTATTACTTCTGTTGGACCTCCACAAAATTTCACATCAGGCATAACAATGTCGATTACTTCATTTGTTATCAATCTTCGAAAATTATCAGCTCCATAAGTCATTTCAGCTCCTGCTGTAGCAATTTTAGAATAGTTATTGATTTTTATCATTTCTTTTTCATTTTTTTCAGGGTCAACAGGCTCTTCAAACCAATCAACTCCTCTTTCATAAAGCTCATCATGTAAGTAATAACTTGAATTTAAATCGAACCTTGAATGACAGTCTACAAATAATTTTGTTTTCTTTGAAAGATTATTTTTTATTTCAGAAATTCTTTCTAGCCCTAAAGCTGATTCTTTAGGTATTTTATTTTTTTCCTCAAACGGACTTTTACATTCGTCAAATGGAGCACATTTAATAGTTAAGAACCCATTTTGTTCAAATTCTTTGGCTCTATCTGCAAATGATTCAGGGCTTCTATTAACAGGGCCTTGATCGTTAGGAAGCAGAGATCTATTGATATTTGCGTATAATTGAACAGTTTCGCTATTTGTATTTTCTAAGCCTGGATTTAATTCATATAAGAATTTATTTAAAGGTAATTCCATTCTTTTAGACATTAAATCTAAAAAGGCAGATCTTATACCACTTACCGCAGTAGCTGTAGATAAATTTCTAGATGCAATATTTTCATTATCAATAAGTGCAAGAAGTTCACTTTCTGAAAATATGTTTTCTCCTCTAAGCCTATTTGATAAATTAGAAATAATTTTTGTTACCGGAGAGTTTAATTGCGTGTCAGTAATTTCTGAAATTCCTGAAATATTATCGTCAGTAACAAATTCCATAAATTTCCATTCAGTATTTCCTCTGACATGAACGGAAAAAAAATTTAGTTGATTAATTTTAATCCAACTACTTTTCATATTAATAACCTTTGCTTAAATCGCATTTATGTAATAAATCTTTCCCGTTTATAAATCTTCTCAAATTTTCAATAAATATCTTTCTTCTGCCTTCGTACATTTCGGGAGATAAGGCTGATGCATGTTGAGAAATAATTGCGTTTTCAACATCCCATAATGGAGAAGACTTAGGAAGCGGCTCAATTTTAGTAGCATCAATGCCGGCTCCAGCTAAATGACCTGAATTTAGAGCCTCGTATAGATCATCTTCATTAATGATGCCTCCTCTAGAAATTATTACTGTATAGCTGTTTTTTGGCATAAGCATTAAATTTTCTTTTTTAATGAAGTTTTCTGTTTCTTTAATTAATGGAGATGCGATTATTAACCAGTTTGAAATTTTTAAAATTTTATTTAAATCATTTGGATGGCTTACGCTTTTTTCTATTCCTGTTTTTATATTACTTATGGGGTCTATAGCGAAAATATTCATTTCAAAAGCACTTAGTTTTTTTGCTATTGATTGTCCTAATTTTCCATACCCATAAATACAAACGTTACCACCTTTTAATTCAACTATTTTTGAATTCCATTGATCAACATCCCATTTTTTATTGGATTGATCTTCAAATAACCTTTTGAAAGAATGCGCTAATCCAACCATTGTTCCTACAACATGTTCTGCCATTGGCGTTACGTGTGCTAAAGGCGCGTTTGTAATAATAGTTTTGGTACTAAGTGATTTAGCGTTATTGATTATTTTATCTATACCTGTGCCAGGGCACGCAATCCATTGAAGATGGGATCCATTTTCGATTAATTTTTCTGAAGGAAAGCCAAAAAAAACATCTGCATTTTGAATGTGAATCAATTGATTTTTTTCATCAAAAGCTTTTATAAAATTTGCTTCGGGAAATAAGTCCTGTAGTAAATCTGGAAAGTTTTCACCTAAATGATCACTACCGATTATAATGTTCACTGTTTTTCCCATGCTAAAACAGGGTTTCTAGCTGCTTGAGCTTCGTCCAATCTTTCGACAGGAAGATTAATAGGCGCATTAGTAATTTCTTTAGGGTTAGTTTTAGATAGTTCGCTTATTTTAATCATTGAACTGATAAATTTATCAATTGTTTCTTTCGATTCGCTTTCGGTTGGTTCTATCATCAATGCCTCTTCGACAATTAATGGAAAGTACATTGTTGGAGCATGAAACCCTTCATCGAGTAATTTTTTTGCTATATCTATAGCTTTTACGCCATCTTCTTTTTGCTTTGAAGCAGACAATACGGTTTCATGCATGCATCTTCTAGAGGAAGTTAGTTCATAATGGTTTTTTAAACGCTCTTGAATGTAGTTTGCATTAATTATTGCATTTTCAGAAATCTCTCTTAAGCCTTCGGCTCCTAATGATCTTATATATGCATAAGCTCTAACTAAAATCCCAAATGAACCGTAAAAACCATTAAGCCTTCCTACAGAAAATTCAGGTTTATATTGTATGTATTTCTTTCCATCTTTTTTTATGTGCGGATAAGGTAAATATTTTTCTAAAAACTTTGCAACCATTACAGGTCCAGATCCTGGGCCTCCTCCTCCATGAGGAGTCGAAAATGTTTTATGTAAGTTTGAATGGCATATATCTACACCTAATTCTCCAAATTTAGTAATACCAAGCAATGCGTTTAAATTTGCTCCGTCTGCATACACCAGGCCACCATTATCATGAATAATTTTAGTTATTTCTAAAATGTTTGGTTCAAATAAGCCTAATGTAGACGGAAGTGTCAACATTAGCACTGATACGTTTTCATTTACATTGGCTTTTAGGTCTTCTAAGTCAATGTCTCCTTCTTTAGTTGTCTTAATTGTTACCGCTTCTAAACCTGCCATTGAAGCAGAAGCAGGGTTGGTTCCATGTGCTGAGTCTGGAATAAGGGCGATATTTCTGTTTTCTTGTTTATTTTGAAGGTGATATTCTCTAGCGATAAGAAGGCCTGCATATTCACCTTGCGCCCCAGCTAATGGAGCCAATGAAACAGCAGGTAGCCCTGTAATTTCTCCTAATTCGTTTTGTAGATCATGCATAATCTCTAGATTTCCTTGTATGTTTTCATCTAATTGATTTGGATGAGATGATGCGAATCCATTTATACCAGAAATATGTTC
Source organism: Chloroflexota bacterium (assembly GCA_002719295.1). Taxonomy (GTDB): domain Bacteria; phylum Chloroflexota; class Dehalococcoidia; order Lucifugimonadales; family Lucifugimonadaceae; genus TMED-70. The sequence goes on from PBHC01000003.1 coordinate 55,607, forward strand.
ATTAATCTTAGGATTGTATTTCATCGTACAAGATCCTAGTGGATAAAAGTTAGTATCAATTGAATAATTTAGTGAGGAAAGGTTCGTAAAATATCTGATTAAATCTAATTGAGCGACTTCTGGCAATTTGATATCTTTTCTAAGAAACTTAGAATCAGGCAATTTAGATTCTGGGACACCTACTTTTGGAAGACTAATAGCCTTTCTTCCTTTTTTTGATTGATTCATCAAAAGAGGTTGTTCTTTATTAATCAATGTTTTCTCCTAATATTTGGATAGTTTTACTTATTATTTCAGGTGTATTTAATTCTGTTACAGCAAACATTATTTTTTTAGAATCTTTGTCTGAAACATCTAAGCCCCCTTCGATATTATTCTTAGATAAAATGTTATTGACTTTAGTTATGTCAATTTTAGTTTCTACAATGAATTCATTGAAAAAATTATTTGAAAGAAGCCTAAAGTTATCCATTTTGTCTAATTCTGCAGCAAAATAGTGGGCTCTATGATAACAGGTTTCCGCAATACTTTTTATTCCGTTGGGACCCATAGTAGCAAGGTAGACCGCTACCATTAAACCTATTAGTTGTGTGCTTGTACAAATATTTGATGTGGCACTTTCCCTTCTTATATGTTGTTCTCTTGTTTGAAGAGTAAGGGCGTATGATATTTTATTATTTTTATCAACAGTTTGACCAATTATTCTACCTGGCAACTGTCTAATGAATTCTTTTTTGCAAGTCAAAAGACCAATAAATGGCCCTCCAAATGACACTGGAACGCCCAATGGTTGCCCTTCTGCAGTTGCAATGTCAACATTTAATTGACCAGGAGGTTTCAGTAGACCCAAAGAAATAGGATATGTGTGTTGAACGATTAATCCATTTTTGGCATGTATTTCATTAGCTAATTTTTCAACGTCTTCAATTTCTCCATATTGATTTGGAGATTGAACAAGAAGACACCCATATTCAGATGAATCATTTTCATGAATAATATCATCGTAGCTAATCATTGTTATGTTTTGCCACTTGGAATAAGCTTTGATTACTTCAAGAGACTTATCTGAAATGCTGTTATGAATAACAATAGTATTGTTACGTTTAATTCTGCAAGCCATTAGAGCAGCTTCTGCTAGCGCTGTGGGGCCGTCGTACATTCCTGCGTTACAAACTTCCATATCAAAAAGCTGAGCAATCATAGATTGAAATTCAAACCCAACCTGTAGTGTTCCTTGTGATGCCTCTGGTTGATATGGAGTATAAGAGGTTAAAAATTCTCCTCTTTGAATCATTGACTTCACTGTTGAAGGGATGTAATGATTGTATGCGCCTCCTCCCATATAGCTAGATACAGCTTTTGAAGCAAAATTATTATTTGCCATTAGCTCAAAAAATTCTACTAATTCTTGTTCGGACAATGCTTCTTTAAGGTCCAAAGAAGGAAAAAGCTTTTTTACGGGGACATCATTCAATAAATCTTTAAAAGTTTTTGCCCCTATTGTTTCAAGCATTTCTTTCTGATCTGAATCTGTACTAGGTATATATGGAGAATTTTTCATTATATTATTTTTTCATATTCCTCAGAGTCTAATAATTCATCTAAGTCTTTTTTATCGTTTATCTCAAGTTTTATAATCCATCCTTTATCGTAGCAGTCTTCATTTACAAACTCTGGATTATTTAATAGTGCTTCGTTTATTTCAATAACCTTTCCTGATATAGGAATGTATAGATCTGAGACAGCTTTTACAGATTCAATCTCTCCAAATTTATCAAATTGATTTAGATTTTTGTCAATTGAATTAACGTCAACATAAACAATGTCCCCTAATGATTCAGCTGCGTGTAAGGTTATTCCAACAGTAGCTACATTGTCATTGATTTCTACCCACTCATGATCTTTAGAGTATTTTAGATTTTTAGGGATTTCACTCATTTTCTTTTTCTCCTATAAAACGGAAGCTTTACTATTTTCGCCTCTAGAAATTTTTCTCTTACTTTTATTTTAACCGTATTTTGAATATTATTGTAATCTTTTTCTATTTTTCCTATAGCTATTGCACTTTTAATTCTAGGTGAATGTGTCCCAGAAGTAATGTATCCAATTATTTTGTTATCTATATATATCTCATTTCCTTCTCTGGCTATGCCTCTATCAAGCATTACTAGTCCTGCTAATGATTCTGTTCCATTTTTTATATCTTCACCGTTTATATAATCATGATTTATATAATGTTTACTTTTTGATTCTAGCAATCTGCTTAAACCTATATCGATTGGATTTGAATCTTTGTTTATTTCATGGCCGTATAAATGTAGTCCAGCTTCTATTCTTAACAAGTCTCTTGCACCCAAGCCGCATGCCTCAATTTTATTTTCAATAAGAAGATCCCAAATATTTTCAGCATCATTGTTATCGCAGATTATTTCAACACCATCTTCTCCTGTGTAACCAGTTCTTGCTGCAAAAATCGAATATTTTAGCAATTTTATTTCTTTGTATTTGTACCTGCCAAGATCTTTAATTGAATTATTTGAAAGAAAGTTTATTTTATCAAGTGCTTCTGGACCTTGAACTGCAATCATTGATGTATATGAAGTTGTATTATTTATAGCTACATCATCATTTACTTTTGTAATCCACTCTAAATCTTCATCTGTATTTGAAGCGTTTATAACTAGTAAATATTTATCCTCAGAAATTTTATATATGATTAAGTCATCTAAGATTTCTTTTTTTTCGTTAATTAGTAAAGTGTATTTTGCACTTCCAATTTGCAGTAAATTTACATCTATGGGCAATATTTTTTCGATAAAACTTTTTGCATTTTTACCTGAGACCTCTACTCTACCCATATGAGAAACATCAAACATACCGCACGACTCCCTAACAAAGGAAGACTCCTTAATAATTCCCGCGGGATAGTTTATAGGCATCTCCCAACCAGCAAAATCTACAAGCTTTGCATCTAAGTTTTTATGCCTGGAGTTTAAAATTGTTTTTTTCATTTATCTAATTCCTCTCCTACTATGATATTTTGTTTATATATACTGGGCAATTCAAATCTTTGAGGAAATTCATCTAAAAGAGGAATCATTTTTATGAAATCCTGATTTATTTCTCCTTCATTAAGAGAAATTGAGCTATCAAAATTAGAATCTAATCTAACAAAATAATTACCCATCCCATTAGGCTTTATAAGCTGATTGATGGCATATCTATTTTTTATTATTTCTTCTCGATTAAGCCCCAGATTTGATAAATGCACCAAGCTTTCTCCAAGCCCAAGATTGTATAGAAATTGCCTTTGACTTGAAATAAAAAGATTAGAAAAACCTATTTTCTCAAATTCTTTGTTTAGATCTTCCATATCTACTTGAAATGTTATATCAGAAAGTCCTGGTTGATGAAAATATTCATCTTCAAAATTATGATTATTTATTACACTCATAAAAGAATTTTTTTTACCATTATAAAATAAATCTTTTTCCTTCATTCCGTAATCTATACTTAAGATGTACCCCTTATCCAAAACAGATATAAATTTATTGACCATTTGATGTTTTTTACACATAATTTCACCCTGAATATTATCTAGATTATAAGTAATATCACTTAATCTTTTTTCTATACAATCGTCTGATGGTTCATCTAGAATTTCTGAAAATTTATTATTGTTTATCTCTACGTATTTTTCAAATACATTTCCGTCTTTTACGTAAAATAAGTGATGCGGAAGTGCATCAAAAAGTTCATTTGATAAAATTATTCCGTTTGATTTATCGAGATTCTTCAAATCATTAATTACTGGAAAAATTGAATTTGATTCAGTTATATCTATTGCAACATATTTGTAATTTTTTTGACGAATTGCCTCTAATCCATTTGTAATGTCATATGCTAAAGTTCCATTTCCAGCTCCAAATTCAAAAATTGTTATTTCATCTGTTTGTTTGAAAGAACTTATTAATTTATCTAAAAATATAGAAATCAAATATCCAAATAGTGGGTGAGAAAGAGGAGCTGTTGCAAAGTCTTTGAAGTATGCATTTCTTAAATTTCTTGTATAAGTGTAATAGCCATTATCGCCATATAAGCAGGCAGTAATGAAATCTTTAGATGAGATTTTTCCTTTTTCAGATATTAAATCTTTGAGATATTCTTCTAAATTATTGATTCTAGTCCCTTTTATTTATGGGTATGTACTCTTTAGATCTTTCACCTGTATATTGCAAGAGAGGTCGAATTAAAATATTGTGTCTCATTTGCTCCAATATTTGAATTGTCCAACCTGGAATTCTTCCTACAGCAAAAATAGGAACAAATAAGTCTTGAGGTATTCCTATTAGGTAATAAACAGCTCCGGCAAAGAAATCAACATTTGCATGAATTCCTCTTCGTGCATAAGGTGTCATGGCTTCTTGAACTGCGAGTAAAATTTCATACCAAGCTGTCTCACCTTTTTCTTCGCTTAATCTTTTTACACCTTCTTTTAAGTGTTTAGCTCTTGGGTCTGCAGCTTTATATACTCTGTGACCAAATCCCATTACTCTTTCTCTATTAGCTAGAAGATTTTTAACGTGGGCGGCGGCATTTTCAGGGGTTCCGACATCTTTAGCAAGCTCCATGACTCCTTCAGCAGCTCCTCCATGTGATGGACCGGACAAAGCAGCAATTCCAGCTGTTATAGATCCATAAAAGTCTGCATTAGTTCCTGTAACTACTCGAGTAGTAAATGCTGATGCATTGCATCCATGATCTGCATGAACAACAAAGTCAGTATCCATTAATTTTGCAGTGTCTTCACTTGGCTCTTCACCTTCAAGCATGTACAAAAAATTTGCAGCATGAGGCAATGTTTTTGAGGATTCTATGGGATCTAGCCCTTTTCTCATTCGATTATGAGCCATAACTATAATTGGAACCTGTGATGTTAGCCTGATTCCTTTTCTTATAATGGCATCTTCTGAAAAATCATCTCTGTCTTCATCAAATGAAGATAGAGTAGAAATAGTAGTACGAAGAACATCCATAGGATGAGAATCTTTAACTATGTCTATAACATCATATGCTTGTTGAGGAAGGGTTCTAGCACTCTTTAGCGAAGCGTCAAATTCGTCCAATTGCTTTTGATTAGGTAATTCACCATACATAAGCAAGTATGAGGTTTCTTCAAAATTAGAATTTTCTGCAAGGTCATGTATGTTATATCCACTATATTCTAAAACACCTTCTTTTCCATCAATAAAAGTAGTGTTTGTTCGGTCAAGATATACACCTTGAAGGCCTCTATTTAGTGAAACTTCTTTTTCAGCCATTTTATTCCTCTTTAAATCAAATAAATTGGTTTTTTCAAATTTGATTCTATAATCTTATTTATTTATATGATAGCTAAAAATTGATAAAAATATAATCTATTTTATAAGGATAGTAATTTTTCAATAAATTCATCATGAGAAAGCGACCCTAAATCTCCAAGCTTTCTTGTTCTAACTGACAAAGAATTTGATTCCATTTCTTTATCTCCTATTATTATCATTGCAGGAATTTTTTTTAATTCGCTATTTCTGATTTTTTGCCCCAGTCTTTCATTTGAATCATCAACTTTAACTCTAAACTTTTTTTCTAAAAGAATATTTAGGACTTTTTGTGAGTACTCATGATGTTTATCTGAGATAGGAATAATATTAATTTGATTTGGAGCAAGCCAAAATGGCAGATCTCCTCCTGTGTGCTCTAAAAGAATCCCTATAAATCTTTCTATTGATCCAAGCATAGCTCTATGAATAACTACAGGCTTCTCTTTTTCTCCATCGCTATTTATAAAATCTAGATTAAATCTCTCCGGTAAAGAGAAATCCATTTGAGCTGTACCAAGCTGCCATTCTCTACCCATAACATCTGGTATAAATATATCAATTTTTGGTCCATAAAAAGCACCTTCTCCTTCTACCTCTTCAAAGTCTGAGTCAAATTCTTTTATTACCTTTCTGAGTTGCTCTTCAGCTAAATCCCACATTTCGTCACTTCCAGCCCTTTTTTCAGGACGTAGAGATAATGTCATCCTTGGATCATTAAACCCAAAAGCAGAATAACTTTCTTTTAGCATCTCTAAGAATTTTTTAACTTCATTACCTGCTTCTTTTTGTTCACAAAAAATATGAGCATCATCTTGAGAGAAAGACCTAACTCTAGTTAATCCGTGAGTCACCCCTGATCTTTCGTACCTATGTAATCTTCCAAAGTCGGCAAATCTTAGCGGGAGGTCTCTGTAAGACCTTAAAGCTGATTTATAAATAACAGCATGGGCAGGACAATTCATGGGCTTTACCCCTACCTCGTTCTCATCAATTTCCATCATATACATGTTGTCTAGGTAGAAATCATAATGTCCTGATGTTTTCCATAAATCAGTTGAAAATAATTGAGGTGTTATAACTTCTTCGTAATCATACTTTTCGTAAAGTTCTCTTACAAATTCAATTAGCTTATTGTATATAAATGCTCCATTTGGTAAAAAAAATGGATTTGCAGGACTTATTGGGTCTAAAAAAAAGAGGTCTAAGGATGTTCCTAATTTTCTATGATCACTTTCAATGGCTTTTTCTCTTTTATCAAGGTAATCTTTTTGTGATTCTTCATTTTCCCATGCAGTTCCATATATTCTTTGGAGCATAATATTGTTTTCATCGCCTCTCCAGTATGCTCCAGCTGTAGATAATAGTTTGAATGCTTTTATCTCTCCTGTATTTTCTACATGGCCACCTTTACATAGGTCTTTAAACTTTCCATCTGAGTGGCTATATTCAGTAATTATTTCATCTTCTGGCATTGCGTTTATAATTTCTAATTTGTAAGGATTGTCTTTATATATTTCTAATGCTTCTTTTTTAGAAAGTTCCTTTCCTTTAAATTTGGTGTTTCTTTTTACAGACCTTCTCATTTCTCTTTCTATCGAAGCAAGATCTTGAGGAGAAAAAGTAATATCAATATCAAAGTCATAATAAAACCCGTCTGAAATTGGAGGGCCTAATGTCAATTTTGCTTCCGGGTGTATTTTTTGTACAGCTTCGGCGAGTAGATGTGCAGCTGAATGCCTTAAATGATTCCTGTATTCTTCAATATTTTCTATATTTTTTTTCATTTATTTGTATCTTGGAACATTGTGTTTATTTAAAATATTATCAAGTTCATTTATTAGGTTTTTTGAAGGCGTTTTTGATGGAGGCCTAGGTGGGCCTGCTTTTAATCCAACTAATTCCATTGCTACTTTTATGAATGGGCCTTCTCCACCTGTTTCTTTAACCACTTTCCCAACCCATTTCATCCAATCAGATTTAAATCCTGATAAAAGATCTTTAGTTTTTTCATAATTTTTATCAATCATTGAATCCCATATTGATTTAGGGTATTCTGGCCAAAAGCTACTTAGGTGAGTAATAAAACCTGTCGCCCCATAAATATTGCTAAGAATATGATTGCCCGAGTTATCAATCATTGAAACTTTTTTAGAATATCTTTCAAGTCCTTGTTTAAATAACTGAATGTCTTCGTGACTCCATTTGATTGAATTGACGTTAGGTATTTCGACTAACTGATCCAGCAAGTCAAAATCCATAATAAATCCATCCCACCAAGTATGATATATCATTAGATTGACGTCACTCTCGTTTGAAACGTTTTTAAATAATTCAAAAACATCGTTTTTTGAAGGCATGTAATAATATGTTGGACCTAATTGACATCCATATATCCCGGCATCCGAGGCAGATGATGCCATTCTATTAATTTCTCTCCAATCTGTATGCTGAATAGATGTAAGAATAGGAACGCGGTTATCAGCTGTATCTACACCAATTTTCATAAGTTCAATTCTTTCATTTACATTTAATGCAGGATGCTCCCCTCCAGCACCACCTATTAGTAAGGTGGAGTTTCCATTTGTAAGCCCTTTATTGATCATAAAGTTTAGATTTGTTTCAAAGGCAGCGTAATCTACAGTGAAGTCTTCTTTGAAAGGGGTTGCAACTGCAACCATTGGTCCAACTATTTTTTTATCTAGTGAAGTCATGATTTATCCTTAAAGCTATTAAATTTATGTTAAGAGGTTAAATGTAAGTTTCATTTGACTTATTGTTAATAAGTTCAGTGCAATCACAATCAATGCATCTGCAAGGATTGCATTTACAATATTTATTTTCACAACGATCATTTTCCATAAATTATATTCTATTACCTTATTTATAAAAAAACATTATTTTATTTAGATTTTACTTTTAGAAGAATGGCCATTAATAATAAAACTAAGATTACTATTAGACCTGGAATAATATAAGAGAATTGTATCTCAGTAAAAAAAATCAAATAAATTGTTACCAAAAGTAAACTGGAAAAACTAATGAAAAGATTGATTTTATATAAATTCATTTTATTGTTTTCTTATATCTTTTGACATCATTATATAAACATTTCATAATAGCCTCAGAGTAAATTATTTGACAAAATATCATTTACAATAAATTCTGCATCTTCTGCTACACCAATAAATTGAGCAGATTTTGATGAATGCATCCATTGAAGACCCATAAAATAAAAACCTAAGAAATTAGTTATTCCTCTTCTTTGCATGGGGTGATTATTGCTATCAGTAATATCAAGATCTATCCAATCATAGTTGTATCTAAATCCAGTTGACCAAATAATACTGTCATCATTATTTAATTTCAGATTTTTAGTTGAGGAGAAACTATTTGAATTAATTCTTTTATCAGGTTCTAGTTTTTCATATTTATTTTCAACTTTGTTGTTTTTTATGTACATATCTACATCTTTAGACCAATTTAAAGCGTATTTATCTGAAAACTTAATATTTTCAAATAAATCATTATTTATAACGAGATTATTTTTTTCACATTCTCTAATTGTTCCACATAAATTTAATCCAGATTCTTCTAGATCTAAAAGATTGATATCGTGACCACCTTTGCTTCCAGATGTGTGAGCACTACATTTCCATCTATCTTCAAAAGGAACTTCATCAACAGTTTTGTCGAATAATCCCATTTCATTATTCCACCATGAAGAATCCTTACCCCTGTATCTTCTTGGCCTTCTTCCGCATCTACTAACAGCTAGCCAAACCTCTTTTCCCGATTCCAGTAAATCTTCAGCAATTTGAGCTCCAGATTGACCAGAACCAACAACCACAACCTTGCCTTTTTTTAATTGAGAAGAATTTTTATACTCAGAAGAATGAATTTGAAATATTTCACTATTTAGATTAGAGCTTATTTTAGGTTTATGAGCTTCACCAAAGGCACCACTTGCTACAACAACTACATTGCAATTGATTATTTGCTTAGATGTTATTACTTTATATTTATTATTTATTTTAGAAATATTTTCTACTTTTTCCTTTTCATGAATTTTGGGTCCTATAAATTCAGCAAATGACTGAATGTATTTTATAACTTCTTTTTTATTTAAAAATCCATCTGGATTCTCAAATGGAAAATTATTAGAATCAATATCAAATTCAGGAATCTTCATTGCCCAGTTGGGGTTTACTAAATGGAAATTATCCCATCTTTCATTTATCCAACTATTTCCTACAACACCTTTTTCAATAATAATATGCTTTATATTTTTTTTAGTAAGAAAGTAACTGATGCATAATCCTGCAATTCCAGCACCTATTATTACTATTGAAATATCATTTGTTTTTTTTAAAGAATGCATTTATAGATAATATGAATTTAATGATTGATAATTTTAAGATTATTTTGATCCTTAAATCTTTCCTTCATTATTTTTATAGCTTGATCATAATTATCAATAAGAATAGCATTTCGTTCGTTCATTATTGCAGCTTCACCTGTTGTTCCCGCTCCTGCAAAAAAATCTAAAACAGTATCTTTTTTATTTGAATGTACTTTTATTATTCTATTCATAATTGCTATCGGTTTTTGAGTAGGGTAACCCGTTTTTTCTTTACTATTTGGGCTTACTATAGTGTGCCACCAAGAATCTGTTGGAGTTTTTCCTTTAGCAGCTTTTTCTGGACCTACTAGATTGGGTGCCAAGTATGGAATTCTATCTATATCTTCGTAATTAAAAGTATAATTTTTTGGATCCATTGCATACCATAAGATATTGTCATGTTTTGCTGACCATTTGCTTTTACTTCTAGCTCCATAGTCATAAGACCAAATAATTTCATTTATAAAAGAATCTCTTCCAAAAATCTCATCACACATTATTTTTGCATAATGGATTTCTCTGTAATCAAGATGCAAGAAAAAGCTACCATTTGGTTTAAGGATTCTTTTTGCTTCTTTAATTCTTGCTTTTAGGAATTCAATATAATCATCAAAAATATCAGAATAACTTTGTTTTCCTATTATTTCAGTTTTATAAGATTGTCCCTTAAAACCAATTCTATCTCCATCATCAGATCGTGTGGTTTTTATCTGAGTCCTTGATTGTACTTTCCCTGTGTTAAATGGAGGGTCTATATAAATTAAATCAATTGAATTAGCTTTGATTTCTTTAAGGATTTTTAGATTATCACCTAGGTGAAGTTCGATATTATTATCTGCCATACGATTTATTTATTACACTGAAATGATAGCACAAAAGATAATAATTTAAACTATATCTAAAGCAGTTTGCAAATTGCTAATCCCATTATGGCGCCAGTGATTATTGCAAAGGCATAAGATGTTAAATTTAATTTTGCGAGCTTATTTAAGTAATCCATATTTTTTATATTATTTGTTTTTTCGTTTTTGTTTTAGATTTTCAGAGTAAAGAGTTAAAATAAAAATTCCAATACCTATTATTATCCCTATAAAATATCCTAGTCCGAGCCATAAACCAAAAAAGCTTCCAATCACAATCCCGTAAATAATTGCTAATACATATATTCTATATTTCATAATTATTTATTTTTTCTAGCTTCAACAAAACTCTTTATAAAAATCAAGATAGAGAATGAACATGTGGCAATCATTATTAAAAGCCTTAATAGCCCAACTCCTCCTTCATCTAAAGATTTTGGAAGCCTTGTGCCTATAAGGGAGAATAGAATTAGAATGGTTAGCACTATAGCAACATGTGCAAAAATTAAGTTTAGTTTTTGATTTCTTCTCGAAAGAAAATAACAAATAAAAATAAGAACACCAAATACTGAAGGTATAAGTGCTGTAGGGGAAGAAACATCTATAAATCCCCAAATTCCCATTAGTACAAGCGAAACAGAATTGATAATGTTAGCTGTTTTTGTATTCATAAATACTCCTATAGTTAATTCTATATCATTTATTCTTTAAAAAAATCTCTATATTTATTTATTTTCTATACATAATTTTCCAATGTCATTAAGTGCATTCCACTGATTAATATTCATTGAAATATTCGGAGCACTTATTAAAGGAAATGGAGATTTGTTAAACTCAAGTTCTATACTATATCCTGAAAACTTTTCATGTAAACTTTGAATTTTTATATTACCTAATTCTTTAGAAAGTGAATTTATTTCAGAGCTTTTAGTGATTTTATTTCCTAGTGCATTTCCTTTGTCATTAAATTTCCATTCTATAGATTTAATCTTACCGAATACAGGGAATGATTTTTTTCTGATTGATTTCACTTCAATATAATCTGTTTTATTTTCTGAGGTTTTGAAAGGGATTGCGAAATAAATCCACCATCTAGGGGGATCATTTTTGCTCCCCCATTTTTTTATAATATTTATATATTTAATTAAATAATCTGAGTTGATGTTTATAATACCCAAACTAGTTCTATGCCAAGGGTTAAATAACTTTTCTTCAACAATGCCTCTTTCAGCTAGATCACAATTTATGCCGATATCAAGTAATTTTTTTTGAAGTTTGTCTCTAGTTTTATCTCTAAAAATTTGTTTTATATTCATTTTCTCGAGAATTTTCCTGTCTGAATTTCATTAGATAAAAAATTAAGTTTATTAATGCAGATAGTACATTATTTTTTTAAAAAACTACAATATTTTATGACTTTAAAGATTCTAATATCTCTTGGCATAATCAACGTACTGGGTTTTTTCAATGGAAGATATTACAAGTTTTTGTTTATAAGAGCACTTTTTATCAATGTATTCACTTTTAGATTCTTTAATAGATACTTTTATATCTTCGTGATCAACCCCACCTAAAAATGCTTCATGAATTACCCTTCCATCAAAATGAGTGTTTGTCTTTAATCCCAAAAGATGAATAATAGTAGGAGTTAAATCAATGTTACCTGTAGGTGTTGAACATACTAATCCTTTCTTAAAATCTGGACCAAATACACCAAATATATTATTCATTTCATGCTTACTAATTGATCCATGTTGTCCTAAATTTATATCTCCACCAGAGCTATAAGCCATACCTTTGTAACCAGCCGAGTTTTTTTCAGAACTCCATTGAAAAGACATAGTAATATCAGGACAACGTGCTCCTTCAATTCCAATCAATTTAGCGGGTAGTAATCCTTTTATTTTTCCTGTTTTTTTAGAATAAAACATAGGTCCACACCAATCAAATTGCATTAAAGCTCTAGCTAATTCTGTAGCGAGTTTATTATCTGAATTTTCTACATAAAAAAGGACACTCCCACCATTTTCTGCTATGAGTACTTTATTGTCATTTTCATTTTCTAATAAACCAATTTTAATTAATTCTTTTCTTACATTAACCACTTTTTTAATAGTTGAATATCCATGATCAGAAATTACGATTACATTTGTATCTTTTGAATTTTTTATATTACGTATTTTTTTAATTAAATCTCCAAAATATTTATCTGCAGATTTAATGGCTTGAGTTCCAAGCTCATATCCTACTCCATCAGCATGATGTGACTTATCTGGTTCTGAAAACCAAATTAATCCTACTTCAGGATTTATTTCAGGGATAAAGTATTGAGTCATTAGATCTACGCAATGCTTTAATCTTTTCTCATTTGGAAGAGTTTCTTGTGGCCATTCTCCAAATATTGATTGTAATTTTTTTTCTAATGAATTTGGAAGAGTGAAATCTGGATTAACAACTGACCCTCCATTATGATTCGCATTTGGATTTTGCAAAAATGAATTTCCAGAGGTTCCTGCTCCAACAGCTACAAAGCGTTCTCCAAATTTACTTAATATATCTCCTAGATTTTCAACAAATAAGACTTCGCCCAATTTATCGCGCACATTTTCAAGCATAGGCTCCATGACAGAAAAAACTAAATTTTTATCATAGTCTCTCATCACAAGACTATTTGCTGCAATGCCATGAGACCCAGGGTATCTTCCCGTAAACATTGATGTCGAATTTATTCTTGTAACAGAAGGGTATACAGCATGGTGATTAGTAAAAGTCACCCCTTCTTTTAAATACCCGTGTAAATTTGGCATTAAATCTTCATTTATTTGACTTGGTTGTAAACCATCAAATGATACCACTAATAACTTCATATAGAAATTATGAATCAATCAGAGTTATTTTTCAAATAGATATATAGTTAGTGAGATTTGTTTTTATATGAAATCTATAGTGAGGGATAATTATTTACCTCTTATCATTTGTAGAGTTGAGAAGAAAAGGGTAATCATAATACCCATAATAGCTAATCCTGTAGGAGTCGCAATTTCACCAAGTGGTAGATTCGAAGTATCTAATCCAGGTATAAGCTTTCTTAGCCTATCTCCTTCGTAAACAAATAAATTTTCAACTCTGCAATTAGATATAACTTCAACTTCAAGTGATGAAGGTGGCCTTAAGTTTGGAACATCTTCTAGAATAGGATGATATCCGTTATATGATCCTGGTAATGAAAATTCAGCAATTGCATTAGCTGCTATTGAATCTTTTTCAGTAGGGCCTTCTATCATATAACCAAACACGTTAATGTACTCTCTTATCATACATGCTCTTTGGCTGTCTGAAGGTTGAGATAAATAATCAGGGTCGCTATATGCTCCATATTTTAATAATGCCTTTAGTCCGCCTTTTCCTTGTGTGGCTGACCTAATTTGTGACTCACAGTTTTCTAGTGCAATTGTTTCTTTCGAACTTGGTCTTTGTGTAGGCTCCCATATTAAATTAGATATATAAGAAGTTCTTATATAGTTTTCTGTTTCTCCTTTTTCTCTAGCCAAATTAGCAATCATACAATCTTCAGCAATTGAACCTCTAGCCAAATCAACTAACTCTATCCTAAGACTCTGTAAAGGATCTCCATCGATGATAGATGATAATTTATTTGATTCCTCAATATCAGGATTATTACTTACTATTGTTTGCCTGAAATCTGCAGCAGCTCCAGTAAAATCTACATTTGATTGGGAAAATAATCCACTTTCAAAAAGAGGTTCATAGTCATAGTCACTATTGTAAAAATTATCGATCCATTCAAATTCTTGCTTATTTTCCAAACATCCAAAAACAGAATCTAATTCTATGTCTGTAAAATCTCTACCTAATGGTTTTTGGGAATTGACTCCTAAGCCACTATAAAATATATTCCACATGATGGTATCAGCAGATTCTTCAGCTTTTCTTACTAAATCATCTCCGTAACCTGAGTTTTCAAAGCCATCTGTTATACATTCCACAAGTCTGTCATATTTAGCATCTGCATCAAGTCCTCTAGACCATGAAAATTCTACCTCTTCTATAAAGTGAGTGTATTGGCTTAGGAATGCTGGGACATAAGTTAGAGTTTCTGGATCAACTTCAAACTCAACTGCACAATCAACTATTGAATTATATTGCTCTTCTCCGAGAGGCCTATTAGTATATTCTGTAGGATCTTCAGCTTCAACAAATCCTTTTAGCATCCAGTCATATAATTCATTACCATATCGTTCTTCTATATCTCCATAGTCTTCAAATTTTCCAATAATACAATCTCTGAATTCTGGTTGAACCAATCTAGCAAATACAGCTTCTAAATTTGGTCCTTCAGTAAGTGATGCTTGATAGTCTCTTAGCCAATCCAAATCTTGATTACATCCTATGACTATATTTAAGACTTCATTTCTGTACTTGGCATTAGGCTCTGATTCAAGGAATTGCCAAGCATCTCTCCTTCCAACTGCATAGTCAACCAGATCATCTACGATGCTTTCAGCATGAGTACTATAACCTTCGTTAGCATCTAAGAGTGTATCAACCATACAAAATTCTCCTGGAATTTCTTGAGACCCTAATATATAGTCAGCAAGCATTTCTTGTCCATTTGGATAATAGTTTACATTTGACCCAGGAGGAAGAGGCCATATATTTTCTAAATGATGATACAAA
>PBHC01000004.1:0-37829 GCA_002719295.1 Chloroflexota bacterium
CCTAAATTAGGATTTAAAATTTATAATCCTGAAAACTTAAATAATACTGATAACTTATTCATTGCATATTCTTCAATATTAGATATTTCTAAATATTCAACTAGTTATTTCTCATCAACAACAATCTATAATGACCCTGGATCATTAAGAATTAAATCTTCACATATATTTCCTATATTGATTAAGGATTTTGATAGAGACGGGAATTTAACAGATTCAGATTGGTATCGAATAAATGTTACTGATGAATTCAATAATCCTGTTTACGACTCAGCCACAGGTAGAGATCTTTCTGAGTTCTTTAAGCTTACTTCTCCATCATCTTGTAGTGATCCAAGCTTAACTATGCTTTACACAGGAAATTCTGAAAATATATATGATCAATATCCTATGTTCGATTTTTTCTACTTTGGAATAGAACATTTTATTGAAGAAAAATATTGGGAAAATTATGAATCTTCTGGTTACTCTGAAACTGCCGATCTTTGCCAATAAATAAGATAAGAAAGTAGTAATAGAAACTAATAAAATCTATAATTTGAATATGAATAATTTATATTTTTTATGACTTCTAAAGATATTAAAAATAGGATAGAAATTCTTAGAAAAGAGCTAAATCAAGCAAACAGAGAATATTATATTGAAGAATCTCCTTCCTTAAGTGATTTTGAATATGATAGAAAATTCAATGAACTCTTAATTCTTGAAAGAGAAAACCTTGATTTAATTATTCCTGAGTCTCCAACACAAAGAGTAGGAACTAGTCCTGCTGAAGAATTTAATCAAGTAACCCATACTGTTCCAATGCTTAGTCTATCTAATGTTTTTGGAGATGAGGATTTAATAGATTGGATTGATAAAACCACAAAAGCAGTAGATCAAAATATTTTCCCATTAGTTTGTGAGCTTAAAATTGACGGTTTAGCCGTTTCAGTCAAGTACGATAATGGAAAAATATTTCAAGGTGCAACAAGAGGAAATGGAATAGAAGGAGAAGATATAACAAACAATGTTAAAACTATTAGATCTATTCCACTTTCAATAGAAGATATTAATGGAATAGAAGTAAGAGGAGAAATATATTTTCCAAATTCTAAATTTAATAAGTTTAATTCTGAAAGAGAAACTGAAGGGTTAAGCACCTTTTCTAATCCTAGAAATGCTGCATCTGGTTCTGTCAGGCAGTTAGATTCTAAAGAAACATCTAAAAGACCTTTAGATATTTTTTTCTATAGCTTGTATAACTTAGATGGCGAAGAAATCTTTGATTCTCAATATGAGTCTTTAGTAAAAATGAAAAAATTAGGATTTCGAACGAATAAAAATTATAAAAAAATAAATAATAAAAAAGAACTATTTGAATACATAGAACTTTGGTCTAAAAATAGATTTGATTTAGATTACGGAACTGACGGAATTGTAATAAAAATAGATAATACTGAAATTCAAAATAAACTTGGAAGTACAGGAAGAACTCCAAAATGGGCTACAGCATATAAATTCCCTCCTGAAATAGTAGAAACAAAAATAAAAAATATCAACTTTAATGTTGGTAGAACAGGAGTTTTAACACCCTGGGCTGAATTAGAACCGGTATATATAGATGGAGTAAAAATAAGCAGAGCAACTCTTCATAATAAGGATGAAATAGAAAGAAAAGATATCAGAGAAAAAGATATAGTTGAATTGCAAAGAGCAGGGGAAGTAATACCTCAGATATTAAAGGTATCTGAAAAAAACAAAAGAGATTCTGATTCACAGAAATTCATATTTCCTAAATTTTGTCCAGATCCATGTAATAGCGAATTGCTTCACTCAGAAGATGAAGTATCGGTAAGATGCATGGATTCATCATGTCCTAATAAATTTGAAAGACTTCTACAGTATTTTGCTTCAAAAAACTGTATGGATATTGAGGGTTTAGGGTCTAGAATTTGCAGTATCTTATTCAAAGAAAAACTTATTACAAGTCTTGATGAAATTTATTTACTAAAAAATAAAAAAAATGAATTATTAGACATTGAAGGTTTTGGAGAACTAAGCATTGAAAAACTTTTTGAAAGTATAGAAAACTCCAAAAATAAATCATTTAGTAATTTAGTAACCTCTTTTGGAATTGAAGGCGTTGGCGTAGAAATTGCAGACTTAATAACAGAAAAGGTATCAAATTTAATAGAAATAAAAGAATACTCAAAAGATCAAAGTAGATTTAGAGACTTTTTAGAAAATATTGATGGGATTGGCCCTATAGTCGCAGAAAAAATAATTNTTTGGTTCAAAGAAGATAAAAATATTGATCTTATTGAGAAATTTATAGACTTAAATATCGGAACAAAAATAGCACAAAAACAATATTCATCTAACTCCCTTGAAGGAAAAACATTTGTTGTTACAGGTTCTTTTGATAAATACAGCAGAAATGATATTGAAACTATAATAAAAGATAATGGAGGAAAAGTTACTAGCAAAGTATCATCTAAAACAAATCACTTGATATTGGGAGCAAATCCTGGGTCAAAATTAGATGATGCTCAAAATAATAATGTAGAAATATTGGATATATCAGATTTTTTAAATTTGATTTCTAGCTAGAGAGTAATATGAATAATTGGTTAATTTTGGGTCTTGGAAATCCTGATAAAAAATACGAAAAAACAAAACATAATGTTCCTTGGTGGGTTTTGGATATTTTAGAGAAAAAATTTTCTGAGAATAAACAATACGAAAAGAATGAGAAAAATCATTTCGAAGTTCGCTTAGATTTTGATCAATTCAGTGTGTACCTTATTTATCCTTCTACATATGTAAATAACTCAGGTATAGCCATGAAAGATCTANTTCAAAAGGAAAAATTTTCTATAGAAAAAACAATAGTTATTTCTGATGATATTAGGCTAGAAGAAGGCAGATTAAGAATTCGTAGAAAAGGAAGTAGTGGTGGNCACAATGGATTGAATTCAATCATAAACCACATAGGAACAGAAGAATTTTTAAGACTAAAGATTGGTGTAGGTATGCCTCATGAAAATGAAGATCAAATAAAATTTGTACTTTCAAAAGTAAAAAATTTTGAATTAGTAAATAAAAGNTGTATAGAAGCTGCTGAAGCTTGCATAAGTATTATCGAAGAAGGAACAAAAATAGCCATGGAAAAATATAATGGAGTATAAAAAATGAGTAAATTATTTGAACCAATAAAAATAAGAGAAGAGAATATTCGAAACAGATCTTGGGTTTCNCCAATGTGTCAGTATTCTTCTGAGGATGGCTTCTCTAATAATTGGCACATGGTTCATTTAGGATCTAGAGCAGTTGGAGGCGCAGGATTAGTTATGACTGAAGCCGCAGCAGTAGAACCTGAAGGCAGAATAAGTCCATGGGATTTGGGAATATGGAAAGATGAACATATTTCTGGATTAAAAGAAATTACTAATTTTATTGCATCACAAGGATCTACTCCTGCAATACAAATTGCTCATGCTGGTAGAAAAGCATCTACAAAAAGACCTTGGCAAGGTAGGGGCAAAATCCTAAAAGAAGATGGAGGATGGGTGCCTAAAGGCCCTAGTGCAATTGCATTTGATGAAGAATCTCAAGTTCCTGAAGAGATGTCGAATGCAGAGGTTCAAAAGATTATTGATAAATTTGTTTCTGCAGCTCAAAGATCTGTAGAAGCTGGATTTAAATGCATTGAACTACACTTGGCGCATGGATATTTAGCGCATGAATTTTTTTCTCCTATATCAAATACTCGAGAAGATGAATATGGGGGTAATTTTGATAACAGAACAATTTTTGGTGTTGAAATTGCAAAAAATATACGAAAAGAAATTGGAGAAAAGATTCCTCTATTAGCAAGGATTTCAGTTACTGAATATCATAATAATGGATGGGATACAGACTCCTCTATAAGGTTATCTAAAAAGCTAAAAGATGCTGGAGTGGATATGATTGATTGCTCTTCAGGAGGAAATTATTCGGAACAAAAAATTGAACTTGGTCCTGGCTATCAAGTACCGTTGTCTAAAAGCATTAAAGAAAAAGCTGAAATACTTACAGGAACAGTTGGATTGATAACTGAAAACAGGCATGCTGAAGAAATTTTAGAAAACGGAGAAGCAGATGTTATCTTCTTAGGCAGAGAATTATTAAGAAATCCATACTGGAGTCTATATGCAGAAGGTGAAATAGAAAAATGGCCTGTTCAATATCAAAGATCTTTTGAAGGTTCAAATAAAATAAATTATATTAGAGAAACCTAAATTGTCTCAAATCCAGTGTAAGGAACGAGCACCTCTGGAATAACTATAGATCCATCTGGCTGTTGCCCATTTTCTATTATGGCAACCCATATCCTAGGTAAAGCTAATCCTGATCCATTTAATGTATGGGGGAATGATGTAGGTGAAGATTGAGTTTGTTTATATCTTGTGTTGTTTCTCCTAGTCTGAAAATCAAAACAGTTAGAAATTGAAGATACTTCTAACCACTCTTTTGATCCCGCAGCCCAAACCTCAATATCAAAAGTAATACCAGATTGAAATCCTATATCTCCAGTGGACAATTGAATCAGTTTAGAGGCTAGACCTAATCTATCACATAAAGTTCTTGCATGTTCGATCATTTTATCTAAATCTTGCATAGAATTTTCAGGTTCTACAAACTTAAACATTTCTACTTTAAAAAATTGATGTACCCTCTTGATACCCCTAATGTCTCTACCTGCAGAAGTATGTTCTTTTCTAAAACTTGGAGTTCTTGCTACATAACTTAATGGCAACATTTCAGGCAATATAATTTTACCTTGATGTAATGCATTTAAAGAAACTTCAGCAGTTGGTATTAACCACAAATCAGTTTCTTCGTCTCTATATAAATTATCCTTAAATTTAGGTAAATTTCCGGAACCTATCATAGTTTCTTCTTTAACTAAATACGGAGGATCAATTTCAGAATAACCAAATTCATCGGTGTGAGTATCAACCATCCAATTCATTAGAGCTCTATGCAATCTAGCTCCTTTTTCTTTAAGAACAAAAAACCTTGCTCCAGAAATATTTGCCCCAGCTTCTAAATCTAAAATATCTTTTTCAGGCCCAATATCCCAATGTGGAATAATGTAATCTTCTTCCTTGAGAGATCCTCTAATATCGATTTCTATGTTTGCAGAGTCATCTTTTCCGACAGGTACTGAATCATGAGGAAGATTAGGGATTTCTAGCATAATAGCTCTTAAGTTATTATTGATTCTGCTCAAATCATTATCAATATTTTTTAATTCATCTGATAGATTTTTTATAAAAGAAGTTTCTTCATCTGTAGGTTTTCTTTTTTCATTACCTATAGTTTTTGATATTTCATTTCTCTGAGCTCGTTTTTTATCTCCTTCAGTAATCAAAGTACTTCTAGAATCACTTAGAGAAATAATTTCATCTAAATTCGAAACATCATATCCTCTATTCAAAAGACCTTCTGAATATAATTTTTTATTCTCTATAATTTTTTTTATATCTAACACTATTCTCTTGACCTTAACTGAGGAAATAATAAAACTTCCCTTATTTGATCTTGTTCTGTTAGCAACATTACAAGTCTATCTATTCCAATACCAAGTCCTCCAGTTGGAGGCATTCCATGCTCTATAGAAACTAAAAAGTCTTCATCAAGTCTATCTGCCTCTTGATCACCTACATTTTTTCTAAGATTTTCTTGTTCAATAAATCTATTTCTTTGATCTATTGGATCATTTAATTCTGAAAACGCATTGGCTAACTCATGTCCTAAAACAAACGCTTCAAATCTTTCAACAATTTCCTGAGATCCTGGTTTTAATTTTGCTAAAGGTGACATTTCTATAGGATAATCAAGTAAAAATGTTGGCTTTATTAATTTTGTTTCAACTCCCTGAGAAATAAGCCTATCTAATAGTACTCCCCATGCCTCTTTAGAATCAGCAACATATCCTTTTTCTATCATTATTTTTGATAATAGATCACTTGTCTTGAATTCTAGAAAATCAATTCCTGTATTGTTGATTATAGTCTCTCTCAAATCTACTCTGTCCCAAGGTGGAGATAAATCAATATATTTATCTTCAGAAATCTTAATTTTAGTTGTTCCATTTACTTCTTTAGCGACAAATGAAACGAGATCTTCAACCATTTTCATTACTGTATTATAATCCTCATAAGATTCGTATGATTCCATAGTTGTAAACTCAGGATTATGATCATGATCTATACCTTCATTTCTAAATAGTCTTCCTATCTCATAAACTTTTTCAATACCACCAACAATAAGTTTTTTTAAATGTAATTCTGTCGCTATTCTTAAAAATAATTTTTTATCTAGTGTATTATGAAAAGTTTCAAAAGGTATAGCTCGACCTCCTGCAGGAATATCTACCAGAATAGGTGTTTCAACTTCAAGAAATCCTCTATTATTCATAAAATTTCTTACAGATGAGACTATTTTAGATCTTTTTATAGCAATCTCTTTTGATTCATCATTGGAAATTAGATCTAAATATCTTTGTCTGTATCTTATTTCATTATCTTTTAAACCAGACCACTTATCAGGTAAAGGCCTAATTGATTTTGTAAGTAAAACTATTTTTTTAAGATCTAGTGTGATCTCTCCTCGTCTAGTTCTAAATATAACTCCGTCAACACCTATAATATCTCCTATATCTAAAAGATCTAAAAATTCTTTAGAGATATCATTTTCTTCGTCTTTATAATGAAGTTGAATTTTTCCTGTTTGGTCTTTTAAATCAAAGAATACAACTTTACCCATACCTCTTTTAGCCATAATTCTACCTGATATAGAAAAAATTTCAGTAGAAATATTTTTTCCAGATTCTTCACTGCCTATAAATAAATCAACAATCTCTCCTATAGATTTTCTTTCACTGTCCCAACGACTTGGATATGGATCTATATTTAAGCTTTTTATTTTCTCAAGCTTTTCAATTCTATCTTTTATGATTCTGTCTTCTGAAGGGTTTTCCATAAATTGATTTTCTTTTATTATTTGTATTAAGTAATTTTATAACTTTTTTTTGTAGAAGCCTTAGTAGATTTTCAGTTCAGATTTAGTTTAATATCTAATATTATTATTTTTAACAAATAAAATTTAATTTAAATGAATATAAAAAAACCCCAAAACATAAAAACAAAAAGATTAACATTAAGACCAATAGAAATCGAAGATTTAGAAATCATTCAAAATTATTCTATTGATGAAGAATGGCATAGATTTTTAGACTTTCACACTAAAGAAAGCGTAGAAGAATTTGTCCACAAAGCGGTTAACTCTCCCTGGGAAGAACATGCTAGGTTTTCTATTTTAATAAATAATCAAATGATTGGAGGGGTAGGTCTTTATATTGAAATGAAAGAAAAAAGAGCTGAAATAGGATACTCATTGTCCAAAGATTATTGGGGTAAAGGGATAATTCCTGAAGCGGTAACAAGAGTTATAAAATATGGATTTGAAGATTTGGGACTTGAAAAAATTTTTGCTCAAACTGACTTAAGAAATAAGCCTTCTCAAGAAGTAATGAAAAAAATGGGGATGACAAAAGAAGGAATTTTTCGAAAACATGCAATTGCTCAAAATAAAAGAAGAGATATTATTTATTTTTCTATATTAAAGTCTGAATGGAGAAAGAAATAGTTTTTACCAGCAAGTCTCTCCTCCATCAATTACTAATTCTGAACCAGTAACCCAAGAAGATTCATCAGAAGCAAGGTAAAGAGCCCCATATGCGATATCCTCAGGTGTTCCTAGTCTACCCATTGGAGTCATTGCTAATCTTTCATTCCTAACTTCATCTATAGAATGAATGTCTTCTGTCATGGGTGTATCTGTAAATCCAGGGTGAATAGAATTTGATCTTATATTATATTTTCCGTACTGAGCAGCAATTGTTTTCGTAAATATTCTAGAAGATCCTTTTGATGCATGATAGGCGGTTGAACTTCTTGCACTACCAATTAATCCAAAAATTGAAGAAACATTAATAATTGAACCTGATTTATTTTCTTTCATATTTCCTATTACATTCTGTGTACCAAGCATAACTGCGGTAGAATTTACAGAAAAAACTTTATCCCATTCATTTTTTTTCATTTCTTCAAAATTTGACCTTAACGACATCCCTGCATTATTTACTAAAATATCGATTTTATTCCATTTATCTAAAATACTAGTAACACAATTTTTCCATTTATCTTCATTTGAGACATCAAAATTAAAAGTAATTAGGTCTTCATTAGAATTTATTTTATTTTCTATAGATTTCAATTTATCCAAATTATTATCTATTACGCAAATTTTAGAACCTTCTTCATAAAAAATTTTAGAAATTGCCTCTCCAATACCCGATGCTCCCCCAGTAATAATACTAACTTTATTTTTTAAGCGATTCATATAAACTCCTAATATTAAATAACTTAGAAAAACTTTATCATAAAAAAAAAATAATTTATCATAAAAATAAAGAAAATTAAAAATGGTACAAAATCCAATAAATTTTGGTTCAAATAAAAAAGATACAAAAACAGAAAGACCATGGGGAAGTTTTGAAATTCTTTGCAAAGGACCAGGATATCAATCAAAAAGATTAACAATAAATCCTAAAAGCAGACTGTCTCTTCAAACTCATAAGCATAGAGATGAAGAATGGGTAATCGCCAGAGGAACAGCTCAAGTTACTGTTGGAGAGAAACAAACTGTTCTAGGCAAAGGAGAATCAGCGAGTGTGCCAAGAACTATAGCTCATCGCATAGAAAATATATCAGAAATAGATCCGTTAGAAATTATTGAAGTTCAAATAGGTGACTATATCGATGAGGATGATATAGAAAGACTAGACGATGATTATGGAAGATAAACCTATTAGTTTTGCTCCATAGTTATATTTTCATTCTCATTTTCAGCAGGATCATCAAGCAAATCTAAACCGCTTCTTACCTGACTCAAAATTGTTGCTATTCTTTCCTCTAAAGCATATAAAACTTCTTTAGCATAATTATCTGCACCATCTCTTCTATCTGCAGAAACTTGCTCTGACTCTTCTAGCATTCTACTTGATTCTTGTTGTGCATTTAGAATAATATTTTCTGATTGAGATTGTGCATCATTCACTATTTCTTCAGATTTTTTGTTTGCACCTTCAACTATAGAAGTTTCTTGAATCATAGCTTCAGCTTTTTCTTCCGCAACAGACAAAATTTCAGCAGCATCTCTTTTTGCTATTTCTCTCATAGTAGATGCTTCTTCGTCAGCATAATTTCGTATTCTTGCAGCTTCTTTATCAGCTTGATCAATAATAGCCTCTTTTTGCCTTGAAACCATTCCTGCTTCATCAAGTTCAGATGGTAATCCAGATATTATTTGATTTACAATATCCATGGCCTTTGATTTATCTAAACCTTTTCCAGGTATCAGTGAATTTGAATCACCTATTAATTTTTCTAAGTTTTTTAGTTCTTCAATAATATTCATATTTCCTCCATATAAGTAAATTCTATTTCATTGATACATCAAAATACTTTAATTTTTTAAGCGGATTTTTTTATTCTTTCCATAAAAGGAGGCAATACATGATCTGGAACTAAAGAACTTACATCTCCTCCTAACTGAGCTATTTCTTTTACCCTGCTAGAACTAACATACTGATATTTCAATGAGGAAATCAAACAGACTGTATCTATATTTGAATTCATTTCTCTATTTGTAAGCGCCATTTCTCTCTCATACTCAAAATCAGCACCTATTCTCAATCCTCTAATAATCACACTAGCTTCTAATTCTTCTGCTAAGTTAACGGTTAAATTATTAAATTTGATTACATTAACATTGTTTAATTTTGATATAGTTTCTTGAATCATCTGTACTCTTTCATCAACATTAAAAATAACATTTTTCATTGAACCTGAATAAACACATACAGTAACCTCATCAAATAATTTTGATGCTCTTTCAACAATGTCATAATGACCTCTTGTTACAGGATCAAATGTCCCTGGATAAATGCCTTTTACCATAATTCCCTTTTTAAGAAGAGTAAACGGAGATCATAGTGTCTCCATATTTTTTTTCTTGTATTTTTTTAAATATTTTATACTCTTCAGTTAATTTTATTCTAGATGAATGTTCTAAAAATAACTTAGTTTTTTCATGCGTAAGTTTGTAATTTATTAGCTGATCAAAAATTTTTTCAAAAGGAATTTGATCATATGGAGGATCAATAAAAATATAATCAAAAAGCTTATCTAATTTATTTAATTGATTTTCACAATTTGCCTTTATAACAGTTGACCTTTCAGCAAAGTTTAATTTATTTAGTTTTTGTCTAATTAATCTTAGAAACTCATGATTTATATCAACAAAATAACAATTTCCAGCACCCAGATCTAAAGATCTTATTCCAACGCTACCAGTTCCTGAATAAAGATCTAGAAAGTTTTTTTTCTCTAAATTTGAATGACCTATCATAGAAAATATAGCTCCAAGAACTTTTGATGTTGTAGGGCGTAAATTTAGATTTTTATGCTGTTGTTTTTTCAAGGTTAGTTTCTATCATTTCAAAATTTTCTCTAAGATTTAGAATAAAAAATTCAATTATATTATCAATGTTTTCATCTGATCTAAAAATTTTTAATCTTAATTCTTTGGAATTTTTAAACCCTTTAGAATAATAAGATAATTGTTTTTTTATTTGTAAATCTACAATTCTTTCAGAAAAAAAATCTTTCATAAGTTCAATATGAAATGAAATATCTGAAATGATTTTATTTAATTTTTCTTTATCTGATAATTTTTGATAATTAAAGTTAAATATCCATGGATTTCCTATTGCTGCCCTTCCAATCATTACTGAATCACATTTGGTAAATTGAATCATATCATCAGCATCCTTAAATGACTTTATATCCCCATTCCCAGTAACTGGAATTTTTACTTCATCAACTATTTTTTTTATAATTTCCCATTTTGATAGTCCTGCATATCTTTGATTTCTTGTCCTAGGGTGGATAGTTATGGAATCGATTCCTTCATCTTCTAACATTTTTGAAAATTCTAAAGCATTTTCATTTTCGTCATTCCAACCACTTCTAATTTTTGCCGTTAGTGGAATTTTTGTTGCTTGTCTCATTGTTTTGACCAATTTAGATGTCTCAGAAATATCTTTCATTAGTGCAGAACCTTTGCCCTTTTTAGTAATTTTAGGCACTGGACATCCCATGTTTATATCAATAATATCTGCACCCATATCTTGCAAGATAACTGATGCTTCAGACATTATTTTTGGATCACATCCTAAAAGCTGCATAGCAATGGGTTTTTCTCTTTTATAAAAACTAGAAATTTCTTTTGTTCTATTTGATTGGTTATATACTAAAGATGTCGCATCTATCTCTTCAGTTGTTACAAATCCAGCATCATTTAATAAACATATTTCTCTGTATGGTGAATTTGTAACTCCAGCCATTGGAGCTAATCTTAATTTATTTTTTTCTAGAAGTTTTTTAATCATATTAATAATTATCAAATAATATATTTGATAATTTCTCCCCTTGAGCTGCGTATCCAACTGATCTATGAATTTCATTTCCATTTTTATCAAAAATTATATAAGTAGGAGTACTTACTATTTCATAAAACATTAATGCCTCAGTTACATCTTCTAAATATCTATTTGAAACATCTACTATCAAAAAATTTACATTTTCAGAATGCTCTTCTTTTAAATTTTTCAGAGCAACTTCTCCCATTTTGCAGTAAACACAACTTTCACTCCAACCTTCTAAGAAAGTAGGCTTCCCAGAATCGATAATATTTTGAATTTTGGATAAATCTGTGACTATACCCATTTTTCTATATTGAGATTCTCGCATTAATTCAAATGTTTCAAATATACCTAGATTAAATCTAAGATCCTCATAATATTCAAATTCATCATTGTTTTTCCACAATGAATAATCATTTTTGAAAGTTCTTACAAGCTCACTATTCGACTTTTCAAATTGCTGGATTTTAAATGTGCTTTCAGCAACTTGATTAGTTGAATTACAAGAAATCAAAAATAAACAATAAATAATTATTAAAAAAAATTTCATAAATTAATTATATTTGTTTTGAACGAGCAAGAAAAATATTTGGGATAAGAGATATAAGCAAAAAGAATACTGAAGAGAAATAAATAAATTTCCAAGCATTAAGAAATACATTCATTGAATCTTTATCTAAAGAATTTAATCCGGCAATATCACCATTATAATTAGCTCCTATGATTAAAAATGCTGTCAAAATCAATGTAGATAATGTTTGACCAAATGTATTTCCCATATTTCTAATAAAACTTATTATTGACGAAACAAATCCAGTTAAACCTTTATCTAATGAACTATATGTCAACGCCATATTTGGAGATCCCCAAAATCCCATTCCTAACCCACTTATCAAAAGAATTACAGTTATAAATGATTTTGAGGTAGTTGTATTAAATTGAGATATAAATATATAAGAAAAAATCATTAATGAAAGACCAAAAATAATAAATTTCATTCTTCCAAATTTATCTGAGAGCCTACCTCCTAAACTTGCTGCAAAAGCCATGCCTAACGATTGAAAAATCAACATCAAACCAACTCTTGATTCATTAATATTTAGCAACCCTGTCAAAAAAATTGGCATCATTATCATATTTGCAGACATAGCTAAAAAAGCAAAAAATCTAGTATTTACAGCAATGCTGAAATCTTTAATTTTAAATAAATTAAAGTTTAAAATTGGATTACTCGATCTAATTTCTGTATAAATGAAAAGTAAAGCAAAAGGAAAAGATAAGAGAACAAATAAAAGTGCATAGTTAGAAAAAATATCCTCGAATGTTAAATTTTTCATTCCTAAAATAATAAAAATTATGAATCCTATGCCAAAAATAGTTCCTTTGTAATCAAATTTTTGATTCTTTTTTATACTAGTTTTTAAATTATCTTTTCGTAATAAAAAATAACCCAATATAAAAGCTAGAATCATTGGAAAAAGTAAAGATAAGTAAACAAGTTGCCATCCAAAGTTATATACAATAACCCCTCCAATTACGGGACCTACAGTTTGGCCTAATCCTACAGTTGTACTCATAAGTCCTAATGATTTTCCTCTTTCATTTTCAGGAAATAAATTAGTTACAATTGCTCCTCCCACAGCTTGTCCCATTCCAGAACCTATAGCCATAATTATTCTTGAAAAAATCAAAATAAAGAAATTTGGAGAAAAAAAACCTATTGTTGTTCCTAAAATAAAAAAAGCTAAACCAAACATATGTACTTTTTTATGACCAAATCTATCAGCAATAGATCCTGCAGGAAGCAATATTGCCGTAACTGTAAGAAGATGAATAATAACCAACCACGATACTTGATGAATTGAGGTCTCAAAGTATACTGAAATTTCTTTTAGGGATATTAGAATTGCTCCCATGCTCGATACGTTAACAAAAAGAGCTATTGCAACGGCAAAAAAAGCAAACCACTTATAATTATTCATATAAGAAAGTATGATAGCACAGCAAAATCATTGTTGATCATGAATTATTTTTCTAATTTTTTAAACATTTCTATATGTTTTATACCCGCTTCAAGAAATATCTTCCCTCTTTCTTTATAGTCATGATTTTTATAAAATTTCATAACATATTCCTGTGCATGTAGAGAGATTTCATTTATATTTTTTTCAACTGCTTTTTTTTCAAGAAATAGCAAAACTTTACTTCCAACTCCAGTCCTTCTAAACTGAGATAAAACAGCCATTCTACCAATTTTAGCGAAGCTTTTGTTAGAAAGAATAAGTCTTCCTGTCGCAACAGGTTTGTTATCAACTAAGGCTAATGCATGTATTGATATATCATCATATGGATCTAACTCTTCTTCAACTGGAACGCCTTGCTCTTCTACGAAAACTTTTTTACGAATATCAAAGCAGTGGCTAATTTTATTTGATTCTTTTGCATCAATTATTTCAATTTTCATTAATTATAAATATGCTGTGTTTATTAGAAATATATATTTTACGTTTATATAAATCTATAATAAGATAACTAAAAATATAGGAATGAAGTATAGGGACTTATGAAAATTACAAATGTAAAAGTAGAGTTATTCGATTGGAAAACAGAACCTTGGAAAACAAATGATCATACACAATTTGGAAATACTGTACAACTAGGAGTAGTAACAGTAGAAACAGATGAAGGAATTTCTGGAAATTCTTTTTTGGGATCATCAAGAGTTGGTGCAGATCACCATGCTCCTGGATTAATAGAGTTTATTAAACCTATTATTATGGGTAGAAATCCACAGGATATAGGAGCAATTTGGTCTGATCTATGGAAAATGAATAGATCTGTTTCAACTTATGTTATTGGAGCAATAGATATTTGTTTGTGGGATATAAATGGAAAAATTGCAAATCAACCCATACACAGATTAATAGGTACATGTAAGGAAACAGTTCCTGTATACTCATCTACTGCATTTCATGAAACAAAAGAACAATACGCAGAAGAAGCTTTGATTTTCAAAAATAAAGGTTGGACTGCACATAAAATTCATCCTCACGGAAACCCCAGTTATGATATTGAAATTTGTAAAGCTGTAAGAGAAGCAGTTGGAGATGATATGAAACTAATGCTAGACTCAATGTGGGCTTATCAATACGAAGATGCAATAAGAGTTGGAAGAGCAATAGAAGATTTAAATTTTTACTGGTACGAAGACCCTTTAGTTGAAGAGGACATTTATAATTATAAAAAATTACACCAAAAATTGGATATTCCAATTATGTCAACAGAATATGCTCCCGGCAGATTTTATGGCATGGCTGAATGGATCACTGAATATGCTACAGACTTCTTAAGAGGCGATGTTGCAGTTACTGGAGGAATAACTCCAATGATCAAATTAGCAAACTTAGCAGAAGGATTTAATATGAAATGTGAAATCCATCATGGAGGGAATTCATTAAATAATGTTGCTAATTTACATGTAACAATGGCCGTACCTAATTGTGAGTTTTTTGAGTTTTTCCCTTGTACGGGAGCTAATATGTTTGGATTAGTAGAGGATATTAATTTTGATAATGGTTTCGTTACAGCTCCTACAAAACCTGGATTAGGGTATGAAATAGATTGGGATCTATTGAAAAAAGGGCATACTGCTACTCTTGAATAAGCATGAAAATTAAAAATATAAAGTTAGATGTTTTTGAATGGAAAGGAACTCCATGGAAAACAAATTATCGAAATATTTTTGGACAAAATGTAAACCTAAGTGTGTTGAGCATAGAAACTGATGAAGGAATAACAGGAAATTCTTTTTTAGGCTCTTCAAAAGTAGGCTCCGAACATCACAATAAGAACATAATAAATTTTGCTAAGACTTTTTTAATAGGAGAAAATCCTCAAAATATAGGGAAGATTTGGAATCATTTATGGAAAATGAACAGATCTCTATCATTAAATTCCATAGCCTCAATAGACATAGCATTATGGGATATTAATGGAAAAATTACAAATCAACCCATTCACAAGCTATTGGGAAGCTACAAAGAAAAAGTCCCTGTTTATAGCAGTACACCATTTCATAAAGATATAAAAGATTACGTCGATGAAGCTAGGTTTTTTAAAAATAAAGGATGGACTGCGCACAAAATACATCCTCACGGGAATCCTTATAAGGATGTAGAAATTTGCATTGCTGTAAGAGAAGAAGTTGGAGAAGATATGAATCTAATGCTTGATTCAATGTGTGCTTATGATTATGAAAATGCATTAATGGTAGGGAAAGCCATCCAGAAATTAAATTTTTACTGGTATGAAGATCCTTTAGTTGAGGAAGATATTTACAATTATAAAAAATTGAATGAAAAATTAGATATACCTATAGTTTCAACAGAATTTATCCCAGGCAGGCTATATTCAATTCCTGAATGGATCCGTGAAAAATCTACCAATATCGTGAGAGGAGATGTAGTGGCTATGGGAGGAATCACTCCTCTTATTAAACTTACCAATATTGCTGAATCCTTTAAATTAAAATGTGAAATTCATTCAGGTTCTAGTAATTCTATGGATAATGTTGCTAACCTACATGTAATTATGGCTTCTCCAAATTGTGAATTTTATGAATTTTTCCCTTCTACAGGAGAAAATAGATTTGGGTTAATAAATGAAATTGAGTTTAAAAATGGGTATGTTCATGCTCCCAAAAAACCTGGTCTGGGCTATGAAATTAATTGGGAAGAATTAAAAAAAACATACATTGGAACTATTGAGTAAAAGGATTTAAAGGGAATATAATTGAATAAACAATTATTTTAGGAGCTCATTTTGGTAAATGGTGGATTTTTTGGAAATATTTCAAATACAATTCAACTAATGAAATCATGTGTAAAGGTACTAAAAAAAGATAAAGAACTTATCTTATTTCCTATTATGGCTGCAATTTTTGTTATTGTTTTATTAGGATTAATTTACTCAACAGGATCCATAGATTTATCTGCTGCTAATGAAGAAGAAATGTCAATCTTGCCCGTTGCAATATTGATTTTTGGTGCAAATTTTATAATTGTATTTTTCAACTCAGCCTTGATATCTGCTGCTTTAGAAAGATTAAGAGGTGGAGATCCAAATATTTCATCAGGTCTAAGCCATGCTTTCAAACATATTCATCATATTTTCTTTTGGTCTATTATTGTCACAATAATGGGTCTGATTTTTGCCGCAATAAAAGCCAATGGGAGGCAAAGAGGTGGTTTTGGCGGAATGATGACTCAAATTTTTGCAAGCTTTTTAGAAGCAGGTTGGGCTATGATGACTTTTTTTGTAGTACCAATAATAGTGTCAGAAAACATAAGTCCATTATCGGCAATTAAAAGATCCTCAAGTTTATTTAAACAAACATGGGGAAATCAGGTTGCAGCGAACTTTGGTTTTGGTATTTTTCAAATAATAGCCATTCTAATTAGTCTTGGCATTGGTTGGTTTTTTGGACTAATTAATGGGACTTTAGGTATTGCAATAGGATTATTGTGCGCAACCACTTCAATATCTATAATTTATACTCTTGAAGGAATCTATAAAGCTGCTTTATATGAGCATGCTCTAGGAGAAAAACCATTAGAATTTGAAGAACAAGATCTTAGAACTGCTTATAGGGCCAGTTCTGCAATGGCTTAAAATTAAGCAAATCTTTTATGTGAAAAAGGTTCTATAGGAATCTCAGTTTTTTTAGACATTAGATTATCTAGAATCAATTTACCCATTGCTGGACCTAAAAGAATGCCTTGCCTACCAGTACCAGAAGCTAGGTATAAATTTCCAAAATCTGATTTTGATAATATTGGAGATTTGTCAATTGCTAATGGCCTGAGACAAGCTGTTTGAAGAACTAACTCTGCGTTCTCTAAAAAAGGAAAAACTCTGATTAATGATTCCATAATTGACTGAAGTCCAAAACTGGATGGGTTTTCGTCAAATCCTACATCCTCTTCAGTTGTTCCTGCCCAAATTAATCCATCTTGCTTTGTGGTCACATAGTTGGGGCCCCAATGAAATCCATTTTCAATAATTTGATCACTTTTTAATCTTAATATCTGACCTTTTAATGGTCTTATAGGAATATCAAAACCAAAAGATTTAGCAAAATTTGAACTCCAAGGTCCAGCTGCTAGCAAAACATGTTCTCCGATAATTTCTTTATTATTTAATGTTGAAATAATAATAGAATTATCATTCTCAATTTTAATATTTTTCACTTCGGAATTAAGTATTTTTACTCCATTTTTTTCTGCCGCAATACTTAAAGCTAATGTTAATTTATAAGGTTCTACCCCACTAGAAAGTTTTGTCACAAGTGCGGACATGACACTAGGGCCTAATCTTTTTTCTATTTTTTTCAAATCATCTTTAGAGCACCATTCATAAATATCAGAATTAGAATTTTTTTTGTAGATTGACATTAGATCTTTGTCATCTTCTTCATTCAATGCAAGTTCAAAATTTGGGTAAGTCCTGTATCCATAATCTATTCCTGAAATTTCTGGGATTTCGTTTGCAAGCGATTTATGCAATTGATAAGAATATTTGCTTATTTGATTATAAGGATCATTATCTTCAAGGCCTACATGAGGTGTAATTCCTCCATAAGCAAATCCAGATGCATGACTTGCAATTGAATCTTTTTCTATCAACAGAACTTTTTTTCCCTCATTTGAAGCATAATATGCTGCAGAGCAACCTACTATTCCTCCTCCAATAATTACTATGTCATATGAATTGTTCATTAGTTTAATGTTTGTTTAAATATATTCTAATTATTCATCATTTTTTCATAAAGCTTTAAATGAGAATCTATTAATTCTTTATGAATTTTATGATTTTTTTTGTCAGGATAATATTTTTCTTCTATTTCGGTATCAAAATCTTCAAAATTTCGTATTTGACCCAAAGCTTTTAGAATCATTATTGCCACGCCTTTTCCAGTGTCTTGATTATCTTTTGAAATATTTATTTCCTTATTTAAAACATCAGATGTAGTTTGAATCCACCATGGTAAATTTTTAATTGCCCCTCCGCTTGCTATAACTTCTGAATCATCATCTAGAAAGTCTTCTAAAATTTTATAAACCAAAAATAATCTATAACTAATAGATTCTAAAAAAGACTGTAATATTTCTATAGAAGTATTCGAATATTTCAATCCAGAGATTATTCCTTTAGAATTATTTGACCATCCTAATGCTCTTTCTCCTAATAAAAAAGGTAAAACTGTAATTCCGTGCGCTGCTGGTTGTAATTTTAATAATTCACTATTTAAATTTTCTAGTTTTGGAAGTTTTAAATTATTATAAGCCCAATTAATTAGATTACCTCCTTCTGAAAATGAACCTCCAAGAAGTGAATAGTTATTTAGTAATCTATAACACCATAAACCTTTTGGGACCTCATTTACTTTTGAATCTAAAAGTATTCTTATCGCTCCTGTACTCCCTACAGTAATAGCAATTTTTTTTCTTCCATAACACCCACTTCCAATTGTTGCTGCCATACCATCACCAACAGATAAAAAAAATGGAGTTTCTGATAACTTTTTCCATCGCTTTGAGTAATGA
Organism: Chloroflexota bacterium; assembly: GCA_002719295.1. Classification (GTDB taxonomy): domain Bacteria; phylum Chloroflexota; class Dehalococcoidia; order Lucifugimonadales; family Lucifugimonadaceae; genus TMED-70. The sequence goes on from PBHC01000004.1 coordinate 19,183, forward strand.
TTATTTAGACCTTTTTCATAGTCATCATATGGTCTTAATACAGGTAATTTATCCTCTGAAATATCCAGGTAATCAATTAAATCAGAATGCCATTTCAATTTATTTTTATCTAATAATCCGCTCCAAGAAGAAATACTATAGCTAGCTTTAAAATTTTTATTTTCAAACCATTTTGAATAAATATAAGTAGAAAAATCAACAAATTTATCAATATCTTTAAAATTCTTTTGATTATCTCTAATCCACATTATTTTTGAAGGAATATAAGAAGTGTGCTGCGCTGCTCCAGTTTCTTGATGAAGTATAGTTTCGTTAAAATCTTTCTTGATTTTATAAACTTCATTATTTGATCTAGTGTCAGCATATGTATATATTGGAGTTATAGGTTTTCCATCTTTATTTATACCCAATAGTGTGCTGGCCATAGAATCTAAACCCACCCCTACTATTTCTTCTATATATCCTTCAGCTTTTTCTAAAACAATATCGATAGATTCTTCAACTATAGATCTCAAAATCTCTGGATCCTGTTCTGAAGTTCCATCATTTTTACTTATTATGCTATGCGGTATAGATGTAGAAAATTTTGGTAAATTATTACCTTCTAAATCAAAAATTGAGGTTTTTACAGATGAAGTTCCTATATCAACCACAATTATTGATTCTTTTATTTTTCTTTGATTCAAAATATTAGTATCTATTTTTTTTGTATTAGGTAGGATTATATATATATTTTACTATCCATTTTTTGATAAGGATTACATAAAGTAAAAATGTTTTTACAAAATATAAAAATAAAAGAAAACTTATTATTTAAAAATAAAAAATTTCAAAGCTTAATGACAGGATTTTTCTTTTTTATATGCTCTGAATGGATAGAAAGATTATGTTTAAGTTGGTTAGTTTTAAAATCAACTAATTCAATCTTCGCAACACTTGTTTCATTTGCAATAACTCAGGTTGTTCAAACTATTTTTTCCCCTTTCACAGCCGCCGCGGCGGATAAATTTGGAAGGAATAAAATTATTATTTTAGTTGGATTTACAAGGTTTTTTGTATTATGCATATTTGCATTATTAGTTTTTCAAAATAAAAATTTCTTATTACTCGCTTATATTGCATCAGGAATGACTGGAATAACAAGATCATTTGTAGTTCCTGCTATACAAGGAAGTGTAATTAACTCTGTTGGAGAAAATCAAAAAATTACAGCAATGTTAATTTATTCAATGATAATGAGATTTACCGGAGTAATAGGATCTCTATTAGGAGGAGCTTTTTCAATATTATTTGGAATAGAACAGGCTATTTTATTATCAGGTTTATTTGGATTGATAGGATCAATTATTTTATTAATAAAATCTTCAGAATTCAATGAAGAAAAAAATTCAGGCAATTACTTTAAAAATATAAAAGATGGACTTAAGATAGTTTTTGGTAATTTTTATACTAGAAATTTATTACTTTTTGCTGGAATTGTTGAAATTTTTGGATTTTCTATTTTTAGTTTATTATCATCAATAACGAAATTTATATTGGAATCAGAAATAGGGATTCTAAGTATTTTGCAAACAGCAATATCTATTGGAGGATTTTTAGGTATTTTAGGATTATTTAGATGGAAAGATATAAACAAAGCACACTCTATAGTAACAGTTATTTCTCTGATTTTTGGTTTGTCTATACTAATGATCGCGCTAATAAATAATTTATATCTAGCTATTTTTTTCTTGGCTATTGTAGGTGCTTGTGGAGCCAGCTTTGATGCAGTTCAATGGACCTATCTTCAAAAAAATGTTCCTCCTCAATTAAGAAGCACAGCCGTTTCTGCATGGTTTATAACTATAGGATTAGGTTGGGTAGGACATCTTTTGATAGGCTACATGTCGGATAAGATAAGTTTGAATTTTTCTATTTTATTTACAGGTAGTATTTTGATTTGTTCATCATTTATTTTCTTTATAATTAATAGTAAGGATAAATAAATCAATAATTATTTTGAAAAATAAAATTAAGATAATCTCTATATTTTTTTTCCAATTTTTTGGATTATTCTTCTTTGTAGATACAATTCAAGCTCATCAACCATTTGGTATTAATGATAAAACAGAAAAAAATTATATAGAAATAAGTGATGCAACAGTATCTCATGCTTTTTATGGAGAGTTTGTAAATAAAGATGAAGAAATGATACTTGATTTTAAATTAAAAGAAGGCGATACATTTGATTTCAGTTTATTAATACCAAATCTGGAACCTGAAAATCTAAAAGACTCAAGTGAATTCCCTTACCTATTAATTAATGATGTTAAGTATTTACCTAATCAAACTTCAAATTTTTACGAACCCTACAGCAGAATGAATCTTATAAGAATAATATCTGAAAGACAAAATATAGAAAAAAATACAGATATAAATGTAAAAGTCATTTCTAGAGGAAATACAAGATATGTTTTTTCAATCGGATATAAAGAAATATTTAACAATACCTATGCATCAGGTAATGTTAGAAGGTTCAGCATGAATGATCTAAACGAATGGTATAACAGATTATATACCCCTGATGCTATTGAAGAAAAAAATAATTTAACCTTTATATTAGCCATTTTAATTGGGTTTACTGTTTTTCTTAGTGCAGTATTTTATTATCGACAAGACATATTAGAAAAATTTAATAACAATCATTGAAATCTAAATTTATCGGAAGTTTTGTTAACTATATAAACCAAAGACATCATAACTGGAACTTCAACTAAAACACCTACAACAGTAGCCAGAGCAGCACCAGAGTTAATACCAAACATTCCTATAGCAACTGCTACAGCAAGTTCAAAAAAATTTGAAGTTCCAATTAAACAAGCAGGAGCAGCTATCTTATGAGGGAGTTTTAAAATATAGGCTGAAAAATAAGCCAATAAAAATATTCCATAAGTTTGAATCAAGAGCGGAATTGCAATTAATATTATAAGCAAAGGAGAATTTATGATTTTTTCCCCTTGGAATCCAAATAACAAAATTACAGTAAGTAGCAAACCTTGAACTATAAATGGTTTAAATTTTTTATTAAATTTATTCAACCTTGAGATATTTTCTTGCAAAATAAATTTCCTTGTAAAAAAACCAAGAATCAAAGGTATTAAGACATAAAGTATAACTGAAATAAGTAGAGTGTCCCATGGAACTATAATCGAAGTCACTCCTAAATATAAAGCAGCGATAGGAGCAAATGCAAATATCATAATTATGTCATTTATAGAAACTTGCAATAATGTATAATTTGGATCTCCTTTAGTAAGAGAACTCCATACAAAAACCATTGCTGTACAAGGGGCAACTCCCAATAAAATCATACCTGCTATATATTGCTTGGAATCATCCGGAGATATCAGGTTTACAAAAAATACTTCAAAAAATAGAATCCCAAGCATTGCCATAGTGAATGGTTTAACTACCCAATTGATAATCAAGGTAAGTAATAGACCCTTAGGACTAGACTTAAAATCTAATATTTTTAAAAAATCTATATTTACCATCATAGGGAAAATCATTACCCATATAAAAAAAGCGATAAGAAGATTTACTTTTTGATATTCCAAATCAGCAATAAAGTCAAAAAATCCTGGAATTATAAAACCCAATATAGTTCCAGATATGATGCTTAAAGCTATCCAAACTGATAAATATTTTTCAAAAATGCCCAATTATAATATGAAAGTTTATAAAATGATCTTAGACCAACAAATCATTTATATATTAGACTAAAGTTAAATTTACTTATAGTACTTTTTATACAATTCTAAAATTGATACTTCATCAGTTTTTACCGATAAATCTTTACCAAGATTTTCATTTTGAAAATTTTCTGCAAGAATTCTGTGCTGAACCTCTTCTTTATAACTGACTGAATTGAAAAAATTTTGACTAGCTTTAGCAATTAATGAAAACAATTTGTACCTTTCTTTTTTAGTATTTATTAAATGCTAAATCTGAAATGCCAACATATATATAGATAAATGTTAAATATTTGTTACGAAATTAGTAACATAAAGTCTTTTGTGTCTAATTGCGAATGACTAATTAGAGAATTTTTAGTATAAATCTCAAACGAATTGCGATCATTTTACTACTTAATATTTATAAATAAAAATATTTTACGGTATTCGTATCAATCTCCCAGCAGTGTTGACATTGTGACTCCAAGGGAGTCTGAGATTGATTTAAGCGAGCCTAGGGATACGTTTTGCTTTCCTTGCTCCACTGCGCTTATAAATGTTCGAGCAAGTCCCGATTTCTTTGAAAGCTCGCTTTGGCTAAGATTTCTGTTTTTTCTTACCGTATGAATTTTATCTCCTAGTGACAAAAGGACTGATTCTAAAGGCATCAAGGCGGGATTTGTTTCAACAAGAGAGTTTGCAACATATGTTGCTTTTAATGGATCGTCTGCAAAACCGTCAATATACCTGTTGGTATCTTTTATCAATGATGCAGCGGGGCCTCCAATAATAACTTTAATATTTTTATTTAGTTCCTTAATGGATTGAATGGCCTCTTCAAGTTTATTGTTACTATTTGGAAAAGTAGATGATAAAAGAACAAAGTTAGGAACGGTTGTGTCTATATATTTTATTAAATCTGCATTTGGGATAGAGCTCCCTAAAAGCTCTACATTCCATCCGTCCCATCTAAAAAAATCTGCAGTCATATACAAACCAATCACATGAGTGTCATCCTCTATAGCCGACATAGATATTTTCATTCCATTTGGAGTAGGAAGCCTAAAATTGTTTCTAACCCTATCCATTAATAAGAGGCAAAATTGAGTCGCTCTATGCTCTTCAGTAATCAATATTTTCCCTTGATGCCATAAATTGCCTATATGGTTTAGAGAAACTCTAATCAAATCAAGGTAAATAACAGCAGGTGACCATTGCTGAGAAATCAACATTCGGGAAATTAAATTAGCCTGATTATAATGACCATTAACCAAACTTGAAGTAAGCTGCTTAGAAACAGCCTGAATTTCAGTTTTAGGTGGCACGTACCAGTTTGAATTCATATACCCTCATTTACTACTTACATGATTAGTATATCAGACAAATAATTATTTTTGCACAATATCTACATCTTTTATAAGAATATATAAGTATAAACAATTTATAAAGGGGCAAGAAAATGTCAATGTTATTAAAAATGTGTCCTAACTGTAAGGGCGACTTAATGGATATGGTAGATCAAGATAATTTTAGTATCTATAAATGTGCTCAATGTTCGAGAGAGTTTTCAAAAGAATTGTTTAATAAAAAAGGAAATCATTCCCATGAAAATAGCTTCCACAAAGTCTAAAGATTGCAAATTATGCTCATTGCCAAAAGAAGAGCACATTTCAGATAAATCTTTTGGAGGAGTTTTAATTGGGTGTAAATTTGAAAATAATTTATTTAAAAATTATGTAAATAATTTGAAAGAAGTTGTTAGTAAATGGATTTAGATAATAGAAAAATAATTGCCTTTGGAGCAAGTAGTGATATGGCTAAATCTTTTCTTGAAAATAAATCTATTGCAAACAATGAAATTTATGCCATCAGCAGAAATGAAATCTCTGTAGGTCAAAACATTAATTTCGTTAATGTTAAAAATTACATGGATGTATCAGAGGTAATCAAAGATATAGAAATAGAAAACAGTGAAATCTCAGTTGTAAATTTTGCAGGATCTGTAAATTTAAAGCCTCTTCATCTAGCAAAAGATGAAGAGATGTATGAAGTACTTGAAATTAATTTAATGTCTAATTTTAGGATACTTACTAGTTTACTAAAAAATAATATGAAATCACTTAGCTATGTTTGCTTCTCCTCCGTAGCAGCAAATTATGGATTACCTAACCACGAACTCATTTCTGCTGCTAAATCCGGGGTAGAAGGCTTAATAAGATCTTGTGCAGCCACATATGGGTATAAAAATTATAGATTCAATTGCATAGCACCTGGTCTAATAGAAACAAAATTATCTAAAAGAATGATTTCAAATGACAAATCAAGAGAGATGGTTAAAAACATGTATCCTCTTAAAAAGATCGGAGCTCCAATAGACATTGAAGAATGTTTACTTTGGTTGCTTTCCAATAGTTCATCATTCGTTACAGGGCAAACAATCAGCATAGACGGGGGATTAAACAATATAAATTCAAGGATTTTACAATAATGAAAGAATATATTACCAAAACACCTAACTTAGATTATTCATATGATAACAATGTTGAAAACTTTATTTCTATAAATATAGAAAATGAGAAATATAATAGGTTGCTTCAAGAATTGTTTCATTAATAAGTAATAATAATCTTAAAAAGCTTGAGTTGATTCAATAGGATATACAAGATTAGAATATAATAATTTCCATAATATTTTCTAAAATGGCCTACTACTCAGATCTATTTAACTTAAAAGAAGAAAAGTTTTTTAAAAATCTAGCGCTATCAAGTATATATATTTATACTATAAGATTTATTGATTTTGCTTTAATAACCTGGGTATTAACTAATATAGCTAAAAGCCCATCAAGTATTGGATTCCTTGTTTTTGTCAAATTTGCTCCAATGGTTTTTTCAGGTTTTATTTCAGGATGGTTAGTTGATAAATTTGCAAGATTAACTCTTATTCGAGCTGTTATTGTTCTTACCTCTATGTATCTTTTATTTTGGTCCATATATCTTTTTTTATTTGACCCAAGTTTAACTGTTATTTTTCTACTAACATTTATATCAGGAATATTAATAAGCTTAGATATCTCATCAAGACAATCTTACTTGGCAAATTTAGTTGGTAGAAAAAACCTTAAGGCTGGTATAGCTCTAAATATAATTTTATTAAATGCTGCATGGTTTATAGGTCCAAATATCGGAATGTTTTTTATGAACTTTATGAATCTAGATAAACTATATTTAGTTCTCGTATTTGTTAATAGTATAAATTTATTATTTTTATATAAAATGCCTAAGTTATCTATTTCAAGATCAGAAAAAAATAAATACTCAGGGATAAGCAAAGGAATAAATTTTGCTCTCTCTAATAAAATTATATTTTCTACCCTTCTGATAATCTCTGTAGGAAACTTAACAGCATTCACATTCGAGTCAATGACCCCTTATTTTGCAAGATTTATTTATAATGCAACTCCTGAACAGTTTTCTCTTATGATTTCTCTACAAGGGCTAGGCGCATTAATTGGGTCAATAATTTTTTTCCCTTTATTAATAAGAATTACAAGACCTGGAATAATTTTTGCAATGTCAACAATTATGCTGTGTATTGGAAGTTTCATTTTTACGACAAATAACTCATTTTTATCTGGGTGTATTACTGTAGCAATTTTAGGTGCAGGGACAACTTTTTTTATGAATATGCATTCTAGAATCCTATTATCTCAAACCCCTAACCCTCTAAGAGGCAGAATACAAGGCTTAGCTCAACTAGGGATAGGATTTTTTCCAATTGGAAGTTTATTAGTTGGTCTTTTAGGAGACAATATTGGTATTCTTAATAGTATGAGAATATTTTCATACGTAGGGATAATTACTACTGCAATAATATTAATATTCTTCAAAGAATTAAAAAATAAATTATGATAAATAAAATAAAAAAAACTTTTTATATTAATACTCTTATTATTGCTACTATATTTTTATTTTTCGGATGTAGCAACACATCAGATAAAGAAGATAAAACTATAGCCGCAACTCAAAACAATCAACTCAGAGCCTCCAATCAAATGCTGATGGAAGATAAAGACTATTCGAATATCTTTTGGATCAAGGGAACTGGTTCAGTTAAGCAAAAGCAAGATATTGTTGAGGTAAACATGGCTATTGAAAATAGAGATAAAGAAATAATAAATGCTACTAAAGTTGTTAATGAAAATATAAGTAAAATTATTAAGATTGCAGAAACTATTGGAATTGAAAAAGATCAAATAGTAACTTCAGAATATTCTATTACCCCTGTAACTAGATGGGTTGAAAAAGAAGATGAATATGGAAATTATGGAGAGAGTCAAATTATTGCTTACAAAGTTTATAATTCTGTGATAATAAGTTCAGAAGATAAAGATAAAATAACTAATTTTATAGATAAAGCAAGTCTAGAAACAGGCAATTCATTTAGGGTAAATAATATAAGATTTAAAGCTAAAGTGAATGATGAAAATAAAATTTTAGCGAGAGAAAAAGCAGTCGATGACGCTACTAGCAAAGCTAAATTTTATGAAAAAGAATTAGGTATAAAACTTGGAAAAATAATATCTTTTGAAGAATTTCAACCAGGTACTCCTATCAATAAATCTGCTTATGATATGCCTATGATGAGAATGTCAGCAGAAGCAATGCCATCCACAGAATTATTTGCAGGGGAATCTGAAATAATTAGTGAAGTTTATATAGGATTTGAAATAGAATGAAGGTAAAGTTTTTATTATTTTTTTCAATATTATTAATAACTTCATGCAATCAGTTAGAAGATGATTACAACCTTTGTGATTCTAATAATTCTCTATGTACATTTTTTGAGATAAAATATCCAGAAATTTCTCAAATTACTGATGATAATGCACAACTAGCTGTTGAAGACTTAAATACTTATAGAATGTTAAGCAAAAATCACGAAGATGACATTAAATCAAATTCTGTTTTTGATTCTTATACAGAAATTTTTATACCCAGATTTTCCTACCATATATTAAATTTAGAAGGTTTAGAAAAGTTATGGTTTGGACTTGCATTATACCCACTTGATTACAAAAATAATCTTTCTAGCGTAATAGATTTTTTTTATAGTGATGTACAATCTCTAAATGAAACTTTATATGGGAATTGCACTAAGGATAAAGGTTCATATTTAGATTCAAAAAACAGTAAAATTTATAACTGCTTAAAAGATGGTGTAAAAAGTTACGATTTTTGGGTTTCTGATGAAGAATTTTTGTGGCGGATGAAATGTGTATGGGAAGATGATAAATTCGAAGGCATAAACCTAAATATAGTAAAATCTGAAATTGTAATATCTTCTGATACTTGCAGAAAATCATTTGAAAGCTTTAAGTCAAAAATTAATTAGATTTTACTCGTTTTAAAATAATCAACAGCTTCTTTTAAAGAATCAATAAAGATGTCTATTTCTTTATAAGTATTATAGAGATAAAAGCTTGCTCTACAAGCTGCAACAATTTCATATGATCTAACTAATGGCATTGCACAATGATGTCCTGTTCTAATAGCAACTCCATATTTGTCTAGAATTTCTCCAATATCATGTGGATGAACAGAATTATGTGTAAAAGAAATTACCCCTCCTCTATTATTCATATCAATAGGCCCAATAACTTTATAATCAGGTAATTCTTTTATTTTATCTAAAGCATAGCTTGTTATTTCATCCTCATGCTTTGCTATATTATCCATACCCACTTCAACTAAATAATCTACTGCATAACCTGTAGCAATCGCATCTGCTATATTTGGAGTTCCAGCCTCAAATTTATAAGGTAAATCATTCCATTTTGCACCTTCATAAGTTACTTCTGAAATCATATCACCACCAAAATAAAAAGGATCCATCTTATCAAGTAAATCTTCTTTTCCAAATAGAACTCCTATACCAGTAGGACCTAGCATTTTATGAGCAGAAAAAGCAAAAAAATCACAATCTATTTCTTTCATATCAACTGAAAAATGAGGAGCACTTTGAGCTCCATCTAAAACTAATATCGTACCATTTTTCTTAGACATTTCTCTTAATTCATGTATGGGATTAATGACACCCAATACATTAGACATATGAGTAATTGCAATTATTTTAGTTTTTTTATCTATAATTTTTTTAGCATTATCTAGATCAATTCTTCCTTCTAAATCATGATCTAAGTATCTTAATTCAGCATTCTTTTCAAAGCACAATTGTTGCCAAGGCACTAGATTTGAATGATGCTCCATTCTTGAAACTACAATATTGTCCCCCTGATTAACTTCTTCTTTTAAACCTATTGAAACAATATTTAAAGACTCACTTGTATTCCTTGTCCAAATAGTTTCATTTGGGGACGCATTAATAAAATTAGCAACCTTTACTCGTGAATTTTCATATTCGTCGGTTGCTTCAACAGATAATTTATGAACACCTCTATGTACATTTGAATTGTAGTTAGTGTAATAGTCATTTAATGACTGAATTACTAAATTAGGTTTCTGAGAAGTTGCAGCATTATCTAAATATACAAGCTTTTTATTGTTCACTTGTCTATCTAATATTGGGAAATCATTTCTTATTTTTTCTATATTGAAATTTGCCATAATTTTTCCTGAGATACTTATATTTTAACATTAAATACCAAAAAAATTATGTTATTATACAAGTCTATGAATATAAGAAATTTAACAAATAACGGATGTATCTGTTGCTGTTGTATGAACAGCTCCAGGTTTCTTTAATTTGTTTTAATTTCAAAAATAATACAAAATTTAGAAACCCCTTAAACGGGGTTTTTTTTATGGAAAATTTAATGTTAAAAACAGAAAAAATAAAAGTATCAAATCAAAAAATCTTAGGTTGGTTATTTTTTGTACTAGTATTTATATTCTCTTTTGCGATATCACAAAATAATTTCTCTGATGCGGCTATTTGGATTGCAGCATGTGGATTAGGTTTCACTCTGCAAAAATCTAGATTTTGCTTTGCATCATCTTTTAGGGATTTATTTATGTTTGGATCTGGTCATAATATGAAGGCTGTACTTTTAGCAATGTCTATAGCTTCTGTAGGTTTTGTGGGAATATTAAAATGGATATTGCCAGATCCTGTTCCAGGCGAATTTCCTTCTTCTGCACATGTGCTTCCATTTGGTTTTTCCACATTAATTGCAGGTACTGTTTTTGGCGTAGGCATGGTAACAGCAGGAGGATGTGTTTCAGGGACAATATATAGAATAGCAGAAGGGTATGTTGCTTCAATTGTCACAATGATAGGGATTTTTATAGGCACAATTTTATTAGTAATCACTTGGGATTTTTGGTGGGATAATTTTATAAGCAATGAACCAAAAATCTTTCTACCCTCAACTCAATCCATAGGTTATGGATTTTCATTATTAATTACTATGCTTGGAATTATTTTAGTATATTTCCTAGTTGTCTATATTGAAACAAAATCTGGTGTTGGCAGTTTCTCTATATCAAAAAAATCTGAACTTAAATCTAAAAGTTTCTTTGAAACAATCAAGCAAAATATTGATACATTATTCTCAAAAAGCTGGACAGCTTACTCTGGAGGAATTGCTCTTGGGTTTATTGGAATAGTTTATTTTCTATTTCATTCTCCACCAGGTGTAACCGGTGAAATAATGAAACAATCAATGAATATTGCTCAAGGTATAAACCTTTCAGACGGACCTTTAAAAGGAATAGCTTCACTTAGCGGGTGCTTGGGTTCTAGTATAGAATCAGGTATTATATCTCATACTTTCGTAAGTACAGTAGGAGTGTTCTTTGGAGCCTTAGTTTCAGCATTGCTTTCTCAAGAATTTAAAATAAGAACTCCAAAAGAAACAAAAAGATATGTTCAATCATTATCTGGAGGAATTCTCATGGGATACTCTGCAAGCCTTGGAATCGGTTGTACTATTGGGGCATTCTTTTCAGCAATACCTTCATTCTCTTTATCAGGATGGCTTTTTGGAATAAGCCTTGCAATGGGGGCATTTATTGGAACTAAAATCATTAAATTTATAGGATAAAAATGAAAAAAATAAATGAAATAAACTTAATTAAAATTCCAGTAAAAGATCAATTATTAAGAATAAATGAAATCTTAGAAGAACTATTTTCTAGTAATGGTGGCATCGGAAACTGTAGTAAAACAAAAATACTAACGACTGATGAATTACTTGTAAAGTATATTCCACCAAAAGCAGTCGAAAAAAAAATCAAAATAAAAATCAAATATGTTGATGATATCTGGCACATAACTTTAGAAAAGGAACAAAAATGAGTAATGAAGAAATAAAAAAATTGGATCTTAGGGGTGAAATTTGTCCTTATCCAATGCTCAAGACTAATGAAGAATTAGATTCAAATAAGGATATAAATATTCTTGAAGTCATCACAGATCATTCTCCTGCTCTCTCAACTATTCCACCACAAGCATTAAAAAGAGGTTATGAAGTTGAAATAGATGAAATCGATAACAGTGAATGGAAAATAACTTTAACAAAAGATAATTAAATATAAGGGGGACTTATGAAAAAATTATTAATAATTGGATTTGCAACAATTGGACTCTTTTTGGGCTGTTCGTCAGAAGGATCAGACTCTGGGTTTAGCAATAGAGGATATTCTAGTACAGACAAGCTAGTATCTGCTGAATGGCTAAATAATAATCTAAAAAGTGTAAAAATAATAGATGTAAGAAAAGCAGAAGATTATGACACAGGGCATATTCCAGGTGCAGTTAGATTGACTCCAAATGAAGTTTTTCAATGGGAAACTGAAGATGGAGTTAAAGGGATGTTACCATCTAGCAATCATATATCAGAAGCTCTTTCGTCTGTAGGAATAGGGGAAAATGATACGGTTATTTTTTATGACGGCAATAGTAACTTGTGGGCATCAAGAGGATTATGGGCACTAGAGGTTTATGGGCATCAAGATTCTAGATTACTTGATGGATCTTGGGCTTACTGGTCAGAAAATGGATACCCTATAAGTACTGATAGTCCTTCTATTTCAAAAACTAATTATAAATTTTCGGGCACACCAAACTCAGACTTAATAGCCGACTGGGAAGAAATATTAGAAACAGTTGATGACCCTTCAAAAATTGTTTGTGACACTAGAAGCCCTGATGAATATGCAGGTAAGGATGTAAGAGCTGACAGAGGAGGTCATATTCCAGGAGCAGAAAATGTGAACTGGGTTAATGCTGTTGATGAAAGTGGACAATTCCTAGATGCAGATAAATTAAGTAGCATTTATGAAAGCAAAGGAATAAAGACTGAAAAAGCAGTTTATACACTATGTCAAACCGCAGTGAGAGCTACTCACACCTGGTTTGTTCTACAAGAGCTTTTAGGTTATGACAATGTAAAAGTTTATGATGGCTCTTGGATTGAGTGGGGTAATTCAGAATTACCTATAGAATCAAAATAGGTTCTAATCTGAAGTTTTTATTGCATGAATAATTGCTTGATATGTGACTTTAATAGTAGCTGCAAAAAGTTGGTCTATTGATAACTTTGATTCAATTTCATTTGTAGTTGCTGCAAAAAACAGATCTCCGTCATTAGAAGTATGCGATGGCCTTACTGATAAAGCTAGGCCATCATGTGCTGCTACTGCTAATCTTTTGCAATCTACTTTGCTTATTTTTGAGTTTGTAAAAATAGCTCCAATAGTTGTATTTTGAAATCCTCTTTTTTCAGGTTTTCCATTTATATATAAATCTAAAGAATCGTAAATTTTTCCATTTTTTTTTGGCCCTGCTATAATTTTTCCATTTTCAGGATCAACAATAGAGCCCAAAGCATTTACGGCAACCAAACAAGCAATTGATGTTCCGTCATCAAAATCGTGAAATGAAAATCCAAGACCACCTTGCATACTATATTTAGTTCCTAATAACTTACCTACTGTACAACCAGTACCTACTCCAACATTCCCAATTTCAAATTCATTAGAAGCGTTTTGTGCAGCTAAATAACCATGTTCTGTATCAGGTCTAACTGAAGAGTTTCCAACACTTAAATCAAAAATCACAGCAGAAGGAACTAAAGGAATTGTGTTACCTCCAAACTTAATACCAATTCCTTTTTCTTCAAGAAATTGTACAACTCCGGATGAAGCATTTAATCCAAATGCACTTCCTCCTGTAAGTAGAAGTCCGTTGATATTTGGAGCAGTTGCAATTGGATCTAAAAGAGCTATTTCTTTGGTCCCTGGAGCTCCTCCTCTAATATCAATTGAAGCAATAAGAGGGACATCAGAAATAATAGCTGTGCAGCCAGTTTTATTTTCTTTATCTGTCCAATGCCCTATTTTAATTTCATTTATATTTGAATTCATTTTAGATAAAATCTAGTAAACTATATAAGAATCATGGTTTCATTTTATAAATAAATAAATGATATAGCGAATTTAATCTTCGGAGGGATAATGAAAAATACAAATTACTCAGGAATATATAGCATACCAGTTACTCCTTTTAATGAGGATAGGTCCATAGATTTTAAGTCCTTAAGAAATTGTATTGAATATTTCATAGATAAAAAAACTGATGGAATTTTATTGCCTGTTAATGTCTCTGAGGCATCAAAATTATCTGATAATGAAAAAAATCAAATTTTGGAAGAAGCTATAAAAGTAACTGAGGGAAAGGTACCTATAATAGCAGGTGTAACTAGTTCTTCGACTGAGCATGTTTTAGAAAGATCTAAATTTGCAGAGCAACTTGGAATTTCATCAATAATGGCAATGCCTCCAATGGGATATGCTTCAGAAAAAGATTTTTACAAATTCTATGAAGATTTATCTAAAGGGATAAATGTAGATATCTGGATCCAAAATAATAAGATGCCTGCAGGACCTACTGTTCCAAATAAGATATTGATCAAAATTATAAATGAAATAGATAATGTTAGCTTCTTAAAAGAAGAGAGTGGGAACTCCTCTCAAGTACATACAATTATAAAAAATAATTGTAAGGAAAACCTAAAATCTATAATGGGGGGTGCTGGAGGAAGGTTCATAATTGATGAATACAGAAGAGGCTCAAATGGTATTATGCCATCAGGACACATGCTAGAAGCTCATAGGGTTCTATGGGATAGTTTGATTTTATCCAAAGAGAATGAAGTTAATACTGATGCAATTGAAATATGGAATAAAATGTTAGAAGCTTTAAATTTTGAGTTTATGTATAGCGTCAGTGCTTATAAATACTTTTTTTGGAAAAGAGGAATTATAAGAACAAATATATCTCGTGAACCTTTTAAGCAGTTAGATGATTTTGACATGATTGAGGCAGACAGAATTTTAGATAGATTGGAAAATAATTTTTTCTAAAAACAATTCTCTATCTCAATAAAAATATATATAATCCTGATAAAATTGAATATACATTAGGGCGATTAGCTCAGTTGGCTAGAGCACCTCGTTTACACCGAGGGGGTCGGGGGTTCGAGTCCCTCATCGCCCACCACTTTCTTATTGCAATTTTCTTATTCATAGTCCAAAATTTATTTAAAAAATGAGAGGACTTATTATGAATAATAAAATTTTTGGATCTATGATGATTTTTGGTCCAATAGTATCGATGCTTTGTTGGATTGCTTTCTTTCCTGATAATTATCAACTTAATGCAGGTGAAGAGCTAGCAAAACTTGCAGAATCAAAAAATTCAGTTGTTTTGGGAGGTTACCTTGCAACAATATCTACAGCTTTAATGATTCTTGGATTATATTTTCTAGCTAAGTCTATAAATACTGATAAATCTATTAGCTCTAATCTAGCTGAAATTAGTGGATTAATAATTTTGCTAACCTTTCCAGTTCTTGTTGGCTTACAAGGAATTGGCATAGCAGCTCTAGACGCTGCAGATAGAATTGATGCTGGACTCGCTCAGGGAATTTTAGAAGGTGCAAGAGGTTGGGATACATCTTTGAGCTTTATAATGGGAATCAGCTGGTTTATTTTGGGTATTGCTCTAACTATGAAGAAAAAGTTCTACACTGTGATTAGTGCTCTATTTGCAATTGCTGGAGTATGTGCAATTTTAGATGCTTTCGTTGAATTTGAAATTTTTGCAATCATAGGATGGATGGGTGGATTTTTATCCATGGTAATAATGGGAATTCTAACTGTAATGAATAAAGAATAAACTTTAGCAAAAATCACCTTTTTTGTTTAAAAAATTAATTCATAATTTAAATTAATAATTTTATTTAATTGAAAAGGAAAAACTTTGGCTAATAAATTAATAGATTATAGAGAACATGATAAAAATTTCTGGTATGAAGAATTAGAGGAATGGGTTCCTAAAAGAATTTATGATTGCCATATCCATATGCTTAATAATAGCTTGATTGATGATTCAAGTGAGCATAAAAATGTCTTCCCTGATGCCGACTTAGAAGGCATTAAAGGTTGGCATGAAACAGTTTTCCCAAATAGAGATGTAAATAATTTATTCCTTGGAAGACCTGCTTTAGGTACAAGGATAAATGAGTATAATGATTGGCTTTTTAATCAGATCAAAGGGAATCCTCTAACTAGAGCACATCGACTCACAACTCCTGCAGATTCTCTAGAGGATATAGAAAGTGATATAAAAAATAAAGGTTTCCAAGGGCTAAAGGTATATAGAATGTATTCAGTTACAGGAGATATGGCAAACTGCACGATTGAAGAATTTCTTACACATGAACAGTTAGAACTCGCTAATGAATTAGGTCTTTGGGTAACTTTGCACATGTCAAGAGAAGATGGATGCGGAGATGAAAAAAATCTAAAAGACTTAACTGAATTTACAACTAAAAGATATCCAAATATAAAATGGATTCTAGCTCATATAGCAAGATCTTTTACGTATAGGCCTATAAAACGAGGTATAGATACATTGAAAAACCTTCCAAATATTTGGTACGACCTATCAGCAGTAACTGACATAAGGCCTTATATAACATTATTTAGCGAAGAAAATCATAAAAGGATTTTCTATGGAACTGATGCTGTGGAATCTGTGTCTTTTCATGGAGCTTATTCTGCCTTTGGGCATGCTCATCAACAAGTAGAAACAGATAATATCCCTTCATTAAAATTTTCTCATACCACCAATAGACCATTAATCTGTATTTATGAACAATTAATAGCTATGAAACAAGCTTCTATAATTTGTGAATTAGATAAAAATCAACTAGAAGATATTTTTTGGAGAAATGCCGTAAGAGAGTTTAATGTTCCTTGGGATTAAATATGAAAAGCTTGTTTGAATACAGGGCAAATGATAAAAATTTCTGGTATGAAGAATTTGAAGACTGGATTCCTAAAAGAATTTTTGATAGCCATGTACACTTAATCAACAATGACATAATATCCAAAAATAGTATTCATAAAGATATTTATCCAAATGAACCTCTTTCAAAGATAAAAGAATGGCATAGAACTGTTTTCCCTAACAGAGAAGTAAACAGCTTGATTATAGGAAAGCCTCTTATTGGGACAGATGTAAATGCGCATAATGATTTTATCCATAGTGAAATTAATGGAGATCCATTGATCCGATCTCATAGACTGACTACTCCAAAAGATTCACTTATTGATATAGAGAGCGACATAAGAAAAAAGGGCTTTCAAGGCTTGAAGGTATACAGATATTTTTCATCAACAGGAGATCCAAATGAATGTTCTATAACTGATTATTTACCCCATAATCAATTAGAATTAGCAAATGAATTAGGGTTATGGATAACTTTACACATGGCTAAACAAGACGGATGCGGAGACGAAGAAAATCTAAAAGACCTAGAAGAGTTTACAACAAAAAGATACCCAAATATAAAATGGATTTTAGCTCATATAGCAAGATCTTTTACATACAGACCAATAGAAAAAGGAATAGATAAATTAAAAAATTTACCTAATATTTGGTACGACCTATCTGCTGTAACTGACATAAGACCATTTATAACTTTATTTAATAATGAAAATCATAAAAGAATTTTTTATGGAACGGACGGAATTGAATCCGTTTCTTTTCATGGTGCATATAATGCATTTGGACACGCCCATCAACAATTAGAAACAGATAAAATATCTTCCTTAAAATTTTCCCATACCACTAACAGACCAATAATATGCCTATATGAGCAATTGATAGCTATGAAACAAGCATCGAAAATTTGCGAATTAAATAAAAATCAAATTGAAGATATTTTTTGGAAAAATGCTATCAGGGAATTCAATATTCCTTGGGATTGATTCCTTTACTAGATTTCCAATCTTTAAAATCTTTTTCATTAACTAGATAAGACCAATGTAAAAGAGACTGTTGTATCCTGGGGCTTACATTGAAACTTTCAGAAATTGGACATCCCTCGCGATATAATTTTGTATATATTGTATTTTTCCATCTACCATTTTGACCACAAAATGCTTTCCATCTTTTTATTTGTCTTTCATCATCTTCATGTCTTCTTCCCAAAAAAAATTTACAATACCACTCAAACCATCCTCTAGGATCGTCTTCATGTATCCATCCTTTTTCTTCCCATTCTTTTTGAGTTTGGCCTGATCTAATCTTAAAAAAATTTATATTACTTATGTAATTTGATGAACAATAATAAGATTCATCTAAACCTTCAAACCAATCACTCGGAAAGTTATTATGATCTATTAATTCTGCAAAATAAGTACCCCCAAAAATCCCTTTATGCAGCATCTCTTTTGGGGTAAGCATAGGTTTAAATTCTTCTAAAATATCCATTTTCTTAAAAATTAATTATTTAGTAAAGTAATCCCATCTTAATCCAGAACGATCTAAAATATTTTCTAAATCATATTCTAGCAAATAACCCTGTTTTATAAGTTCTTTCGAGTATTCAGATATTAATTT
>PBHC01000005.1:0-182351 GCA_002719295.1 Chloroflexota bacterium
AGAAACAACTGAAGAAGCTACAGCAGAAACAACTGAAGAAGCTACAGCAGAAACAACTGAAGAAACTACAGCAGAAACAACTGAAAAAAAATCTGAAGATTCTTAAGTTTCTAGAAATTTTATCAACAGAAATTTGTTCTAATGGCTAATGAAGATAACACACAATTATTTAAAAATTCTGAGGTAGAAGACTCCTTTGAGCTTGGTAGAAGAAGTATTACCTCGAATAAAGGTAAATCAAGATTTGAGTTATTAGCTGATAATAAAAATAAATCTTTTATATTTAGACCTTTTTTTTATCTAGGATTTTCTGTATTTATATTTTTATTCTTAATTTTGGCTTTTTTCTATTCAGTGACATATATAATTCCACCAATGAAAGATGCAATTAAAGTTGGAGATGTTACCTATACAAGAGGGGATGTTGTTAAGTTTATAAGGTTTAACCAAAGAATAACGGAAGACTTAGGGATGGAGTTTGAAATAGGGAATTCTCTTTTTGAAGCATTAAGGGTTATTTTAGAGGGAGAGTTGGCATATCAAGTAGCTCCCCGTTTTGGAATATCTGTAACTTCAGATGAGGTTGATAGAAGAATAGAAGTTTTAATGGGATTTATTTCTGTGGAAAATTCAAAAGAATATAAAGCAAACGTAAGTGAATCTTATAGACAATTTTTAAATAAAACTGGATTATCTGATGATGAATATAAAAACTATATTAAGCGGACTATTTTTAGAGAAAAATTAAGAAACTTAGTTGCAAGAGATATGTCTCGAATTCAACCCCATGTAGAACTATATGAAATTATTTTTGAATCTCCAGATGTTTCTGTAATTAACTCTATTGAACGTAAACTTACTATGGGCTCATCCATAGAAAATATAGCATTAGAATTTTCAGAAGATAAAGAAGTATTACGAACTAAGGGTAATATTGGATGGATGCCTCGTGGTGTCGATGAAAAAATAGATAGATTGGTTTACTTCAATGAAGGAAAAGAATCCATCCCTACTCCAAATACTTTTATAACAACTCCATATAAAAACTCTCAAGACAAAGTTTTTGCTTTTTACTATATAAATGATTTTTCTGATGCTAGAGAAATTGAAGAAAAATACTTTGAACAACTTGCGGATACGGAATTTGAAAATTTTATTAATTCATTCAATGAAGAATACAATTTATGGATGGATATTAATAGTGATATTTATAACTGGATTAATACAAAAGTATTACTTGCTTCAAACTCAGAATTTTTAGATCTTGAAACTGAAGAAACAGAGCAAAATGTTTATCAACCTCCATCTCAATAAAATAATATATACTTATATTATTCTTATATTATGAAGCTATGAGCAACAGTTTATTTAATCATTATAAAAAATTTTTACCTATTACATCTAAAACTCCAGAAGTGACTTTAGGAGAAGGATTTACCCCCTTAGTAAAATCAAACAATCTTTCAGAAAAATACAAATGCGAGATGTTTTTTAAATTAGAAGGATGTAACCCCTCTTCCTCTTTTAAAGATAGAGGAATGTTTATGGCTGTTTCAAAAGCCATCGAAAAAAATAAAACTAAAATCATATGTGCTTCTACTGGAAATACATCTGCCTCTGCTGCAGCTTATGGAGCAAGATATAACCTTGAGACAATTGTGATTATTCCATCAGGGAAAATAGCTCTAGGGAAGCTATTGCAAGCAATGGCATATGGTGCAAAAGTTATATCAATAAATGGCAATTTTGATCAAGCATTAGATGCTGTTAGAGAGATATCTGATTCATTAAATTTAGAAATTGTAAATTCTATAAACCCTTTTAGATTAGAAGGACAAATGACAGGTGCATTTGAGATAGTAGATGAACTTGGTTCAAGTCCTGATTTTCAGTTTATGCCTGTTGGTAATGCAGGAAATATTAGCTCATATTTTAAAGGTTATAAAATGTACAAGGCTGACAATAAAATCTTAGACTATCCAAGATTAATCGGAGTTCAAGCTGAAAACTCAGCTCCTTTGGTTGATAAAAAAATAATCAAATCTCCTCAAACAATTGCTAGTGCTATAAGAATTGGTAATCCTGCCAGCTCAACTCTTGCTAAAGAAGCTATTTCTCAAACCAAAGGTGAATTCTTAAAAGTATCAGATAAGAATATTATTGAAGCCCAGTCTTTACTTGCCAAAGAAGAAGGTATTTTTTGTGAACCCGCTTCTGCGTCATCTCTAGCAGGATTTTTAAAATATTCAGATTCAAATAGTGATTATATTGGGAAAAAAATAGCATTTATTTTAACCGGTAATGGGCTTAAGGATCCAGAGGTTGCTCAAAAATATTTAAAGTCAGAAATAATTAAGACTTCTTCTAAAATTGAAGATATATCTGATGCTATAATTTCGGGAAAGTCTAAAAGCTTTTTTAGTAGATTTTTTTAATGGAGAATATTCTTGAATAATATAAAATTAAATCAAACGTGGAATGATTTTGAGAGAACTTGTCTACATAAATCTCCTTATGATTTACAAATCTGGAAAGAAATATGGCTAAATCATTTTTCAGAAGGATATGATTTTGCATACATAAAAAATTCTAATTTTTTCATTCCTATAAAATATAGAAATTCTGAAGCAAGTATCATTGGTGATAAGGACATTGTTGACTACAACAATATCTTACATATGGAATATACAAGAAATGATTTTGAAGATCTAATAAATCAAATCTTTAATTTAGATATAAATAAATTGATTCTAAATTCTATATCTGATGATTCTCCAACCTTTAAATTTCTTACAAATGAAAAAATTCTAGATAATTATAGTATAAATTCTCAACATGAAGATGTTTCTCCTTACTTATCCTTACCAAATTCTTGGGACGAATATTTAGCACTTTTACCCAAAAAAAAGAGACATGAATTAAGAAGAAAAATTAGAAGGCTTGAACAAAATTCTGATTTCTCATCTGGAGACTTAAGCACATTGGAATATAAAGATGAGATATTAGGAGAATTTTTTAGGCTCCATAAAATTAGTTCAGATGAAAAAAATCTATTTATGACTCCCAAAATGGAGCAATTTTTCACAGAATTAATTATTAAGATGTTAGAAGAAAACTCTCTAGCATATTCTTATTTAAAAATAGATAATAAAACAGCAGCTTGTTCTATTTCATTTTTACATCAAAATAGTAGATTTTTGTATAATTCAGGCTTTGATCCATCTTATAATAATTTTTCTTCTGGATTATTAAATCATGCATTTGCAATAAAAAGATCAATAGAGAATAAATTAACCGTGTTTGATTTCATGAGAGGAAATGAGAGATATAAGTACGATTTAGGTGCAGTAGACAAAATTCTCTATACTTTTGAAATCTCAAAAAATGACTAAAATTTTTACTATTGTATCTATCCACTCTTGTCCAGGCCAAAAAATAGGTCTAGGTAACTCAGGAGGTCTTAATATTTATGTCAAAAATCTTCTTGAATTTTTACTTAAAAAGCAACAAAAAGTTTTTTTAATTTCTAAGAAACATGAAAACTGTGATTTTGAAACTGATTATAAAGATTTTAAGTTGATTCATATTGATTTAAGTGAAAAAAACTTGTTTCTGAAAAACATATCAGATCAAACAGATGTATTGATTAGTAATTATTATACTTCCGGAAATTTTTCAAAAAAATATTTTAATAAAAAAAGTTTATTGAAAATTAATATATCTCATACTTTAGAATATTTGAAAAAAGTACATTATGAAAATTATAAAATCGATCAAAAAAGAATTGAAATAGAAAAATCTATTTTTAAATTTTTTGATTTTACATTATCTTTTTCTAAGGTTGAAAGAGATACATTGGTAAATAAATATTTACTTCCTGAAGAAAAAATAATAAATTCAACTCCTGGTTTTGATAGAAAATATTTCTATCAAGATAAAGAAAATTCTAAAAATAGAACTGTAAAACTGAATTCTAATGAAAAATTAATTCTTTTTGTTGGGAGGAATGATTACTTAAAAGGGCTAGATATAGCAATAGATAGTATAAAGATTCTTTCAAGACAAAATGAATCTATAAGACTTGGAATAGTTGGAGGTGATTTAGGCTCTGATAAACAAAAAGATTTAGAAAAAGATTTAAATGAAAAAAAAATTTCAGAAAAAATTTACTGGTTCGGCTCAGTTCCCCAAAATAAATTAAGGGACTACTATAAATCTTCTAGCTTAGTTATAATCCCTTCAAGATCTGAAACGTTTGGAATAGTATGCCTTGAGGCGCTATCTTCTGAAACACCAGTGATAGTATCAAAAACCGGTAGAATGCAAGATTTTGTAAATCATATGAGGAATGGAATAGTGCTTGATATGTTGTCTAGCAGAGAACTTTCAAAAAATATTATAAAGTTTTTTGAAAATATTGATAAATTTATTATTACTGAGAATGATCATAAAAAGTTAAAAAAATTCGAATGGCAAAATGTTTTAGAAGATTTGTATAAAAAAATCAGTATTTAATATTGAACCAATCAAGTTCACTGTATTTATTAAAACCTAAACTTTTATAGATTTTCTTTGCAGGTTCATTTTCATTATCAACTTCTAGATATATCAATTCACAATTATTTTTTATTAAATTATTTAATGAAGAAATTATTAATGGTTTTGCTATTCCTTTGCTTCTAAATTCTTTTTTTACTCCGCACATTGATAATCTCCCTTCATGATTTTCGAGATTTAATTGTGTCCAAGCATATCCTAACCATGTGTTCTTAATATTTTTAGAAATTTCAAAAAAAGAATTGATTTTTCTTTTTTCTAAATTTTGTATTTCTAGTTTAAAATCATTCAAATTATTAGCTTCGTAACCATATTGGTCTGCAAAGCAGTCATTTTGAATTGTTACTAGTTCTTTATAATAATTTTTATAATTTACAGACTCAAATATAGATAAATCACTATTTATTTTTCCAAATGATTTGTTTCTTTTTAATTTCATAAAATTATAAGTTCTTATGTAATCAAAAAAATATTTCTCCTTAATCTGATTTTTTTCAGAATTTCTGATCCCAATTTCTAGTTTGTTTGATTTTGTGAAATCCTTAATAGTATTGATATTATTCTTGATTTTTTTTAAGTCATAGGTCATAACTATAGATCTTTTTAATGAGTTTTCGTTTTTAATAAGAAAATAGTTTGTTATTTTGTTATTCTCGTACTCAATTGCTAATCTATATTTTTTATCTTTTATTAACTCATCTATCTCTTTTTCAAAATTCTTTTTATCTTTTGAAAAATCTAAAAATCCATGGGTTGGTAATTTATAAAAAAAATTATAGAGTTCAGAAATTTCTGGATTTTTAATATCTTTGGTTTTTATAATTTCCATAAAAAAAGGAGTTTAATAGCTATTTAGTCTATATAGTTATATAATAGAAATCAACACGATGAATAGGAGTAGTAGTTAATTATTTTTCTTAGAGAGTTGATGTTTGCTGAAAATCAATAAGAATAATTAATGAACTCGCCTAGAAGTGGTTTCTCTGAAATCAAGTAAGTGAAAACGTATTTCTACGAAACAGGAAAAAGAAGTGGCATAAATTATTATGCAATAAAGGTGGTACCGCGGGGTTATCTCGTCCTTATTGAAAGGGCGAGTTTTTTTTTGTAAATATGGAGAAAAAAATGAAAGAAAATTTAATAAAAGGTAGTGAAATAGTATGTAAAGCTCTTATAAAAGAGGGAGTCGATACTGTTTTTGGGATACCAGGTGGAGCTATATTGCCTCTCTATGGAACCTTAAATAAATTTCCTGAAATAAAGCATATTCTTACAAGGCATGAACAAGGTGCTTGTCATGCTGCAGATGGTTATTCAAGAACTACAGGTAGAGTAGGAGTTGCATTTGCTACTTCTGGTCCAGGTGCTACAAATCTTATAACAGGTATGGCAACTGCAATGATGGATTCAGTTCCCCTTGTAGCAATAACAGGACAGGTTGGAAGGCCAGCAATAGGAACTGATGCTTTCCAAGAAACTGATATAACAGGAGCTACTTTACCAGTAACAAAACATAATTACTTAGTAATGAAAGCATCTGAAATTGGTTCTGTTATTCATGAAGCATTTCATATAGCCAGAACAGGAAGGCCTGGTCCGGTACTAATTGATATTCCTAAAGATGTATTTGATGAGTTGGCTGAGTATGATTTTTCAAAAGATTCTAAAATAAATCTTCCAGGTTATAATCCTTATTTAAAAATTGATCAAAATCAAATAGAAAATTCAGTAAAGCTTATAAATGAAGCTAAAAAACCTATTATTTTAGCAGGTCATGGAGTGATAATTTCTAAGGCTCAAAAGAAGCTACTTGATTTAGCTGAAAAAGCACAGATTCCTGTTGTGACAACATTATTGGGTATTTCTGCTTTTCCAGAGGATCATATTCTTTCTACAGGGTTTCCAGGAATGCACGGAATGGCATATG
Organism: Chloroflexota bacterium; assembly: GCA_002719295.1. Classification (GTDB taxonomy): domain Bacteria; phylum Chloroflexota; class Dehalococcoidia; order Lucifugimonadales; family Lucifugimonadaceae; genus TMED-70. The sequence continues at coordinate 6,485 of PBHC01000005.1, forward strand.
CTTCAATAGCTCTTGATGAGGCAGATTTGATTATTGCTATAGGATCAAGGTTTGATGACAGAATTGTAGGTAATGCAAAAAGATTTGGGAAAAATTCAAAGAAGATTCATATTGATATTGACCCAGCAGAGATAAATAAAACTGTAAAAATAGATGCTCCTATTTTAGGGGATATTAATGAGGTTTTAGAATTACTAAATCCTAAGGTTGATTCTCAAACTCATACTGAATGGTTGAAAGAAGTAGAACATTTTAAATCTGAACATCCATCTTTAATGATCCCAGAATCTGAAAGTTTACTTGGACAACAAGTCATTAAGACACTATCGGACCTTACTGATGGTAATGCTGTAGTATGCACAGGTGTTGGACAGCATCAAATGTGGGCTGCCCAGCATTATAATTTCAAAAAAAATAGTATTTGGCTTTCTTCCGGAGGTTTAGGAACTATGGGGTATGAAATACCAAGTGCTATAGGAGCTCAAATTGGAGCTCCTGATAAGACAGTTTGGTCTATTTGTGGAGATGGAGGATTTCAAATGACTGTAGGAGAATTAGCGACAGTGGCTGAGAATAATCTTCCAATTAAATATGCTATTTTGAATAATAACCATTTAGGTATGATTACTCAATGGCAAGATATGTTTTACAATGGACAAAATATGCATGAAACTTACACAGGGAATCCTGACTTTGTAAAGCTTGCAGAGGCTTATGGTATTAAGGGAATTAGAGTAGAAAATCAAAATGATTTGGAAAAAGCAATAAATGAAGCTAATAATCATGATGGTCCAGTTGTTGTTGATTTTGTAATTGAAAAAGTAGATTATGTTTTCCCTATGATTCCTGCAGGCGGAAGTGTAGATCAGCTTATTGAGGAGGAAAAAAAATAAATGACTGAAGGTATTCACAGAAGAACAATAGTAGCGCTTGTTCATGATAAACCTGGTGTTCTTGCGAGAATTTCAGGTCTTTTCAGAAGAAGAGGTGTAAATATTGAAAGTTTGGCTGTTGGCCATTCTGAGCAAAAGGCCTTTTCTAGAATGACTTTTGTTGTTGGCGGTGCAGAAAATTCAGTTAAGAACATTTCTTCCCAATTAAATAAACTTATAGATGTTGTTGAAGCTTCTGATATAAGTGAAAAAAATATTGTGTGGAGAGAGTTAGCACTTATAAAAGTTAAGTGTAATGAATCTCAAAGAGTAGAAATTTTAGAATTATCTAAGGTATTCAGAGTAAATGTTGTTGATGTAGGAATTAATAACATTACTTTTGAGCTAGCTGGAGGTAAATCAAAAATAGATTCTTTTATTGAACTATTAGACCAATTTGGCGTTATAGAAGTCATGAGGACAGGTAGAATAGCAACATTAAGAGGAGCTACAAAAATTGGCATAAATGATGGAGAGTTTGGTGAATCAGATAATTCAGATATTTATATAGCTGATAAAGATGCATCAGGCTCAGTATAAAAATAGAAAGAAGGAGAAAAATGGCAAAATTATATTATGATAAAGATATTGATGATCAAATACTAAGAGACAAAACAATTTCTGTTATTGGTTATGGTTCTCAAGGGCATGCTCATGCGCAAAATCTTAAGGACTCAGGATTTAATGTAATCATTGGTTTGTATGAAGGATCCAAATCTAAAGAACAAGCTGAACATGATGGATTTGAAGTTTTTAGTATATCTGATGCAGTAAAAAAATCTCAACTCATTAGTTTGTGTATCCCTGATCCTTCAATGAAAAAAGTATATAACGAGGATATAAAAGATAATTTGGATGAAAATGATATTTTGCTTTTTGCTCACGGATTTGCAATTTTATATGATGAAGTAAAACCTCCAGATAATGTGGATGTAATCATGATTGCACCTAAAGCGCCTGGCCATAGAGTTAGGGCTGTTTTTGAAAGAGATTTAGGAGTTCCATGTCTTATCGCAGTTGATAAAGATTTTTCAGGAAATGCTCATAAAATTGGATTAGCTTACGGAAAAGGTATTGGTGGTGGAAGAGCAGGTATTTTAGAGACAACATTTAAAGAAGAAACAGAAACTGACTTATTTGGAGAACAGGCTGTATTATGTGGTGGAGTTACAGCTTTGATTAAGGCTGGTTTTGAAGTATTAACTGAGGCTGGTTATCAACCGGAATCAGCTTATTTTGAAGTATTACATGAACTTAAACTAATTGTAGACTTGATATACCAAGGTGGATTAGAAGGTATGAGATATTCTGTTTCTACTACAGCAGAATACGGAGATTACACTGTAGGACCTAGAATAATTGATGATTCAGTAAAAGATGCTATGAAAAAAGTTTTGGATGATATCCAAAGTGGAAGATTTGCTAGAGAATGGATTGCTGAAAATGATGAAGGTCTACATAAATATAATGATCTAAGAGAAGCGGACTTAAGTCATCCAGTTGAAAAAATAGGTAAAGAGTTGAGATCTATGATGCCATGGTTGGAATCAACGACTTAATAATTATAAGAGAGCATATAGTATGGTAGAAAAAAAACAGACAGATAAACTTATTGTATTTGATACAACCCTAAGAGACGGGGAACAATCAGCAGGAGCCTCTTTAACTTCACAGGATAAATTTAGAATTGCATCTCAGTTACAAAAACTAAATGTGGATGTAATTGAAGCTGGATTCGCAGCTAGTTCTCCTGGTGATTTTTCAGCTGTTAGGCAAATAGCTTTAGAAGTCGAAGGTCCAACTATTTGTACTTTAGCACGAGCAGTTAAAGGAGATATTCAATCAGCAATTGATTGTGTAAAAGATGGACTTAAACCAAGAATTCATACATTTTTATCCACTTCTGATATTCACTTGATGCATCAAATGAAAAAAGATAGAGAATCGATAATGTCTATGGCTATTGATGCTGTCAAACAAGCTAGAGATTCTGTTGATGATGTAGAATTTTCACCTATGGATGCTTCAAGGTCAGATCCAGAATATTTGTATGTGATGCTTGAAAAAGCTATTGATGCTGGTGCTACAACAGTAAATATTCCAGATACAGTAGGATATTCAAATCCAGAAGAATTTGGAAAATTGATTTCAGGTGTCTTTAATAATGTATCTAATATAGATAAAGCGATAGTGAGTGTTCATTGTCATAATGACTTAGGAATGGCTGTAGCAAATAGTTTGTCTGCACTAGAAAATGGAGCAAGGCAAATTGAAGGATGTGTTAATGGCTTGGGTGAAAGAGCTGGTAACGCAGCTTTAGAAGAGGTTATAATGGCGGTTAAAACTAGGCCAGATCATTACAAAGTTTCAACAGATATAAATACTTCTGAGATAGGACCTTCAAGTCGTCTTATTTCGAATATATTTGGATTCCCTATTCAATTTAACAAAGCTATAACTGGTCAGAATGCTTTTAGGCATTCATCAGGTATTCATCAAGATGCATTTTTAAAAGAAAGAACAACCTTTGAAATTATGCATCCTGAAGAAGTAGGATGGAAAGGTGATGCAATTGTACTTACTAAAGTATCTGGTAGAGCTGGATTGAAATCAAGACTAGAATATTTGGGTTACAAAGTAAGTGATGAAGAATTGCTAGAAGTATTTAACAACTTTAAAAGCTTAGCTGATCAAAAAAGAGAAATAACCGATAAAGATTTAGAGTCATTAATGAGTGAATTTCACAGAGAGCTTGATACTACTGAAAACTTTAAGGTAATAGATCTAGATGTTATTTGTGGTAACAAAAGAGATCCTGTTGCAAATATTACTTTAGAATTACCAGATGGAAAAATTGTAAAAAGTTCAAAGACAGGAACTGGACCTGTGGATGCTGTTTGTAATTCTATAGATGATATAACTAAAATGGATGTAAGCCTCACTGAATTTTCTGTCTCTTCAGTAACAGAAGGAATAGATGCTTTAGGTGAGGTTACAATAAGAATTGAAAAAGATGAAACAATTTACACAGGTCAAGGATCTGACACAGATATAATACTTGCAAGCGCAAAAGCTTATGTTAATGCAATAAACAGATATCTGATTATTGAATCTGTGAATTTATCATAAAAATAATAGAAATATAAGAGATTTAAGAGGAGAGTTAAATGTCTAATAATCTAACAATGTTTGAAAAGATTTGGCAAAAACATATAGTTGCTGAACCTAAGGATCAACCTGAGATTTTGTATATTGATCTGCATTTAGTTCACGAAGTAACATCCCCCCAAGCCTTTGAAAGTTTAAGAATTAATAATAGGAAAGTTCGTAGGCCTGAGCTTACTATTGCAACTGTTGATCATAATATTACAACTGACGATACTAGAACTGAAGAAATAAAGGATGAAATAGCAAGAAAACAAGTTGAAACTATACGAGAAAATTGTAAATCAAACGGAATAACTCTTTTCGATGTTTGGGATAAAGAGCAAGGTATTGTTCACGTTATTGGGCCTGAACAAGGATATACCCAACCCGGAATGACAATTGTTTGTGGAGATTCACATACATCAACTCATGGTGCATTTGGAGCATTAGCTTTTGGAATCGGAACATCTGAGGTGGAACATGTTTTGGCCACTCAGACTTTAAGACAAAGAAAGCCTAAGACTATGAAGGTTGAATTTACAGGCAGTTTGTCAAAAGGTGTTACAGCAAAAGATATGGTGCTAAAACTTATTGGACAAATAGGAACTGCAGGGGGTACAGGATATGTTATGGAGTACACTGGAGAACCTATAAGGAATCTAAATATGGAAGGCCGAATGACTATATGTAATATGTCAATCGAGGGAGGAGCAAGAGCAGGGATGATTGCACCTGATCAAACAACATTTGATTGGATGAAAGGAAGAAATAGGGTTCCTAAAGGAAATGACTGGGAAAAAGCAATTATCGAATGGGAGCAATTAAGATCTGATAAAGATGCAGAATTTGACTCATATGTAGAGGTTAGTTGTGATGATTTGGAACCATTTGTTTCATGGGGTACTAATCCATCTCAGGTTTTACCTATTTCTGCAAAAATACCGTCTCCAGAAGACTTTGATATTTCTCTTGACTCTCAGTCTTGTGCAAATGCATTAGAGTATATGGGTCTAAAACCAGGAACTAAAATTGAGGATATTCAATTAGATAGAGTATTTATTGGATCATGTACAAATGCCAGAATAACTGATTTGAGAAATGCTGCTGAGATTATTGATGGGAAAAAAGTTAACGGTAATGTAAGAGCTCAAGTAATGCCAGGATCGACATTAACTAAAATTCAGGCTGAAAAAGAAGGCTTAGATGAAATTTTTAAGTCAGCAGGTTTTGAATGGAGAGAATCTGGTTGTTCTATGTGCTTAGGTATGAACCCTGATATCATTGCTCCAGGAGAGAGATGTGCATCTACATCAAATAGAAACTTTGAAGGTAGACAAGGAAAAGGTGGAAGAACACATTTAGTAAGCCCTGAAATGGCAGCAGCAGCAGCTATTGAAGGTCACTTTGTTGATGTGAGAAACTGGTAGGATGTTCTCTTTTGTCTAAAGAAAAACAAAAAAAATTTGGTAAACCTAAATCTTTTTCTAATTATTCAGATTCAAAAATTGATCCACTTCAAAAAACTAGTTTGCTATCTAGAATATTTGGGAATCAAAAAAAATTAGATGATGCTAGAAAAACTTTTTTTACAGCATATAAATTTGAATCGAATATAAATCCTCTGAGAATAATAACTTTATTACTTTTGCTTTCAGTTATTTTAGGACTAGGAATGTTTTTTATAGAAAGAAATAATGAAAGAATTTATAAAAGTTGGAAATATCAAGGCATTTCATCTATACCGCCTTCAAATATCTCTAATTTTGATCAAGTAATAGACTTTTCCAAAAAAGAACAATTATCTAATTGCGATTCTTGGGATCCGAACAAGTTACTTGAAGGAGAATGCGATAAACCTATATCCTATGTTAATGAGATGAATGAGACACAATCTAGGTCTCAAATTTTATATATTTTTCAATTTTTGCTAATGTTTTTGCTTTTTTTCCCTCTAGGAACTTTTTTTCATAGGTCCTTAAGAAATATAAAAACTTTGAGATACGAAACATCAGTATCTCCAGAAAAATCAATTGTTTGGATTTATTTTTCAGTTTTTTTGTATTTCTTGGCAGTTTTTATATCTAAGTTTATTTCCAAAGATTTTAATGTGTCTTTCTCTATTGTTTTTTTATCTTTCTTGTTTTTATCCTATAGATTGTATAAGACCTTTATTGAAATATATAAAGGCAGTTTGATAGAAAAATCAAATAGACTCTTTTTTATATTTACAAATAAATTTAAGATATGGTTTATAAGTTATTTATCAATCTTATTTTTTAATCCTTCTATCATTACTAGATTTTGGGCATATGAGCTTAATAATATAGACGATTTAATAACCGCTACAAAGTTAATGAATTACTCTTCAATAGTAATAATAATATTTTGTTTTTTTTCTATTGTTTTGGTAGCAGAAATATATAAATTACAAGAAATAAAAAATATTAAAGTTGGGTCTATTACTGTAGATCCTTTACAATAGAGATAGGAGAAAATTATGGAAAAATTTGTTGAACATACAGGTTTGGTAGCACCTTTAGATAGAGTTAATGTAGATACTGATCAGATCATTCCTAAACAATTTCTTAAGCGAATTGAAAGAACGGGATTTGGTAAATTCGCATTTTATGATTGGAGATATTTGGAAGATGGCGTCCCAAACCCCGATTTTATTTTAAATGATCCAAAATTTGATGGAGCATCAATTCTAGTAACTGGTCCAAATTTTGGTTCAGGTTCTAGTAGAGAACATGCACCATGGGCACTTTCAGAGTATGGATTTAAAGTTATTATTTCTACAAGTTTTGCAGATATTTTTAGAAACAACTGTATGCAAAACGGTATTATTACAGTCGTTTTATCAAGTGAAGAAGTGGATAAAATAATGACTAATGCTCATAGAATTCCAAGTTATAAATTAAGTGTTAATTTAGAAAATCAAAGCTTGAAAGATAATTTAGATTTTTCAGCAGAATTTGAATTTGATCCTTTTAGAAAAGATTCAATTCTAAAAGGATTAGATGATATTGGTATAACTCTTCAGCACGAAACAGATATATCAAAATATGAGTCAAAAAAATAAAAAAATCTCATTAAATTCAAAATTCATATAATTATTGATAGAATAGAAGTTAGTGAAAAATTTTCGGAGGAATTATGGAAGCAAGAGTTTGTGTTTTAGCTGGAGACGGAGTAGGAAAAGAAGTTACTACAGAATCTATGAAAGTCTTAGAGGCTATCTGTAGAAAATTTGATCATAATTTTGAATTTATACATGCTTTGGTTGGTGGAGCTGCAATAGATAAATTCAATAACCCTCTTCCTCCAGAATCAATGAACTTAGCATTAGGCTCAGATGCTATTCTTTTTGGAGCTGTAGGAGGCCCTAAATGGGATAATCCAAGCGCTGATGTTAGGCCAGAAGATGCAATCCTAGCATTAAGAAAAAGACTAGGTTTATACGCAAATATGAGACCAGTTAAAGTTTATCCAGAACTCCTTCATTCAAGCCCTCTTAAGCCAGAATATCTTGAAAATGTAGATTTTGTTATTGTTAGAGAATTAACAGGTGGTTTATATTTTGGTAGACCAAAAAGAAGAAGCGCCAGTACAAGAGGTAGAAGAGCTGTTGATACATTGGCTTATTCAGAGAAAGAAATTGCAAGAGTTGTTAGAGTGGCGTTTGAACTTGCTAAATCAAGGAGAAAAAGATTACATTCACTTGATAAAATGAATGTTCTTGAAACTGGAAGGTTATGGAGAGAAATAGCAAACGAGGTATCAAGAGATTATCCTGAAGTAGAATTGATTCATATGTTGGCTGACAACGCTGCTATGAAAATTATTACTAATCCTTCAGAATTTGATGTGATTGTTGCAGAAAATAGTATTGGAGACATCCTTTCAGATGAAGCCTCAGTAATAACAGGATCGATGGGAATGCTTCCATCTGCTAGTTTAGCATCCTCACCTCCTCCTCCTGGAAAAAGAAGAGGAAGAAGAGGTAGACCTGCTCTTTATGAACCAATTCATGGTTCTGCCCCTGACATAGCAGGACATAATGTTGCTAACCCTGTTGCTTCATTTTTATCTGCAGCATTAATGTTGAGATGGTCTTTTGGACTTCATGAAGAAGCAGACGAAATTGAATTAGCTATTAATAAAATAATTACAGAGGGATATAGGACTGTAGATATTGCTGGAGAGCAAGATCACAAGCTGTCAACTAGTCAAATGGGTGATTTAGTTGCAGGAATTATTTCAAGCGGACCTAAATAAAAATATGCTAAATCCTAAAGATTTTTTGCCTGATCTAAATTCTACTTTCAATTCGAAGGTAATTAGTGAAGACGTTGAGATTTACAGAGATGAATGGGGAATCCCTCATATATCTGCAAAAAACGAAAGTGATTTGTTTTTTGCACAAGGATTTACAATTGCTCAAGATAGATTATTTCAGATGGATTTGGATCGATTGAGATGTCTTGGAAGATCTTCAGAATATTTAGGTAAAAAAGCGATAGCTAACGATAAGTTAAATCTAAAACGAGACTTTGAAAGAGTTGCAAAATCAGATTTAAAAAAAGCATCTAATAGTGCAAAAAATATGATTGATTCTTTTACAAAAGGAGTAAACTTTTATATTTCTGAAACATCTGTATTACCAATAGAATATAATCTTTTAGGAAAAAAGCCTGATAAATGGGAAGACTGGCATTCAATATTAATTTATAAAATCAGAAATGCTGCTGAGGGGTCCTTTAATGGTAAGCTTTTTTATTCACAGCTATCTAATGAAATAGGTGCAGAAAAAGCAGCTAAATTAATACCTGGATACTTCCCTGGAGCACTATTAACCTTACCTCCTGGAAGTACTTACTCTGGTCAGGTTAAAAATGCTATAGAAGAATTATCTGAAGCTGCTGAAAATTTTAAATCTATAGGAGCAATTGATGGAGAATCTAATGGATGGTCAATATCTGGAGAAAAATCTTATTCTGGATTTCCACTAGTTGGAGGTGATTCTCATAGAACTTTAGATACTCCTAATGTTTACTATCAAGTACATTTGAAATGTGATACTTTTGAAGGCATGGGACATACTATTCCTGGATACCCTGGTTTTATGCATTTTTCACATAATAAAAACGTTGCTTGGGGAATGACTCATGGAGGGGCTGATACTCAAGATATATTTATTGAAAAATTAAGATATTCAGAAAATAAAATTCAGCAATTTTATAACAATGAATGGATTGATACTGAGTTTTTCAAGAAAGAAATTTTTCCAAGAAATGAGAAAAAAATAGAAATAGATGTAATTAAAACCACAAATGGAAATGTCATTTATGGGGATCCAAGCGATCAATATGTACTTTCACTTTGTGACCCTGGAGGTTTAGATGAAGGTACTCATTGGATTGATTCAGCGTACGAAGCGATGAAATCAAAATCTGCTGATGATTTAGAAAAAGCTTTTGATAAATGGACTGATAGGACTAATAATTACCCATATGCAGATACCAACAAGAACTTTGGTTACAAATTTGCTGGTGCAGTTCCTGTAAGAGACAAGCAACATGAATGGGGGATAGCAAAAGGATGGGATGATAAATATTTAGTAAATAAAGAGATCCCAAGAGATGAATTGCCTAAATCAAGAAATCCTATAGAGGGATGGGTAGTAACTTGTAATCAACAAGTTGTAGATCATGATTATCCATATTTTATGTCTATTGCTTTTGCTCCTGAATATAGAGCGAAAGTACTAGCTAAATATATAGAAAATAATTCTAAAAATCTCAAAATTGAAAATATGCTTGAAATGCATAATCAAAAATTTTCAATTCCTGCAGAGAAAATCGTTTTATATTTCAAAGATTTAAAATTATCAGAAGATTCTTTATCAAAAACAGAAAAAGAAGCAATTGATCTACTTTTTAGTTGGGATTTTCTAATGGATAAGGATAGTTTAGCAGCATCTATATATACAGTCACTAAAGAAAAAATAATTGAAGAAATAATAAAAATTAATTACGGAAACCTTGCAGAAGAGACTATAAAATGGAAAAATTATGGTGCTGTTTCTCATGTGAGAAGATTTTTAGTTCCTTTGATAAATGATCATATTGGAAATAATGAAAGTTTCTTATTAAATAAAAGTGAAAATTGGCAAAACATAGTAATAAATTCTTTCAAAAAGGCAATTGATTTTTTGAAATCAAAATTTGGAGAAGATATAAAAGGATGGAAATGGGGTAATCTTCATCAAACAAACCACCAACATCCATTAAGTTCTGTTTTTGAAAATTATCGTCATATTTTAAATCCTAAAAAAGCTTCTGCCAGTGGAGATGAAGCTACTCCTTTAGCTGGATCTTACGATAAAAATTATAATGTAGTAGCTGCGTCGGTTAATAGATATGCTCATGATCCAAGTAATTGGGAAAATAGTAGATGGATAGTTCCATTAGGTTCTTCCGGAAATCCTGGCTCTGAAAATTATTTTGATCAGTTAGATCTTTGGGCTAATGGAGATACCATACCTCAATTATGGAATTGGGATGAAATAAATAAATTTAAAAAACAGACAATTAAAAAACTCTAGTCTAAATTACCAAAATCTCTTTTTATATTATTTTCCTTAAATGTAAGTTCTTCTTCTTTAATTGATGTTCCTAACCCTGGTAGATTATTTAATTCAATATAGCTGTTTTCTACTACTGGATGATTATTAGTTATTTTTTTTGAAAATTCCTCTACATGTACCATATATTCATAAATTATAAAATTATTTATTACAGATGAGACATTTAAGGCAGCTGAGGCTCCTACTCCAGTGGAATTCCAACCATGAGGAGAAACTCCTATAGAAAAAGTTTCAGCCATAGAAGCAATTAATGTCAATTCTAGAATTCCTCCCGTGTTACAAATATCTGGATTAATAATATCTACAGCTCGGTTTTTACAAACATCCTTAAACATATTTCTTGAATATAAAGCTTCACCGGTTACTATAGGTACAGTAGTTATATCTTTTACCTCTTTTATTCCGTCTAAATTTTCTGAAATACATGGTTCTTCGATCCAAAAAGGGTTATATTTTTCAATCTCTTTAGTGAAAATTTGTGCTTTAGAAACGGATAATCTTCTATGAACTTCTATTAAAATATCAATTTCAGGGCCAACTGATTCTCTAACAACCCCTACTCTTTTTGAAGCTTCAAATAGAATATCATTTTCTGGCCAGTCTTCCCATGGTCCAGTAAAAGGATCAAATTTTAATGCTTTGAAACCTCTTCTATTTACCATATCTAATGCATTTTTAGATAAATCTTCTTCTTCTAAACTTGTGGCCCATCCATTAGCATAAACTTTTATTTTTTCTCTTATTTTTCCACCAAGCAAATTGTATACAGGTTGTTCGTAATATTTCCCTACAATATCCCACATTGCAATCTCTATCCCACTAACTGCACACCAAAAATCCATAGATGGTCTTTTATTTGAAAAATCCCTTTGAGCACCTAAAATAAAGTTTCTTATATTTAATGGATCATAATCAATAAGATATTTCTTCATTTTTTCTACATGAGAAGTAATTTGTGTATCTCTATCAGATTGTGAGTAGCACTCACCCCAACCTGTAATACCAATATCAGTTTCTATTTTTACAAAAATTAGATTTTTCCCGAAAAATTTTATTGATTTAGAAAAACTTTCATCAACACTAATTTCACCTGGATTTGTGATAAATATTTCTAAATTAGTTATTTTCATTTTTATTCTCTTCTCCTAATTAAATTGAACTTCAATATTTCCTATTTTCTCTATATCTATTTTTATTCTGTCATTTTTTTTCACCCAATAAGTTTGTACTATAGACCCTAGGGTAATGAGGTCTCCTGGTTTAGGATAATTATTATTACTAAAATTAAAATCTAAAAACCATTTCAAAGCGTTTATGGGGTCTTCTAAAATATCAGATCCTTTCCCTTCTCCTATAATTTTATTATTTAATGACATGTAACCTTTAATTTCTCTAAGATTATTTATTGATCCTATTTCAATACCATGTCCATAAACAACTGAAGAAGCAAAAAAGTCATCAGCTATTAAAATTGATGTTTCTTCTTTTGTATAATCTAGCCATCTGTCATCTACTATTTCAATTGAAGGAACAACTCTATCAATAATTTTTTCAATATTTTGATTCATATTTATATCAAAATCTTTAGATAGAATTACAGCTATTTCACACTCAACTCCGGGTCTGATAAATTCACTAAAATTTAATTTTGTGGTTCCTTTATATATATTTTTTTTCATTACTCTACCTAAGCAAGGCGAAGGTATATTTAGGTATTCTTGCATAACCTTACTTGTACATCCTATTTTCCATGCTGTAAAATCTTCGACTTTAGAATAATGATCATATATTTCATTTTGAATAGAATAACCATCTGAAATACTTAAATTTCTTTTTTCTTTTTCTGTTATTTTTATTTTTTGGTTATTTTGTCTGAAATTGATAATGCTTTTAGAAATATTGTTCATAAAAAAATAATTTATACTGTAATTATGAAAATAATAATACCAAGACTTATAATATCAAAGCTTATAGAACACTCATTAATTGAAGATCCAAAAGAATGTTGTGGATATTTGATGGGTAAAGAAAATGAAGTAGAGAGTATTTTTAACTGTAAAAATATCCATGAAAGTCCCGTAAAGAGATATTCTGTTGACCCTTTAGATCAAATTTCTGCTGAAAAGTATGCTGATGAGAATAAATTAGATGTTATTGCTATTTACCATTCTCACACTCTTTCTCAGGCTTATCCTTCGCCAACAGATGTTTCAAACGCTGTAGAATCTGGATGGACTCAACCTATCTATGTACTAATTTCTCTTGTGGAAAAAACAAGACCAATAATTAGAGCTTTCAATATATCAGAAGATAAATCAGTTGAAGAGGTTATAATAGAGCATGATGGTGAAGCATATATTAGCCCTACAGAGAATTCTTAATCAAAAACCACTCTATTGAATCTGATAAAGCCAGCCAACTAGCTTCTATTATGTTGGATGAAGCTCCAACTGTAGTCCAAACATCTTTATCATCGGATGATTCTATTATCACTCTAACAACTGCTCCAGTACCAGTTCCTTCTTCCACAACTCTTACTATATAATCTGTAAGTCTTATTTTGTGAATTTCTGGGAAAGTATCAATTAGACCCTTTCTTGTTGCTTTGTCTAGTGCATCAACTGGTCCATTTCCTTCTGCAGCAGTGTGAACAATTTTGTTCTTGGTTTTTATTTTTATAGTAGCTTCAGATAGCATTGGATGTTCCTGATCATTTTTTCTCCAGCCTGTTCCTAGTGATCCTCTTCGTTTATTTTCAATAATAACCATGAAGTCTACCAACTCAAATTTAGCTTCATAGTTCGGTAAATTTCTGTGAATAAGTAAATCCAAGGAAGACCCTGCAAGTTCATATGCATAACCGGTCGATTCTTTTTCTTTAATTATTTTTATGATTTTTTCTGCATCACTATTATCTAAAATTTTTTCAAGCCCTAAATTTTCAATTCTTGTCATAACACTTTTTTTACCTGAAAGCTCAGAAATAGATATTGATGACTCATTACCTACATCTGTTGGCTCTATATGCTGAAATGATTGCGGATCAATTAAATAACCAGCTGCATGCATACCACCTTTATGAGTAAAAGCATTTTTCCCAACGAAAGGCTGGAAAGGAAAGGGGCGTTTATTCGCAACTTCAGAAACGAAATTTGAAACATTAGTTAATTGGTTTAAATTTTCATCATTTAATAATGTTTTTTTATTCATTTTTAAATTTAAATTAGCTATAACACTTATCAAATTAGCATTTCCAGTTCGTTCTCCATATCCATTAATGCATCCTTGTACTTGGAAAATACCAGCTTCAACTGCAGAAATTGTAGATGCAACAGCAGTATCAGTATCATTATGTGTATGTATTCCAAATAATTTTTCTTGTTTAAATTCATTAAGAATTACTTTTGTGATTTGATATATTTCGCTTGGTAAAGTCCCTCCGTTTGTATCGCATAGAATTATCCTTTTGGCACCAGCATTTATTGCTGTTTTTAGGCACAAAAGGGAATATTCAGGATTATCCTTATAGCCATCAAAAAAATGTTCAGCATCAAAAAATACTTCTTTATTGTTTTTTTTCAGATATTCAATTGAATCTGCAATCATATTGATGTTTTCTTCTAAAGAAGTTTTGATGATTTTTTCAGTTTGATATGCACTCGATTTTCCGACTATTGTTACAAATTCTGTATTAGCGGATAAAATTGCTTTTATAAATGGATCATTTTCAACTTTTGAACTTGGCTTTCTTGTCTGACCGAAAGATACTATTTTTGAGTTTTTTAATTTTATATTTTTTATTCTTCTAAAATACTCTTCATCTTTTGGATTTGAACCTGCAAATCCACCCTCAATAAAATCAACTCCCAGGTCATCTAATTTTTTAGTTATGAGTATTTTTTCTTCTAAGGAAAGATTAATTCCACTCTGTTGCGTTCCATCACGAAGAGTAGTGTCATAAATTTCAATTTTTTGTTGTTTTTCCATCTTGAGCTATAGTTTTTTTTTTCTATCAATTCTAATATATCTATTATTTAGTGAATAATCTAATATAAATTAGTTAAAATAATAATTAAAACTTTAGAGAATATTTTGAAAGATAAAGATAAATATTTAAATTTTGGAGAATGTTTAAGCCTTGTACCAAAGACTTTTGGTAAACCAGGGAAAAGAACTTTTTCTATTGAAATTCAATGTACTGATAATAAATTTAATTTATGGGTAGAAAAAGAGCAATTGGCATTAATTTCTCAAAATATTACAAAATATAAATCTTTTACTCAATCAGAAAATCTAAATAGTTCTGAAAATGATGAATTCAAAAATTATAAAATGATTGATTTTGCACTTGAATTTATTGAATCTTCAAATAGTTTTGATTTTTATTTCGTTGGTGTGGATGATGATGATAAAGGAATAGCTGCCACTTTCTCTTATCAAAATAAATTTGCTCAATCTTTTGCAGACAAAAGCCTAAAAATAATCTCTCAAGGCAGACCTATTTGTTCTCTTTGCTCAAATCCAATTAATCAAGACGGTCATTTTTGCATAAAGTTAAATGGGCATATTGAGAATATAAAAATTGTGTAATTTAGATATAGAAAAGAAATTGTTTGATTTTTCTGTAAAATCTATAAGAGAAATTAAAAATGGTTCAAATAAAGTTTTTTTATGTGAATTGTTGGGTGATAATGATGAAAAAATGTTATCGATTTATAAACCTATTAGAGGGGAAAGACCTCTTAGAGACTTTTTTGTAGGGAATTTATCATCAAGAGAACTTGCAGCATATGAAATATCAAAGTTTTTAGGTTGGCCTAACCTCCCTCCTCTTGTAATTAAAGAAGGGCCTTTTGGAGAGGGAAGCTTTCAAAAATTTATAGATCATGATCCTAAAAATAACTATTTTAATCTATTTAAGGATTTTCATGAACAACTGAAGTTAGTAATGATTTTTGATTCAATAATTTTGAATACTGACAGGAAAGCAGGGTCTATTATTTTAGACGACAAAAATAAAATTTGGGCAATTGATCAAGCATTAACATTTAATCCTTTTACTAGGCTAAGAACAGTGATGTTTGAGTATAACAAGATGGAAATTCCTGAAAGGATACTTTCAGAGATAAAACTTTTGATTCAAGACCTTGAAAATCAAAAAGAACTTTTTATGAAATTATCAAAGTTGATATCTGAAGAAGAAGTTGAGAGTTTAATTGAAAGGTCAAAATTAATACATAGAAAAAAAATAATTCCAGAACTAGATCCTTACGTCAATGTCCCTTATCCTTTGATTTAGAATTCATCGTAAGAATAAGTACTTTTTGAACCTTCTAATTATATTTTTATTTTGTCTCCCATTTGGTTTAGTGTTTTTTAGTATGAAGGTTTCTATTTCTTTATTAGAGGCAAAGAATTTTCCTCTCCATTTTTTTAATTTTTCAAGATCATAAAATCCATTTGCAAAATATTTTTTCCATGGGTTAATATCTTCCCAAATATTTTTATTCATATTTCCAAAAAATATGCTTTTTTTAGATTCCTTTATCAATATCCAAGCTGCTGCAAAATCCCAGCAAAAAGCATATCCTGATAATGCCAATTGAGCATTTCCGTTGGCTACTAATGCTATTTCTGCGGCTGCAGATCCAAGGTTTCTTAATTCTCCTGATTTTTTGTAAAATTCATTTTTTATCACATAAGATAAGTTAAAATATGTTGGTGCAAAGGAAAGAATGCCAGGTACCGGATATCCTTGAAGTTTTTGTGTGTTCTTTTGTGAAAAATTTGATGTTATACCTTTTCCTTTAAATGCATATATCACTGAATTTTTATCCCATGGTAATCCAACAGCTCCACCTATAATCTCATCTTTATACATAATTGCTATAGATACACAAAAAAAAGGAATCTGATTAATAAAATTCTTTGTACCATCTATAGGGTCAATAATCCATAAAAAATTTGATTTTACTTTTTTTTCTTCTTCTCCTTCCTCACCTAATATTGCGTGATTTGGAAAACTTGATTTAATTTTATTTACGATTAAATTTTGAGAATTTAAGTCTATTTGTGTGACTGGGTTGTCTCCTACTACATCATTCTTATCCTCAATATTAAATACTTCTTTTGATGATTCTCTAATAAGATTTAATGAGTCTTCTACGCATTCAAGTAGAGTATTTTTTATTTGGGTCTCTAATTTTTTATCCATAATGTATATATTACTAGTATATTCTTTATAATGATAAATGATAAAAGTCTAATTTTTTAAGAGGAAATTTTGTTTAAGTTATTTCAGAAAAATAATTTTCTAGAGGATTTGTGGAAAAATTTTCAAATACTTTTGAGTTTGAATTCCCAAGAAAATAATCATTTAAAAATATCAAGTAAATCAGGACTTCTGGTATCAACTCATAATAATAATGAATTTACAAAAAATATTAGGATTAATATTAAGGGTATTTTGAATGAAGGAGATTCATCTACAGAAACTAATGTTGAAGTAGTTGAAGATAGTTCTGATATGCATTGGTTGATTTTAGAAGATAAAAATATTTATGATTTGATGTCCTCTTGCTACACGACTTTGAATGCTCTTCACTCCAAAGGTTCTCTTCCAAATATTTTAGCCTTAGTAATAAAACTTGAATATTTCATTCAAGAAAATGAAAAATCAATAGTTAATTTGATTTATAGAACAGATACAAAAAGTTTTTATCCATTTATACCGATTTCCCAAAATCCGAAATCTAGAAATAAAGATTTAGAGAATAAATTAGCTCAATTCTTGAGAAAAAATAAATTAAAAATTGAAAGCTCAACAAAAAGTTGGTTGGGAGTTTGGGGCATTCCATTTTGAAAATCGCGATAATTGAAGATTCTGGAAATATTTTTTCTGAAAAAATAAAAAATATTTATAATGAAGATTTAGAATTTGTTTACGAATCAAAAGATGATTTTAAAGGATTAATTATCGTTTCAAGAAAATTAAACTTTGATCAAAAAAATATAATTCATAAATCTAATATTTTAAATTTACCTATTATTGGTATTCAAGATGGATTTGATGCTTTGAATTTATTTTTTGGAGGGAATCAAAGTGTTGAAACTAAAGATTCTGCTTCTCAAATTTTCCTTAGTCCAGGAGCCAAACTTTCTCATATCGTAGGAGGATCTGGATGGGTAAAAGGGGATTTAGAGTTAATAAAAACAATTTATAGTAAAGATTTATCTGAAACTTTTTTTTCATCAATAATTTCAGATAAAGGTGAAATATTAGGATTTGAAAAACCAGGCGAAAAATGGCAATTTGGATTAAGGTTTGATATTTTATCTCAAGAAATTCCAAGAGGTTTTGAAAATATTCTGAATGTTTTTTTGGATAAATGTAGCGAATAAATAAAATTAAATCTACTAACTATATTCTCGCGCGCTTGCGCGCGCGCGTGGGAAACTATAGTTTATATATATACAAATAACTGAGGTATATATGGTTTCTGACAGCTTAGGTGACATCCGAGATGTAAACATACAAGATGAGATGAAAAGTTCATATTTGGACTATGCTATGAGTGTAATAGTTTCAAGAGCCCTTCCGGACGTAAGAGATGGCTTGAAGCCAGTTCAAAGAAGAGTTCTTTATGCAATGCATGATCAGGGTATGAGGCCTGGTTCTTCATATAAAAAAAGCGCACGATTGGTTGGAGAAGTATTAGGTAAATATCATCCACATGGAGACAGTTCTGTTTATGCTGCTCAGGTAAGAATGGCTCAGCCTTTTTCAATGAGGTATACATTGGTTGATGGGCAAGGAAACTACGGTAGTGTTGATGGTGATCCTGCTGCTGCTATGAGATATACCGAATGCAAACTTTCTCCTATAACAGAATCTTTATTGGGGGATATTGAAAAAGACACAGTTGATTGGGTGGATAATTTTGATCAATCATTAAAAGAGCCCTCAGTTTTGCCTGCTATTATGCCAAATTTGTTGGTTAATGGAGCTTCAGGTATTGCTGTTGGTATGGCAACTAATATCGCTCCTCATAATTTAAGTGAAATATGTGATGGGATTGCAATGGTCATAGATGACCCTCAGGCAAACGTAGATGATCTTATGAAAGTTGTAAAAGGTCCAGATTTTCCAACTGGAGCTGAAATTTGGGGTTTATCAGGAATTAGAGATGCATTTGCAACTGGAAGAGGAAGAATTATGGTTCAGGCAAAGCACATGATAGAAGATGTAAAAAAACAAGATAGGCAAAGGCTTGTTTTTACTGAAATTCCATATCAAGTAAATAAAGCGTCTTTGATAATGAAGATAGCAGAAATGATAAAGACCAAAAAATTAGAAGGTGTATCAGAAGTAAGGGATGAATCAGATAGAAAAGGAATGAGGGTAGTCCTAGAGTTGAGAAGGGGAGCTTCTTCTAGCTTGATTTTGAATAATCTATATAAACAAACCCAGCTCAGATCTTCTTTTTCAGTAAATATGATAGCTCTTGTAGATGGAACTCCTCAAATTTTAAATCTAAAGCAAACTATTAACCATTATGTTGCTTTTAGAGAAGAGGTTATTAGAAGAAGAGCTGAATATGATCTTAGAAGAGCTAAGGCTAGGTTGCATGTTCTAGAAGGTTTGAGAATTGCTATTCAGAATCTTGATAGGGTAATTGAATTGATAAGAGCATCAGAAGATGTTGAAGCTGCAAGAAACTCATTGATGACAGAATTTGATTTAACAGAAATACAATCTCAGGCAATTTTAGATATGCAGCTAAGAAGGCTTGCTGCACTAGAAATAGAAAAAATTGAAAACGAATATAAAGAATTAACAGAAACAGTTGCAGATTTAGAAGATTTGCTGTCAAACCAATCTAGGATATTAAGTGTTATAAAAACAGAAACCCTTCAATTGAAAAGAAAATATGGAGAAGACAGAAGAACTCTTATCAATGAAACAGATTTAAGAGAGTGGAAAAGAGAAGATATGGAGCCTCACCAAGAAGTAGTTATTACTTTGTCTAAAGGGGGTTATGTAAAAAGGATTCTGTCAAGCACTTACAGGGCGCAACATAGAGGTGGAAAAGGTGTTAAAGGTCAAAGAATGACAAAAGATGGTGATATAGTTCCGTATATACAAGTTGCTGATACTCATGATACCTTATTGTTTTTTACTGATAAAGGTAGAGTTTTTTCTCTAAGAGTTTTTGAATTGTCTGCAGATCAATCAAGAACATCAAGAGGTACTCCAATAGCAAATATAATTAATCTTGGCCCTAGTGAAAAAGTTACTGCTATGATGACTGTTTCAAGTTTACTAGAGAATACTTATCTTATTATGGTAACTAAAACTGGAAAAGTTAAGAGGATGCATTTGCCTCTACTTAGAAATATGAATAAAGCGGGCTTAAATACATTTAAGTTAGGAAAAGATGAATTAGTTTCTGTGACATTAGCAGATGAGAATGAGGATGTAGTCATAGTAACGAGAGAAGGCCTTTCAATAAGATTCCCTTCTTCTCAAATTAGGCCTACTCAAAGAGGAGCAGGTGGAATTAGAGGGATTAGGATGAAGACTTCACAAGATGTAGTTGTTTATAGTGATGTAGTAAATGATGATGGATACTTATTGATTGTTGGTAGAAGAGGTAAAGGCAAGTTAAGTGCATTTAGGCATTATAGATCACAAAATAGGGGAGGATCAGGACTATTAACTTTGAAAGTGACTTCCAATACAGGTAAAGTTGCAGCAGCAGCTATTGTAAGCGAGGAATTAGTAGAAGATTCTGAAGGTAAGCTATTTTTGCTAACTGATAAAGCTCAAGTTTTGAGAACTAGATTAGGAGAAATCAGAAGAACAGGTAGAGTAGCTCAGGGAGTAAAGATAGTTGATCCGGGGCCTGGTGATGCAATTAGTGGAATTCGAGTTTTAGAAGACAGGAGAAAAGCAAGAGAAGAAGTTGACTTGGAAGAACTGGCTAAAAATACAGAAAACACTGAAGAATTAGAAAACACTGAAGAAACAGAAAACACCGAGGAAACAGAAAACACTGAAGAAACAGAAAACACTGAAGAAAAATAAATGATTGATGAGATGGATTTTAGAAAATCTTGGAGTTTTTTCCCAACAGGGGTTTCTGTTTTAGCTGTAAAAAATCAAAATGATATTATTCATGGAATGACAGCTAGTTCAGTGATGAGTATTTCTTTAGATCCTCCAATAATAATGGTTTCAGTTGGAATTGAGAGATCTATACTTAAAAACCTTGAAACTAGTGAGTTTATTTCAGTATCTTTACTTTCTAAGGATCAATCAGATATTGCAAATTATTTTTCAAAGGCACATAGTTCTGATAACGATTTTTTTTACCATAAAAAAGATGTTTTTTACATAAAAGATAGTCTTTGTTACTTTATGTGTAAAAAAAATAATTCTATAAAAATAGGTGATCATTTTGTATATTTTCTTGAGGTTAAGAAATTAGAATTTAAAGATAAGCCTCCTTTGGTATGGTACAAAGGTAAATTTGAAAATAGCTTATGAAAATTGCATGTCTATCTCTTGCTCCACTTTACGGAGAATTTGTACTTGGTGGTTCTCAAAAAGTATTAAATGACATTATTTTAGGGTTAAGAAAAAACAATACAAATGTAAGAGTTTTTTCTCCAATTGATTCAAATATTTCTGAGAATATATTTATAGGAGATGTCAAGATAGAGAAAATATTGAATCTTTCAGGTAATTTTCCTTCTCCTTTTGAGGTCCCATTGTTCGAACTACAAGAATTAAGTAGAACATTATCAAGGATTTCTGAATGGGCAGATAGAATATATCTTCATGGTGATGGATGGTTTTTGCGAGATTATTTTTTAGGGAATAAAATTATAAGTGGAATTCATGATTTAGTTTATCAAGAGTCCTTATCTTCAGTATTTTCTTTTATTTCTAATAAAATCATTGTTCCTTCAAAATATTTATTGAATACAATTCACTCTTCTATAGATAGGAAAAAATTTGAATCTAATAATTATTCAATTATTCCAAATTCAATTTCTACATTTAATAATAGTAATTTTAAGAAACCATTGGATGAAAATTTAATTCTTTTATTTCCTCACAGACCAGATCCTAGAAAAGGTTTCAATATAGCTATCCAGATTGCAAATGAGTTTGCAAAAACAAAAAATTGGAAAAAAGTTATTTTAAAGTCATCTAGATTTAATGAATCTTTAAATAAGGACAAAAAAAATTCAGATTTTAAAAATGAAGATTCTTATAAAGAATTTATTTCTAATAATGGTCAATTGATTCTTAATGATTGGATCCCATTTGAAAAAATGGGAGAATTTTACTCTTCTGGAGACTTAACTTTATGCCCTGGTGACTTTATTGAATCTTTTGGTTTGGTGCCTCTTGAATCAGTTGTTAATGGTACTCCTGCTATTTGTAGTTCTGTTGGTGCCTTTAGAGATCTAAGAAATATTCCTGGTATTGAAATAGTTCCTCATGGAGATATAAGAACATTTGTTAAAAAAGGAATTGAAATAATAAATAATAAAGATCATGTTTCTGAGGGGCAAACTTATATATTAAATGAATTCTCACAAGAAAAAATGATTGATTCTTATATAGAAAATTTTTCTCAACCAGATTCTAAAGAAAACCATGACTTTAAATACGTGCAATCTGAGTTAAAGAATTTATATCTTGCCCCTTGGTGTTCATTAGAAAACAATATGATTTATCATGATTATTTAGGATGGATGTCCGAAACCAAGGACAAAATAAAATTGAAAAATTCAGAAAAAATACATGTTGATAGTAATATTATTGACTATTCAATAAATAAAAGAATTTTAATCCCTACTTATATTGATGAATAAAGCAAAGAAAATTTTACTTTTTTTGTGTACAATTAAGTTTTGTACTTCCTTTGATAAGGTGAAATTATGGACTATGCAATTATAAAAACTGGTGGAAAACAATATAGAGTTAGAGAAGGAGATTCTCTAACAGTAGAAAAGCTTGAAGGAAATTCCGGTGATAGCGTGCTTTTTGAGGATGTTTTAATGACTTCCTTAAAAGGAAAAATAAATATAGGAGAGCCTATAGTTAAAGGGGCTGTCGTAAAAGCAAAAATAGAAGAACAATCAAAAGCAAAAAAAGTTATTTCACTTAGATATAAAAACAAAACAAGGCATAGAGTTAAAACTGGACACAGACAACAAATTACAAATGTAGTTATAGAAAGTATTTCAATCAAGAAGGCAAGGAGTAAATCTAGTGGCACATAAAAAAGGTGGAGGAACTAGTAGAAACGGCAGAGATAGTGCCGGAAAAAGATTAGGTGTAAAAACCTTTGGTGGTAAATTTGTTACAGCTGGATCAATTATAGTAAGACAGCGAGGAACTAAGTTTTTACCTGGAGAGAACGTAGGACTTGGAAGGGATCATACTTTATTTTCAAAAATTGATGGGATTGTTTCTTTTGATTGGGCATCCAAAGGTAAAAGACGATTAAATGTTTATACCGATGAAAAGGTGAAAAATTGAAGAAAGATACTCATCCAAACATATATGAAACAGAAGTTATTTGTGCATGTGGATCTGTTGCGTGGAAAACTCTGTCTACCAGAGAAAAAATTTCTGTAGAAATATGCAGTAGTTGTCATCCTGCTTGGACTGGTGAACAAAGAATAGTTGACACCGAAGGTAGAGTTGATCGAATGAAGAGAAGATATAATCTTCAATAATCTCATAAGCAATGAAAAAGCATTTTTATGGTGGACAAGCTGTTATTGAAGGGGTAATGATACGGGGAATTAAAAACTGTGTTGTTGCGGTCCGAAATAAGAATCAAGATATAATTATAAATCAAATTAAATTACCTTCATTTACAAATTCATCTTTTAAAAAAATCCCATTTGTAAGAGGGCTACTTATTCTAGTAGAAATGATGGTTATTGGATTCAGAGCTCTTTCTAAATCTTCTGAAATAGTTGAACAAAATGAAGATAATGATCTTTCTAATTTAGAGAAGTTTTTTTCATATCTTTTTAGTACTTTTTTTCTATTATTTGTACTTTCTATTTTTTTATTATTACCTTTATTTTTATCGGATAGAATCGTCTTTGTTGAAGATAATTTTGTAATTAATAATATTATTGAAGGTTTAGTTAGATTAGTATTTTTTATTGGATATGTTTACCTTATTGGTTTAAATAAAGATATTAAAAGAGTTTTTGCATATCATGGGGCAGAGCACAAAACAATTGCAGCTTACGAAGATAATCAAGAATTAAATTCCAATAGTATAGTTAAAATTCAAAAATATAACAAAGAACATCCTCGGTGTGGAACAAGTTTTATTATGACGGTAATTTTAGTTTCAATAATACTTCATGTTTTTATACCGCGAGAACCTATTTTTCTTTTATATTCTTCTAGATTATTTTTGTTCCCAATTATAGCTGGTATATCATATGAATTGATAAGATTTTCAAGCGTTACATCGGAAAATTATCTTTCTAGATTACTTTCTTATCCGAATATACTAATGCAAAAATTGACTACAGCAGAGCCAGATGAGGATATGGTTGAGGTTGCAATCGCTGCAATAAATGAGTCAATAAGGCTAGATGATTCTGATTAAAATTATTTTTTGTGTCGATTAGATAATTCATCTACAACTTCATCAAAAGATATTTCTTCATTAGCTAACAGTACTAAAAGATGATACATTAAGTCTGCAGACTCATAAACTAAATCACTTCTTTTTTCGGCTAGAGAAGCTATTATAACTTCTGAAGCTTCCTCTCCTAGTTTTTTACTGATTTTCTTTATTCCTTCATCGAAAAGTTCTGTAGTGTATGAATTTTTAGGTTTTTCAATTTTTCTTGTTTGAATTAATTTTTCCAAGTATTCTATGCTGAAATCATTATTTTCAGAATCTTCTATAGATTTATCAAAACAAGACTCTTTTAAGGTGTGACAAGTTGGACCTGCAGGTTTAGCAAAAATAAGAATTGAATCGTTGTCACAATCTAGTTTTATTTGATCTACCTCTAAGTAATTTTTACTAGATTCGCCTTTCTCCCAAAGCTTTTTTCTTGTTCGGGAATAAAACCATACTTTTTTTGTTTCTAGAGTTTTATCATATGATTCTTGGTTCATCCACCCCAACATTAATACCTTTTTTGATGAAGAATTTTGGATGATTGCAGGAAGTAAATTATTTTTTTTAAAATCAGGATTCATATCATTCATTGATTAAAATTTCATAAAGTTGAATTAAGTTTGAAATTCTAATCATATTTTTTTCTTCTTTTATTTCATTATATACTGATCGATCTATTAGAAATGGTATCATTCCAACTGAACTAGAACCTAAAACATCATCATACTCTTTATCCCCAACATACCAACAATCTTTAGGGTCTAAATTATTTTCCTTTATGAATTTCAAAAAAATTCTTGGATCAGGTTTATATAATTTTGCAGATTCAGATGACAATATATAATCAAAATCAAATTCTATTTTACTTAAAACAGGATTTAAAAAATCATTATCTGCATTTGAAATTACTCCTAATTTGCAATGATTAGAAAGTTTATTTAAGTAATCAGAACTATCTTTATATGGTTTATTTTTTCCCATATTAATTACGCATTTATTTGCTAAAATCTTAGGGTCGCCTTTAAGCTTTAGTCTAGATAATACTTTTTCAAAACAATCTGCCCATGCTTCTTCATAGGTTTTAAAATCTGGATTTAGATTTAAATCCTCTAGGTTTGTTCTGACTTTTCTAAATAATACTTCATCACTTTTCCAAGTATCCCAAAGTATTTTAGGATCTACATTCCAATCATTCTCTTTAACAAAAAGCTTAAATAAATCTATCCAGCTTGTTCTATCGTTTTCAACAATTGTTTCAAAGCAATCAAATATAATTATTGATGGAGTATCTTTTTTTATCATAATCTCACCTGAATTTTATTATTATTTAGAAAATCTTTTGCTTGTTTTATAGAAAATTCTCCATAATGAAAAATACTTGCTGCTAAAACAGCATCCGCATTTCCAACAGATAAAGCTTCAACTAAATGTTCTAATTTACCTGCTCCTCCGGAAGCAATTAAAGGGATTGAAATTTTTTCATTGATTTTAGATAAAAGCTCTAAATCATATCCATCATAAGATCCATCTCTATCCATGCTGGTTAATAATACTTCTCCAGCCCCATTTTCTTCTACAATTTGTACCCATTCCATTACATCTATATCCGTAATATTTCTTCCTCCATGTGTAAAAACAATCCATTTATCACCTATTTTTTTTACATCTATAGCACTAACTACACACTGAGATCCAAATTCATTAGAACATTCTGTAATTAATTTTGGATTACTTATAGCTGATGAATTAATGGAAACCTTATCAGCGCCAGCCTCTAGCATTATTTTCATATCTTTTATTGCTCTTATCCCTCCACCAACAGTAAGAGGTATAAAAACTTGAGAAGAAACTTTTCTTACAACATCTATAAGTGTTTTTCTATCTTCGTGTGTTGCAGTTATATCAAGAAATACTAGCTCATCCGCACCTTCTTTATTATAAAATTCTGCTAATTCTGAAGGATCACCTGCATCTCTTATATTAACAAAATTTGTTCCTTTTACAACTCTCCCACCATCTATATCCAAACAAGGTATTATTCTTTTACTTAGCATAGTTTTTTATTGATTTAGTAGCTTATTAAGGTCAATTTTACCAGTATAAATCGACATACCTAAAATGGCTCCATCAATTCCTAGGTTTTTTAATTTTGAAATATCATTTATATCTGAAATGCCTCCAGCTATATACAATTCTGATTCACAAATTTTTCTTAAATCTGAAATATACTTAAAATTAGGGTGCGTTAAAGTCCCATCTTTTTCAATGTCAGTATAAATAAAGTTTTTACAACCGTTATCTTGCAATTCAATTACAAGGTCTTTTACATCAATTCCTGCATCTTGCAACCAACCTTTTGTTTTCACTTTTCCATTTAATGCGTCAATACTTACAATTATCTGAGAATTATATTTTTTTATTGCCTCTAATACGTCTGATTTATTTTCTAAAGCAGCAGTTCCAAAAATGATTTTACTTACTCCTAGGTTTAAAAAAGATTCAGCTTTTTCAAAAGTCCTAATTCCTCCTCCAACTTGAATCTTTAGGTTTGTGTTATTGATTATTTTTGTTATGTTATCTTTGACTGTAGAAATTCCATCTTTAGCACCATCTAAGTCAATTATATGAACATATTTACTTCCAATATCTTCAAAATTTTTAGCGACTTTATATGGGTCCTCATTAAATACTACTTCGTTATCATAATCACCTTTTATTAATCGGACACATTTGCCATTTCTGATATCAATTGCTGGAAATATTTTCATTCTAATTCTTTCTTGTTAAATTGATAAAATTTTCATAAATTTTTAAACCTCTATTTGAGCTTTTTTCTGGGTGAAATTGTACAGCATATAAATTATTTTTTTCAATAGAAGCTACTATTTCATTAGAATAGTTGGTTTTTCCTGAAATTATGTTTGGATCATTTGGTATACATTGAAATGAATGCACAAAGTAAAAATCACTTTTATTTTCAATATTTGAAAAAAGATTAGAATTTTTTGAATTTTCTACTTGATTCCATCCCATATGTGGGATTTTATATTTATTTTTTTTCTTATCAAACTCAGGGATTTTGATAACTTTACCTTCAATAATACCTAATCCTGGCAAGCTGCCTTCTTCAGAACTATCAAATAATATCTGCATACCAACGCATATGCATAAAATAGGCCTTCCTAGTCCATAAAATTCTAATATAGTTTCATCTAGTTTAGATTTATATATATTCTTTAAAACAGTGTCTGTGGAACTAACTCCCGGGATAATTAGTGCTTTACTTTTCAAAACCTGATCTCTTGAAGAAGTTATAACATTATCTCTCTCAAATAAATCTACTGCTTTTTTTACACTATGAAAATTTGCTGATTTTGTGTCAAGGATTGAAATATTTGGCATTAATTATTCCGTAGCTTTAATATATTCATTATCTTTGTCTATGTATCTTGCTAGTATAAAGAGTAAATCGCTTAGCCTATTTAGAAGAATAAGGTTTAATTCATTATTGAGTAGATTATTTCCTTTAACTTTCACGCATAACCGTTCAGCTTTTCTACAAATTGTTCTTGAAATATCAATATAAGAGGAGGTTTGACTTGATCCAGGTAGAACAAAAAAATTAATTTCAGGTGTATTTTTTTGAAAATAATCTATACTGTCTTCAACTTCTTTGATCATATCTTCAGATATATATCGATACTTCTTTTTCATCTCAGCATATTTATTTTTAGGACAAGCAATTTCACTTGAAATAATAAATAATTTTCTTTGAATATCCAGTATTGAATTTTCGACTTCTTGTTGGTTTTTATCATTTAGAATTGCCTTTGCTACTCCTAAGTTGGACATACATTCGTCAATAGCACCATAGCATTCAACCCTGATATCATTTTTTGAAACCTTTTCACCAAAAAGTAAAAAAGTTTCTCCTTTATCACCATTTCTTGTATATAATTTAGCCAATTCTTTTATTTTTTATTAATTATTTATATAATAAATAGTACATTTAAATTTCAAATAAATTATAAATTATTTATATATAAAAGCATTTCTTAAAAACAAAATGGAAACAAACATACCAATCAATACAATAAAAATTTCTGAAAAAGCTTGTGAAAAAGTGAAGGAATTTGCCCATAATGAATCAAGAGATAAATTTGGATTGAAAGTTGCAGTTAAGGGTGGCGGTTGCTCTGGTTTGCAGTATGTTTTGGAAATTGTAGAAGGCCCTGATGATTCAGATAAAGTTATTTCTCAAAATGGCCTTGAAGTTTACATACCTAAAAAAGCATATGTTTACTTGGCTGGAACTTATTTAGATTATTCAGATGGATTAAATGGAAAGGGCTTTGAATTCAAGAATCCAAACGCAACATCTTCTTGTGGTTGTGGAGATTCTTTTTCTGTATAGATGAAATATATAAATATTGATAAGTATAATTCTTCAATTTTTATTGACCAAAATTATAATTCCTTTTCTATGATTGGTGATGATGCTATTTCTTTTTTAGATAGGATGTCTACAAATAATATTTTTAAAATCAATTCTTCCCGAACCGCTATTACAGATAACAAAGGTTCAATAATAGATATATTAACCTATAAAGTGATTAATGAAAAAAAAATAATTTTTGTTTCAGACATCAAAACAGATAGGTCTATCGAATATATGAAAAAATATATAATTATTGATGATGTAGAGATAAAACATAATGGTAATTTAAATAAGATTGTAATTTATTCTAAAAAATCAGAAAATTCTATAGATTTAGAAAACTTTAGTTTAATTAGTACGTATGAATATAAAGAATTTATGAGATATGAACTGTTTTCATCTGATGATGAGTTTAAAAAATTTAATAAAACTGATTATAAACAGATATCAATTGACGAAAAAAATACCTTAGATATTCAAATGAGATATATAGGTATTAAAGAATCAATGATTAAGGCTAACCCTCTTGAGTTAGGACTTTTAGATATAATTTCTTTTGATAAGGGTTGCTATGTAGGACAAGAAGTTATTGCGAGACTTCATAACTATAAAAAAGTAAGTAGGGAACTGGTTCCTTTTTCTACAAAGTCTGAGTTGGAAATCAATTCAAAAATTATTATAGATTCAAAAAATATAGGTAATGTTTTAAGTATTCATAAGAAAGCTGATGGATTTTTAGGTCTTTCTTTAATTAAGAAAAGGTTTTCTTATTTACTAACTGAAGAAATTATAAAAATTTAGCTGAGTAATAAAGTATCTCCTCCATCAACTAATATATTTTGTCCTATTATCATTTCTGACTCTTCATTACATAACATAACTGCAGCTTTGGCTATATGTTCTGTTAAAAGTTTTTTTTGAGTAGGATTTTTTCTTTCTAGTATTTTGCTTATATCAGATTGATTAGGAAAATGCTTTATGGCATCTGTTTCTAACATAGTTGCTGAAATAGAGTTTACTGTTATGTCTTTTTTTGCTAAATCAAAAGCCATGTATCTTGTGATGGATTCTAATGCTGCTTTTGAAACCCCTATAGAAAAATAATTTTTTAGTACCTTAGAAGATCCTGGTGAAGATATATTAATTATTCTAGAATTTTTATTCATAATATCTGATAGGTTTTTTGATAAGATCCATGGCCCTTTTGCATTTATTTGCATTGTCCAATCCCAATGTTTTTCAGTAGTTTCTAATGAATTTTTCATTACTCCTGATGCTGCATTATTTATTAAGAAATCAAGTTTAATATTTAATTTTTTTATTTCATTACTAAATCTGTTGATATCCTCATTAGAGTTTAGATTTAGCTTTTTAGATATAACATCTACACCAAATTTTTCTAGTTCTTTTATTGATTTTTTAGCTTCAGTAGAGCTTCTTACATACGTAAAAATGATATTAGCGCCTCTTTTTGCGAACTCATAACATATTTTTTTCCCTAATCCTCTAGAGCCACCTGTCAGAAGTAAGGTTTTATTTTTAAAAATCATATTGCCATTCCACCATCTACTCTAATTATTTCTCCAGTGATATATCTTGCTTCTTCTTTGGATAAAAAAGCAGCTATAGGAGCAATCTCATCAGGTTCTCCAAATCTTTGCATTGGAATCCATGACATAACTTCATTTTTAACTTTTTCTGAGAGTACATCTGTAGTTGCGGTTGAAACATATCCAGGAGCGATTACATTAACAGTGATATTTCTAGTTGCAACTTCCTTTGCAATTGATTTTGTGAAGGAATGTATACCTGCTTTTGATGCAGAATAATTTGATTGCCCTATATTTCCTCTTATTCCTACTACAGAAGAAATATTTATTACTCTTCCCCATCTATTTTTTATCATGTTGTTTATACATAATTTTGTGCAATAAAAAGTTCCTTTAAGATTGGTATCTATTACTCTATCAAAGTCTTCTAGCTTCATTCTCATTAGTAAAGAGTCCGATATAATACCAGCATTGTTATATAAAATTTCAATGTTTCCTAACTTTTGTTCTACAGCCTTTATCATATCTTCTACTTCATTTATTTTTGATACATTTCCTTTGACTATAATTCCTTCAGATCCTAGTGATTCAATTTCTTTGAGGACGTTTTCAGCATCTTCTTTATGAGAGTTGTAGTTTATTGCTACTTTATGTCCAGATTCAGCTAGTCTTAGTGCAATTGCTCTTCCAATGCCTCTTGATGCACCTGTTATTAATGCCACTCTTGGTATATCTTCCATAACTTAATCCTTAATTTCTGATCTAATTTTTTTAATTGCTTTTTGTTGTTTTTCAACCCAATCATTTTCTATAGTTAGCTTTGCAGTATTAATTGCGTTTACTATTGTTGAAACTTTTGATGATCCATGACCTATGATTGCAATTCCATTTATTCCAAAAATTGGGCCCCCTCCATATGATTCGGATAAGACATTTGTTTTATTTAATATTTCATCTGATATTTCCTTATTTCCAGTTTTATCTAAAATTTCTTTAGAAATTTTTCTTCCTAAGCTTTCTGTAGTTTTTAAAAGAATATTTCCAACAAATCCATCGCATATAACTACATCTACTTTTTGTTCAAAGAGATCTTCTGGTTCTATGTTTCCAACAAAATTCAATGAACTTTTTGATAGTAATTGAAACGTTTCTTTGACTAGTAAATTTCCTTTTCCTTCTTCTGAGCCTACTGACAATAAAGCAATTTTTGGGTTTTCTTTATTGAACATCAATTGTGATACTTGATCACCTATTGCAGCAAAATCTGCTAATTGGGGAGCCTTTGTGTCAACATTTGATCCTAAATCTAAAAGAACCATTTCAGGTGAATAACCAATAATTGGACCACCTATAGAACCTCTTTCGATTCCTTCCATAGTTCCAAATAAAATAGAAGCTGCTGCCAATGTTGCACCAGAAGATCCCATGCTTACAACTCCATCTGCATAGCCTTTTTTTACTAAACCTGCGGAAATAAAGATCGATGCTTTAGGTTTATTTCTGTATGCACTTACAGGACTTTCTCCCTCATTAACTACACCTTCAGATGGAATCACTTTCATTTTTTCTGTTATTTCTTTTGGAAATTTAGAAAGTTCCTTCCCAACTTCGTCAGGATCACCCACTAAAATTACTTTTATTCCAAAATCTTTTATAGCACTTATTGCTGCTGGTACAGTTACTTGCGGGCCATAATCTCCACCCATAGCATCTAATGCAATAACTCCTTCAAATTTCTCCATGTTTTAATCTCCTATTTGAATAACAATGAAGCAGAAACAGCTTCATCACCATTATCTTTTTTACAAATAATATTAATTTTTTCATTCGATTTTTCTTCTAAGTAAATTTTTATCTTTTCTTCAGAATATACCGGATTTTTTAATCTTGCTTCAAAAATAGTGTTTTGAAGCATTTTTTCCGAATAAACTTCATATAAATGCTCCATAATCAATGATAAAGTAAGCATCCCATGAGCTATCCTAGACTTGAATATTGACTTTGATGCAAATTCTTCATCAATATGTATGGGATTAAAATCCTTTGATGCTTTTGCATAATCGTCAATCATTTGCTGAGTTATTTTTATTTCTAAATAATCTGAAATTTTATTCTCCTTCATCTGTTATTAAGATTGTACTTATTGATTCTCCTAATTTATTTTTGGACTCATCAGAATAAGTAATCTTAATTTTTATAAAAATATTATTTCTTCTTTCTGTTTTAGATTCTATTTTAGGAATAGCATATATTTTTTGATTTTCATTAAACTGGTGTTCCCAATGAATTGATTGATTTAAATGGATAGCCCCTTCTTCTAGTTCCACATCAGCTAGGAGTTTTCCAAAAGACATAGAAACTATTGCAAATGGAGTATGACTATTTATGTCTCTATTAGTTACAGCTTTAGAGTATAGACTTGATATTTTTTTATCTAGCAAAATTTCGTATGGTCCAAATTTATGCCCAGATTCAAAAGAATTAAAACCCATTTATTTTTTTTCCTCTTCTAAAAGTCTAGAAATATATTTATCCAAAGATTTCATATCTAATGGTCCGTTTATTTTAAATGCAAAGCTTCCATCGCTTTTTACAAAAAATTTTTCTGGAACAGCTATTACTCCAAAGTTTACGGCAGTGAATCCCTCTTTATCAATCAATATTTCATACTGAATATCATTATTTTGAATAAAATTCTCAATACTATTTTTGTCATCCCATATTGCAATGCCTACAAATTCTACTCCTCTAAAATTCCATTCCTTGTATCCATCAGCTAAAACTCCAGCCTCTTTGATGCATGGTCCACACCATGATGACCAAAAGTCTATTACAACAGGTTTCCCTTTGAAATCTTCTAAATTTACTGTCTCTCCTTTTAAGTTTTTTAATGCAAATTTTGTTCCTTCGGGTGCAGAGATTCCAACTTCTCCCATAATAGTATTTACCCCTCTGTTTATTTTTGGAGCTTTTTCGCTTAAAGTTCCAAGAATCAAAAATACAAAAAACAATAAGAAAAATAAAATAGTTATTGATATTGAGATGTTTCTAATATTTAGTTTATACATTTTTATTTCTTTTATTTTTTATATATCTGAGGCCAAAAAAAGCAACTATTATATTCAACATAACTATTATTACAATTAAGTTAATTATTTGAAAATTTAAGGAATTCGAAAGTTTCTTTAAGAAACTAGATGGGATATTGACCATTTCAAGATTTAAGTATTCTCCATTTGAATATTTTTTACCTATGTATTCATCAAATTGTTTAGATGAAATTTGAATTTTTTTATCAAATGAAATTTTTTCTCCTTTTATTATTCCGGATCCTTCGGGAATAATAATTTTGAAAGATTCAGTACCGTGTGGAAAATGTAAAGGAAAATTAAATTGAGAAGATTTGTATTTTACATAATAGCTAAAAATCAGATTAAAGTTTCCAGAAGGTATTTCTGAGGTAAGAGCAAATCCTTGAGGCATCTCTATTAAGTTTCCACTTGGTAAATCTGTCTCTACATACAGATCATAAAAACCTTCAGGTAAGCTAAATCTTATAAAATTCATACCAGTCTTTGCGACTTCTGAAAAATTTGGAACAAAAGTATTCTGATTTTCATTGGTAATTTTGACAGCTGTAATTATTGATAGAGACTGATCATTTTGGTCAACTGACAAAATAGACATATTATATTCACTTAATAGAATATCTTCTATTTTAACTTCAGATTCTGCGTTTAATAGATTACCTGAAGTAAAAAATATAAATAAAATTACATAAAGAATTGGAATTGAAATTTTACTTAATATTTTATTTTTCATTTTTATCTATAAATGGCTTTAATATTAAAACAGTAGATAGAATAGTTATGATTAAAAAAATTACTGAGAGTATTATTTCCATAATTAATCTTTCCTTTGTCTAGATGGCCAAAGTGTAATAACTGTGCCTATTAATAGTATAGGACCTGAAGCCCAAATCCACCATGCTAAAGGGTTAACTGCTATTCTCACTGTCATATTAGTTTCATCTATAAAATCTTTTGGAATGATGTATAAGTCTTCTATTGGATTACTCAATATGCCAGACCTAACACTTATCTGATTATAGTTGGGGTAATATGAATGCATTGCTTCTATTTTTCCAATAAATTTTTTATGCTCATCATAAATTGAAAACTTAGCTTTTGTAACAGAATTTCCATTTGTTAATTCTTGGTCTATATTTTCAAAATATATATTGTAGTTCTTAAAAGCTATTTCTTCTGAAATACTAATATTTGTATCAACTCTTTGGTCATAAAATTTTGTCCCAACTACACCAAAAGCTAAAGCTAAAATAGCAAGATGAACTATGTAACCACCATTTCTTCCCCTGTTTGAAATTATCGTTTTAATGAATGCAGTCAATGGGTTCATTGAGTTAGTCATTCTTGATCGGGTGCCTCCTATCCACTCCTTAAATATAATGGTTAGAACAAAGAATATTGAGCATAAAGAAATAATAGGAAAGAATTTATTTATTCCTATTATTATTAAATAAATGAAAAATATTAATGTAAGTATTATAGATGGCAAAATTCTGGATATTGTTGCTTTGAAGCTAGTTTTTCTCCAAGATAGAATTGGTCCTATTCCCATTAATAGAATAATCGCTAATAAAATAGGTCCTGCTGTTTTGTTAAAATATGGGGCAGAAACACTTATCTCTGTTCCTGTAAATAGTATAGATACAACAGGAAATAAAACTCCCCATAATATAATTAAAGAGGTAAGAACAAGTAGTACATTATTTAATAAAAATGACGATTCTCTTGATAAATAAGATTCAATTTTATTTTTACTTTCTTTAATATTTTTGTACTTGTAAATAATAGTAAAAAGACTGTATGAAGTCATCACTATCATGAATCCTAGAAATAAGAAACCTAGGGTCGAAGCTGCAAATGAATGTACTGAAACGACAGGTCCACCACGATTTATAAAAGTTCCTAATAATGCTAGAACGAATGTTAATGAAACAAGAATAATATTCCACAGTCTAAACATCCCTCTTCGTTCTTCTACCATTATTGAATGAATTAAAGCTGTTAATACCAGCCAAGGCATTAGACCTACATTTTCTATAGGATCCCAACTCCAATAACCTCCCCATCCAAGAATAGTATAAGCCCACCATGCTCCTATTAATAATCCTGCACCTAATAATGCCCAAGAAATTAAACTCCATATTCTCAATAATCCAAACCAATTATTTTCTTTTTTAGAATCAAACAAAGCTCCTTGTGAAATAACAAAAGGGATTGATATTGATGCCAATCCTGACATAAGTAATGGAGGGTGGATATACATACCAGGGTGTCTCAAAAGAGGATTTATTCCTTTCCCATCTGTGTGATTTAATTGAGAAACTTCAAAAGGATTTGCAAAAAAAAGTAATACAAAAATATAAAAGGAACTTATTAAGGAAAGAATTCCACACGAATAAGCTAAACTTGGTTTTATTTTTTTTGAAGAAAAAAATAACAAAAAACCACTTAGAATAGCGTGAACCAACAAAATATATAATAAAGAGCCTGCATTTCCAGCATAAAAAGCAACAAAAGTTAAAGCCCTATTCATGTCTAAACTTGAATGATTAAATACATAAATATTAGAGAAGTCATTTGATAAAAATAGTGATATCAGTGAAATACAAGATATAAAAATCATTATTATTGAAAGGTAATAACTTCTTGTTGCACTTTTTATTGTAATTTTATGTTCTTTGTAGAATCCTAAGAAAAACAGAATAGATGAATATAGAGATAGTATAAATCCTAGTATAAGAATGTAGAATCCAAAAGTATTCATTTGATTTTATCTCTTTTTATATATAAACCTAAAACCACAATTGAAAGTAGTACAGCAATAGCGGGAATTATATAAGCAATTGAGTTAAAACCAGTCATTTTAGGATAAGCTAGTACAGATTCTCCATATCTATTAATAAAATAAGTCTTAATCTGTTCTTCAGTGTACCCTTCTTCTATTTTCTTCTTTATTGTATCTTTCATATTGTTTGCAATTAATGATTGAGATTGGTCTAGTGTTTGACCGTCACAAACAGGGCACATTATTTCTTTTTCTAATTTTATGTATAGACTATCTTCCGAATTATTTTGGGATGCAAAACATGCATTAATAGAAAAAACAAATATTATAACTAAGCCTATTTTAGGTAGATTATTGTAAATCATCCCATATGTAATTTACGATTGCTTTAATTTCGTCTTCAGTAAGCATATTTTCGTAAGCTGGCATAAGGCCTGCTCCACCTTTTATAAATACTACAGCATTGTCCTTAGATAGTTGAGAAGTTAATAAATTAGCTGGATTTTTATGCTTTTCACCAGTAACTTTATACCAATAATTTTCTTCATCTGTAATTTTACTAGCAGCAGGTCCATTTCCATCAGCATTATCACCGTGACAAAATGCACAGTTTACAGTATATAAGTATGACCCATCATAGTCTTCAGATGAGTCTAAGTTCATATCTAAATTTTTATCACTTCCAACTTCAGAGAATGTTACACTGTCTGGATGTGCAGGTACTCTAGGAGGTTCTTGATATTTATTAGATTGGTTGTAATGCATTTCACTGAAAATTTCTACGGGATAAGTGTTATTTTGCTGAACACAAGAAGTCAACATTACTACTAATAACGATAAAAGAATTATTATTTTTTTATTTATCTTCATATTATTAATTTTACTAGTTTAACCCTCTTTTATTTCTTCAGAACCAGATTTTTCTAATATTTTTTTAGCTTTACTAAAATCAGAATCCTCTACAGAAATTACTACACCTATATACCCTTCAGTAATCCTAGGATCATAAACTCCTGGAGCTATGTTTGGCAATCTTGATTCAAAGATTATTCCTATTACACTAAAAATCACAGCTGATAACATAGTCATTTCATACATAATGATTAACATTGCAAAAATAGAAAGAATAGGTTTTCCTCCAGTGATTAATGGATATGCTAATTGTGTTGCAGTGGTTAAAAATAGAGATAAACTGAATCCTATAATTGCACCAAATGCTGGAAACCTAAATAACCTATGCTGGGGGACATGCTCACCAAATGCTCCTTCAGGATAAGGCGTTCCTGTTAGAACATCAAATGTCCCAACTTCAAAGCCTCCTTCTTTTAGTCCATCCATGGCGTTTGCGGCATCATTTGGATCTATATATAAACCTAATAAGCTTTTCATTTTTTTACTCCTCTTCCTCTCTAAATATAGTAGGAACTGTTGCGCGACCTATTTTTATATCGTCGCTAAAAACTTCACTTTCTTTTTGTTCAAATAAAGGAACTAATGGGAAAATCCTAGAAAAAATTAACATTAATAAAGTAACCCAACAAAATGACCAAAAAAGTACGTACCATTCAAACCAGCTCGGTGAGTATGCTTCCCATGTAAATACAAAAGGGGTCCTTCTAGCTAGGCCTGGAACAATGATCAAAAATCTTTCAAGCCACATTCCTATATTTACTAATATTGAACTCCAAAACATTAATGCAATATTTGTTCTTATTCTTTTAAAAATCCACATTGGAACAGGCAAAATATATCCCGTTAGCAAGAAGGTTAAGAATAGCATATTCCATGGATACTGAAATATTTGCATTTCTCTAAGAGCTATTTCAGGTGCATCTAATCCATATAAAGCAAATAAAAGTTCTAAAAATGTGAATCCTAACCAAGCAGTTG
Organism: Chloroflexota bacterium; assembly: GCA_002719295.1. GTDB lineage: Bacteria > Chloroflexota > Dehalococcoidia > Lucifugimonadales > Lucifugimonadaceae > TMED-70. The sequence goes on from PBHC01000005.1 coordinate 44,647, forward strand.
CAACCACAGTTAGTAATCTTGCAAGTGCATCAAAATGCTCAGGTCTAATAAATTCATTCCATCCCCACCCCCATCTCATTAATGCCATCATAGTAACTACTGCTGATACACCAGAGTGGACAGCTCCTATAACAAAATAAGGAGCAAAAATTGTTGAATGCCACCCTTCTACTGCAGTTGTAACTGCAAAGTCCCACGAAACAATTGAATGAACTGATACGAAAATTGGGAGCATTAATGCTGACAATAGAATTCCTCCAACAACTTGCATTTTCCATTGTCTAGGATTTCCTCTCCAACCTAATGCTAAAATTGTGTAGAATCCTTTTCTAAATCCTGTAGTTCTATCTCTCAATACAGCTAAATCAGGAAGAAGTGCTACAAATAAGAAAAGTGTTGAACCTGTTAAATATGTTGATATTGCTATTGGGTCCATAAATAAAGGTGATCTTATGTTAGGCCATATCCCTCTAGATGCGTCATATGGAATTAACCAGTAAACAATTCTCCATGTTCTTCCTGCGTGAATAAGAGGGAAAACTAGAGCAGTAGCCAAGGAAAATATAGTTAATATTTCCGCAGCTCTTGTTACGGGCCTTCTCCATTCTGCTTGAGTTAGCCTAAGTATAGCGGAAATCATAATTCCTGCATGAGATATACCCACCCAAAAAACAAATGTAGTAATGTATAGGCCCCAATAAATTGGTCTATTAAGACCTGTAACTCCAAGTCCATACTTTATTTGAATTCCAAAAAGTACAAATCCAATAATTACAAAGAATCCTAACACTGATACAAGATATGGCCACCATCTAGGTGTTTGTAAAGTTCCGTTTAAAAGTACAGAGTTTGTATACTCTTGACTTAATCTATTTTCATTATCTCTTTGCTGCATAATTCTCCTCTATTAATCTGGCTTTGCAACCCTAACACCATGAGCTTTTATATACTTCACGGGCTTAGCCAATAAATTAAACTGTTGAATCTCCCACACTCCTATAAAAGGTACTACCCTTGAGATGATTATCACAATAAGAAATACAGAACTCACAGCCCCTACTAAAACTAATATATCCCATATGTCTGGAAATAAAGTTTTAGGTATTACTTTCAACCATTTATCATGGATAAGTGAGGGGTCAACAGACCAAGCTGGAACATATAATCTTATTCTTTCAAAAAATACTCCTAAAATAGCTAATATTGCACCGTAAAAAGGGCCATTTACAGAGTTTCTCACTTTGTTCCATATCAACCACCACCATGGAAAAATAAAACTAAATAGCATGCCTAATATAAATACATACATCATAGGTCCTCTAATTAATAAATCTAACCATGCTGTATCTGACATTGATTTACCATACCAGAAAACAATAAATGCTGAGTAGAAAAAGTATATCCACATTAGACTTGCGGCAAACATTAGTCTACCCAAAGCCCAAAATTGATTTATTGTAATGTAATTTTCGTAACCAAAATATTTTCTAACAATCCATGCAACTATAATTACAGAAGCAATCCCCCCTTGTATACCTCCCATGGCATGAGCCATTGGATAAATTGCATCTCTCCAACCAGGAACCATACTTAAACTAAGATCGATTGAAATTAATGTATGGACAAAAATTAATGTAAAGAAATAAAATGTACTCATCATTCCAATTCTCATTCTAAGAGTACTCCACTGTACAGTTGATCCAATAAATCCTCTAGCTAAAAATTTTGCTATTTTTTGTTTTGCTCCGTTTGAGTTGTCTCTTATAGTAGCAAAATCAGGTAAAGCAGAAGAATATAATAAAGCAAGTCCAACTATTGCTAACATTATTAAACTTAATGTATCCCAAAAGTGAGGACTATAATTTGGAGCTTCAAACCAAATAGATCTCCTTCTAGCACCATCAACCATAAGAGGAGGTAGTACCCAAAGTAAAGGAATCATTATTATAATATTAATAATTCCAACCGCTCCAATAATATGAGCGATTCTTGATATGGGTCTGGCCCAATTGGCTTTTGCTATCAATGGCGCAACCGCTACCATTGGAGCACCTGAAGTTGTACTCAATATAAATGCTAAAACTGCAGCAATATACCCCCATTGTGTTTGATCATCGCTTTCTAAAAATAATTTACCTAAAAGTCCAACTATTCCTAAAATACTTAATAGTGTAAGAACCCAAATACTTTTCTTTATAAACTTTCCACCTCTATTTGTACTAGAGATAAGCTCATCCTTTACTACTTTTGGATCACTAGGAGGCCAATGGAAATGTTCTTCGTTAGTGCTCATTGGTTTTAGCTTTCTCTCCAAAATTTTTATCTTTATATGGGTCTACAGTTGCCAAATATACTACATTGGGATTTGTATTCAATTGAGGCATTAGAGAATATTTTCTGTCACTTTTTGCTAATATTGAAACTTCGCTTTCAGGATCATTTAGATCGCCAAAAGTTATCGCCCCTGTAGTACATGCTTCTTGACATGCTGTTTTTATTTCTCCATCTTGCAATTGATCTCCAGATTTCCTTGTACCTCTCTTAATCCTTTGCATGCACATGCTACATTTTTCCATTATTCCTCTACTTCTAATAGTAACGTCTGGATTAAGATGGTTTCTAATTTCTTCTGGCCATGTAGGTTCCCAATAGTTGAACATTCTAACAATATATGGGCAACCATTTGCACAATATCTTGTTCCAACACATCTGTTATATACTTGGACATTTAATCCCTCATTATTATGATAGGTGGCATAAACGGGACAAACAGGTTCACATGGAGCATTTTCACAATGCTGACACATTATAGGAATAAATCTTGCTTTTACATTAGGGAATTCTCCTTCCCAGTATCTTTCAATCCTGATCCAAGACATTACTCTTCCTCGTTCAAATTTATTTTGATCGTTTAGCGGAATATTATTTTCGACTTGACAAGCTGTAACGCATCCACTGCAACCATTACATTTGTCGGTATCAATTACCATTCCCCAACTTCTATCTTTTTCAGCTACCATAATTATTCCTCTTTTGTTCTAATGAGAACTTTTTTCTTTATTTTCAGGCTTTTCTTCACCATGATCATCTCCATGTCCATCACCATGATCATCTCCATGTCCATGACTCTCTCTAAAATTTATAGATTCTTGATATTTATGATGATTCTCTTCCTCTGCTTCATGAGCTGTTTGCCCAGGTTTAACAACCAATACAGGAATCCCGGGTTCAACTGGGTATGCAGTTACATCACCTTCGAATTTAGGCATTGTTTTATTACCACCGGCTCTTTTTAATGACACTTTGGTTGATGCCCATGCAAAAGACCCAGATTTTTCATCTGTTAATCCAGATAAAATCTTCAATACGTTTGATCCTCTATTCTCAGAATACCTTCCACCTTTTTCTGTCCCTTGTCCTGTAGGAACGCAAAGGGTTCCGGGTTGTACTGCAGGATGAGGATAGGCAAGGCATTTTATTTCTCCTGAATCAGATTTCAGATAAATAATATCACCTTCTTTAATTCCCATTTCTTCTGCCTGATGAGCATTTATTTCTACCCATGTTTCCCATGCAGCAGTAGTTATACCGTCATAAGCTTCTTGAGCTAGAGGAACATTTGCATATTTCCCATCTCCCAAATTATTTGTGAATGGAATCAAATGAAATTCTTCTCCATAATTTGTATCTGAGTTTGAAAACATATTTTTATTTTCAAATTCAAAAGCATTTTTTAATCTGATTTTTTTCTGATCAGCTGTAATAGATTTATTCCAATATCCACCTCTTTGTTGAACACCGTTCATAAAAGAATTTTTATCATTTGCAATAATTGAACCAGAACTATTTGATTCTTTATATTCATTATCAAATATTTTCTTAACTAAAGACTTATTAGATCCACTTATTGATGGCTCTATATCAAGCAAAGTATCAACATAACTTATAGCTCCTGAAGCACCAGGCCCTTCTTTAACCACAACTGGTTGTTGTAGAGAAACAGTCATGTATCCAGGAAGAGGATTTGGAATTTCTGATCCCCATTCTTCAAAAAAAGTTGTATCTGGTACAACAATATCTGAAGCTTCTAATGTTTCATTCATCATGTTCCCAAAAGATATAACAGTTTCAACATTTTTCAGAGCCCCTAAAACGTCTAGAGAATTTGGCATTGAGTAAGCCAAATCTACTCCTTTGATTATTACGGTATCAACGTATCCTGCTCTCCATTGAGCTAATTCTTCCTGCCACTGCTCGAGATTATTTGATTGATTGGAACCACCTATGTATTCTTTTTCAACTTCAGGGTTTATTATTATTCCGCCAGTTTTACCTACAGATCCAAGGAGGATATTTAGAGAATATACTATATAAGTATTGAACTTTCCATTTGTGTATGCTGAAGTAGACCCACCTGCAAAAACTATACTATTTCCTTTAGAAATTTTGTGTGCAACTTCTATGATTTTTTCTTTAGAAACACCTGTTCTTTTTTCAACATCTTCTGGGTTGTATCCAAATTCGACTCTACCGTTAGGAAGTTTATTAAGAAAATCATTGATTTGGTTGTCTGGAACAAGTTTTTCTTTGATTATTACATTTGCTATAGCTAGGGCTATATCTGCTTCTGTACCTGGATAAGGAGACATCCATAAGTCAGAATTTGCAGAAGTTAAAGAAAATCTAGGTTCTACGTGTCCAAAGAAGCCTCTATTACCTGAACGTAATTCACCGAAAGCAGTCCCAAATTGGGCAGGTGAAATCCAATTTTCTATCCAATCTGCACCAAAAGATAAAACGTTATCTGCATGAGCTATATCAAAATGCGGAATTTCATTCGTTTCAAATAGTTCATATAATGCTTCGTGAAGGTTTGTTTGGTCTAAAGCTTCATAAGTTAGATATCTACCGCCTCTGCTTTCAGCAAATTTTTGAGAAATCCACCCTTCTGAACTTCTAGAAGGGTTAGTAACTACTACAATCTTTTTTCCTTTAGCTGTTGCTTCTTTAATATATTTGTCCATTTCATCAACATTTGTATTTGCAAGGATCCCATCTTTAGATCTTCTTAATTTTGGTTTATGCAATCTGTCAGGGTTGTAGTGAAGCTGAAGTGCAAAATCTAAGTTAGATCGTGCTCCTCCTCTGTTTACAGGATGGTCAGGGTTTCCTTTTAGTTTTTTTATTCTACCTTCAAGAATTCTAACTAAAACTCCATCTCCTGAAGCTCCTTCAGACCATGAAGTTGCATACCAAGAATCAATTCCTCTTACGAGATCTTCAGGCATATCGACAGGACTTTGAACAATTAGTTCCTTTTCAGGAATTGAACATGCAGCAAAAATTACAGCACCAGCTGCAGATTTTCCACTTAGTGATAAAAATTCTCTCCTGTTTATTTTCATAATTTCCTCAAAATATTTCTCTTCTTAGTACTAATGATGGCAAGCTGCACAATCAGTAGGTCCTCCATTTTTTCTATGGCAATTAACACATTGCCCCATCTTTAAAGGTTCTACCTGGTAGACCTTTTCCATGCTAGCCACATCACCATGACAAGTTGAACATACCTGAGATGCAGGCACACTCTCTTTTCCTTCTAAATCTAGACGTTCTGGGACATTCCCAATTGCGGAAGGATGGTTAGTTAAATAATTAATGTGTGCTGAGTGTACAAATCTTACATGATCAGGAAGCCTATGAACCCTTCGCCAGTTAATAGGGGATGCCATTTCTGAATCAACAACAACTTGTTTATCTTCAGCATTTTCAAAAATACCTGAAGCTTCTCTTAGTTTTTTTAAATCTTCACTTTCGTAACTTCCAACTGCTCTATGACAACTTGCACATAATTCCACTGCAGGGACATGAGCTGAAGATGCTTTAGCAACTGTTCTATGGCAAAAAGTACAATCCATGCCTAATCCACCTTCAGATACTGGAGCTGCATGTTTTGTATGAGGAAAATTAATAGGCTGATCAAATGTTTGTTCAAATCCAAGAACAGGTAGTGGCTGTCCTAGCCATGCGTTGAAAAGTCCTGCTAACAAAATTGAAAATATTGCAAGTGTGGTTAGCCCACCTAATCCTACTAAAGGAATAAGAACTTTTACCCATAGTGGAGTGGTTCTGTCTAATTCTTTTATTCTATTTATAATTTTTTTTATAATTTTTTTTCTCCAATATTATTGCCAGAATCTTGGATAAATTCTTTCTAGCACTGGATATATATTGAAAAAAGCCAACAGGAAGAATGTAATAATTGATGCTAATCCGATAAATCCAATAATATAAAGTATTGGTCTAAGTTTATTAAACTTATTGCTTATAGTTTTTGAATCTACAGCAGATGGGATAATTGCATGTGCTACTAATAAAATAGGACCAGTTAAAATAGCTGATACTAGTGCTAACGTTAAGAACGTTATTGTTCTAGCTATTTCGCTCCACTCTCCAGCTGTGGGTGCAAACGGATCCAAAGTAATAGCCCTCCTGATGTTTTTTCTGAATTACATTAATCTTAGATCATTCTACTATTTTTTTCTTTAAAAGGGACCTTATTTTTATGCAAATATTTTAATTTAATTGCAATATTCTTTTAAAGGATTTTAAATTTATATATTTTTGAAAGGGATGTTTTGATTAATAAAGACAAATTGATATGGATTTATGAGACTATGTGTAGGATAAGACTTTTTGAAGAATCTATGCTTGAACAAACTTATAAAGGCAATTCTATGGGAGTCACTCATCCTTCAGATGGACAGGAAGCTGTTCCCACTGGAATATGTGCTCATTTAACAGAAAAAGACTGGATAGGGTCTACTCATAGAGGACATGGGCATTGCATTGCAAAAGGACTTGAAACAGATAAAATGATGGCAGAAATCATGGGGAAATATACGGGAAACTGCAAAGGCAAAGGCGGATCTATGCATATAGCTGATTTTTCTAAAGGAATGCTTGGAGCAAATGCTATAGTAGGAGCTTCTATTCCTTTAGCAGTCGGAGCTGCATTAACTGCTAAATATCAAGGAAAAGAAAAAGATTCTATAGGTGTTGCATTTTTCGGTGACGGAGCCTCCTCTCAAGGAGTCTTGCATGAATCTATGAATTTAGCTTCTATTTGGAAATTACCTGTTATTTTTGCTTGCGAAAATAACCAATATGCAGAAGCTACACCTTCTTGGTATGCAGTTTCAGTTGAAGACATAGCTGATAGAGCAGCATCATATAACATTCCAGGTGTAATTGTTGATGGAATGGATGTTTTTCAAGTATATGAAGCAGCTGAAGAAGCCGTGTCTAGAGCTAGAAAAGGTTTAGGACCTACTCTTTTAGAGTTGAAAACATATAGATACCATGGCCATTTTCATGCCGATCAGCCTGAAAAATATAGAACAGAAGCTGAAGAAAAAGTTTGGAAAAATAAAGATTGTATTAAAAGCTTTGAAAAAAAAGTCCTTGATCAAAAATTAATGACTAAAACAGAATTGAATACATTGAAAAAAAATATAGAAAAAGAAATAGAAAATGCAGTTGAGTTTGGACTTTCAAGTCCACTCCCACCCACTGAGACATTATACGAAGATGTATACGTAAATTATTCAAATGACTTAAAAGGATTAAGATAATACTATTCAAGAGGAAATTATGACTATAAATAACCTAAATGGATTAGGTCCTGGATTTGATGTAAAGGGATCTGAAATGAGATACAGAGATGCTTTTAATAACACGCTGAGATCAGAGCTTGAACATGATGAAAATGTGCTTATAATTGGAGAGGATATTTCAGGAGGATTTGATAAAAAAACTAAAGAGCCATTAGATGCTTGGGGCGGACCATTTGCTGCTACAAAAGGTCTTGTTCAAGATTTTGGTGTAGAAAGAATAATGGATGCTCCAATTTCTGAAGCTGGGTTTGTAGGGGCAGCTATAGGAGCTGCTTTGACTGGTTTAAGACCAGTAGTAGATCTAATGTATTTTGATTTTACTACTGTAGCATTTGACCAATTGTTATCAAATGCTGCTAAGAGTAGATATATGTTTGGAGGGCAAACTAAAGTCCCTCTTACTCTTTTTGCAAGATCTGGGGGGGGTACTGGACATGCAGCTCAACACTCTAGCGCTTTTTATTCAATCTTAGCCCATATTCCTGGATTAAAAGTCGTTACTCCTTCAGACCCTTATTCAGTCAAAGGATTACTATCTGCAGCTATAAGGGATGATGATCCCGTATTTGTTGTAAATGATAAAAAATTGATTAATATGACAGGATTTGTACCAGATGAAGATTATCAAATAGATCTAGGAAAAGGAAGGTACACTAAAGAAGGAAGCGATATAACTTTAGTTGGAATGAGCTATACTTCTATTGTTTGTAAAGAAGCTTCAGAAAAATTAGAAAAAATAGGTGTAAATGCAGAGGTTATAGATCTTTTATCTTTATCTCCATTAGATGAACAAATTGTTATTGATTCTGTAAAGAAAACCAATAGGATCGTAATAGTTGATGAAGATAATCCAAGGGCAAGTATTGCTAGTGAAATTGCTGCGGTTGTATCAGATAAGGCTTTTGATTATTTAGATGCTCCAGTCAAAAGAGTAACAGCTCCTCACACGCCAGTTCCATATAGTAAAGGCTTGGAAGATGAATTCATGCCAGATAGTAATGATGTTTTTGAAACTGTCAAAAAATTATTAGATATTTGATTTTTTTATTTCTTCAATTAGTTCTTTTTTGGAATCACAAATAACAGCTTTGTCATTAATCGCGTAAGATAACAAACTGTTGTAAGGAAAGATTCCACTTTCATGTCCATCTGACCATAATGGTTGCAATGCATATTTTCCTACTATAAGATAATCAACTACTATTATGTCGTCTGGGACTTCAGTTACTTTCAATAGCTTTTTACCAGTTAATTCTTCCACACAATTAGCGCAGGCACATTGAAGTCTAAGATACTTATACGGATATATGCAAGAAATATCCTTTTGCCAAATAATTTCTAAGCCATCACTTAATCTATTTACAGCTTTTGGTTCCATAAAATAATATGTTTCTAATATGATTTTCTAACATTTGAAATAATGTTACTGAAATTCTAAAAAAAAATTATACATAAAAAAATACATAATAGGTGAAAAAATGAGCGATACTATAAAAGTTGGAATTGTTGGGGCTGGTGGAAATACTGTTTTGAAACATATCCCTCTTCTTCAAAAAATAGATGGAGTTGAAATTGTTTCTGTGGCTAATAGATCAATTAAGTCATCTAGTGCAGTAGCTTCACAATTTGAGATTAAGAATTATTATGATAATTGGCATGAAGTGGTATATGATAATGGGCTTGATGCAGTTGTAATTGGTACTTGGCCATATATGCACAAAAAACTTACTATTGAAGCTTTGCAATCTGGAAAACATGTATTATGCGAAGCTAGAATGTGTATGAACGCAGAAGAAGCTATGGAAATGTATGATTGCGCTCAAACATATTCTAATTTAGTTGCACAAATTGTTCCAGCGCCACACACCTTACCGATAGATAAGACAATTATTAGGCTTATTTCATCAGGATATATAGGCGATTTAGTAAATCTTCGTGGAATGGTTACTGCAGGAAATGACTTTCCTAAAGAGAATCAAGAATTTCATTGGAGAAATAATAGAGACTTATCAGGAAACAATATAATGCAAATGGGTATTTGGTATGAAGCCATTATGAGATGGCTAGGTCCTGCAAAATCTATCACAGCAAATGCTCAAACAATTATGAATCCTAGAGTAGATTATGATGGAAACTATGCTTACACTGATGTCCCTGATCATCTTGACGTACTTTGTGAAATGGTTAGTGGAGGAACAGCTAATTTACAATTTACTATGGTTTCAGGAATGGCTCCTGAGTCTGAAATGTGGATACATGGTACTAGAGGAACATTAGTAGTAAAAACTGAGACAACTGATGATCCTGGAGCTCCTGCATTAAAACTCTATGGTGCAGAACAAGGGCAAAAAAGATTAGAAGAAATAGAAGTTCCTAATGAAGAGAAAGGTGCTTGGAGAGTAGAAGAAGAGTTTATAAATGCAATCAGAGGTGAAGAAATCATTACCCATACTAACTTTACAGATGGCGTAAAGTATATGAAATTTACAGATGCTATTTTTGACTCGTATTCTACTGGACAAAAAATCTACTTAACCTAATATGAACAAAATTGACTTAAATGCTGATATCGGAGAATCTTTTGGTTCATACAAGCTTGGCTATGATGAAGAGATAGTAAAATATATTTCATCTGCAAACATAGCTACTGGATTTCATGCAGGAGATCATAATTGGATAAAAAAGACTGTTGATTTATCAAAAAAATACAATGTAGCTATAGGTGCTCATCCATCTTATCCTGATTTAGCAGGTTTTGGAAGAAGAGAAATGTCTATGTCTTCTGATGAAATAGAAAACTTAATTAAATATCAGGTTGGTGCTCTTATTGGATTTGTTGGCATAGAAAATATTGAACACGTAAAACCTCATGGGGCTTTGTATAATAAGGCAGTAAATGATTCAGTTACTGCAAAAGCTATAATCAATGCAATTAAATCTATTAGCGATAAACTTATACATGTTGTTTTGGCAGGATCGTTATGGGAAAAAATAGCATTAGATTCAGGAGTTAAGGTTTCTAGAGAGACTTTTGCTGATAGAGAATTTATGTCAGATGGAACTCTATGTCCTAGATCAATTGATGGATCTGTAATAGAAGACTCAGAAAAAATAGTAAATAGAACGCTTAAGATGATTAAAGATAAAGAAGTTGATACTTTTGAAGGGGATAAGATTAAGATTGATTTCGATTCAATTTGTTTACATGGTGACACTGAAGGGGCAGTAGAAATTGCTAGAAGTATAAATAATTCATTTCAAAAAAACAATATAATCATTACTTCTATGTCGAATGTTATTTTATGAAAAATTTTTTTGTTATAAATTTTCATGGTGACTCAACTTTAGTGATTAAACTTGGTGAAGAAATTGATATAAAAACTAATCAAATGCTTCATGAGATCGTTCATCTTCTAGAAATAGATTTAAAATTCAACGATTATATTGAAGATATTTACCCAACTTTTAATAGCATAATTATTGATTATGATAATTTATTAATCGATTTTGAAAATTTAAAATCTCTGATTAATAAAAAGCTGTTATCTTTTATAAAAAAATATAAAACAGATTCTGACGAGAAAAAAATTATAGAAGTTCCAGTAAAGTACGGAAGTGAAAATGGTCCTGACTTAAGTATGATGTCTGACAAACTTAAAATTTCTGAAGAAAAGATCATAGAAATTCATACTTCTAGTTTATACAGAATATTTATGATAGGATTCATGCCAGGTTTTCCCTATTTAGGAGGACTAAGTAAAAAAATATCATTTCCAAGGCTTTCTACTCCTAGGATTTCTGTTCCAGCAGGCTCTGTTGGTATTGCAGGGATTCAAACAGGAATTTATCCTTTTGCATCACCAGGTGGTTGGAATATTATTGGAAAAACTGAAAAAAAATTATTTGACATAAATTTAAATCCTCCAGCATTACTAGAGGCAGGAACAAATTTGAGATTTGTAAAAATATGATAAAAGTTATAAATTCTGGAATACTTTCTAGCTTTCAAGATAAAGGTAGATATGGACAAAAAAAATTTGGGGTGTCTAAATCAGGATCTCTAGATTCTTTTTCTTTCGAGTTAGCTAATAGATTGACAGGGAATGACATTGACGAACCATGCATTGAAACTTTAGGAGGTTTTTCATGTGTTTTTTATATAGAATCTATAGTTTCAATTACAGGGCCAATTGAGTTTTTTTCTGTAAATAATAGCTTCATTTATAAAACCAATTCTTCTATAAAGTTAAAATCTGGTGATAAATTAGATATTCCAATTCCTCAAAAAGGGAATATTTTTTATTTATCAGTATCAGGGGGATTCAAAATTGATAAAATTTTAGATTCTTACTCATATCATCAACCTTCAAATATAACTAATAATTTTAAGATTTCCTCAGGTGATGAAATAGAATTAAATCCAACAAAACAACAAAATTTATTCGTTTCAGAAACCTCTTTTTTCGAAAAAAGAATATTTAATAATGAAAAAATTAAGATTATTTATAATGAAGAATCTAGGTCTGACAAAATTAAAAACTTATTCGAAAATAATGAATTTACAATTTCTGATCAATTTAGCCGACAAGGGATTAGATTAATTGGAAATCCAATAAGTATATTTAAGGATCAAAATGAGATTTCTTCAGAAGTTTCTCCTGGTACAGTTCAACTTCCTCCAGATGGTCAACCGATTATATTATTAAATGATTCTCAAACTACTGGAGGGTATAAAAAAATAGGAGTTATCCCTAGGTTTGAATTGTCAAAATTATCTCAAAAACCGATTTCCTCTAGAATAAAATTTTCAGAGATTTCATTAAGTGATTCTATAAATGAATTTCGTGAAATGAGAACGGAATTTGATAATATCAATATTTATAATTACATAAACAGAGTACTTGAAATAAATGGTAGATTGATTTCCGTTCAAATTTTAGAAAATAATAGTATAATGTCGATATCTGATAATGAGCAATTTGACATAATCGAGGAAAATTTTGAATAATTCTATATTAGATGGATTTAATTTATTTTGGATAGGTACAAGCGTAGTATTTTTAGTTTTAATAGTACTTTTGATATCAATAAAAATTCTAACTTTTTTTGAAAAAGAGTTTTTTCAAAAAGAATTAAAGAAAAGAAAGATTATTAATCATGAAAATGAAGATAATTTAATAGATGTAGCTGCTGCCATTGCAGTTTCATTATTTAAAAAGAGTAAAATCCGAACTAATGAAATTGCTGCTGCTGTTGCTGTTTCAATGTATGAAAATAGCAAAAGTAAAACTATTATGAGTAATATAAATTCGTTCCAATCATCATGGATTACTATTAATAGATCAAGAATGATGAATAGAAAATCTAGAAGGATATAAATTGAGTAAATATAAATTAAATATTAATGGCCAACATTTCGATGTAGAAATCTTATCTGAAAATAATAGTTCTTATGAGGTGATGGTCAATGGTGAGATTCTGATGGTAAACAAAGATGTTGATTCACAAATTCCTATTTCAAAACCTACTATACCTCAACTTCCCAAAACAAAACCTTTGCAAACTTCTACTCCAAATTCTGAAAAAAAACAAGAATCTAAGATTGAATCCTTAGACTCTAAGGTAGAGGGGAATTCAATTAAGGCACTAATGCCAGGTAAAGTTTTAAAAGTTTTAGTTTCAGAAGGAGAAAGCGTTGAATCTGGGACTCCATTATTAGTTATTGAATCAATGAAAATGGAAAATATCATCTCTTCCACTAAATCCGGAAAGGTAAGTGCCGTTCATGTAAAAATTGATGATAATGTTCAGTATGATCAACCTTTAGTTGAAATAAATTAAATCTTGAGAAAATATTTATGATTGATTACATAGAACCATTAATTGAAGGAATCAATGATTTAATTTCTAACCCCAAAATGATAATAATGTGGATTATTTCAGCTTTTCTTTATTATGTAGGTATTTATAAAAAGAAAGAACCTTTATTGTTGGTACCTATATCAACCGGAATTTTACTAGCAAATCTTCCTATGGGAGAATTGATTAGAATTGGAGGGAATGGAGAACCAGATGGGTTTCTAAGGATTTTTCAAAATATTGGTATGACAAATGATCTTCTTCCGTTATTAATATTTTTAGGGATGGGAGCTTTGACTGATTTTGAACCAGTTCTATCTAACCCTAAAACTTTACTTTTGGGTGCAGCTGCTCAAGTTGGAGTATTTGCAGCTTTGTTAGGAGCTTTATTTATAAGCCTAACTCCATTTTTTGATTTTGGTCTTCTAGAGGCGGCTTCTATAGGTATTATAGGGGGAGCTGATGGTCCTACTACAATATTCATTTCAACAAGAATGAGAGAATTGGGCAATTCTTTACCTTTATATAATATGAGTGATATTGTGGGTGCAACTGCAGTTGCGGCATATTCTTATATGGCTTTAGTTCCTATAATTCAGCCTCCATTAATTAGACTTTTTACAACAAAAAATGAACGTAGAATTAGAATGGATTATTCAGAAAAGAAGATTTCTAAGAGAACTAAAATAATTTTTCCAATACTGACTATTTTAATAGTTAGTATTTTGGTTCCAGATGCATCTCCTCTTATTTCAATTATGATGTTTGGTAATATTTTGAGAGAATCAGGAGTTGTTGATAGATTGGCAAAAACTGCTCAAAATGAGTTAATGAATGTAGTTATAATTTTACTAGGATTATCAGTTGGTGCAACAATGCCTGCAAGTGTATTTTTGAAAGTAGAAACAATATCCATTTTTATTCTTGGATTAATCTCTTTTGTATTTGCTACTATTTCTGGGATTTTACTTGCAAAAGTGATGAACTTGTTCTTAAGTAAACCTATAAATCCAATGATTGGAGCTGCAGGAGTTTCCGCAGTACCTATGGCAGCAAGAGTAGTTCAAAATGAAGCATTTAAAGAAGATCCAAATAACTATATTCTGATGCATGCAATGGGTCCTAATATAGCAGGTGTTATTGGAACAGCTACAGTGGCTGGTGTTCTTTTAGCAGTTGTTCCACAATTGGTGGCATAAATAATGGAGTACTCTTTATATATTTATTTGATCTTATCTATTATTTGTTTATTAATTGGCTTCTTAGGAGGGTTTTTAGGAATAGCGTTAGGAGCAGTAAGATTGCCTATAATAATTATTTTAGGGATTGAACCTATTATTGCAGCATCTACAAATTTGCTTGCTGTTATCTTTGGTTCATTTGCCGGTTTAATACCCGCTATAAAACAAAACAGAGTTCCTATAAAAGCATCTATTAGAATTGCTATACCATCAATGATTGCCGCATTCTTAGGTGGGTATTTTGCATTTCAAATCCCTGAATTATATCTATTAATAATTATGATTTTTTGTCTTGTTGTATCAGGCTTAGTCATGACTTTTTACAAAATAAGTGAGTTTGAAGATAAGCCTTCAAACAAAAATTCTTTATATGAAGTTACTGTGGGTATTCTTATATCTTATTTCGGAGGTACTGTAGGCTTGGCTTTAGGAGTTCTAAGAGTTCCTGCTTTTGTATATTTCTTAAGGATGAATATTAAGAAAGCTGGTGGTATAAACCTATTTTTGTCTATTTTAGTAGGTATTTCAGCTTATGCAGGACATTCGTTTTCAGGAGGATTTGATTATTTTCTAGTATTAACTATTGTTTTTCCTACAATAATTGGGATGTATTGTGGATCAAGATTTGTAAAAATTGCTAATGATAATCAGTTACGTAAAATTTTAGGAATTACTTTGTTGGTACTATCCCTAGTTTTATTAATTAGAGAGCTTTAGGCAGAATCTATTTGACCCTGCCTAAAAAAATAATTATTTTTTAGTTTCCCAAAAAATATCCCCTATTTCTTCTAATGCTGCTTTAAACTCTTTAGCTTTTCCAAGGTCTACATTAACTTTTACAAAAGATCCTAGCTTACATGCATTCCAAACTTTTTCATGTAAATCAGGGTATTTTTCTAAATGTTCTGGTTTGAAATAATCAGTCCATATAACCAAAATGTCATCTTTTGCTTTTTTTGCGTGCTCTTCTTTTGCAGCAACATATCTAGCCATTGAATTACCTAGACTTGCAGATGGTCCTTTTGAATAATCTAGTTCTTCAAGCAATTCCGTCATTCTGATCACTGTTTGAGCCGCCTGTAGTGCATCATGTGGATCATAAATTCCACACGGGATATCACAGTGACTAGTTGCTTCATGTACATTGAATACTTTTTCAAAAATATTATTTAACATTTTTTCTCCTTGTTTAATTTTTTTCTTGTGGTTGTAGAATATATATTATGATAAATTTACGAAGTTTGATAATACCTTTTGTTAAAAATTTATTGAATATACTATTTTTTCCAAAAAACTACATGATTTTCAAAATAACTGAAATGAATAGTAATAGTATGGAACCAAATTTTCATGAAGGTTCCTATTATTTGGTAAAAAAAATATCTGATTTTTCCTCAATAAAAAGATTCGATGTAATTATTTATTTTTGCAAAATCCACTCATTAAATCATATAAAAAGAGTAGTTGGGCTACCCAATGAAACATTAAATGTGTATGACAATTCAATTTTTGTTAATACCAAAAAAATCGATAATATTTCTATTCCTGATTCAATAAACATTGAATGTAAAATTAGATCAATTGAATATTTTTTATTGTCAGATAATATATTTTTATTAGGAAAATCTTGCGATTCAATAAAGAATGGCCCAATAAAAAAAGAAAATATTATAGGTTCAATTATTTAAAATAATTGTTAATTAGTTTTTTCGAAGACAATGCTGCTGTTTCCATAGTGTTTGGTAAACTATTTATAGTCCAATCTCCTACATAATATAGATTTCTACTTTTATGATTCAGATTGATTTTTTTTGTAGATATTTGTGTTGCCTTTGGAGATCTTATTACAAGAGACCTTATGTTTTTTATGTTTTCAGAAATATTCAATTCTTTTCTTAATATTTTTTCATATTCTTGAATTAATTTTTGATTAGTAACCTTTAATAGATTCCCAACTGCACTTAGAGAAATTACGATTCTATATTCTTTATTTGATTTTCTAAATTTATTATCAGAAAATACCCATTCTAATTTTGAATTAGTAAAACTAATAAAATCTTCGTTGGTTACCTTTTTATCAAACCAAAAATAGATATTGATTATTCCATCAGTTCTTAAATTATTATTTTGGGTCTTATTATTTGTGGGTGAATCGAAACTTTTTATCCCCCCAATAGTAGTCGCTATTATGACTTTGTCATACACATAATTTTTATTTTTGCTCATTAATGAATATTTTTTTTGAGAATATTTTATATTTTCTATTTTTTCTCCTAGATATAAGTTTGATTCATTTTTCTTTATGTAATTTTCAAAATTTTTATTTAGAATTTTGCTAAAAGGTTTTTTGAAATAACAAATTCCTATATTTTTTTTATAATTGAAAATCATAATCTGAAATAAATTTATCGCATGATTCATTGTTATTTCGTTAAGTTTAGAATTAAAAGCCGGAACACAAATTATTTCCCAAAACTTTTTTATCATGTCATTATTTTGACCATTTTTTTCTAACCATGATTTGAAGGAAGTTTTAGAATTATAATCTTTTGATTTTGATAATTTATATAAACCTAAAATTATCTTTAATCTTTCATTGAATTTTAAGTTTTTGTAGTTTAAAACAGAAAAAATTAAATTTAGTGGATATAAAGGAATGCTTGATTTAATATAGTGAGTTTTTGAGTTATCTTGAACTGGAATATTAATTTTCTTTTTTATAGATAAATATTGCTTAACATTTAGTTTTTCTAGGACTTCTAGAAAATTTTTATATGAAGGTAAAAATATGTGCTGTCCTATGTCTACAGTAATATTTTTGTTTTTTATAGATCCAGCTCTCCCCCCTAAAGTTTTTTTTGTTTCAAAAATATCTACTTTATAACCTTTTTCAATAAGAAATACTGATGCAGCTATTCCTGAAATTCCTCCCCCAATTATTGCTATTTTTTGATTTTTGTTTTTCAATTTTTGTGTAAATAAGATTTTAAAATAGATTTGATTATTATAATGATTTTTTCCAATGAATTAGTTTTAGGTTTTTTTAAAAGTATATTTGATTTATTTTTACTAATTTTTTTTAATATACTTTCACCAGAACTTATAAAAATTTGTATTATAGTCGCATCTTTCTTTTTAAGGTAGGATGTAAGATTTTTCCCATCCTGATATAACGTTTTATTTATATTAACTAGTTCAGTAATTAGATTTTCAAATTGTTCCTTGTACGTATCATTATCTAAAATCTTTTTGTTATTCAGTTTTGATAGATCAACTTTGTGTTTTTTTAAAAATTCACCTGGGATATAAGTCCTCCCTTTACTTAAATCTATTTGTATATCTTGAATGAAATTAGTAATTTGAAGTGCTGTGCAAATATTATTAGAAAGATTTACTAGGTTTTTATCTCTATATCCCATAATATTTAATACAATCTCTCCAACAGGATTGGCAGAATGTTCACAATAATAATAAAGTTCCTCTAATGAATTATAATTATGTTTTGTTTGATCTATAGAATTTGCTTTTATTAATTTTTCAAATGGTAGTTTAGGTAAATTGTATTTTTTTATTGTTTTTTGTAGAGCTATAAAAACTGGATTTGTAGCACTGTTTTTATAAGCAAGGTCTAATTCTTTTTGCCAAATTTCTAATCCATCAAAAATGCTTTCTTTAGAAAGTTCATCTCCTATAAAATCAATTCCTCTAGAAAAAGCATATATACTTGCAAAGTCATCCATAAGATTTTTTTTAATAAAAAACATATAAATAGGAAAATTTTCATAATTCCTATTTATGATTTCATAGCATGTCTTTATAGATTCTTTGTAATTTAATTTTTTACCAGATTGAAGGAAAATTAAATTTTTCATATTATCTGATTTTTGAAAACTCATAGAATAATTTTTTTTCAAATATTTCATTTTTGATTTTTTTTGTTTTTATTTTATGAAAATATAATTCTCTTAAGAATTCATTAAACTTATTCCAAATTGTAGGATTTAAGTTGTTTGTGATTGGAAAGCTTGAATTAATTATTCTGATTATTGATATGTTAAGTGAGTTTTTTATCATAAATTCATTTAATCTTGAAGAATAGCTATCTATGAAAATTCCATTTAGATTATCATTTATCCATTTTTTAGCATTTGATCTATGATGTATATTATGAGCATTTTCTAATTCAATGCCTGAGCCTACATAATGTTCAAATGTTAATTTTTCTAGAATATCGCAAATTGATTTATTTAATTCTTCAGAAGTATCGAACCATCTGTCTTCTCTGGGCACAGACCAATTGATTGGTTTAGAATTCATGCTTATAGTTTCTTTTGCTACAATAATACTTCCATTTTCTATATGCTTTATAGTTTGGAGGGCGAAATCTAAAGAAATAATATTTTTTGGCTTTAAATCATCTATTGTTTTTTTTAAATCAATAAAATCATCATTTTTTTCTATGGAGTAAAAATAAAAATTATTGTTTATGGCTTTCTTTTTGAAGTATTTATTACTAATTATTAAGTTCATTATTTTGTACGATGCATTAAGAAAAAGTTTGTATCTAAAAGCATACTTTTATATTTATCGGAAATATCTAATTTTTCAATTAATGATATCGTATCATTGTATTTGTCATTCAAAATTGAATCACAGTAAGATTTGATTTTATATTTATTCATTAAGTCCAATATTATCTGTTTTTCTTTTTCATTTATTTCTTCATTAAAAATTTCATTTATTAATTCTTTATCATTGGAATCGCAAGTTTGGATTAGCTGCAATATTGGAAAAGATTTCTTTTTCTTTAATATGTCGCTCCCGATAGGCTTACCAAATTCGC
This sequence comes from Chloroflexota bacterium, assembly GCA_002719295.1. GTDB lineage: Bacteria > Chloroflexota > Dehalococcoidia > Lucifugimonadales > Lucifugimonadaceae > TMED-70. The sequence goes on from PBHC01000005.1 coordinate 64,266, forward strand.
TATTTCCCCATATTCCTAGTACATCGTCTTTTATTTGAAACATATGTCCAAATGTATTCCCGATTTCTGAAAATATATCAGTGGTTATTTTATTATTTGATTCAAGAATTGAACCCAAAATTACAGATGTCTTAATTAATGCCCCTGTTTTCCTTTCTATCATTTGTAAGTAATCTTCGACATTTATTTGTTTTCTACTTTCAAAATCTATGTCTAAATATTGTCCTTCTATAACAGCTATGCATGTTTTATTTATCAATTTTCTTAGCTCTATAAGTTTAAGTTCATCTTTGGAATTGATTTCTTCTAGAGCTTTACTTGCTAAAGCATGCATTGAACTTCCAGAAATAATTCCTACATCTTCACCCCAAATTTTCCAAACAGTTTTACGATTTCTTCTCATTTCGTCCCTATCCTCTATGTCATCGTGTATTAATGAAAAATTATGGAATAATTCTATGGACATTGCTAGCGGTAAAATATTTTTTTCTTTCCCTCCTAAAGCTTCATTTATAAGCATCATAATTGAAGGTCTGAACGCTTTACCTGTAGTGTCATCATCGTGTCCATTTTCATCTATCCAGCCTAAAAAGTACCTGTGTGTTCCATACAAAGGATCTTTAAGCTTTTTATAAAATTCTTTAGTGAATTTATTTAGAGAAGTTTGATATTTATTAAATTTTAAAGGTAATTCTGGTTTTCTCATTTTGAATAAATTATATGTGTTTCTAAATTATATATCTCTATAAAGTTTTCGAAAACTATTTAATTATCTTATATGTTAGTTATAAGATAATCTTAGTCTGGAAATACATATTATGTATATATTATGCTATAATTTTATTATACGAGTAGAGGTAATATTATTAGCTTTTCTAGAGAAGAACCAGTTTATGCAATAGGGATTGTTTCTAAAATTGTAGGATTGCATCAGCAAACCTTGAGAAATTATGAGAGGTGGAACCTAGTTGTACCTTTTAGATCACCAGGAGGCACTAGGTATTATTCCGTTATAGATATTGAAAAAATAGAAAAAGTTAAAGATTGGATTGAGAAATTTGGTATTAATAGAGCTGGAATTGAAATAATTACTGATTTACTTAAACAAATTAATGAACTCGAGAAGAAAAACAATTTTCTTGAGTCTGAATTGATTAGATATAGAAGCAGGGGATCTGTAAAAGAATTGCCTGAAAATATAAGCAGGAGGAGTTTATGATTTCAACAGAAATTTGGTCTAGAGATATTATGGATAAAGAACTTTTAGAAGTTTTTGATCAAGCGGAACATCTAGCAACTAGTGCATATAGAGAAGAATTTTTTACTATAAATCATCTTATGTTGTCTCTTTTAAGAACAGATTCAGTAATTAATATTCTAAGCAATTTAGTTACAGAATCCTCTCTAAAAAATTGGGAAACAGAACTTATGAAAGGATTCAATGACAATAAGTTTCCTATTCAAGAAATTAGATATGAAAATCCTATGCAAAAGCTCTACTCAATTTGTTTAGAACTTGCGAATGCAACTCAGAGTGAAAAAATAAAAATCATTCATGTTTTACTAGGATTAGTTGAGCTAGCAAATAAAGCTCCAATCACAAGAGTGATAAATAGAAGATCTCTCCAAGAATATAGAACAACTAATAATATAACATTTGATTTATTCTTGAGTAACAGACTGACCGTTGATAATGTACAGTTTGCATATTTGGTAGCTAATCCAAATTCCGAACTTAAGACAAAAAAAGAAAATATTGATTTTTCTGAACAAAAATCAAATGAAGATCAGGATATAAAAGAAAAATCTAAGTACGAATTTCTGGATAAATATTCTGTTGATTTGACTAGCCTAGCAAAGCAAAATTTAATTGATCCAATAATAGGAAGAGATTCTGAAATTAAAAAAGTTCAGCAAATATTGCTACGAAGAACAAAAAATAATCCTGTACTTATTGGAGATGCAGGTGTTGGTAAAACTGCAATAGCTGAAGGCTTGGCTTTAAATATTATAGGTGGTAATGTTCACCCATTTTTAAAAGATAAAAAAGTTTTATCTCTTCAGCTAGGGCAATTATTAGCTGGAACTGGAGTTAGAGGTGAATTTGAAGAAAGAATGCAAACAATTATAAAAGAAATGGAAGATTCTCAAGGAGAGATAATTTTATTTATAGATGAAATACACACAGTAGTTGGTGCTGGATCAGGTGGTGGTGCATTAGATGCTTCAAATATGATGAAACCCGCACTTGCGAGAGGTAAATTACAAACCATCGGAGCTACTACTCCAGATGAATACAGAAAATATATTGAATCCGACCAAGCTCTAGAAAGAAGATTTTCTCCTGTCTTTATAAATGAACCGACAAAAGAGGCATCAATTAAAATGCTTCAAGGATTAAGATATAAATATGAAAAACATCATGAATTGAAAATTTCAGATGAAGCGATAGAATCCGCTGTGACATTATCAGATAGATATATAAAAAATAGATTTTTGCCTGATAAAGCTATAGATTTAATGGATGAATCACTATCAAGAGTAAAAATTGAAAATCCCTTAACCCCTGATCAGATTTCTGAAATTGAAAATGAAATCAATGTGCTTAAAGAAGAAGAAAATAAACTTTTTCAAGAGGGCAATAAATCAGATTCAGAAAAAATAGTAGAAAAAAGATACCAAAAAGAAGAAAACTTAAGGTTACAAAGAGAACAGTGGGGATTTAGCGAAAAACAAGTTGAAATAGTTGAACCTAAGCATATAGCGAAAGTTATTTCTGAAAAAACAGGTATACCTATAGATAATTTAATTCAAAGTGAATCAAAAAAATTATTAAAACTTGAAGAAGAATTGCATAAAAGAGTTATTGGTCAAACTAAAGCTGTTCAAGGAATTTCAGATTCAATTAGAAGAAGCAGAGCAGGGTTGCAAGACCCTACTAGACCTATAGGATCATTTATATTTTTAGGTCCAACTGGTGTAGGAAAAACTGAACTTGCTAAATCATTAGCAGAATTTTTATTTGATGATGAAAACAATATAGTTCGAGTTGATATGTCTGAATATAGAGAAAGTTATTCTATGGCAAGATTAATTGGAGCTCCTCCAGGCTATGTTGGGTACGATGATGCTGGACAATTAACAGAAGCTGTAAGAAGAAATCCATATAGTGTTGTTTTATTTGATGAAATAGAGAAAGCTCATGATGATATTTTTAATGTATTGCTTCAAGTTTTGGATGATGGAAGGTTAACTGATGGGCAGGGAAGAACTGTTGATTTTACCAATACTATTATAATAATGACTTCAAATTTAGGTAGTGATTTTATAAATAAAGAATCAATTGGTTTTGTGCAAGATTCTGATAAAAAAAATGAAGAACAGCATAATAATGTATCAGAATCATTGAAATCACATTTTAGACCAGAATTCTTAAATAGGATTGATGAAATAATTATTTTTGAGTCTTTATCTAAAGAAGATTTGTTATTGATTGTTGATAAAGTATTTGATGATTTGACGAATAAATTAAAACAAAAAAAAGTTCAATTGAAAATAAATAAAAAAGTTAAGGAATTTATTGCTGAACAGGGATTTGATAAATATTATGGAGCTAGGCCCTTAAGGCGATTGCTGCAAAAACAAATTGAAAACAAGATTTCAAAAATGATTATATCTAATGAGATAAAAAATGGAGATATTTTGAAACTAACTATGAAAGAAAATGAAATAATGATTAAAAGGAATAAAAATAATAATAGTTAGTTATGAAAAAAACTGATAAAAAAGTTTCAGCAATATTACTTGCTGCTGGAAAATCAAAAAGATTTGAACAGGATAAAACTTTTTATGAAATTGATGGGACTCCTATAGCAATAAAATCTTTATTAACTATACTATCAATTAAATTTATTGAAAAAGTTTTCATAGTTTCTTCTAAGGATAACTTTATAAAATTTAAAGATTTTATAAGAGGTAAAGATTATGAAGAAAAAATTGTAATCATAGAAGGTTCAAACACTAGGTCAGCATCTTTTTTAAAAGCTGTAGATCATATAAATGATAAGAATATTCATATAGATTATTTGATTATTCATGACGCTGCTAGACCATATGCTACAGAAAAAATTTATCTAAAAGGTTTAGATTTATTAGAAAAATATGATGCTGTTATTCCAGGCTTAACTCCTACTGATACTGTAAAAGTTATAAATGAAGATGAGTTTGTAACCAAAACTTTGGACAGATCGAAACTTATTAATGTTCAAACTCCACAATTTTTTAATAAAAAAGTTTTTTTTGAAAATATAAGGAATATTAATCCTTCTGAAATATACACAGATGATTCTTCCTTACTTGATAATACTTCAATAAATATAAAAACAATTCCAGGCGAAATAAACAATATAAAAATAACTACAAAGAATGACATAGAAAATAATTTGATTTATTATGGCACTGGATTTGATATACATGAACTTGAAAAAGGCTCTCCTCTTAGATTAGGAGGCTTAGATATAGATTTTCAATATAAGCTTAAAGGCCATTCTGACGGGGACGTTCTAATACATTCAATAATCGATTCCATTTTAGGAGCGGCATCATTAGGAGATATTGGAAAATTTTTTCCATCTACTGATAATTCTTTAAAAGATATAGACTCTACATTAATGTTAAAAAAAGTTTCAGATTTAATTACTGAAAAAAAATTCAGAATTGTTAATTTAGATAACACGATAATTGTTCAAAAGCCAAGAATGTCGAAATATATTGAAAATATGAAGTCTATTATTTCTAAAATCTTAAAAATTGATATAAAACTTATAAATATAAAGAGTACTACTACTGATTTTATTGGTATTATTGGTTCAGAAAAAGCTATAGCATCTCAATCAATTTGTAGTTTGAAAAAAAATTAATATGTATTTGTATAACACTTTAACTAAGCAAAAAGAAAAAATAGAAAAAAAAGAAATAAAAATGTATGTATGCGGTGTTACTGTTTATGACAGACCACATTTAGGGCATGCTTTGTCTACTATAACTTTTGATGTTCTCCATAGATTCCTTGAATACACTGGTTTCAAAGTAAAAAGAGTTCAAAATTTTACAGATGTAGACGATAAAATAATTGCTAAATCAAAGGAATTAAATATTTCCCCTAAAGAAGTAGCTGAAAAATACATAAAAGCTTTTTTTGAAGACATGGATAAATTAGGTGTAAGGAGAGCAGATGTTCATCCTAGAGCTACAGAAGACATGAATGAAATAATTGAATTGATAAAAGATTTGATTGAAAAAAATGCAGCTTATGAACTTAATGGAAGTGTATACTTCGATGTTGGATTTTCTAAAGATTATGGAAAGCTTTCAAGAAGAAATTTAGAAGATCTTATTGAAGGAAATAGAATAGAAAACGAACCTGAGAAAAAAAATCACGGTGATTTTGCTCTTTGGAAACATGCTGAAGAAGACGAAACTCATTGGGATAGTCCATGGGGAACAGGTAGACCAGGATGGCATATAGAATGCTCTGCTATGGTCAAAAAACATCTTGGTACTTCAATTGATATTCATGGAGGAGGATTAGATTTAGTGTTTCCTCATCATGAAAATGAAATTGCTCAAAGTGAATCTTCAACAGGCAATAAGCCTTTTGCTAAAATTTGGGTTCATAATGGTTTGTTAAAGCGTTCTGGGGATGAAAAAATGAGTAAATCTTTAGGAAACTCTCTTGATGTTATAGATGCTTTAGAAAAATATTCAGGAAATTCTATCCGATTATGGATTCTGCAAAGTCATTATAGACAACCAAGTTCGTTAGATGAAAATTCATTAGAAATTGCTCAAAAATCTATACAAAGAATTGAGAGAACGCTTATATTAAGTGGAGAATCAGGTTTTGATGTAAAGGATTATAAAAATAAATTTTTAATTGCAATGGAAGACGATCTTGCAACTCCTAAAGCTATAGCGATTATATTTGATTTAATTCATGAAATAAATAAAGCAAATGATAATAATAAAAAAATCAATGAAGGTATATCTTTACTCAGAGATCTATTAAGTATTTTAGGTTTTGAATTTAATGACAGAAATCAAGATGATTCTGAAATTATAGAATTGATTAATAAGAGAAATAAATTAAGAGCAGAAAAAGAATATGATAAAGCTGATCAGATAAGAAATGATTTATTGTCTAAAGGAATTGAAATTCTTGATTCAAAAGATGGAACTACTTTTAGAAAAATTTAGAATCTGACGTTTAATACGGCTACTCCAACAAACAAAATTATCAATAATATTGTCAATCTAAATAGTATTTGCTCTATTCCTCTTCTTGACCGGTATGATCCATCTGATTGTCCAAATAAACCTGCACTGCTTCCTCTTGTTTGCAAAAGTATTATAGCAATTATTATTACTGCAAAAACCATCATCAATACTGAAAAAAGTAAATCCAAAATTTCCTCAATTTCTATTTTTTTGTTTGTAAAATTTTATTTATTAATTCGCTTGAAATTTTAGGGTCTGCTTGACCTTTAGTTTCTTTCATCACTTGTCCTAATAAAAACTTTTGAGACTGCTCTTTTCCTGCTTTGTAGTCCTCAACAGCTTTAGGGTTACTTTCAATTATATTACTTATTGTATCTTCTAGTTCGTTTGTATCAGATATAATTACTAGATTTTTTTCATTAATAATATCATCAGGCTTAGATCCAGTATTCCACATTTCTTCTAAAACTATTTTTAAAATTTTGTTATTTATTTTTTTTTGAAAATAAATTTCTACTAATTCAGATAGGTCCTCTGGTTTAAATTTCAATTTTTCATAACTAGTAGACTCTAAGTTTAGCAGTCTACTAAAATCTCCATTCATAAGATTTGCGATATATTTTATAGATTCATTGTTTTTATTATGAGATTCAATTGTTGCTTCAAAGAAATTTGAAAAATTAATATCTCCTGTTAATAATTCGGCATCATAATCGCTAAGTTGATATTCATTAATATATTTTTCTTTCCTAGTTTTAGGTAACTCTGGCAAAATGCTTTGAATTTGATTAACCCAATCTGAGTCAATTTCTAATGGAGGAATATCTGGTTCAGGAAAATACCTGTAGTCATTTGACTCTTCTTTTGTTCTTTGAGAAATTGTTATAGATTTTTCATCTGACCATCCTCTGGTTTCTTGGATGATTATTTCATTATTTTCTTTAGATTTAATTTGTCTTTTTATTTCATAATCAACTGCATCTGCTACTGCAGATACACGATTCATATTTTTGATTTCTACTTTTGTTCCTAATTCTTTAGATCCTTCTTCTCTTATACTTATATTTGCATCACATCTAAAAGAACCTTCTTCCATGTTTGCAGATCCAACTCCAATATATCTTATAATTTTTTGCAAATTCTCTATATATTCAATTACCTCTTTAGAAGAACTTAAGTCTGGTTCTGTAACAATTTCCATTAAGGGTGTTCCTGACCGATTAATATCTAGTAAGCTGTAATTAGAATCTCTGGTATTTATATGAGTCAATTTTGCAACATCTTCTTCCATGTGAACTCTGTTGATTCTTATTTTTTTATTTGATGAAAGTTCTACAAATCCTTCATAACATATAGGTTCATCAAATTGAGAAATTTGGTAGCCTTTCATCAAGTCTGGATAAAAATACTGCTTTCTATCAAATTTTGTTTTATTTGAAATACTACAATCAAGTGCTAGTCCAATCATAATGGCACTTTCCACAGCTTTTTTATTAACAACAGGTAGAGCTCCAGGTAATCCCATTGATGTAGGATCTACTATTGTATTAGGGTCTTGATTTTGATATTTAGCACTTGAAAGACTAAACATCTTAGAGTTTGTATTTAGTTGCACATGCGTTTCTAAACCAATTACTGCTTCATAGTTCATATTTTCTAATCTCAAAATTAATGTGTTTTTATATTCTATCTTAGTCGAATAAAAAGATATAATATTAAATATATAGATAAATATAAATTATTAGGAGAATTTATGCCTACCCCAGATAGCATATCACGTGATACAGATTTATCAGGAATGGACGAATATAAATGGGGCTTTACAACTGATGTTGAAACTGAGCTAGCACCAAAAGGTCTAGATGAATCAATTGTAAAATTGATTTCTAGAAAAAAAGAAGAGCCTAAATGGCTTCTTGAATGGAGATTGAAAGCATTCAGGCATTGGGAAAAATTACTTGAAAATTCTAAAGAACCGGATTGGGCGAAAGTTAAGTATCCACCTATTGATTTTCAAAATATTTATTATTACGCAGCTCCTAAATCTATGACAGAAACTCCAAAATCTCTTGATGATGTTGATCCTGAGATGCTTGAAACATTTGAAAAATTAGGTATTCCTATAAATGAGAGAGAAAAATTGGCAGGGGTGGCTGTAGACGCTGTTTTTGATTCAGTTTCAGTTGCAAATACACTTGATGATCAATTGAAAGATATGGGTATAATTTTTTGCTCCTTCAATGAAGCTGTGAAGAAACACCCTGATTTAGTAAAAAAATATTTAGGTTCAGTGGTCCCTTACTCGGATAATTTTTATTCAGCATTAAATTCAGCAGTTTTTAGTGATGGATCTTTTGCTTATATTCCTCCTGGAGTAAGATGTCCAATAGAATTAATGACCTATTTTAGAATAAATACAGAAGGATCTGGGCAATTTGAAAGAACATTGATTATTGCTGATGAAGACGCATATGTATCATATTTAGAGGGCTGCACAGCACCTTTTAGGAAAACTTCACAATTGCATGCAGCTGTGGTTGAACTAGTAGCTATGAAAAATTCTGAAATTAAATATTCTACTGTTCAAAACTGGTTTCCTGGAACAAAAGATGGTGAAGGTGGGGTTTATAATTTTGTTACTAAAAGAGGAAAAGCATTAGAAAATTCTAAAATATCTTGGACACAGGTTGAAACTGGTTCAGCAATAACATGGAAGTACCCATCAGTCATACTTCAAGGAGACAATTCTACAGGAGAATTTTATTCTGTAGCTATGGCTAATAATTTCCAACAAGCAGATACTGGAACTAAAATGATTCATATTGGTAAAAATACTAAATCTACAGTAGTTTCTAAAGGTATTTCTGCTGGGCAAGGTCAAAATACATACCGAGGTCAAATAAAAATTATGCCAACTGCTGAAGGTGCAATGAATCACACTCAATGTGATTCTCTATTAATTGGAGATAAATGTGGTGCTCATACAGTCCCATACATCGAAGTAAGAAATTCTTCCGCTAGGCTTGAACATGAAGCTTCTACATCAAAAGTTTCAGAAGATCAACTTTTTTATCTTATGTCTAGAGGATTGTCCGAAGAAGAAGCAAATCATATGATTATCACAGGTTGGAGTAAAGATGTAATAAAAGAATTGCCTTTCGAATTTTCTTTGGAAGCAACACAATTATTAAAAGTCAGCTTAGAAGGTGCTGTAGGATAAATTAGGAGAGAAAATGCTTGAAATCAAAAACTTAAAAGCTCAAGTTGTGGATAGTGAAGACTTAATATTAAGAGGTATAAACTTATCAATCAACCCTGGAGAAGTTCATGCCATTATGGGTCCGAACGGTTCAGGAAAAAGTACATTAGCTAATGTACTAGCTGGTAAACCTGATTATGAAATTACTGAAGGTGAAATACACTTTATGAAAGAACTTTTAAATGATCTTCCTCCTGATGAAAGATCTCATTTAGGAATGTTTTTGGCTTTTCAATATCCAGCTGAAATCCCTGGAGTAAGGTCATATCAAATGTTGAAATCTTCATTGGATTCAAAAAACGAATATTTTAAAAGAGAAAAACTTTCTGTAAGAGAATTCTCTAAGTTTTATGATCAAAAAGTTAAGGATATGGGTATTGATACAGAGCTAACTAAAAGATCATTAAACTTTGGTTTTTCTGGAGGAGAGAAGAAAAAAAATGAAATTTTACAACTTTCAATTTTAGAACCAAAATTAGCTATTTTAGACGAAACGGATTCAGGCCTTGATGTAGATGCTTTAAAGGCTGTTTCTGATGGAGTTAATCTAATGAGGTCTGAAGAAAGGTCATTCATAATTGTTACTCATTATCAAAGAATTCTGAACTATATTGAACCTGATTATGTCCATATTTTAGTAAATGGTGAGATCGTAAAATCTGGAACTAAAGAATTAGCCCTCGATATAGAAACCAATGGTTATGAAAAAATAATATCTGGTCTTGGTAAATAAAATGAAAGGCATTGAATTTAACAACATTAGTGATATAACTAGACCTTCAGGATTTTCTAACAAAAATGTAAATAAAGTTAATAATTTAGGTTGGAAAAATTTTACTAAAAATGGACTTCCTCCTAACCCTAAGACTTCAGAATTGTGGAAATATACAAATTTCCATAACTTGAGTAAAACTAACTTTTTTTTGCCTCAAAAAGAATCTTTAGATCTAAAAACTAATCCAGAGGTTTTTTCAAGTAAAAAATTTCAAACTATATATATAGTTGATGGCTTTTATAATTCAGAAAAATCTTTCCATTCTGATAATATAACTGTAGAAAAATCTAATGAATTAAGCGCACTAGAAACTCTATCAGAAAAGTTTGGTGAAATAGCATCTAATGATGAAAATGAAATGATTGCTTTAAATTCTGCTTTTATGCTAGATCCTATCTTTATTTCTATAGACGATTCTAAAAAAGAAAATAATTTAAATATTGTTTTTGTTACAACTAATAATAAAAATAATATATCTTCTTTCCCAAGATTGTTTGTTCAAGTAAATTCTAAATCTCAAACAAATATTCTTGAATCTTACTTTAATCTATCTTCAGACAAGAAGAATAATTTAGTGGTTCCAGTGATTGAATATCTTTTAGAGAAAGGAAGTAATGTTTCTCATAAAAGAATGCAAATAGATTCAGGGAATTCATTTTTCTTTCAGTTTGATAGAGTGCTTCAAAAAGAAGAATCAAAATTTATTTCAACTTCTTTTTCTCTATCAGGATTGGTTTCAAGATATGATATTCATAGTGATTTAGTTGGAATAAACTCTGAATGTAATTTTCATGGATTGTACATAACAAATAAAAATCAGCTTCAAGAAAATGAAATATCTATAACTCATTCTGTAGAAAAATGTTCTAGTGATCAAATGTTTAAGGGAATTTTAGCAGGTAAATCAAAAGCTGTTTTTAGTGGGAAAGTTTTAGTAAAGCAAGATGCGCAAAAAACAAGGGCATTTCAAAAAGATCTAAACTTCTTACTATCAAAAGACTGTGAAGTAGATACTAAACCTAGTTTAGAAATATATGCTGATGATGTTGAGTGTAGTCATGGAGCTACTGCAGGTAATATGGATAAAAATATGTTATTTTATCTTCAAAGTAGAGGAATAAATAACGAAGATGCAATGTCAATGTTGATTAGAGGTTTTGCTCAAGAAATTATCGATGAATTTGAGGATGATGAAATAATAGAATATTTAGAAAATTCAATTGATAATTCTATTCCCTCATTAGATATCCAAGGGATTTTGTAGATATGGTAAACGATGAATTAAATGAGATGTATGAAGAAATTGTGATGGATCATTATCATAATCCTAGAAATACTGAATTATTAGAAACCCCAGATTTTGAAGTCGAAAAAAATAATCCTTTCTGCGGAGATGAAATTAAGATTCAATTAAACGTTTTAGAAGAAAATAAAGTTTCTATAGCCGTTACCGGTAGAGGTTGTGCCATATCTCAAGCTTCTGGATCTTTATTAGCTGAAAAAATCAATAATATTGATACTAAAGATTTGCAAAATACGGTGGATCTTTTCAGAAAATTGATAAAAAGTGAAGAGCTTAGTGAAAATGAGCTTGACGTATTAGGTGATATTTCTGCATTATCAGGAGTTAGAAAATTTCCTGTAAGAATTAAGTGTGCAATGTTATCTTGGGTGGCATTGGAAGAAATAATCAAGCAATCTGAATCTAAAAATTAACAGTTTTTTCTATTCCATCAACAATATTAGTGAACTGACTATAATTAGTAATGCTTATTAATTCTGAATTATCAAGAACAATATTTTCTACTTCGCCTTTTCTTTTTTCTTTAAATATTGGATTTAATTTATAGTTTAATTTTTCCTTAAGTATTTTATATATATCGATTATTTTAACTTCGTAATTTGAAGAGAGGTTAATTTTAGAACTAATTTTTTTTGTACAAAAAAGATTTATTATATTAACCAGATCATCAATGTATATATAATCTCTTGTTGAATTTCCATCTCCATAAATAATAATTTTATTATTCTTCAACATTTTATTTATAAAAATAGGAATTACATTTTGACTTTTTTGTTTTGGTCCATATATGTTTGAAGGTCTTAAAATTGAATATTCTATTTTTGATTTATAAAGTAATTTTGAAACTATTTTTTCTCCTTCAAGTTTGGATTTTCCATATTCTGAAATTGGGTTAGCTGAATGCTTTTCATCAACAGGTAAATATTTAGGTTCTCCATAAATTGCTCCTCCAGACGAAATAAAAGTAAAATAACAACCATCTAATTTTTTTATCTCGCTTACAAGATTATTTGTCCCTTCAATATTTATACTTTTTGTTTTTTCTGGGTCTTTAATTGAATCTATGACACTAGTTTGTGCTGCGCAATGAATGATTGAGGTAGGCTTAAATAGCGAAATGATTTTTGAAATTTTTTCACTTCTAATATCTATATTTTCTATTTCAACATTAGGACTTGTCTTAATTTGATATGGATTTGAATTTTCGATATCTAAAATTAATACTTCATTTAATTCAGAGAAAAAATTTGTTAAATTAGAACCTACGAATCCTAGTCCACCTGTAATTAAAATCTTTTCCTTTTTCAATTTTTTAGTCCTCTGAATATAAAACTACATCATCTTTTGAGTAGTTTTTACTTATAAGATTTGAAAATTGAAATACTTCTATTGCTTTTTGATATTCAATGTCACTTATTTTTGTATCTGAATCCCATGTACCTAACTTTTGATAATCTTTTATAGCATTTGAGACAGAATCTAGCTCAAAATCATTAAAGTATGAATGAACACTTTTCGCTACATCCATTGAATCTGAATTTTGAACCCATTTTTTAGACTTTTTAAAAGCATCTGAAATTTTTTTCCCTATATCTGATTTAATTGTTTTTTCTTCTGCGCATAAGGTTGAAAATGCTACTGGCCCAATAATATCACCGATTGAAGCAACTATCTTGCCATGACCGTCTAATTGTAATTGATGGGGATAGCTCCCTTGTTCATGAAAAAACCCAGAATTACCTTGAGAAAATAAATCATACATTTCTTTAGTATTTAAAGGATTTTTTGAGACTAATTTGATTTTATTTATGTCTATATTTTTTTTATCTAATGCATATTTCAACATTGCCTCTGGTTGTCCACCTCTTACATAATAAAAGGGACCTTTGTACAAGTCTTCCCATTCAAATCCCTCCTTATTTTTAGAGTTTATAAAGAAGCCATCAAAAGAGTTTATTAATGCAAAATGTTTTATAGAAGAAGGGATATTCTTTTCTATGAAGTTCCAGCTTTGTGAAACAGCAGATTGTGCAAAATCAATTTCTCCGTTTGATATTTTTTCGTAAACATTAATGCCTGGATTTGGAATATGATATTCGCCTTTTAATCCTTCATTTTCCAAAAAACCTTGACTTACTAAAGCAATTAATGGGCTGTAAAAAACAGCATGTCTAGAAGCAGTTAAGTTAATAGTTTTCATAATTCACCTTTTTTTATCAATAAATACATATATTAGTAGTTTTTTGAATACATTTTATAATAGAATTCAGGACATAATTTATTTGAAAAGTACTAATTGTCAAGATATTCAAGAAATAAAACAAACCTTAGACAGATTGAAGGAAGGCATTCAGTAATTGAAACTTTATTGTCAAACAAAAGAGTTGCATATATTGATCTTTCAGATTCTAATGATAAAGGTCCCCAAATCGAGAAAATTATATCCCTTGCTAATTCAAAAAACATAAGAATTAATACAATTGACAAAAAGGCCATAGAAAAAAAATCAGCAACAAAAAAATCCCAAGGAGTAATTTTATATCTTGATGACAATTATCAATCTTCAGTTGAAGAGATGATATTTTCAGCAGATAGAAAAAAAGAAATTCCTTTATTGATTTTTCTTGATAGAGTTCAAGATCCTCATAATTTGGGAGCTATTGCGAGAACAGCTGAAATATTTGGTGCACATGGATTAGTTGTACCAGCTAAAGATTCAGCAAAAATTTCTCCTGGTGCTATTAGGGCTTCAGCTGGAGCTTTGGAACACATGGAATTTACAATAGTGAACTCTATATTAAAAACCTTAGAATATTTAAAGAAAATGAATTTTCAAATTTTCTCCTTAGATATGGATGGGGAAAATATTAGAGATTCCAAAATTGATAAAGAAAAACCAACTGCACTAGTTGTGGGTTCTGAACATGATGGGGTTGAGGAAAAAATAATTAAAGTTTCCGATAAAATTTTGTCTATTCCTATGAGAGGAGAAATTTCTTCATTGAATGTTTCTGTAGCTACAGGAATCACTTTACATGAACTTTTTTACAAAAGGAATTTAAATGGATAAAAAATTATTTTTAATTGTTTTTCCAGTAGTTTTTACTGCAAATATTTTTCTTCTCGATTTCAACACAACAATTATTGCTATGCCTGCTATAATTGATGAATTTGATTTATCCCTTAAATTAGCATCATGGATAATACTTTCCGCATCTATTGTTATGACAGCCTTACTTATGCCAATAGGAAGAATGGCAGATCTAATAAATAGAAAAACATTTTATATTTTTTCTTTAATTCTGGCTTTAATAGGAATAATTTTTGCAAGTTTTGCAACTAACGTTTATATCCTGATTTTGTTTAAGACTATCTCAGCTATTGGTACGACAGGGACTTCTATAATGATGTTTGTTATCGTAACTGTTACATTTCCTAAAAAATATCAAGGTTTAGGGTTAAGTATAATTACAACTTCTGTTGCTCTTGGAATGATGATAACTCCTTTTATAGGAGGGCTAATGTTAGATAATTACGGTTGGAGATATGCTTATAGAATAATAGGATTTCTAGGTATTTTTACTGTTCTTATGACTTTCTTATTTGTCCCCAAAATGGAAAAATTAGAAGTTGATAGACATTCTTTAGATCTAATAGGAATGGTGTATTTTATTTTTATAATGACTTTGTTTGTATTTATAATAAATGATCCTATTTCTTTTGGATTCTTTTCAATTTTGCATTTTTTGATGATAATAGTATTTCTGACTCTAATATTTTTATTCTATAAGCATGAAAAAAAACAAACTCAGCCGATCTTAAATTTTTATAATTATAAGAAACCTTCATATCTTTGGGGGTCAATTTCTAGAATGACAGGTTTTGTAGGTTTTTCTGTGTTAATGTTCTTAAATCCAATTTTTTTGCAAAAAATAATTGGCCTTAGTGAAACTTCTGTTGGAATTATACTTTTATATTCTGGAATAGGTACTGTAATCGCCTCTTCTATTTCCGGGAGATTGTCTGATAAATTTGGTCATAAAATTTTTACTGTAATAGGAATGATTTTCTCAGCATCAGCAAATTTATCTTTATCATTTTTAGCAAATAATTTTAATTTGAATATATTTACGATATTGATGTTTATAAATGGTTTTGGAATAGGAATGTGGATGGCTCCAAATATGAGTGCTGTTTTAAGTAGTATAAATAAAGATCAATATGGTTCTGTAAGTGCATATTTAAATTTAATTAGAAATGTAGGAACCACTATAGGACAAAGCTTTGCAGCAACTATTTTAGTTATATTTTTAACTACAGGTCCTATCACTGCTCAACTAAGCGAAATAAATTCTAACTCCTCGGATGAGATATTGTCCTTATTTATCAATGGATGGCGAACAACTTTAATTATTTCTAGTATTATAGTTTTTATATCTAGTTTTGCTTCATTCAAAACAAAATAGAAGGAGATTTTATGAATATTTTAAAAGATAAAGTAGCAATTGTAACTGGTGGTGGAACAGGAATAGGAAAAGCCATTGCAAAATTATTTTCATTAGAGGGGGCTAAAGTCATAATAGCATCAAGAAACCAAGAAAATTTAATTAATGCTGTGAATGAAATTAGGCAATCAGGTAATGAAATAATCGATTATTATAAAACAGATGTCACGAATACAGAAGATGTTGCAAATTTGTTTTCCTTTGCATTCAATAGATATGGATCTGTCGATATTCTTGTAAATAATAGTGGAGTAATGGCAGGGAGTCCTATTGATAAAGTTTCAGATGATCAATGGGAACAAGTAATTTCTGTAAATGTTACAGGAACATTTAAGTGTACTAGAGAAGGGTTCAAGTATATGAAATCCAAAGGTGGAAAGATTATAAACATAGGTTCTATAGCTGGTGATTCTCCAAGAATGTTTTCATCTCCATATACTACGAGCAAACATGCAGTTAGAGGATTGACAAAATCTGCAGCATTAGATGGTAGAGAATATGGAATATCTGTTAGTTGTTTAAATCCAGGGAATACTATGGTTGAAAGAAGATCTGATGGCAGATCAGGAACAGGTAAGGATGAAGGCCCTGAAATTCTTATTGATGCTAATGATATAGCTAGAACTGCTCTTCTAATGGCATCATTACCACAAGGAACCAACATGCTTGATGCAACAGTATTACCTGTAAAACAAGAATTTATTGGTAGAGGATAATAAAAAAAATCGTATAATAATAAAAAAATGAAGGGGAGCTAAAATGTACATATTAATGGTAAGACTAAAAGTTAAAGAAGAAAAAATTGAAGAATTTATTAAGGAATCAATAGGAGATGCTGAAGGTTCTGTTAAGAATGAACCTGGTTGTAGAAGATTTGATATTATACAAGATTCTTCCGATCCCACTTTGTTTGCTTTTTGCGAGATTTATGATGACGAGGATGCATTTAAAGCGCATACGACATATGATCATTTTAAAGTTTGGGCTGAGAATACAAAAGATTTTTATGCATCCGAAACTGAAGTATCTTTTTGTAAGCCTGTTTATCCAAATAAAAATGTTATTTGGGACTCTGCGAGAGAAAATGCTTCAAACCATGACTACTTTTCTAATTCTTCTTTAATGGTCATTGCAGCTCCACAATATGTAAAAGAAGAGAATATAGATGAATTCATAAAATCTATTACATTAGATAGCATTGGATCCACTAACGAAGAGCCAGGATGTTTAAGATTTGATGTTTACCAAAATCTAAATGATCCTACTGAACTTTATCTATATGAAGTTTATTCTAACGCAGATGCATTTGAATATCATAGAGGTACTCCACATATTAAAAATTGGCAAGATACTGTAAAAGATATGTATGATGAGTCTAGAAAAGGACAAAACGGTAGAAGAGGAAAAAATATATGGCCACCTGATAATTGGGAATGGAACTCAGGGCAAAGAAAATAATTTGAGGTAAAAATGAAAGTAACAGGGGTAAAAACATACGTAATAGAAAATGAGTCTGCACCACGTTCAGGCGGAGGTGAAGAAACTGGTAATTGGTATATAGGAGGGAAGTATTTTCTTATTCTAGAATTATCAACTGATGAAGGAATTATAGGTCTAGGCGAAAAACTTACAGGAAGTTCTTTTACAGGAAATATGACTTGGAAAGATTTTAAGTCCCAAATTCAATTAGTTCATGAAACTGTAGAAGCATTCGTAGTTGGTAAAAATCCCTTTGATATAGAAAAAATTTACTATGATATGTATGCTGGAAGACATGATTATAGACTGCCTAGCTTACATTATGGAATGGTTTTGTCAGGAATCGAAATGGCGCTATGGGATATAGTTGGAAAAGCAACTAATCAACCTATATATAATTTACTCGGCGGGAAATGCTGGGATAAATTGAGAGCTTATGCGTATATGCCACCTATCCCAGAAGGAAAACCTGAAAATGCTGGTTCTGTTGCAGAACAATTGTTAAGAGAAGGAAATACTGCTTGTAAGTTTGATCCTTTTCACCCTATAACAGGTGTTCCTAGAGATATTAGTTTAAAAGAAATAACTTATACGGAAAACATATTTAAGAACATACGGTCTGCTGTAGGCAATGAATTAGAAGTTGCTTTAGGTACCCATGGTCAATTGACAACTTATAGTGCTATCAGGGTGGCTAAAGCTATAGAGCCTTATCAACCTTTTTGGTTTGAAGAGCCTGTATCTCCCGAAAATATTGATGAAATGGCAAGAGTAGCTTCACATACTAGCATTCCTATTGCAACAGGAGAAAGACTAGCTACTGTTTTTCAATTCTCCGAATTATTAAAAAAACAAGCAGCTCAAATAATTCAGATTGATATTGGTCAAGCTGGTGGTATATTGGTGGGTAAAAAAGTAGCGGCAATGGCAGAGGCAAATTATGCAGTTATAGCTCCACACATGTATTGTGGACCGGTTGCAGCAGCAGCAGCTTTACAGGTAGCTACTTGTGCTCCTAATTTTATGATAGCTGAAGCTAACCAAGGTCCTCTTCATAAAAAAATATTTAAGGATCCAATTGTATTTGAAAATGGTTTTATAGAAATACCAGAAGGACCAGGTTTAGGAGTTGAATTTGATCCTAAAGTACTTGAGAAGCATATAGTTAGCTAATTATAAATCTATAGTTGCAAAACATGGTTTTCCCATTAGAGTATTACTGTGTAATTTTCCTCCAAAGTTGGCGTCAGAAATCCACATTTTATTTCCTTTTATAGACATTCCGTGAGGATAAGGGTCATCTTCATCAAATTGAATCGTGTCTAAAATGGAACCATTATTAATATCATACTTTATTATTTTTTTAGTTGATGTATGGGCGCACCATATACCATCATCTTGCCTAGCAAGTCCATGTAATCTTTCTTCATCAACAACGAATTTTGATACAATTTCATAAGTCTCAGCTTCAATTTTATAAATTGCTTTTGGATTAAATGCTGTTACCCATATAAATCCATCATCCCATTCAATTCCGTGAATTCCTCCACCATCAGGAGTTGGGATTTTATCTATATAATCTCCTGTTTCTAAATCCAATTTATATATTAATCCTTCGTGAGTATCAGTAGGCTTAAAACTTCTTGCCTGTGTTTCACCATTGGAAGCTGTCCATATGAATCCTCCTCCTACGGTAATTCCTGAACCATTTTCAGTAATAGTTTCATATTTATGTTTTATATTCCCTTTTTCATCTAATACGTAAACATCATCTAATTCTTGATCCATTACGTATAATCCTTTTGAAGTCCATTGCAATCCATTAGGATGTTTACAGGGGGATTTAAATACTTCAGTAGTAATCATTTTAACCTCGTTTATTTTTATAGCTGTGATGAAATTAAAAAAATGTCATCATATACAAATAAAATTTATTTATATATTATTACAAATACATATTATGTTTTCCATATTTAATCGAAAAAAGAAAGTAATGATTTTTATAGATGGTTCAAATCTATATCATGTTCTGTTAAGAAATTGTGGCAGAAGTGATCTAATGTTTTCATCGTTTGGTGAAAAGCTAACAGGCAGAAAACGATCATTAGTTAAGATATTTTATTACAACGTAAGACAGGAATTAGAAGGTAAAATTAAGATTCCTGATGAACAAAAGAAATTTTTGGCTAGCTTAAATAAAGTAGAAAAAATAGAAATAAAGTTAGGTATTTGGAAAGAACAAAATGGCTCTATTGTAGAAAAAGGAGTAGATGTATTATTAGCTACTGACTTAGTTTTAAACGCTGTAAAAAATAATTATGATCATGCAATTATTGTTAGTGGAGATGGAGATTTTTTCCCTGCTATTGATGCAGTTAAGAAAGAAGGAAAAAGAGTTGAAGTGGCAGCTTTTGAATCAAATATTTCTAAGGAAGCTAGTGAGTCAGCAGATAGAGTCTTAAAGTTAAAAAAATCTTTTTTTAATAATTTATGGATGCCAAAAAGAAATTCACGAAAATATTCAGATAAAAATAGAAATTCTTCTGAAAAGAAAAACTCAAAAACTAGAGGTTCTAATAAAAGAAGAAAATTACTTGTGTAGTATATTAGAACCAAATGAATCTATTCAAAATACCTAGGCAGATAACATATACGATTATCCCGTTGAGTTTGATTATTATGGGAGATAGTATTCTATATGTAATATTACCTACAAACTATGAATTTTTTGAAAT
Organism: Chloroflexota bacterium; assembly: GCA_002719295.1. Lineage (GTDB taxonomy): Bacteria > Chloroflexota > Dehalococcoidia > Lucifugimonadales > Lucifugimonadaceae > TMED-70. The sequence continues at coordinate 84,598 of PBHC01000005.1, forward strand.
TAATTCATATTTAAGTTTGCCTTATGAATTTTGGATAGGTTTTATTCTTTCTATTAATAGGTTTATTCGTTTTTTTTCAAATATTTTTTCTGTAAAAATATTTAAGTTTTTTGGATTTAGAAACACTATATATATAGCATGTTTTTTAGGTGCAGGTTCAACATTATTTTATGCATTATTTAAAGGTGTACTTCTATTAATACTTGCTAGAATAATTTGGGGATTTTCATATTCTTTGTTTAGGCTTGGCTATCAATTAAAAGTATTTAGTTTTTCTGTAAATAATTATGGAAAATATCTAGGTTACTGTTTAGGAATACAAAGAACGGGTAGCTTTTTGGTAGTAACTTTGGGTGTATTGATTTCAATAAAATTTGGAATTTATTTAACTTTAATTCTTTTATCATTATTGATAATTCCTGCATTAATAATTTCTTATTTTATTAAAAATCTAGAAATGTCAAAATATACTCCCGGTAAAATAAATTGGAACTTAATTTATAATGACCAAAAAAATAATATTAGAAATAAAATAATAACTATTTCTTTTTTTAAATTTACTTCTTCTTTTACATCAAACGGCTTAGCAATAGCTACAATCACTCCTTTTTTATTATCAATAAATAAAGATCTATATAATGTTGAAACTATAATAGCAATTGCAGGATTCGTTGTTGGATTTAGATGGATAGCTGATATATTCTTTGGGATTATTTTTGGAACGATTTCAGATAAATTTGGTAGAAAAATAAATATTTTATTTAGCTCGTCGCTCATGATAATTTGCATTTTGTTTTCTATAAGTGGAATAAGTTTTTATTTAAGTATAATTTCTTTAGTTCTAATGTTTTTCTTTAGCGTTTCTTTAGAAACTTCATTAGATGCTTTATTGGGAGAAATATCACCAGAGAATCAAAAATCTTCCATAATTTCTAGGTACTCTACGTGGCAGGACTTAGGTGCAGCATTGGGGCCTATGATTGGTTTTATTATTGCTAGTGGTCTTGGGATTTCTTTTGGATACTATTTGTCTATTTTTATGTTCTTTTTATGCATAATCCCTTTTCTAAGGTTATTTACCAATCAAGAAAAACAAAATTATCCTTAGAATTTAATATAATCTCTTGAGAAGAACCATTTGGCTTCATCTGATAAATATCAGAATTATTATATGCATTAGAGGTAAATAAAATACTTTTATATCTTTCTGACCAAACTATATTGCTTTCGTCTACTTTATTATTAGTGAGTCTTTCTATCTTTTTTGATTTTATATCCATCATGTATATTTCTTTGTCATTTGGAAGGTTATTTATATATAAAATCTTATTTCCGCCAAATGCCCATGTGTATTCACTGATATTTACTTTTTGATTTTCATGAATATTCTCGCCAAAATAATCGTTTTTATCAATTTCTTTTCCAGTTTTCTTAACAACCTGATCAATGTCTTTATAAATCCAAATTGATTGAAGATCCTTATCGACCCGGCTAAAAACTAAGTATTCTCCATTTGGACTCCATTTTGGATTATTTCCTTTAGTAATAAAAATTTCATTAACACCCTTTGGATTTGATAAATAAATTGAATCTTCTGTATTGAAAACTATCCATTTACTATCTGGTGACCATGATCCTAATTTTGCTTCTTTATCAGGTCTAGTTATTGGAAGAAAACTTTTTAAACTTAAAGAATATAAAAATATATTAGCTTCATTATCAATGGGTTTAAATTCAATTGCAATTTCTTTTGAATTTGGCGCCCATTCAAATCTATTAATATCTCTATTTTTATGATTTGCTATCTCTAGTTCTGTTCCTTGATCATTTGATATCCATAATGTTTTTTGGTTATTTCGTTCTTTTATAAAAGCGAAGTTCTCTTTGTTAGGTGACCATTGTGGATTTATAGATTTTGATTCTAAATCAGTTATAAACTTGAATGATGGATTTGAAGTTGTGTTAATAAGTACAATTCTTGAGTAATCTCCAATTTTTTGTTCTGCCAAAATAGCTTGATTTGAGTTAAAAGAACACCCTGAAAACAGAAAAACTGTAAGGCATAATATTTTTATTATTATTGTTTTATTCACTATAAATTTATTTAGTGGTTTTTTTTTATTAGTTTAATGATTATAATCAAAATCAAATTTCTAGGCATTTATAGAATTTTACAGAAATATATCTTAGGAGGTATTAATGAAGTTTTCTTTTTTTTCAATGCCCTTACATTTGCCTAATGAAAACCCTGCACTAGCTTTTAAAAGAGATTTGGAATTAATAAAAAAAGCTGAAGATCTTGGATTTGATGGTTTTTTTGTAGGAGAGCATCATACTGCTGCCTGGGAAAATATTCCTTCTCCCGAGTTGTTTTTATCAAAAGCATCTGCTTATACAAAAAATATTCAGTTAGGTTCTTCTTTAGTCAGCTTGCCCTTTCACCACCCTTTTAATGTGGCAGAAAGATTTGCATTTCTTGATCATTTGACTGAAGGAAGAGCTGTTTTAGGAGTTGGTCCTTGTAGTTTGCCCCCTGATGTCAAACTATACAATGTCCCTGCTCAAGAATTAAACCCTATGATGAGAGAATCTTTACAAATTATTGATTTACTCTTAACTTCAGATGATCCAATTAGTTATTCAGGAAAATACTGGGATATAAAAGATATGTTTATACAATTAAAATCATTTCAACAACCTAGAATCCCTTACGCAACAGCTTCAGTAGGATCTGAAAGATCATTAGAATTTGCTTCAATGTATAATATGCATCTTTGGTCATTGGCTTTAGAAAATACACCTCCTAATGGAATTCATTGGTCTAAACAATGGCAAAAAACAGAAGAAATTTCAAAAAAACTAGGAACGAACCCCTCAAAAGATGATTGGAGAGTCGTGACTTATGTACATCTAGCCGAAACAAGTAAGCAAGCTTGGGACGAAGTAGAGAAAGCGATTGAAAGAGATATCCACGAATATTTTTATGTTATTGGTGGCCATGAAGGATGGTTATTAGATAAAGAACAAGATCCTTACTCATTAACTGCTAAAGAAATTGTCGAATCAAGAAACTGGATTATAGGTACACCTGATGAGGCTATAAAGAAAATTAATCAAATGAATGAGAAAGCAGAAGGATTAGGAGGTTTGATGTTTACTACACATGAATGGACTAATCAAAATTCTATAAATAATTCATTAGAACTTTTTGCAAGATACGTTATGCCGGAATTTAAGGGACATACAAAATCTATCAAAAAAGCATGGGATCTGACAAAGGAAGACAGAAAAAATAACAAGATTCCTTCTTTATCTTCTAAAGATAAACCTCCAGATATAGATGATCATAAATCTAATCTATTTATAAACAGATAATATAGGAGCCTTATGAAAAATACAGATTTAATAACACTTATTGATGAAATAGATCAGAATTCTGATGAACTTGTTAATTTACATCAAAGTTTAGTAAAAATTGAGTCAGTAAATACAGGGTATATGCCTACTGGAAACGAGACCAAAGTAACTGAATTTTGCGCCAATTGGTTAGGTAAATATGGAATAGAATCTAGCCAACTATCTAGAGTTAAAGAGAGGGGAAATATTATTGCCAAATATCCATTATCTGGTGATAGGAAAAAACTTTTGTTGATGTCTCATACAGATGTAGTCCCTGTTGAAAATTATGACAAATGGGAATTTGAACCTTTTAGTGCTGAATTAAAGAATGGAAAAATTTTAGGAAGAGGATCTTCAGATTGTAAGGGTTTATTAGCTTCTCAAATGATGGCAATGGCTATATTGGCTAAAAATGAGATTGAATTTCAAGATAATTTTACATTAATCTCAGGTGCAGATGAGGAACATGGTGGAAGATATGGATTTGGCTGGTTGCTTGAAAATCACCCTGATGAGTTAAGATTTGAGTATGCAATTAATGAAGGAGGAGGGTCTCCTGTTACTATTGGGAATAATTTATATTATCTTTTAGGAACAGGAGAAAAAGGTAGGCTTGAAATTAATATAAAAATTAAAGGAGAAAGTGCTCATGCATCAGTTCCATGGTTAGGGGAAAATGCTATGGGATCAACATCAAAAGCGATAGACAAAATATTAAATTATATTCCAGATTTAGATTGTTCAACTGATATATTTAACTACTTAGGTTTGTTTGGAATAGAAACTAAACCTTCAATAAAAAATTTGGATTTAATAATTAACGAAGCTTATGAAAAAAACTCTAATCTTGGAACTCTTTTAAAAGCTTTATCTAGAATGACTATTACTCCTACAATTATTAAAGGCGGTATAAAATCTAATTCGGTTCCAGAATTTATTGAGTTAGTGCTTGATGTAAGAACATTGCCAAATCAAAATGACAAAGAAGTTGAAATTCAATTGAATAAAATATTCGAAGGGATTCCAAATCTTACTTATGATATTGATTATATGGCAAAGCCAAATTCCTCACCTTTTAATACAGAGCTGCTCAATGCTATAAAAAAATCACAAGCATTGAGTGTAGGTAGAGACGATATTCAATGGATTCCTTCTGTTTCAACTGGTTTTACGGATTCTAGATTTACAAGAGAATTGAATGTGATTACCTATGGATTTAGAGGAACTCATCCAGATGATAATCCTGATTCAGAGAATGTTCATGGAACTAATGAGAACTATGGTATTAAATCATTAATTAGCTCATCAAAAACAATGCTTGGAACTATATGGGAGATGTGTAAGCCTGTTACCCAGTAACTGCTCCTTCTGAGGCAGGTTGAACAAGTTTTATATATTTTCCTAAAGTCCCTTTCTCATATAGTGGCTTTCTTGGCTTCCAACTTTTTAATCTTTCAGTTATTTTTTCAGAAGGGATCATTAAATTTAGTTCAAATTTATCTAAGTTTATTTCTATTGTATCTCCATCTTCTACAGCTGCAATTGGACCTCCTACAGCAGCTTCTGGGCCTAAATGTCCAATTATTGCTCCTGTAGAACCTCCAGAAAATCTACCGTCAGTAATTAAGTAAACACTTTCACTTAGACCTTGTCCAACTAAAGCTCCAGTTATAGATAACATTTCTCTCATTCCAGGTCCTCCTTTTGGACCTTCATACCTGATTATTACTACATCTCCTGCTTTAATTTCTCTTTTTCTCAAAGCTTCCATTGCTTGTTCTTCTTGATCAAAAACTTTAGCAGGACCTGTAAATTTTTTACCAAAATCGTGACCTGCAACTTTTAAAACACAGCCATCAGGTGCTAAGTTTCCAAATAAAGTTACTAATCCACCTGTTTTAGAAATAGGATTATCAATAAGTCTAACGATTTTATTTTCATTAGGATTTATATCTATATCTTTTAAATTTTCTTCTATTGTTTTACCCGTTACGGTCATTTGATCTCCATGAAGTAATCCACCTACTAAAAGTCTTTTCATTACAAGTTGAACACCTCCAACTTTATCTAGATCAAACATAACATATTTTCCTCCTGGCTTCATATCTGCAAGTAGTGGAGTCCTCATCGATATATCATGTATTTCTTTCAATGTAAGTTTTATACCCATTTCATTAGCAATTGCTGGAAGATGCAAAGCTGTGTTAGTAGATCCTCCCATGGCAACAACAAGAGTGACAGCATTTTCAAAAGCCTTTTTTGTTAATATGTCAGAAGGCCTAATGTTTTCTCTAACAAGATTCATTACAGCAGCTCCTGCTACTTTTGAAGAGTCTTTTTTTCTCTGGTCTACGGCAGCTTCTGACGCTGATCCAGGGATACTCAATCCTAGAGCTTCTCCAATACTAGACATTGTATTTGCTGTGAACATACCACCACAAGATCCTGGCCCAGGACATGCATGAGTTTCAATTGCTTTTAATTGTTCATCATCTATTTCTCCTGCTTGTCTTTTTCCTACTGCTTCAAAAGCACTTATAATAGTAAGATCTTCACCATTAAGATGCCCTGGCAAAATTGATCCACCATATACAAACACGCTAGGTATATTTAATCGAGCCATAGCCATCATGGCTCCAGGTAATGATTTGTCACATCCAGCTATTGCTACCAGTCCGTCATATCTTTCTGCAAAACATACAGTCTCTATAGAATCAGCAATAATTTCTCTAGATACTAATGATCCCTTCATACCTTCTGTACCCATTGAAATTGCATCTGATACAGTTATAGTCCCAAATTCAAATGGTGTTCCTTTTGAAGATCTGATTCCTGCTTTTACTTCATCAGCAAGAGGTTTTATTCCTGAATTACATGGGGTAACTTCATTATGAGTAGAAGCTACTCCAATAAAAGGAGCATTTATATCGTCATCATTCAACCCCATTGCTCTCATCATTGATCTATGAGGGGCTCTTGCAACTCCTTCTGTAGTTTCCCAACTTCTCCATTTTCCTTTTTGTCTTTCTTCTTTTTTTCTCTTCATTTAATCCTCAACAATTTGTACAGATTTAATTAATCTTTTTATAACTATTTAGTATATAACGGTATAGTATTTATAAGAGTATACTATTTCAAGAAATTATAAAATTATGAGGTTTTTTATGACAGAAAAATTAGAAAATTTTAGATTACCAAAATATGCATCTCCAACAAAATATAATATTGAACTATCACCAGATTTACAAGAAAAGAAATTTTTAGGCAATGTTGATTTGTCTATAAATATTTTGGAAAAAACAAATGAAATTTCATTAAATGTTGCTGAGTTGCAAATTAGTTCTATAAATATAAATTCAGATCAAAATAAAAATTTGAAGGTTATAAATTGGGATATAGATGACAAATATGAAATCATGAAAATAAATTTTTCAGATATTTTAGACCCAGGAGAAATCAATTTATCTATTTCATACACAGGAATATTAAATGACAAATTAAGAGGTTTTTATCACTCTACATTTGATGATTCTGATGGAATAACACAATCAATTGCAACTACTCAATTTGAGTCTACGGATGCTCGGAGGGCCTTTCCATGTTTTGATGAGCCTGAGTATAAATCTGTTTTTTCAGTTTCATTGATTGTAAATAAAGATCTATTTTGTGTTTCAAATGCATCGATTAAGAATGTTGATGAAAATTATACAAATGAATTAAAAAAGATTGATTTTGAAAATACTATTCCAATGTCCACTTACTTAGTTGCTTTTATTGTCGGTCCTTTTGAAGCTTCTAAGGCTATTAATGTTGCAGGAACAGATTTGAGAATTATATATCCAAAAGGAAAAGGTCACCTTTGTGATTTTGCCCTTGAATTGGGAAAATATTCTTTAGATTATTTTTCTGATTACTATAAAATTCCATATCCTGGAGATAAGTTAGACATGATAGCTATACCAGATTTTGCTTTTGGAGCAATGGAAAATCTTGGATGTATTACTTATAGAGAAGCTTTATTGTTAGTAGATGATAAAGAAGCAACTTCCAACGAATTAATTAGAATTGCTGATGTTATCGCTCATGAAATTGCTCATATGTGGTTTGGAGATCTTGTTACTATGAAATGGTGGAATGGAATTTGGCTTAATGAGGCATTTGCTACTTTTATGGCAACAAAGGCAGTTGCAGATTATAAAGAGGAATGGAATAGATGGGCTCAATTTTCTCTAGAAAAATCTATGGCAATGGATATAGATTCTTTGAACACTACAAGGCCTATAGAATACCCGGTTATTTCTCCTTCTGATGCTGATGGAATGTTTGATTTGATTACCTATGAAAAAGGAGGTTCTATACTTAGAATGCTTGAACAATTTTTAGGTGAAGAAATTTTTAGAGATGGTGTATCTTTATACCTTAGTAAACATTCGTACGGTAACACAGAAACAGATGATTTATGGGATTCATTAGAAAAAGTGTCTAATCAACCAGTAAAAGAAGTAATGGACTCTTGGATTTTTCAAGCAGGTCATCCGATGATTACATATTCTTATAAAGATGGAAATCTAGTTGTTTCTCAAAAAACTTTTAGATACTTGAAAACTTCTGATAAGACCAAATGGGGAGTTCCTTTGTTTATAAAATATTCTTCTGGTAGTCAAAATAAAGAAATGAAATTTCTATTAACTACTCTAGATCAAGACATTGATTTAGGAAAAAATGTAGACAATGTTTTTCTTAATTCTAATGCTTTTGGTTTTTACAGAACTGATACTAAAGATTTAGACCTTTTATTTAATATTAATGAGTTGTCGTCTGAAGAAAAATATTCAATTTTGGATGATTATTGGGCATTATTATTAAATGGTTCTAAAAAAGTTGATGACTTCTTAGGTTTTTCAGAACAATTTTCTGATGAATATGACCCTGATATTTTAACATTACTTTACTCATGTTTTAGTAACTTAAACAGAAATTTATCTGATAAAACGTATTTGCAAACTGTTGTAGAAAAAGTTTTTAGTAAAACATTAAAAATCCTGGATAATAAAGTCCAAAGATCTATTAGAGAAGCTCAAGCGCTTTCTGTCTGTTTTAGGGCAATGGCTACAATCAGCAATGACTCTGATATTATTAGCAAATCTAAAAATATTCTAAAAGATTACTTAAGTGGTAAATCAGAATATGAACCGGATATTATATCCACTGTAATATCTATTAATGCTTATAATGGTGATTCAAGTTTGTTTCAAGATTATGTGAATTACATGAATAATGCAAAAACACCGCAAGATGAAGTAAGATTCCAAAGATCTTTATCTTTATTTAAGGGAGATAAGGAGATAGAAAAATTATTTAATCTTATTTTAGAAAATAAGATAAGATCACAAGATTCACCTTATCTTTTAGCTTCTACTCTAAATAATGAAGCAGTTGGATGGAAAACTTGGAAATTTATAGAAAAAAATTGGGAAGACTTAACAAAGAGATTCCCAGAAAACTCTATAGTAAGAATGTTGTCAGGAATAAGATCTCTTAATAAAAGGGATTACTTAAACCACCTTAAAGCTTTTTTTGATGAAGGAGATAAAATAAAACAAGGTAGACTTCAACTAGATCAACATCTTGAGAAATTGGAGATAAATGTAAACTTTAGAGAAAGTTTATAATATTTAATTAGTTATCCTCTAAGTCTTTAAGAAAATTTTCAATTTCAGGAGGCAGATCAATTTCTTCTTTTTCAGAAGCTTCTATCTCAAATTGTTTTATCATTTCATTAACTTGATTGTTATTTTGTAGATTTTTGTGTATTTCAATATATTGATTTTCACCTTTTTTTCTTTCGGGAAAATCTTTTGAGAATTTATATATATGAGATAAGCTTTCTAACAATCTAGATGTAGCTAGAAAATCATCTTCTAGTTTTACATAAAGAGGGATATGTACCATTAGGGATAATGTTTCTAAAGAGAGATCATTGTGTAAAATTTGTGATAACTGTGAAGTCATACTTGTTGGTCCTGTATAATTTGATTTGTTTTTTAATGTTTCATTTAATGGTTCAGGTGGAATCCATCCTTTATAGCTTCCAGTGACGGGTAAAGGTTTAGTATGAGGTACAGAATCAAACATTCCTCCTATAGAAATATATCTTTTACCTTGAAGATTTTTAATTAAATCAACAATAGCTAAATTAAATTCCTCTGCAAAATTATGAGGTTCCAAAAGATATAGTAAAAAAATATTTTGATCAGATTGATTTTTACTTCCGAAAATAACAGTATTAGGAATTCTGATTTTTCTTTCACCATTTTCATTTAATAGTTCAGGTCTATAACGAGTCATATCATAATATTTACTAGGGTTCTTAAGCTTTCCAATTTCTTCAAGATTAAAAATTTTTACTAATCTGCTAATTGTATGGTGACCAACATTCCCAACATTTATCCAAGGCCTAAGAATACTTATAAAATGACTATTTTTATAGTTTGATATAGGTATATTTAGTTCAAATTCTTTAATATTCAATTTATTTTATTTAATTCTTTTTTTAAAAATTTTACATATTTATATAATAAAAATAAATGTATCAAAAATAAAAAATAAAAAAAGTTATTGAAATAATTTTTTGATATCACTATTATTTAATTGTAATGCTTATGCATTATTTAAATTTAAACAAGTATGAAAGGAGGATATTTTAATTGGAAACGAATAATAAGCGAGGTGCTCTTAACTGAAGGCGCCAAGAGGGTTAAGATACCTCCACTAAGAGTGAAATTATCCGGTAAGGTTTCTCCTTACCCGATAATTTCACTCTTAGTATTTAAAAAGAGATAAAAAAAATGATTAGACATTTTACTTCTACTGTTTTTGTAGTATTTGAAAATAAAATAGCTTTGCATTGGCATGAAAAGGTCAACATGTGGTTACCTCCAGGTGGACATGTTGACAATAATGAAGATCCCATTCAAACAGCAATTCGTGAGTGTAAAGAAGAAATGGGAATTGATATATCTATATTTTCTGATAGCTCTTATAAATTTACTGATGATAATTTGAAAAATATTTATCCACCAGAAACGATACTTATAGAAAACGTAAATGATAATAAAACAGGACCACATCAGCATATCGATTTTATTTATTTTGGTTATCCTAACTATTCTAAGTTCGATTTAAATTCTGAATGGATTTGGGTAAATAAAAAAGATTTAATTAATGAAGTTGAATTTAAGAATCCATACTCGAAATATTTTCCACCACCTAATGATGTTAAAATTTTAGGTATTGAGGCGTTACTTAAATTAAAAAATCTGAACAAATAGTTATTACTTGCTCAGATTTTTTAATTTATTGTTCTAGTGTTTTTTTATTTCAACATCAGCTAATTCTTCAACATGTTTTGCTATAGCTGAGTGATCGCTTTTTCCTTCACCTTTTGTTACCAAACTTGTTAGAACTTGTTGTAAGTTTGCAGTAACTTGCAATGGTATATTTAAATCTCGTGCAGCTTCCATTGCATTATTAATGTCTTTATAGTGTAATTCAATTCTGAAACCAGGTTCAAAATTCCTGTCTACCATCATAGGAGCTTTTGCATTTATAACGTTTGATCCTGCTAAGCCTCCCTGAATAGCTTTATAAACTGTTTCAGGGTTAACTCCAGCTTTTGCAGCAAGTGCTAATGCTTCTGCTAGTGCATGAATATTTGCACCAACGCATATTTGGTTAGCCAATTTTGTTATTTGGCCAGCACCGTGTTCTCCACATAGTATTGCTGATTTTCCTAATATGTCAAATAATGGTTTAGCCTGCTCAAAATCATCAGCAGCTCCTCCTACCATTATTGCTAAATCACCAGATATCGCAAAAGGTTCTCCCCCAGAAACAGGTGCATCTAAAAAGTTGATACCTTTTTCTGAACAGCCTTTTCCAATTCTTTGTGAAACACCAGGAGCAATAGAGCTCATATCAACAACTAAATGTCCTTTAGATGCTCCATCTGCAACGCCACCCTCTCCTAAAATTGCTGACTCTGCTTGAGGTCCATCTTGAACCATAGTTACTGTTATGTTTGCATTTGAAGATGCTTCAGCTGCAGACTTACATCCAGTTGCACCTTCTTTCTCTAATTCAGAAACAGGGTCTGGAAATAAGTCGTAAACGTAAAGTTCATATCCTGCTTCCATAAGGTTTTTTGCCATAGGTTTTCCCATGATTCCTAAACCTACAAATGCTATTTTTTCTGCCATAATTTTTCCCTTCAAAATTTTTGTAAATATAATTTTCTATATTATAAGAATTAACAAATTTAATCTTTCCAAAATCTTTCTTCTAAGAATGTGTACTCTGTATCTTCTAATCTTTCGTTAACATCTTCAATCATTCCTGGATGTCCACATGCGTAAACTATAGTATCTTTTGGATTTAATCCCCAAGCCTTTAGTCTATCCTCAAGAATATTGTTAACTCTTCCTTCAAAACCATTCCAGTTATTATTTCTATCCTCACCAGGACGGCTAATTGAAGTTTCAAATACCACGTTTTCATTTTTTGCAAACTCGTTTAGCTCTTCATCATATCCGAACTCATCTAAATAAGAAGCTCCTTCTAAAACAAAGAAGTTACAATTTGAAAATTCTTCTTCAGTTAGGTGTTTTCTAAGCATACTTACATAAGGAGCTATTCCAGTAACTGTACCAACCATTACATGATTCTTGAATCCTGGTTTAATTACAAAGATTCCTTTTGCTCTTAGTCTCATGGTTACAGATTCACCTACTTTAAGGTCATTTAATAGTGGAGTTAGATTACCATCAGGTGGCGGTACTAGTTCAATAAAAAGCTCTATTTGATCTTCATCAGGAGATGATGCTATTGAATATGCTCTTTCTATTCCACCTGATCCAATAGTACAATATTGACCAGGTTTGTAATCAAATTTATTCTCTGGTTTGAGCCACATTTTCCATAAATCTTCTGTTAGTTGTTCTTTTTTCGTTATTTTGGCCCACTGAAATTTACCTTTTACAACATCTAGAGTCATTTAATTGACCTCCCAATTTTTATTTTTTAAACGTTAGTATTATAGACTTTTAATTTCAGAATCAATAGGATTAAAGCACTTAAAATTTATCATCATAAAAGTAATTACTAAATTGTATTTTTTTACAAATTCAAAGAGATAATATAAATCACTATTGAATAATAAATTATTATTGCTATCATTTATTTGATCTAAATTCTTTAAGAAGGTTCAGAGAGGCCTCAAGGATAAATAATTGAAATCATTTGAAAATTATAAAACGCTCTTAGATGAAGATGATATCAGACGAGCAGTAGCACGTTTGTCACACGAAATTATAGAGTCAAATCAGGGCACGAATAACCTAATTTTAATTGGTATAGAAACAAGAGGGCATCATATAGCATCAAGAATTGTTAATATGATTAATACTTTTGAAAATGCTACCCTTAATTGTTACTCAATTAATCCTCAGTTTTTTAGAGATGATATCAAAAACAAAAATCAGAAACCTAAAATAGATTTAAGAGTTGATGTTCATGAGAAAAATCTAATATTGATTGATGATGTTTTATATACTGGCAGAACTATAAGAGCAACATTAGAAGCAATTTTTAAGCTTGGAAGACCTAATAGTATAAAACTTGCAGCCCTTGTAGACAGAGGTCATAGAGAAATTCCTATAAGACCAGATTTTATTGGTAAAAGTATTCCAACTGCAAATTCTGAACACGTAAAAGTTTTTATGAAAGAAGAAGATGGTATAGATAAAGTAGGTTTATCAAAGGAGCAAATCGCCAATATATGAACTACCTAGCAAAACATTTATTAGACATAGATCATCTTTCAAAAGATTATATCTATGATTTACTTATAGGTGCAAAGAATATCAAAAATAACAAAAACAATTCTGACTTTAACTTTAAAGGTAAAGATGTCTGTGCACTATTTTATGAGGATTCTACAAGAACAAAACTAAGTTTTCAAAAAGCAGCTAGTAATCTTAATCTAAATTTTCATAATCTTGATGTTCAAAAGTCCAGTTTAAATAAAGGAGAGTCTTTTTATAACACAATAAAAACAATTAATAGTATTGGTATGGATTTAATTATCATTAGGCATTTTTCATCTGGAGCTGCTTACTTTTTAGCAAAAAATACAAATTCGTCAGTTATAAATGCTGGAGATGGCTCACATGCCCATCCTACTCAAGCACTTTCTGATTTATTAACTATTTATGAATTAGAGAACAACTTTGAAGATTTAGAAATTTCAATTATTGGAGATGTTTTATACAGTCGTGTTGCTAGGTCAAATGTTTTAGGTTTGCTTAAAATGGGGGCAAAAATAAATATTCTTGGACCAAAAGAATTAACTCCTAAGGTCATTATAGAAATATATGAATCGATTGATAAATCCTACAATAATAAAATTAAATTTTATGAAGATTTTGAAAAACCAATATTAAATTCAAATTTTATTATGGCTTTACGTATTCAAAAAGAAAGATTTGATTCTGAAAATTTTATGAATTTTCATGCATATAAATGGAAAATTGATACTGAAAAATTAGAATCTTTTAAAAATAATGTTTTTGTAATGCACCCAGGGCCAGTAAATGAAGAAATTGAATTGTCACACGAAATTGTACACTCTGAACGTTCTCTAATATCTAAACAAGTAGAAAATGGAGTCCACATAAGACAAAAAGTTATAGAGGAGTTGTTAGAAAATGAATAAACTTTTATTAAAAAATTTTACTATCATTGATCCTTCTGAAAATTTTAAAAATGTAAAAGATTTATTAATTGTTGAAGGGAAAATTAAAGAGATCTCTGAATCAATTGATTTATCTGATATCAAAATTATTGAAGGAAATAACAATTATCTCATCCCTGGTCTTATAGATTTACATGTGCATTATAGAGATCCAGGGGAGACTTATAAGGAAGATATAAAAACAGGTTCATATGCATCTGCCAAAGGTGGATTTACTACTGTAGTTATGATGTCAAACACAAACCCAACAATTGACAATTTAAATTCTTTGATAGAACAAAAAAAACTAATTGATCAATATTCTAAAATAAGAGTTCTTCAAACATCCTCGGTAACAGTTGGTAGAAAAGGAAAAGAGATAGTTGATATGGATCTTCTTTCTCAAAACGGTGTTGTTTCCTTTAGTGACGACGGAGATGTTATATCAGACCCAAATATTCTAAATCAAGCTTTGAAGCTTGCTAATAAAAATAATAGAACCATTTTTGAACATTGCGAAGACCATGAACTAATCAATGATGGGATTATAAACGATGGAAGTGTTTCAGTTAGATTAGGAATTAAGCCTAGGTCAAAAGAAGCTGAAATAAGTAGTGTTAAAAGAGATATTGAAATTGCTAAAGAAAATGATTTATGGATTTATTTACAGCATATTTCATGTAAAGAGAGTATTGAACTAATTAGAATAGCTAAAAATGAAGGAGTAAAAGTCACAGCAGAAGTAACACCACATCATCTGTTTATGAATGAATTTTGGACTTATGGAAAAAAAGGAGACGTGCCTTCTTGGATTGACTTAAAATCCTATGACACAAATACAAGAGTCAATCCTCCACTTAGATCTGAACTAGATAGAAAAAGTTTACTTGATGCCATTATGGATGAAACCATCGATATCATTGCAACAGACCATGCACCTCATAGTAAGGGGGATAAGTTAGATACTTTTGATAATGCCCCAGCAGGAATAAATGGCGCCGAAACAGCTCTAATTACTTTAATGGAATTAGTTGATAGAAAAGAAATAAGTTTTGAAAAGATAGTACAAACTATGTGTAATAAACCTGGAGAAATACTAGATAATATTTTGAACTTAAAAATAGGAAAAATAAAGAAAAATTACTTAGCAGATCTAGTAATTATAGATAATAATTCCATTACAAAAATTGATGAAGACTTTTTTGTTTCTAAAAGTAAAAATTCTCCTTTATTAGGATCTGAAATGAAAGGAAAAATAAGAATGACTATTTTTGATGGAAATGTGATATATGAGGACCAGAAATGAAAAAAATAAATTTAGTTTTACAAGATGGAAGTTTGTATGAAGGTTTTTCTTTTGGTCATCACGGTGATGTCACTGGAGAAGTAGTCTTCAATACATCTATGACAGGTTATCAGGAAATGTTAACAGATCCCTCATACAGAGGGCAAATTTTAATTCCTACATATCCTATGATTGGAAATTATGGAGTAAGTTATTCTGATGTTGAATCTAATGAAATACAAGTTTCAGGATTTGCAGTTAGGCAATTTTGCGAAACTCCATCACATAATAATTCAATAATGAATATAGATGAATATTTGAAAAAAAATAAAATTCCAGGGATTTATGGATTAGATACAAGATCAATAGTAAAAAAAATCCGAAATTATGGAGTGATGATGGGTTCAATTACTTTAGATGAAAATGTAGATTTAGTATTAAAAAAACTAAATTCTATTGGATCATATGATGAATATAATTTTGTTTCAGAAGTTTCCAGTATTAAAAAAACTATTAGAAAGTCAGATGATAAAAAATTTAATATCGCTGTTTTAGATTTAGGTGTCAAAAATAATATTATAAGATTGTTGGAATCTAGATCTTGCAAAGTTACCGTATATCCATTTAATACTGAACCAACCGAAATTATTAGTTCAAAACCTGACGGAATAGTTTTGTCTCCTGGTCCCGGAGATCCAAATAATTTAGTTGATATTTTAGAAAATGTTAAAAATTTAATTTCCTCTAAAATCCCTATTTTAGGAATTTGCTTGGGGCATCAATTAATAGCAAAGTCTTTAGGAGCCTCAACATATAAACTACCTTATGGACATAGAGGGGGAAACCAACCTGTAAAGGATCTCAAATCTAATAAAGTATATGTTACTGCTCAAAATCATGGTTATGCAGTTTCAAATGAAAATATGCCATCTGAACTTGAGGTTACTCACCTAAATTTGAATGATAATACTATTTCTGGTTTATGTCATAAAAATTTACCAGTTTTTTCTATTCAATATCATTCTGAAGCTTCCCCTGGTCCTAAAGATTCAGAATATATTTTTGATGAATTTATCCAAAAAATTATTTCAATGAAAGAGAGTCTATGAAAAATAAAACAGTATTAGTTGTAGGTTCAGGTCCAATAATAATTGGCCAAGCAGCAGAGTTTGATTATGCTGGGGCACAAGCATGTAAATCTTTGAGGGAGGATGGATATAGAGTCGTTTTAATAAACTCTAACCCTGCTACAATAATGACGGATAAAGAGATGGCTGACAGGGTATATATTGAGCCCATAACAACAGAAATTGTTGAACAAATTATTTTAAAAGAGAAACCTTTTGGAATTTTAGGAACTTTAGGCGGGCAAACTGGTCTGAATCTTACTTCTGAACTCCATAAAGAAGGCATACTTGAAAAATATGATGTTGAAATTTTAGGAACCAGTATTGACTCTATTGAAACTGCAGAGGATAGAGATAAATTTAGAGAATTTTTGATGAAAATAGATCAACCTACTCCTCCTTCAATTGCAGTTAACGACGTTCAAAATGCTAAAAATGCGGCAAAAAAAATTGGATATCCTGTAGTTATCAGACCTGCATATACACTTGGAGGTACAGGTGGCGGAATTGCAAAAAATGAAAATGAACTAGAGGAAATTTCTAGCCAAGGAATAAGTCTTTCTAGAGTTGGACAAGTATTAATAGAAAAATCACTTGTTGGATGGAAAGAAGTTGAGTATGAGGTGATGCGAGATAATATTGGAAACGTTATTACTATTTGTAATATGGAAAATATTGATCCAATGGGAGTACATACAGGAGATTCTATTGTAGTAGCTCCATCTCAAACCTTAAACGACAAAGAATATCAAATGCTCAGAACAGCTAGCCTAGATATAATATCAAATTTAGATATTAGAGGTGGATGTAATGTTCAACTAGCTTTGAAGCCTTCAAAAATTGTTAAAGATACTATAGGAAATGATTTTGAAACAGACCCAGATTACTATGTAATTGAAGTAAACCCTAGAGTATCTAGGTCGTCTGCTTTAGCTTCAAAAGCAACAGGATATCCAATAGCAAGAATTGCATCAAAAATAGCTCTTGGGAAAAATCTTGATGAAATCACAAACCCTGTTACAGGTAAAACATTTTCAGTATTTGAACCTGCTCTTGATTATTGTGTCGTAAAAATTCCTAGGTGGCCATTTGATAAATTTCCAGATGCAGACAGAAGCCTAGGTACGCAAATGAAAGCAACTGGTGAAGTAATGGGCATAGAAAGGACATTTGAAGCCGCTTTATTGAAATCTATAAGATCTTTGGAAAACAATAAGCCAGATTTATTAGTTGATCCGGATAACATCAATTCAGATAAACCTATGGATGATAGGCTTTGGGATATTGCTAAAAGAATAAGAAATGGTTCAAATGCTCTAAATGAGACTAAGAGAACATATATTGACTTTTGGTTCACGAATGCTATCGAAAGAATTATAAATATTGAGAAAAAAATAATAGACAGTGAACTTTCTAAAGATTTATTTTCACTGGCAAAAGATTTTGGATTTTCAGATAAATATATTGGAAAATTGAAAAATATTGAAGAGACTAAGATTAGAGAATTAAGAAAAAGTTTTGGTGTCATTCCCACTTATAAAATGGTAGATACTTGTGCTGCTGAATTTGAAGCATTGACGACATATTTTTATAGTACATATGAAAATGAGAATGAAGCTATACCTTTGGAAGGAAAAAAAGCAATAGTCTTAGGATCTGGGCCTATTCGTATTGGTCAAGGAATTGAATTTGATTATTGTTCGGTTCATGCATCGATAAGTTTACAGCAAAATGGAATTAAATCGATCCTTATAAACTCTAATCCAGAAACAGTTTCTACAGATTTTGACACATCTTCTAGGCTTTATTTTGAACCATTAGACTCTGAGAGCGTTATGGATATTATAGAAAATGAATCTATTGCTGGGGAATTGGTAGATTCGTTAGTTCAATTTGGAGGGCAAACTGCGATAAATATGTCTCAGGACCTTGGCAAATATAAATTTCCAATTAGAGGATCTTCAGCTGATGTAATAAATCTTGCTTCTGAAAGAGGAAGCTTTGAATCAATATGTAAAAAGTCAGGAGTTTTACAACCAGAAGGTGCAGCAACTATAGACTTAGATAAGGCTATAAGTATAGCTAATAAAGTAGGTTATCCCGTAATGGTTAGACCTTCTTATGTACTTGGTGGAAGAGCAATGGAAATAGTCTATAAAGAAAAAGACCTAATAAGATATTTTAAGAGAGCTCAGAATTTTGTGCCAGGTCAAACTATATTAGTAGATCATTATATAGATGGAATAGAAATAGAAGTTGATGCAATTTGTGATGAAGAAAATATATTGATTCCTGGAATTATGCAACATGTTGAAAGGGCAGGGATTCACTCTGGTGATAGCACTGCTGTATATCCTGCATATGATCTTTCAGAAACAGAGAAAAAAAATCTTGTAGAAGCTACAAGGAAATTGGGTAAATCATTAGGAATTAAGGGTTTAATGAATATACAGTTTATAGTAAAAAGATCCAAGAAATCTTTTTTTGATTCATCAAATAAAATTTCTCCTGAAGAATCAACATTGTATGTGATTGAGGTGAATCCTAGGTCTAGTAGAACAATTCCGTTTATTTCTAAAGTTACAGGCGTCCCAATGATAGACCTAGCAATTAAAGTAATATACGGAGAAAAATTAGATAAATTAGGATTTTCTGAAGGATTAGTGAAGGAAAAAAATCTTTTTGCAGTAAAATCCCCTGTTTTTTCTATGTCTAAATTATCAGGAGTTGATACTTATTTAGGTCCAGAAATGAAATCTACTGGAGAAGTTATGGGAATTGATAATAATCTCCCAAACGCAATGAAAAAAGCTATGATTGCATCAGGTCTAGAAGTTGATTCTAAAACAAGCTTTTTATTGTCTATAGCGGATAGGGATAAGAAAGATTCTGTAAATTTTATTAAAAAATTAAATAAAAACGGAAATAAGATTTATGCAACAGAAGGAACTTACAATTTCATAAAATCTATGGGATTTGATGTAGAAAAAGTAAATAAAATATTGAGCCAATCACCTACAGTAATAGATTTGATTTCCAACGGAAAAGTTGGAGCTGTTCTAAACACTGTAACTGGAGATAGATCTGCAATGCAAGACGGATATCATATTAGAAGAAAAGCAACTGAGCTTTCTATTCCTTGTTACACATCAATAGACACAGCATATGCCACAGTTATGGAAACACACAATAAAACTATGAATGTAAGCACTGTAGATGATTATACTGATTAGAAAGTTATGCTTTTACTGCTCTAACTGAAAGCCAATTTCTTGGGACAGTAACCAAACTCATTTCATCAAATACTTCTCTTAGAGCTTTTTGAAGAGTAGACTTTCCTATTTCTAATGGAACTCCAGGAAGAACACCTTCAATCCAATCCTTGAATTCACTTATATAGTGAAATCCATCTATTGGGACCTGATATGACTTTGCTTTAATATGCTCAACTTTATAACCAGTATTTTCTAGCAAATCTTGGTAATCTTCAGGAGTTAGCTGCTCTCTTGAAGAAACCTTGGCTGATTTATCTGGCTTTAAGTCATGATCTTTTTTTAATAATCTGAATGATCTAAACATCCATTTTTTATAAAAATCTAAAGATTCTTCAGGATGAGAACCGTCATAAAAAGAAGAATTAAACGCTAAAACTCCATTTTGGTTAAGTTTATTCCTTATTTCTGTCAAAAGTTTTTGTTTGTCAGGAACATAATGAATCGAATTACAATATATCATTGCATCTGCTTTTTCCTTAACTGCTTCTGTAAGGTTTTGAACTTCTGAGTGAATAAACTTTACAATAGAATTATTTTCTACTTCTTGAGCTGCTGTAACTAAAGCACTTTTTGAACTGTCTACAGCATAGATTACGGAATCTTTAGCTAATTGTAATTTTTTTAATATAAGCTTTGTAATATTTCCTGTGCCACATCCAAGATCTACTATTGATTTTTTGTCATAAACATTTGCTAACTCTATAAATTCAGAGTTTATTGAACCGTAAAAAGGTAAATTTGCAAATGCATTGAATGCATATTGTTCACTTTCAGATTGATTAGCCATAATTCAAAATTTCTTTAAACTTGTTAGTATTTTGATATTTAATAAATATTTTAACTTAGAATAACAGTATATCGAATAGATTTATATATATAAAAATGCTTAATATTTTTTTTACTAAATTACTTATTATTTCTATGTTTTTATTAGTTCTATTGATTTTTGCAGGATGCGACGATGATAGAACAAAAATTATTATGGTAGCTGCTTCATTAGAAGAAATAGTAAATAGTGAATACGTAGATACTGTAGATAAAGATAAATTTTTTATAAATTATGGAGGCTCACTAAGCCTTGCAAGAAGAGTAGAGCAGAACCAAAAAAAAATTGGTGCTGTAATATTTGCATCTGATTATTCTATAGACCTGCTTGTCAAAAAAGGAATTATTGACAAAAAAAATATAAAAACTTTAGTTAATAACTCTTTGGTTTTAGCAACTAAAAACAAAAATCAATCATATGAAGATTTTATGGATAAAATCAATAAAGGTTATCCTTATAAAATAGTCATTGCTGATGATAAATTAGCACCTGCAGGAAAATACTCTATACAGATAGTAGATAAACTTTTTTCAGAGGATATAAAGAATAAAAATTTTATTTCTTCAGGAGATGTTTCTTATGTTTCTAATTTATTAATGTATAAAGATGATTATTATGGGATTATTTATAAAACAGAAGCTATTAAGAATGATTTGGATATAATCTATGAATTTCCTAATCATCTACATGATGAAATTGTTTATAAAATAGGGATTTTGAATCATAACAACAATCTATCAATTAATAATTTTATTGATAGACTTACTTCAAAGAATGCATTAATAAAATTGATTGATTTAGGATTTAAGGTCGAAAAATGAATTATTTTGAAATCTTGATTACTACTTTGAAAATTGCTGTTACAGGTACTGCTATTTGCTTCTTTACTTCAATTTTAATGATTCTTTTTGTAAAAAAATATGAAAAATTAAAAGGTTTTTTTGATTTTATTACAGCTCTACCTCTTGCTCTTCCTCCTGTTATTTCAGGATATTTTATTTTAATTGTTTCAGATGGAAACTTATCATTTGAATGGATAGGAGGTAGCCTCGCATGTGCTGTTATTTCTTTGCCATTAGTATACAGAATGATTTCAGTGACAATATTAAGTATTGATCAAAAAATTATTAATACAGCAAAAATTCTTGGTTCTGATAACAAAAACACTTTTGCTTTCATTATTTTTCCTATGGTAAAAACGGGAATAATATCCGCTATATTTTTAGGGTTTATTAGATCAATAAGTGAATTTGGAGCAACTATGATTATTGCAGGGAATATTTCTGGTAAAACTCAAACTTTATCAACTGCAATTTATACTTCAATTCAAAGTGGTGATAAGGAGTCTATATATATTTTGTCTTCACTATCAATATTAATTGCTATAATAACTATTTTTATTTTCAATTTTATAAATAAAAAAGATGGTGTTGGTCTATGAACAATATTGATTTTAATATTATTTCAAATCTGGGTGATTTTAGATTGGAAGCCAAATCTGAATTTTCTCAAGGTGTAAATTTTATTTGGGGTAGATCAGGTAATGGAAAATCGACATTATTAAATAATCTTGCAGGTTTTATAACTCCTGATGAAGGACAAATAATAATTAATGAAAAAATATATTTTTCTTCAAATGAAAATATTAACGTACCTCCAAATAAAAGGCATATTTCATATGTTCAGCAGGAAGAAAAACTCTTCCCAAACTTTAATGTTTTAAAGAATATTGAATTTGGATTCAAATTTTTGAATAACATTCAAAAGAAAATAACACCATCCGAGATCATAGATCTTTTTGAAATTAGGCACCTTTTAGATTTTTATCCAACACAACTTTCTGGAGGCCAAAAACAAAAAGTAGCTTTGGCTAGAGCTCTAGCAAGAAATGGAAATGTCTTGATGTTAGATGAACCATTAAATTCAATTGATTTTATTTCAAGTAAAAAAATTTTTGAAATAATTGAAAATCTTTCTAATGAGTTTAAATTGTGTGTACTTTATATTACTCATTCTATTGATGAAATCTCTAGAACTAATAAAAATATTCTTTATGTAAATAATGGATATGCTAATGAAAAAAAGACAAAAAGTAGTATTTTAGAATTTTGGGAAGATGAAAATTTGTTGAATGACATTGATAATGGAAAATATTTTGAAAATTATTTTTCATCTAAAAGTGTGATGGTTTCAAAAAATAAATTTTCGCACAATGATTTGGGATTTTATTTTTCTGGAGAAATAAAAGGAATAATTAAGAATGATAAATCTACTTTGATTAAAATAAAATCAGATAAAGATTACTTTGTTTCACTAGATAATGAGATTTTTAGTAAACTAGAATTGAATAGAGAGGATAAAGTTTTTTGTTTTGTTTATAAAAACTTAGTTTTATGAGTTCATTTAATAATAATCTAATTGAATCAGTAATTAATAAAAAATCTTTTTTAATTGTTGGTTTGGATCCTAGCCCAGAAAAAATGCCTATCAAAGATGTTTTTGAATTTAACAAAGAGATTATTGATAGTACTTATGATCTTGTTGTAGGTTATAAACCTCAATTAGCATATTATGAATCAACTGGTTTTGAAGGTCTAGAAGCTTTATATAAAACGGTAGATTACATTAAGAATTTACCTGAAAAAAAAATTCTAATTGGAGATTGTAAAAGATCTGATATTGATTCTACAAGTGAAGCTTACGCAAGAGCTATGTTTGGGTTTTGGGATTTTGATGCTGTGACTATTGTACCTTTTTTTGGTTCAGATGGAATCAAGCCTTTTGTAGATTTCAAAGATAAGGGAATTTTTATTGTTTGTAAATCAAGTAATAAATCTGGAGGAGAGATTCAAGATTTTTATTCTGAAAAAAACAATATGACTCTTTTTGAAAATATTGCAAATTTGTCAGATAAGTTAAATGTTAACAATAATGTTTGCTTGGTAATGGGAGCTACTTATCCAAGCGAATTAAAAATAGTGAGAAAAAAACATCCGCAATTGCCTTTTTTGATTCCAGGTTTAGGACATCAAAAAGGTGATTTGTCTGAAGTTATTGATAATGCAATAATTAATAATATTCCAAATATTTTAATCAACTCTTCTAGAGGAATAATTTATGCATCTGATGATCCAAATAAATTTGCAGAAATGGCAAGAGAAAAGGTTCAACAAATAAATACTCAGATAAATGACCTATATTCATTTTAAAAAATGCTGAATTTTATTGACCAATATCCAAAAATAATTATTCTATAAATATGTACGAAATGATAGTAGACAGTCTAAAAATTAACGCAATGGGGCAAAGAGTAATGATCCTAAAGCAAAAATCAGGATCTTTGTATCTAGCAATATGGATTGCTGCAGCAGAAGCAGATGCAATTGCAATTAGGATGCAAAAAGTTGATGTCCCTAGGCCACTTACTCATGATCTTTTTTGCAATGCTATAGAAAAACTTGGAGGACAAATTAACAAAATTATAATTGATAATTTAGATTCAGGAACTTTTTTTGCAAAAATTTCTATGTCTATAAATGGTAAAGAAGTAGAATTAGATTCTCGTCCATCTGATGCAATGGTTATTGCACTTAAGCTAAATATTCCTATTATGTGTGTAGCTAAAGTTATTGAAAAGGCTGGATTTCAAAAGTCCAACATGGATATAGACAAATCACATGATGAAAATGAAACTTCGGGTGATGATGAAGATTCTTATTCTCCTATGGGAGAAAAAGAAAGAGAGAGATTATCTGTCTTTGAGTCATTTATTGATAGCTTGGATATAGATGAGTAAAAATAATAATAATGATGAAAATTCTAAGAGTACTATAATTTCTTCATTTTATTTGGCTGGCAAATATTTAGGTATGGGATGGATTATGATAACACCTATAGTAATTTTTACTTTTGGTGGCAATTTTTTAGATAATCGATTAAATCTTGGCTATTTTATGACCTTAATGGGTTTGATGATTGGACTTTTTGTAGGTATTATTTGTACGGTTAGAATTTTAAAAAGCTAAAAATAAGGAAAATTTAATTTAGATGTTTCTTAAACCAAAAATAATTTTAATTCTTTCAGCTCTTTTATCTGTTTTTGTAATATCAACATTAGGTGGAGCTCTTGGTGATAGTTTTGGGTTTGGTTTTCTTGGTGGACCGATGCCATTTATTTCTATTGCAGCTGAAACAGTCTTGCATATTTCAACACCCTTTTCTTATGATTTGAAAAACTCTACCATAATGCTTTGGATTGCAATGATAGTTATTATAACTTTGTCTTGGTTAGCAACAAGAAATATGAAAGAAATTCCTTCTGGTCTGCAAAATGTATTTGAACTTATTTTTCAATTTTGGATTGACACTGCGGATGAAGCGGGAGGGAAATCATCAAGAAGATTCCTGCCTGTAGTTATAACTATTTTCTTAGGTGTTCTTATATTTAACTGGCTTGGAATACTTCCTGGAGTAGGATCAATTGGAAAAGTAGAAACAGTTGAAGAATGGGTACACCATCATTCACATTCAGGTCACTGTGGCGATGATTACAAGTCAGATCAAACTCTTGCTGAGTTATGTGTTCTAGAAGAAGATTATAATCATGGATTCGTTGTTTTTGACACTAACGGTTCAATCAATATAATGCCACTTGGTAGAGGAGAGACAAGTAGAGCTCCTTTAAGTGCAATTGGAGGATATGTTCCTGACGATATAGTAAAAATCAAGAAAAAAATTAAAAGCGGAACTTCTCCTTCTGATATACCAGAGTTTGTACAGATACAAAAAAATATACATGACGGTAAAGTTGTAAATTTATATACTAAAGAATCTGATGGATCAATTAGCCCTAAATCATATTTAGGTAAAAACACAGGAGAGCTAATTCCATACTTCAGAGGTGCATCAACTGATGTAAATACTACCCTAGCGATAGCAATTTTTTCAATGATGGCTATCCAATTTTGGGGTTTTTCATCCCTTGGATTTAAAGGTTATGGTGGAAAATTTATTAATTTTTCACACGGTCCTATAAATGCATTTGTAGGGATACTTGAATTATTTGGTGAATTTGCTAAAACTATTAGTTTTACATTTAGGCTTTTTGGAAACATGTTTGCTGGTGAAATTGTGTTGATATCTATGGGATTTTTATTACCATTAATAGGTATGATGCCTTTTATGGGGCTTGAAATTTTTGTGGGTATGATTCAAGCCTTAATATTTTCAATGTTAACTTTAGTTTTTGGTGTAATGGCAGTAACATCTCACTCAGAGCATGATGACCATTAGGGGCAAATTGGGAAAAAAATAAATAAGTGAAGGGAGAAACAAATGGCAAGTGAATGGCAACCAATAGGAGCTGCGTTATCAATGGGGTTAGGAGCAATTGGATCAGCTTTAGGGATTGGAATGTTAGCTAATGGAGCTTTACAATCTTTAGGAAGAAATCCTGAAGCTAGAGGGCCTATTCAGCAAAGTATGATTTTAGCTATTGCATTTACAGAAGCGATTGCTATTTATGCTTTAGTTGTAGCCATATTAATACTGTTCGTTTTATAAGATTTTCAGCTGAGATTTCTCAGCTGAAAAAATAGGAGATTAAATATGGAAGCATTAGGTATAAATTTATCAGTACTTATTACTCAGTTAGTAAGTTTTATAGTTTTGTTTTTAATACTTAGAAAACTTTTGTTTGGACCAATAAGCTCTATGCTTCAAAGTAGATCTGAAAAAATAAAAGAAAGCTTAGAAGCTGCTGAAAAAGTAAAAAATGAAGCTGATGAATCTGCTGAAAAATTAGAAAAAGAAATAAACATTGCAAGACAAGAAGGTCAGAAGCTTATTCAAGTTGCAAGAGATGCCGCGGAGAATTTTAGGCAGCAAGAGATAGAAAAAGCTGAACAAGAATCTCAAGAGATTATTTCAAAGGCAAATAAAGCAATTGAGAAAGAAAGAGATCTTGCAATACAAAGTGTTAGAAAAGAATTTTCTTCATTGGTAATTTCAGCTGCAACTAAAGTTGTTGATAAATCTATTGATGAAAAGGATCATAAAGATCTTATAGATAAAACACTAAAAGAAGAAATCAATAAGTAGTAAGTTATGGCAAGTTCAGTTATTAAAAGATTTGGAAAAGCGATACTAGATATTGCAAAAGAGAAAAAAAACACAGATGTTTGGATTGAAAATTTTACTAGTTCAAAAGACATTATGTCTGATGATGATTTGAAGTCCTTTCTGATTTCTCCTGAAGTTCCTAATTCTGAAAAATATAAATCTATTGACACATTATTTAAGGATTATGATGAACTTTTTATAAATTTCTTAAAAGTTCTTATAACTAAAAGTCAAGTCAATTTTTATGAAGGAATTATGACTGAGTTTTTCAATCAAAATCAAATCTCAGAGGGGAAAGTCTCAGCCACGATTACTTCATTTGTAGATTTGACAAAACAACAGGAAGAGCAAATTACAAAAAAAATATGTGATGTTTTCCAGGTAGAGGATGTTGATATAACTAAAAAAATAGATCAATCTATTCTGGGAGGATACATTATAAATGTGGGGGATACTATTATTGATTGCTCCACAAAAAACAAACTAAATGATCTACAAGATCATTTATTAAGATCAACTGCATTATAAGTATGGAGAAAAATTATGTCACCAAATAGCCAAGATATAGCATCAATAATAAAGAGTCAAATTGAAGAATTTGGCGGAGATTTCAGCATGGTTGATATAGGAACTGTTGTTGAAGCTGGAGACGGTGTTGTTACGATACACGGTTTATCAAGTGTCAAAGTAAACGAGTTATTGCAATTTCCAAATGATATTATTGGACTTGCATTGAACCTCGAAGAAGATACTGTGGGAGCTGTGGTTTTAGGAGATTTCCTCTCAATTAAAGAGGGAGATGAAGTTAGATCTACAGGTAGAATAGTAGAGGTCCCTGTTGGAGATAATATGCTTGGAAGAGTTATTGATCCTTTAGGCAGACCATTAGATGGTAAAGGAGATGTTTCTTCATCTGAATCTTTGCCAGTGGAAAAAATTGCCGCAGGTGTTGTTGAAAGAAAATCAGTAGATCAACCTGTTCAATTTGGACTAAAAATAGTTGATGCAATGGTACCTGTTGGAAGAGGGCAAAGAGAACTTGTAATTGGAGATAGAACAACTGGAAAAACATCTCTTTGTGTAGACGCACTAATAAACCAGAAAGATTCAGATATCATTGGAGTTTATGTAGCTATAGGTCAAAAAGCATCCAAAGTAGCATCTGTTGTAACTAGACTTGAAGAACAAGGTGCTTTGGAAAATACAATCGTAGTTACTGCTAACGCATCAGATTCAGCTGCACTTCAATATTTAGCTCCATATGCAGGAGTTACAATGGCTGAGTATTTTATGTCTCAAGGTAAAGATGTATTAATTGTTTATGATGACCTTAGTAAGCATGCTTGGGCTTATAGGCAAATGTCTCTGTTATTAAGAAGGCCTCCTGGAAGAGAGGCTTATCCTGGAGATGTTTTTTATCTTCATTCAAGGCTGCTTGAGAGAGCTGCAAAACTTGATGATGCTTATGGTGGAGGATCAATAACAGCTCTTCCTATTATTGAAACTCAAGCTGGTGATGTTTCAGGATATATCCCAACAAATGTTATTTCAATTACAGACGGTCAATTATATCTAGAACCTGATTTATTTAACTCTGGAATTAGACCTGCAGTAAACGCTGGTTTGTCAGTTACAAGAGTTGGTTCATCAGCTCAAAGAAAAGCAATGAAAGAAGTTTCAGGTTCTCTTAAAGGTGAAATGGCTCAATATGATTCATTGAAAACTTTTGCTCAATTTGGAACTGATGATTTAGATGCAATAACAAAACAACAATTAGCAAGAGGAGAGAGACTAACTGAGCTATTGAAACAAAATGAAAATGAACCTCTTCCTTTTGAAAATCAAGTTTCTATTTTTTACGCTGCAAATCAAGGGGCTTTAGATGATGTTGAAATAGAAAAAATTTCAGAATTTGAAAGAGGATGGTATGATTTTATATCTGCAAATATCCCAGATGTAATGAAAGCAATTTCTGATGAAGGTGAATTGTCAGATGAGACAAAAAAAGGATTAGATGGTGCAATTAAAACATATAAAGGAACCTTTGGGAATTAAAAAAAATGCCTAGTACTAAAGAATTAAGAGCAAGAATTAAATCTGTTTCAAATACAGCCAAGGTTACTGGTGCAATGCAACTTATTGCAGCTTCAAAGATGAGGAGAGCCCAGCAAAATGTTTTGATGGGTAAAAAGTATGCAGAAACTATTCAAAGTTTACTCTCAAATTTATCTTCATCTGTTGATTTAGAAAAAGTAAATATCCCTTTATTAGAAAATAGAGAAGTAAATAATAAGCTTATGATTTTAATTACACCTGACAGAGGTTTGGCAGGAGCTTTAGTGGGAAATATAAATAGGAAAGCAATAGAAGTTATTCAATATTCTGAAGAAAAATACAGTATCCTTTCTGTAGGTAGAAAAGGATATAGATTCTTAAATTCAAGAGATCAAGAAATAGTTGATCAACTTGAAATACCAGATAAACCTGAAATGTCAGATACTTTAAAAGTTTCAGATTTTGCAATTGAAGGATTTTTAGAAGGTAAGTGGGATCAAGTTGATTTAGTTTATAGTGAATTTATAAATACAACTTCTCAGATTCCAAAAGTTCAAACTGTTTTACCTATTTCAAATAATGAAGAAACAGAAGAAGGTATAAGCGACTATATTTATGAACCTTCTGATTATGAAGTTCTTATTGAACTTACTCCAAAATATGTAAGATCTCAAATATTTCAATCGATTCTTGAGTCATTTGCGAGTGAGCACTCCGCAAGGATGGTAGCTATGCAAAATGCTACAGATAATGCTAATGAATTAATTGGTGAATTGACTTTAGATCTCAATAAAGCAAGGCAAGAAACAATAACTGCAGAATTACTTGATTTAATAGGTGGAATTTCTGCACTAGAAGGAAAATAAAAGGAGAAAAATATGGCTAAAGGAGATAAAGGTAAAGTAGTACAGGTTATCGGTACAGTTGTTGATGTTGAATTTGATCAGAATAATTTACCTGAAATATTCAACGCTTTAGAATTAGAGAACGAAGGTGAAAGATTAGTTCTAGAAGTAGAACAGCACGTTGGAAATTCTTGGGCTAGATGTTTAGCTTTAGGGCCTACAGAAGGGCTGGCTAGAGGAGTTGAAGTAACTGATTCTGGAGCTGCTGTTTCTGTTCCTGTTGGAGCAGATTCTTTAGGCCGTTTGTTTAATGTTGTAGGAGATCCTATTGATAATGGAGAACCTGTTAGCAAAGATGCAATTAGATGGCCAATTCACAGAAAACCTCCTGATTTTGACCAACAGTCAGGATCAGTAGAGCTCCTTGAAACCGGCATTAAGGTTTTAGATTTAATAACTCCTTTTGCTAAGGGTGGTAAAATCGGTGCTTATGGAGGTGCAGGAGTAGGAAAAACTGTTATTATTACTGAGCTAATTAGAAACATTGCTCAAGAGCATTCGGGTGTTTCTGTTTTTGCAGGTGTTGGAGAAAGATCAAGAGAAGGAAATGACCTATGGCATGAAATGCAGGATTATGGAGTTTTAGATTCTACAGCTCTAGTATTTGGTCAAATGAATGAACCGCCAGGCACAAGAGCTAGAATAGCTTTAACTGGACTTACTATGGCTGAATATTTTAGAGACGAACAAAAGCAGGATGTACTTCTTTTTGTTGATAATATTTATAGATATGTTTTAGCTGGAATGGAAGTATCAGCATTATTGGGAAGAATGCCATCTGCTGTTGGTTATCAGCCGACTTTATCAACAGAGATGGGTGATCTTGAAGAGAGAATAACTACAACCGTTGATGGTTCAATTACATCTTTTCAAGCAGTTTACGTTCCTGCTGACGATTATACAGACCCTGGTATTGTAACTACATTTGGTCATTTAGACGCTAATGTTTCATTAGATAGAGCTTTAGCTGCTCAGTTTTTGTTTCCTGCAGTAGATCCATTGGCTTCAAATTCAAGAATTTTAGAACCAGCAATTGTTGGAGACGATCATTATAAAGCAGCTCAGGGAGTACAACAGGTATTACAACGATATAAAGATTTGCAAGATGTTATTGCTATTTTAGGTATTGATGAATTATCTGAAGAAGATCAATTAGCTGTTGCTAGAGCTAGAAAAATTCAAAGATTCTTGACTCAACCTTTTTTTGTTGGAGAAGTGTTTACTGGAATACCTGGGAAATATGTTCCAATTGCTGAAACAGTTAAAGGCTTTTTAGAGATTTTGGAAGGAAAACATGATGATCTTCCTGAACAGGCTTTTTATATGGTAGGAAGCATAGAAGAAGCTGTTGAAAAAGGCGAAGAAATGAAGAAACAAATAGAAAATAACTAAACATGGCAGACAATATTAAGGTTAATATAGTATCGCCTAGTGGTGAAGTTTTTTCAGGAGAAGCTGTTAGCGTTCAAGTTCCTGGTTCTTTAGGTCAAATGACAATATTGCCAAAACATGCTGCAATTTTGTCTTCATTATCTAAAGGGACAATAACTGTAAATACAACCCAAGGAAAAAATACGGATTTCGTAATTGAATCAGGGTTTATAGAAAATATTAATGATTCTTTAACGATAATTATAGAAAATATTATAGAAAATTAGTTTTTTTTGTACTTAAGCTACTTTAGGTTGAGTTTTCCTAAGTAATTCTAAAGCTTCTGATTTAGAAATTTCTTTACTGCACTGAATGCATGATAAATGAAATTTTCCATCGTAATCAGTATTTATTTCAATATCTCCGCCACATGGGCAACATTTAGAATAAATCACTATTGTTTTCCTTCTTAATATTTATATTTTCCAAGAAATTATAATATACGTGCTTTTAAAAATAATCAAGCAAATAAAAATATAATTCGTTAACAAAATGTAAACTTTTTTTTTAACAGAAATATTTGATCGATTTCGTAAATATAGAAATTGACACATGTCGTGTTAAGTATTATTATATGTCTTAAGGGAGTTTTATATGGTTAATAGAGGTTGGATAGTTTCAAAATCTCTTACTGTGTCTAACATAAGATCAGAGAATGATTCGACTCTTGAAGTTAATTCAGATCCTGTTGTTGGTGTTTACACTATAAGTGTTGCTTCTCATCTTATTTCTATGCATCCAAATACTCTAAGAAAATATGATAGAAATGGTTTAGTAAAACCTTCTAGAACTGACGGTAGAAGAAGATTGTATTCAGAAAATGATCTTCTTAGACTCAGAATTGTAAAATTATTAACTGAAAGATATGGATTAAACCTTGAAGGAGCAAAGTTAGTGTTAGCGCTGTCTATTAGAATTAAAGAAGTGGTTGATCTATTGGAACAAGGTGTTAATAATCAGGTTTATAAAAATTCTGCTAAAGTTGCTTCTAAAGAATTGCGCCAACTTTTTCTAGATTTAGGGATTAAAATTTAATTATGGCAAAAGAATCAAAAAAAGATAAGGAAATAAAAAATCTTGAAGAGAAATTGAGTGAATTATATTCAGAAAAAGAAAAATATCTGGATATTGCTCAAAGAGCACAAGCTGATTTAGTTAATTATAGAAAAAAAGTTACACTGGATATTAAAGAATCTGATGACAGAGCGCAAAGAAAAATCTTTATGCAAATAATTAATGTTCTTGATCAGTTTAGTATGGCACTCTCTTCAAAAGTAGACACTAAAACTTATAAATCATGGATACAGGGAATAGAATCTGTTAATAGTAATTTCAAAACACTTTTATCTTCTTTTGATTTTGTTGAAATAAACTTAAGTAAAGGCGATAAATTTGACCCAAATAATCACGAGGCAATTTCTAGAATTGAAACAGATGAATTTGAGGAAGGAGAAATTGTTCGACAACTATCTCCAGGTTATAAACATAAAGAATATCTACTAAGACCAATCTTAGTAGAAATAGCATTTAAGAAGAAAGATTAAGAAAGGAAATAAAATGGCAAAAGTAATAGGAATAGATCTAGGAACCACTAATTCTGCAATGGCAGTTATGGAATCTGGAGAACCAATAGTGATTGAAAATAATGAAGGAAAAAGAACTACTCCTTCTGTTGTAGCATTGAATACAAAATCTGATGAAAGATTTGTTGGAGAAACTGCAAAAAGACAGTCAATCACTAATCCTGAAAATACTGTATATTCTGCAAAAAGATTTATCGGAAGAAGATTTAATCAAACAGAAATGAAAAATGAAAACAGCAGAGTCTCTTATAAATTAGATAAAAGAGCTAATGGTGATGTTGGAATAAAGCTAGGAGAAAAAGACCATGCTCCAGCTGAAATTTCTGCAATGGTGCTTAGAAAATTAAAAGAGGATGCAGAGAGTAAACTTGGAGATAAAGTAGACCAAGCTGTAATTACTGTTCCAGCATATTTTAATGATTCTCAAAGAGAAGCTACAAAAGTTGCGGGACAAATAGCAGGATTAGAAGTTCTAAGAATAATAAATGAGCCTACAGCTGCTTCACTAGCATATGGTCTTGATAAAGAAGGGGACAGGACTATTGCAGTTTATGACTTAGGAGGCGGAACCTTTGATATAACAATACTTCAGCTAGGAGATGGTGTGTTTGAAGTAAAGTCGACCAATGGAGATACTCAACTTGGAGGAGATGATTTTGATAACGTGATTGTTGATTTCATTTGTGAAGATTTTAAAAATGAAAACTCTATAGATTTGAAATCAGACCCTGCAGCCTTACAAAGAATCAGAGTTGAAGCAGAAAGAGCTAAAATTGAATTATCTTCTGTAAATCAAACAGAAATTAATTTACCTTTTATTACAGCAGATTCTAATGGCCCAAAACATCTTCAGCTAAATCTCAATAGATCAAAGTTAGAAGAACTAACTTCACTACTAGTAGAAAAAACAGTAAAACCAACTTTATCTGCCCTAAAGGATGCTGAAGCAAAGCCTGCAGACATAGATGAGGTTGTTTTAGTTGGAGGAATGACAAGAATGCCACTTGTTTCAGAAAAGGTAAAAGAGTTATTTAAGAAAGAGCCAAACAAAACAATTAATCCAGATGAAGTGGTTGCACTAGGTGCAGCAATTCAAGCAGGAGTTCTTCAAGGAGATGTAAAGGATGTTTTATTACTTGATGTAACTCCATTGACTCTTGGTATAGAAACTTTAGGAGGAGTAAAGACTCCTTTAATAGAGAGAAATACAACAATCCCTACATCAAAGACAGAAACCTTTACTACTGCTGCTGATAATCAGCCTTCTGTAGAAATACATGTTGTACAAGGTGAAAGAGAAATGGCTAATGATAATGTTTCTATAGGTAGATTTTCTTTAGATGGTATACAGCCAGCACCTAGAGGTGTACCTCAGATAGATGTTACTTTTGATATTGATGCTGATGGAATAGTTACTGTAATGGCTAAAGATAGAGCAACAAATAAAGAGCAGAAAATTACTATAACAGGGCGTTCAGGAATGTCAGATGATGAAATAGATAAAATTGTTAAAGATGCTGAAAAATTTGCTGAAGAAGATCAGAAAAAGAAGGCTAATATTGAGTCAAAAAATTCTGCTGAAGCTGTGATATATCAATCTGAAAAACTAATAAAAGAAAATTCAGACAAAGTACCAGAAGAAATCACAAAAGAATTGCAAGATGAAGTAGATATACTCAAAGCTGCAATTGCTAAAGAAGATTCAGAATCTGAAGAGATAAACGAAAGTATAGAAAAAGTAAACTTGGCTTTACAAAAATTCGGCCAAAATTTACCTCAGCAAGAAAATGATCCTTCAGACCCTTCAAAAACTGATGACAAATCTGATGAAGATGATACTGTTGATGGTGAATATAAAGAAGTCTAGGGGCACATATGAAAATTTATCAAATTGGCAAAAAAGTTTTTGTAGAAGATGGTAAAAATCTAAAAGATATTACTAAATTAAGACCATCCATAAAATCATCAATAGATTTAATTAAGGTTGCATTAGGTAATGACCTTTCTGTTTCTGAGTATCTCAAAAAAACAATGGGTACAAAAGAAGATGGAACACCTGTTTCTGTCCTTTCGAGTGCAAGAATTCCAATAGATTCTCCTGAAACATGGGCATTCGGTGTTACATATGAAGATTCTATGAAGGAAAGGCAAGCTGAATCTGATACTCCAGATGTTTATGGCAAGGTTTATACAGCAGATAGACCAGAAGCATTTTTTAAGAGTACTTTATCTAGACTTAAGGGTCCAAATGACCAAGTAGGTATTAGAAAAGATTCTACCTGGGATGTTCCAGAACCCGAACTTACGTTTATTGTTTTTCATGGAAAAATAGTAGGATTTACAGTTGGAAATGATATGTCTAGTAGATCAATAGAAGGAGAGAATCCTTTATATATACCTCAAGCTAAGATTTATAACAATTCAGCATCAATTGGTCCTTGCTGGGTTCCAATAGAATTATTAGATTACAATAATTTGAATGTTGAAATGGTAATAAAGAGAAATTCTAAAGAAGTATTTTCAGGATCTGGAGATACTAACCTTATGAAAAGAAAGTGTGATGAATTAAATGAGTGGCTTCATACAAGTAATGATATACCTGATGGAACTACTGTAATGACAGGAACTGGAACTATTCCTCCTGAGGAATTTACATTAAAAGCTGGAGATGAAATCTCTATTACAATAGAAAATATAGGAACTTTGGTAAATACAGTAATTGAAGTTTAAGAAATATTTATAACTCTAATTAAGTTTGTATTTCCTTTTACTCCAATAGGAAGACCCGCAACTACTACTATAGTGTCTCCTATAGAAGCTAAATTTAGTTCTTTGACTATATCATTTGCGTATTCAAACATTTCTTCAATTTGTTCGAAATTAGAAACATTTATAGTGTTAACTCCCCATCTTAATCCTAGGTTTATTTCTGCACTCAAATCAGGAGAAAGTGCAATTACAGATTGAGAAGGCCTATAAGAAGCAACTCTTGCAGCTGTTGAGCCAGATTCTGTAAATGCAACAATTAATTTTGATTCTAATTGTTCTGCTATACTTGCGGCACCATGTGCTATAAGTTCATCAACATGATTTGAATCTGAAGAATTTATATTTTCTAATTTGAGATTTCTGATGTAGTTGTTGTTTATATTTTTTTCAGCAATATCAGAAATTTCTCTCATGAATTCTACAGCTCTTATAGGATAGTTTCCAACTGATGTTTCTCCAGATAACATAATTGCATCTGTACCATCTAAAACAGCGTTATGCACGTCTGTAGATTCTGCTCTAGTTGGTTGGGGGTTTTCCGTCATTGACTCCAACATTTGAGTTGCGGTAATAACCTCTTTTCCTTTTTTATTTGAAAGGTTAATAATATATTTTTGTGCAGATGGGACTTCAGAAATTGGGAGATGAACACCTAAATCTCCTCTAGCAACCATAACTACATCTGAATTATCAATTATTTCTTCCAAATTATCTAATGCTTTTTGCAATTCTATTTTAGATATAATTCTTAGTTTTTTATCACCTAATTTTTCTTTAACTCTTTTTATATCTTCTGCATTTCTTACATAAGAGAGTCCAATGTAGTCTATATCATTTGTAATGACAAAATTTAATGCACTTTCTGTTTCTTCTGTGAAATAATCTAGCATTGATGGATAACCTCTTGCTACTACGGCTTTATTACTACTTATTTTTCCTGACAATTTTACTTTGGTTTCTAATTGAGTTTGATTTTTCCCTGTAACTTCCAGCTCAACAGCACCATCGTCAATCATTAATATTGCACCTTTTTCTACATCATCATTTAATCCAGATGGCCAAATATTTAACAATTTTGATTCAAGTTTTTCATTATCACATTCGAATATAATTTTTTGATTTTCTGTGACTTCCATAATTCCATTTTCAATTTCACCTACTCTATATTTTGGTCCAGGAAGATCAGCCAAAATTGGAAGATATATTTTACGATTTTTTGCAGCTTCTCTTAAGTTAGAAATTATTTTTTTATGATCACTTTGGTTTCCGTGTGAAAGATTCATTCTGGCAACATTCATGCCAGCGTCAATTAATCCTTCAATAATTTCAACGGATTCTGAGGAAGGGCCTATAGTACATACTATTTTGGTTTTTTTTAATATACTTTTTTGCATAATTTATAAAATATTTTTATAGAAATAGAATTCAATTAAGATTTATATATCGTATTATATATTATAGTTATAGAAGAGAATCTAATAGAGGGTGTTATGGCTGAAGAAAATCATAATTTGTTCCAATTGCAAGAATATGATTTAGGTATTTTTAACAATGAAGATAAAGTGAATCAGATTCTAAAAAAAATAGATGAAAAACTAGGAATTGATGATCTTAAATCAAAATTAGAATTAATAGAAAAAAAATTTGAAGATCTTACTAAACTTCAATTAAGAGTGAATCAAATAATAGATCAAACTAGTAATGAAATCAACGAATTAAATACAACTCTATACTCAGGAAAAATTAGAAATACTAAAGAGGTAGAGGCAATAGAAATTGAAATCAAAAATAAGAATGAACATTTGACATCATATGAATCTAAGATAAGTAAGGTTAATGAAAATATTACAAAATTAAGTGAAATTAAAGAAAACTATGAGTTGAAAATTTTTTCACTTGAAGAGAAATGGATTGATTTGGAAAAAAAATTTAATTATGAAATTGAAACCTTAAATAATGATAGGTTGAATCTTGAAGAAAAAAGAGAAGGATTATCAAGAAAATTAGATAAAAACACACTTAACTTATATGATTCTTTTATGAAAAAGAGCAGGAATGTTGGAATTTCTAAATTAGACAATAAAATAAGTACTTGTTGTAAAATTGAGCTTCCTAATGCATTTGTAGAGAAAATAAAAAATAGCGAATTACCTATAGTATGTAATTGTGGTAAATCTTTAATTTCGGAGTGATTTTTTGAATTGTTTAGCGGTTGTTCATGACGAAAGAAATAGTGAAGAAATAAATAAAATAAATGAATTTTCTCGTTATGAAAATGTTTCTATAGATTATTATCTTGGTAGACTTGATTTCAAAAAAACCTTTGACTTTATAGTAAAGAACAATATATCAAAAGTATTTTTATCGGATGCAAATGTTTTAGATAATGATCTAAGCTCTTTTACTGAAAAAATCATAGCATTACATAAAAATAACATTTCTGTATTGTGTGCTTCTTATGATTTTCCTGACCCATTTCAGCTAGCTATAAGAACA
Organism: Chloroflexota bacterium; assembly: GCA_002719295.1. GTDB lineage: Bacteria > Chloroflexota > Dehalococcoidia > Lucifugimonadales > Lucifugimonadaceae > TMED-70. Next base: position 122,658 of record PBHC01000005.1, read on the forward strand.
TTAAGTTTAAATGGGAAAGATCCTGGCAGAATAAACAAAATAAAAGATTCAATAAATAAGAAAGCTTCAAGAGGTCAGGTTTTAGGAAAAATTCCCTATGGATATAAAAAAAATCTCACAGGGTTCTTTGAAGAAGATTCATCTCAGTCAAAAAATGTAAAAAAGATTTTTTCTCTGTATAATCAAAATTTTTCTATTTCGGATATAACTAAGGAATTACAAAATACTTTGTTAACTGAGAAATGGTCTAATCAAAAAGTAAAACATATTTTAGAAAATGATTTTTATATTGGAATTTATAGAAGATATAATGTTGTAATCCCTAATTCACACATATCAATAATCGATAAAAAAGATTTTGATAATGCAAATAAGAAATTAGATATTGATGATAAAAGATCTTATATAAAGAATTATTGGACGAGATTTCTTTTTTGTGGATTTTGTTTTAATAAATTATCAATATCTAATCATAAAAATTCATGGATAAGTAAAGGTGAAAGAAAAAGTAAAAATTATAAATATTATATTTGTGATCATAAAAACTCTGAAATTGGATTTTCAAAAACTCTGAAAATTAAGTATGAAAAATTGAATGATTTATTAGAAATAAATATTAATAAAGAATTGATTTTAGAAAAAAAATTTGAAGATTCATACGTATATAAATTAATCTCAAAGCTATCTAATTCAAAAATTGTTTTTGATGATTTTATAGAAAAATTTGAAAATTATAAAAAATCTTCTTTGCAAAATAAAAATATGATTGAAAAGATTTTTATAAAGCAAATGAATAATGAAATATTTATATCCTCTACATAAATTAGTTATAATGTAAAAGTTAGACTATAAATTTAGTTTTTAACAATGAGGTAAAAGAAAGACGAGTGATCGCTGGCTTTGCCAGAGGAAAGTCCGAGCACCACTAGGATAAAGTGCCTGTTAACGGCAGGGCAGGGCAACCTGACGGATAGTGCAACAGAAAATATACCGCCATTATGGTAAGGGTGAAAAGGTAAGGTAAGAGCTTACCACAAATTTGGTAACAAGTTTGGTATTGTAAACCCCACTTGGTGCAAGGCTAAATAGAGGAACGATAAGTTATCCTAGACAGTTCCCGGGTAAGCTGCTCGAGCTAGTTGGTGACAGCTAGCCTAGATGGATGATCACATCTACATATAGAAACAGAACTCGGCTTATAGTCTTTCTTTTATCTTTATTTACTAAGGTACTGCATGACCCGCAAATATCCCTGTGCATTTTTCATTTTTTACCGCAATATTTCCATTTACAATTACGTAAGGAATTCCTACAGGAAATTGCTTTGCATCATCATAAGTAGCTGTATCAATTATTTTTTCTTCATCAAAAATTACTATGTCTGCGAAATATCCTTCTTTTAAAGAACCTCTTCCAGTTAATTTAAAAGTTTTGGCAGGATTGTTGCAGATTCTTTGAATCATTTGTTCAAGTGATATTATGTTATTAAATTGTCTTCTAAGCCTTCCAATAAACCTTGGAAATGTACCGTAAGCTCTAGGATGAGGCACGTTTCCCAATCTAATTGAATCGCTTCCTATCATATAATCAGGTCTTGATAAAAATTCCACAGCATCTTTGCTGATTTGTCTCCAAGTAGAAATACTTTCAGGAGGAATTTGCCAAAAACCTACCTGTAAATCTTGTTCTATTAATATATTACAGATCAAATCTCCCATAGATAATCCTCTGATTTCTGCAAGTTGAGAAACTGTCATACCTTCTAATTCAGGATTATTTGGCAAATAAGAAAGTAATATGTGATCCATTCTTCTTTTTTTATTTAATCCAAAGCTTTCTATAATTTTTGAACGTGCATTGTTATCATTTAATCTTTCTAAAATTTCCTTTGGTCCTCCCTCATGAGCCCAGCTTGGTAAATTGCTAAGTAAGAAAGAACTCCCAGTAGGATAAGGATATAATTCTAAAGTACAATCTACTCCCTCATCTTTAGCTTTATCAATTAATTCTAGTACTTCGGAAACTTGTCCAGCATTCTCAGCACTTGTTCTTGTGTGAGAAAAATGAACTCTGACCCCCGATATTCTACCTATTTCAAGAGCTTCGGGAATACCTCCTCCGCCAAAACCTCTTTCTTTATTTACATCTCTCAAATGAGTAATATAGACACCGTCTTTTTCTTTTACAACTTTGCATAACTGTATCAATTCTTCTGTGTTACTCCACGCATTAGGATGGTATGACATTCCAGTAGCTAATCCTACAGAACCTTGTTCTAAACCTTCTCTAAGTAGACTTTTTGCATTCTCTAGTTCTTTTCCTTCTAAAGGTTTATCATAAAACCCTACTGATTCCATTCTTAGAGCACCATGTGAAACTGGGTATGCAGTATTGATAGAAACTTTTTTATGATAATTAGATCTAAAAGCACTTATACTGCTCATGTCCAGATTTTCTGGAGGCATGCCTAATATTCCGCCTAAATATTTTCTTTGAATTTTATAATTTTCTGATGAAAGAGGTGCATAAGAAAGTCCATCTTGTCCTAAAATTTCTGTGGTTACTCCTTGCCTTAAGCTACTAGCATGCTGAGGATCGTTAAGTAAAACCCCGTCATGGTGAGTATGAGTATCTATAAAGCCAGGCGAAACAATTAGTCCATTTGCATCAATAGTTTCTTTTGACTCTTTTCCGGTTGAATCTCCAATAAAGCTTATTTTTTCTCCTGAAATACCTATATCTGCTATAAATCTCTTTTTCCCAGAACCATTTATAACATTTCCATTTTTTATAAGTAAATCGAACATGTTTAACTGAAATCCATAACTATATTTATTCTGATTGTCCTCGTTTAGCCCAATCCATTTTTTCGAACATATTTAGACCAGGATCTAAATTGATTCCTTCTTTATTTTTTTCTGGAGGATGAGAAAGTATAAATTCTTCATTCAATTCAATACCCCATCCAGGTTTATCAGGCACGCTAAAAAACCCATCGACAACTTCTGGATAGAAGTTGGCAGCTTCTTTTACAAATGGATCAGCAAAATCATTAAAGTGTTCTAATATTTTAACATTTCGTAATGTTACACATAGATGAATTGCTGCTAATGTAGAAACAACACCACCCACATTATGAGGAGCTACCATTATAGAGTAAATTTCAGCAGTTGATGCAATTTTTTTTGTCTCAAATATACCTCCTGTTTGGGTGATATCAGGTTGTATTATGTCTACAGATTTACTGTTCCATATCTCTCTAAATTCTGAAGCTCCATATAATCTTTCACCTGTTGCAATAGGAAGAGAGGTTTGAATTCTAACTTTCTCTAAACTAGGGTTGTCGCTTGGCCTTACGGGTTCTTCAATCCAGCCTATATTAAGATGATTTATTTTATTTGCTATTTCAGTTGCTTGATGAGCTGCAAATCTTCCGTGCATTTCAATCATCATTTGCATATCATCAGTTATTGTGTCTGATACAGCTTCTATTATTTCAAGAGATTTAAATAGTTCATCTCTTGATAATTCTAAGTCACCATTTCCAAATGGATCAAATTTTAAAGCTTTATATCCTTTAGATACAACTTTTGAAGCAGCTAAGGAAAAGCTATCAGGAGTCCTTTCAACTGTATACCAACCATTGGCATATGCTTGAATCTTATCCTGAACTTTACCACCAATTAGTTTATATACAGGTTGATTTGTAGCTTTACCCATAATATCCCAAAATGCCATTTCAACCATTGCTAAACCTGTATGAACTACTTCACCTGCTTTACCAAAATCAAGTAATGTAAATCTTCGATACAAGGCTTCTATATCAAAAGGATCATGCCCAATAAAATGTCTTTCAACATCTTTTAGATACTCAGCCACTGTATGAGTTTTTCCTACAACTCTTGCCTCTCCAACTCCAGTAATTCCTTCATCAGTTTCAACAACTATATATGATAAATTCCTCCAAGGAGTACCTAACTGTAATAATCTAAATCCAGTAGTTTTCATATTAGCTTACGATTTTTCCTCCAGTTACACTATCGTCATTGTAGTATCTACTAAATCGTCCTTCTTGCTGAGTAATAACTTCAATAAGTGCACTTTGGCCATCTTTATTTGTTTTTTGAGCATCTTTTATAGCTGGAACTATTTCTTCTGGTTTTTCAACATAAATTCCTTTGGCTCCTAGCCCTTCAGCAATTGTAGTGTAGGAACCTGTATTGTTTCCAGCTCCATATCTCTCCATAGCTGTAGGCATATGATGATCATAACCACCCATTGTACTATTATTTAATAAAATAGTTGTAATAGGGTTTTCAGATCTAACTGAAGTTTCTAAATCTAAACCAGAAAGACCAAAAGCTGTATCTCCCATAAAGTTAACACAAAACTTATCAGGGTGAGCTATTTTAGCTCCAATTACTAATGGTAATCCATATCCTAAATGAGTAGATTTACCCCATCCAATATAACTGTTTGGGACTGTTGCCGGATAGAAAGGCATAATTTGATCTCTAGGATGACCTGCGTCATGAGTCATTATTGTATTTTCATGATCAACTGCGTTATTAATTTCAGTAATCAATCTGTATGGATTTATAGGAACATCGTTAGAATTTAATAGCGGTGCCCAATCTGCTTCCCATTCTTTTTTTACTTGAGCAATTGATTCTACTATTTTTGTATCTTTAGTTCTTGAATCTCCATAAGTTCCTTTTGCTTCATCAATAAGCATTTTTAGAGTAGATTTCACATCTCCTAATAGTCCAATTTCGGTTGGATATTCTTTATCAATATCTTCAATATTATTTGTATTGTGAATTATAGATTTACCTTCTGGTATGTCTATTCCAAAAGTGGTTCTTGAAAAGCTAGCCCCTAAACCAATAAGTACATCGGAGTCCTTCAGCCAAGACCAAACAGCTTTAGGAGCAGTTCTATTTGCAGCTCCTAATGATAGAGGATGACGTTCATCAAAAGCAGATTTTCCTGGCATCGTTGTAATAACTGGAATTTGCATTATTTCTGCAAATTCTTTTAGTTCTTCAGTTGCTGCACCATATAGGATTCCTTGACCTGCCCAAATTACGGGGTTTTTAGCAGTTCCAAGAGCTTTTATAGCATCCTTAACATTTGAAAGACTTGGAGCAGTCAAATTACTATTAGGACTTGAATAATCATCAGTGTTATCTACTTCTCCTGCCATAGCATCGCTTCTCATTTCAAGAAGCACAGGTCCTGGCCTGCCATTTTTTAATGCCGACATGGCTCTTCTCATTTGAGTAGAAATTTCGGAACTCTTTGTTATTGAAGAACACCATTTAGTTATGTTTGCAAAGTTAGTTTGAGGATCAAAATTTGGTTTTACTTCCGCAACATTTGCAGGAGATCCAGCTGGAAGATATAAAACAGGAACCGCTTCGGCCCATGCTTGAGCAAATCCACCGAAAGAATTTTCTATTCCAGGTCCTCCTTGAGAACAAAAAACACCCATTTTACCTTCTTTAGCTAACATTCTTGCATATCCATCTGCAGCCATTATTCCACCACGTTCTTGCCTGAACACGATAGGTTTCAATCCGCCTTTACCAGCAGCTTCAATTAGTGGGTTAGCAGGAAAACAAGCTATCCATTCAAATCCTTCTTTTTTCAATATATCTACAACAGCATCATAACCATTCATAATATTCTCCAAAAATTAAATTTTATTTTCCTTATAAAATAACTCTTATTTATTAATTAATACAGTACAAAATTGATCAAATTCGTTTTTAAATTACTCATCCTTAAATTTGAAATTTATTTTAAATTTAAGTATTGAAATTTTTTTTTTGTATTTAAAATAAAGACTTTGAGGTAAAAAATGGTTCAAGAAAGACTAATAGGATTTGGAACTGCGAACATAAAAGTATTTGGTGTTGGTGGTGGTGGCGGAAATGCAATTAATAGGATGTATAAAGACACAATCCCGGGGATACAATTTGTTGCTGTTAATACAGATAATCAGGCCTTAGAAAACTCTATCATTCCTGAAAAAATTAGGATAGGGGATAGAATTGCTAGAGGAATGGGAGTTGGTGGTGATCCATCAAGAGGGAAACAATCGGCTGAAGAAAGCCGAGGTGAAATTAAGGAATTGTTGAATAATGCTGATATGGCATTTGTAGCTGCTGGTATGGGTGGAGGTTCTGGTACAGGTGCTGCACCTGTAATAGCTGAAATTGCTAAATCATCAGGAGCCTTAACAATTGGAGTTGTGACCAAACCTTTTGGTTTTGAAGGTACTCAGAGGTTGGATGCTGCTCTTGAGGGAATTGAAAATCTAAAGAAATATGTAGACACTCTTATCGTTGTCCCAAATGATAGATTGCTCCAAACAGAGGAAAATCTTTCAATGTCTGATGCTTTTGCTCTTGCAGATGATGTGTTAAAAGTGGGCATACAATCTATAGCTGAGCTTATATTAGTACCAGGAGAAATAAACTTGGACTTTGCTGATGTGAAAACAGTAATGGAAAATGCTGGTCCTGCTTGGATGGGTATAGGAGAATCTTCGGAGGAAAATAGAGCCGTGGATGCAGCAGAAAAGGCAGTTTCATCTCCACTATTAGAATTACCTATTGACGGAGCTAAGGGAGTTATATTTAATGTTTCTGGAGGACAAGACACCACTTTGGATGAAGTAACGGCTGCTTCTGAAGTGATAAAATCAAAGGTTCATCCTGATGCAAACATTATTTTTGGAAGTGTAAGTAATCCGAAGCTTAATGGAAAAATTAAAATTACTGTTATTGCTACAGGCTTTCCAGTTATTGTTGATGATGATTTCGCAGAAAGAAACATCAAGCAAGAAGGTGTAAGTATAGATGATCTTGAAGTTCCTCCATTCTTGAGGAAACATCCTGGTGCATTGAGAAGATTAAGGTCTGGAACTTTATAATACTTATTTTTCAGGTAAGTTATCAATAATTTTATTTAATTTTGAAGTATATCCATTATATGTTGGGTCTGAAACGACTACGAATGCGTCTGTTATTTTCTCAGCATGATTTGATTTTATCTTGATTAAAGAAAATTCAAAATTATTGATAATTTTTTTTATTTTATTAATTATTGATAAAGATAATTTTTTTTGATTTATTTTGTTTTCAGAAATACCTAAGTCGTGAACCATAATTAATTTTATCAACTCATTATTTTTTTTTATATTTAGTATATCTTTGAGTGTTTGATAGATAGATTTTGAATAGCAAATATAAGAGATTTCTTCATCTAGAAAAAAACATATTACTCCATCAGTTTTACCCAACATCCATACACTTTTGTCACTTAAAGTAAATCTTTCATTTCCTAGTAGATCTAAGTAATCTTTTTTCCATTCTCTTAAGTGTGCTTCAGTAAATTGTTTCATTTTATATATATTAATGATTGCTTTATATATTTGAAAGCAGAGTAGAAACCTATGATTGTACCTATTGCCAGAATTGTCATTGTTAATTCATGAAAATATGTTATTTCAATTATTGGTGAAGTTATAACTAAGCTAATTCCTGCCATTTGAATTATTGTTTTTAGTTTTCCAAGTGATGAGACTTCTAATATTTTATCTCTTCCAATCGTGGCCATCCATTCTCTGAGAGACATTACTATTATTTCTCTCGAAATAATAGAAACAGTTATGATAAAAAGAAGTATAGAATCCCTGTTATAAACTAAAGATATTAAAACTAGAAATACAAATATTTTGTCTGCAATAGGATCTAGAAATGCTCCAAATGTGGACTCCTTTGATTGTTTTCTTGCGAATGCTCCATCCAACGCATCACTTAAGGATCCTAGTATAAAAAGGATGGTACATATAATTACCATTATGCTAGATGTAAAAAAAACTAAAAATGACACGCCTACGGCAAAGAAAAGTCTTGATACTGTTATAAAAGTAGGTAAATTTTTCATTTCTTTTTAAGCTTATTTCTTATTATTAAAATTTAGATTTAGATAAGTAAGTATATATTAACTTATTATTAAGAATAAATTTTAAATAATTGCATTAAAAATCAGGTTTTGTAGTAACAAATGAAATATTATTATTTTCAAAGATAAATTTTCTTTTTTAAGTAATATGAATGCTGATATTGAAAAACTGATAAAAAATATTCACTCAACCATAGGAGTTAAAGGATCTGTAGTTATAACAGGATGCGGAATAAACTCCTTGGCTTGGCTCTTTAGTGTATCTGGTACCTCAAATACAATTCTAACCTCCTATGTGCCTTATTCTAAGAATTCTTTGCAAGAGTTTTTGGAAAAAAAATTAACTCATCATGTTAGTGAAGAAGAGGCTATTAATATGGCTGAGAAAGCTTATGAAAAAAGTGAAAGTTTTTTAGATCAATCAGAAAATGATACTAAATTATTCGGATTAGGTTGTACTGGTGCTATAAGTACTAATAGAGATCGCAAAGGTGAAGATAGGGCTCATATTGCTATAAAGACATCAACTTCATTAGATAGTTTCTCTTTATATTTTGATAAAAATAATCGTGATCGAATATCTGAAGATATAATTATAAGTAAACAAATAATTAATTGCATAGCAAATGTACATGGAATAAATAATAATATTCCTTTGAATTTATTAGAAAATGAAAAGCTTCAAAGATCACATTAAATCATTAAGTCACGACAAAATAGATTATTTTATAACTAACTCAGAACTTAATATTTTTCATGAAAAAATTGATAATTCAGTAATACTATCCGGTTCATTTAATCCTCTACACTATGGTCATACTAAGTTATTAGATTATTCTTCTAATAAATTTGATAGAAACAAATTTTATGAAATATCAATTTCTAATGTTGATAAACCAGATATTAATATTGAGGATCTAATAAGTAGATTAGAAAATTTTCAAAATGATGAAAAAATCATAATAACAAGAAGTAGTAGATTTTTTGAAAAAGCAAATTTATTTCCAAATTCTTATTTTGTAATTGGTTATGACACAGCGATTAGAGTATTGGATGAATCTTATCTTGCCTCAGATGAATCTTTAGACGATTTATTTTATGTCATAAAAAATAAATCGTGTAAATTTATAGTTGCAGGTAGAGCTAATACAACTATTCCAAAGTTTAATAACTTAAATCTTAATGATGTGATTCAGAAATATAGAACTTTCTTTTATATTATTGAGGAAAAAGAATTTAGAGAAGATATATCCTCTACTGAGAAGAGACGACAAGATAATTGACATTAAATGATGGTATCACTAAGATATCATTCCTATGAGTTTTATAGAGTCTATTTATTTTTTTAATACGGTTGTTTATGCGGGCTTTCCTTCGCCTGCTGGAGATATATTTGCGTCAAAATTAAATCTTCAAGATTATCTTATAAAAAATCCTAATACTACTATTTGTATACGGGTTTCTGGTGACTCAATGAAAAATATAGGTATTTTTTCTGAGGATATACTTATTGTTGACAAGTCTGTAGCTCCAAGAAATAATCATATTGTTTTATGCATATTAGATGGACAATTTTTAGTTAAAAAATTATCTATAAAAAACAACTCAATAAAATTAATATCAGAAAATAAAGATTACCCCATAATCATTATCAATGAGTATGACGACTTTAATATTTTTGGAGTAGTAACTGCATCAATCAAAAATTTCTTATGATCTTCTTAGTCGATTGTAATAATTTTTATGTTTCATGCGAGAGATTATTTAGACCAGATTTAAGTAATGTCCCTGTAGTTGTTCTTTCAAATAATGATGGTTGTATTATTTCTAGGAGTAATGAGGCAAAAAAATTAGGAATAAAGATGGGAGAGCCTTTTTTTAAGGCTAGAAAAACAATTGAAGAAAATAAAATTAGTGTTTTTTCTTCAAATTTTGAATTATATGGAGAAATTTCTAATCGAATAATGAAAGAATTGAAATATTTTTCTAATTTCATAGAAATTTATTCTATTGATGAAGCTTTTTTAGATATTAATTTTGATGACTACAATTTAATTTGTGAAGATATTGTAAAAAGAGTAAAAGATACAGTCGGAATTCCTGTATCTATTGGAGTAGGTCTTACTAAAACTTTATCTAAGATCGCAGGTTCTATAGCAAAAAAATTACAGAGAGGTTATTTTGTGCTTGATAATGATTTGATAACTCAAAATATTTTATCTGATATGCCTGTCGAAAATATTTGGGGATTAGGTCGTAGATATTCTAACTTTATGATTAATAATGGTATAAAAACTGCCGATAATTTAATAAAAACAAATAAAAATTGGATATTGAGTAAACTCAATGTTAATGTTTTACGTACAAGAGAAGAGTTGAGAGGAATATCTTGCTATCCTGTTTCTACTGTATCACCTTCTAAAAAAAGTATAAGAGTCTCTCGTTCTTTTAAGAAAGATATAGAAAAGTATGAAAATCTCGAAAAACATGTGAGTGATTTTGCTTTTTTGGCATCTAAAAAATTAAGAAATGAAAATAAGAGAGCAAAAGAATTGGGAGTTTTTATAACAACAAATAGATTTAATAATCAAAAGGGTTCATATTATATGGGTTTTAAGAAGTATTATTTTATTGTTCCTACTAATAGTTATATTGAGTTAGTTAGATACTCTATTTTGATGCTAAATAAAATATTTAAGAAAGGATTAAATTATAAAAAAGCGGGTGTTATCCTAGGTGGATTATGCTTAGAAAATGAGTACCAAGCTTCTTATCTAAACCAAAGCCATAATACAAATAATTTGATGCTTAAAATTGATTATCTAAATGATCGATTTGGAACAAATAAAGTGCTTCTGTCTTCACAAAATTTAAATAATAGATTACGAAAGGGTAAAAAAAAACTGTCTCCAAGTTATATGAATTCTTGGAATAATATACCTAATATAAAAATTTAGTTACTTTCTTTGAATATAGCAAAAGAAGATGTGTAGCCATGTAAATAAGTTCTGTCACCAATGGGGCTTATTTCTCCATTAGAAAAGAATCCTGTTATTGGAGATTTATCATCAATAAGATTTTTGTAGAGATTTATATCATGATGTGATTCACCTAATAAGTACTTTCCTCTTCCAACACTTGAAAACATAAGTGTAGATTTGATGATCTCACCATTTTTATTTTCATATTCTGACAACATTTTTTTCAATTCTTCTTGAGCTGCTCCAGAATCCCTTAGATGAAATTGAACTATTTGTCCTTCAGTAATAGATTCTCCAATCGTTATAGATCCTGTTTCCTTATCTATAGAAGAAATATTTCTAATCATGTATGTTATTTCTTCTTCAATATCTCCCAATCTGTCCATCAATATACCTATTTGAAGAGCATTATTCATAACATATTTTTCATCTTCTGGTAATTCGTCGTACAATTTTTTGATTGCAACAATTGGAAGATCATTATCTAATTCATTTATAACATTATTGTTTGCTCTAGTAACAATCATAGGTTCACCAATTGGTCTACAACTTTGTGCAACCAATATATCAAGTTCAAAATTTCCAGATATGATTAATCCAGCACATCCTTTAAAATATGTCTCATTATCTAAAAAGAGACCATTCTGACCAGGTTTACTTCCTCCTGAAGCTAAAGCTCCTATTATCTTAGTATTTGGGTATGCAAAATCTAAACCATCTAAAATATACTCTGTTCGTACAGAAAATGGATCTGGGAATAATACTATTGCTTTCGGATTTTCAGTATCTGAATCTATAATTTCATGCCACGCTTCTGGAGATTGATCTGGGTTAGGAAGTTCGTTTTGAGTGAAATGAAAAGGAGTAAATTTTACATCAGGTAAAATTCCAGCTGTTAATGATATTCCAGGTAAATATTCAAATTCTTTACCTTCACCTATTACACCAGATGCTGAGCAACCCAAAATAGTTTTAAATGGTATTTTTGATTTAATCTTTTCAGTAATTTGTTCGTACTCTGAAGAATGATGAGATGATATAAATACAAATCCTAAATCAGGATTTTTCCCATCAAGTTTTTTCAAAATTTCCTTTGTAACATCCTCTAATGCAAGCTCTAACGAAGGAGAGTTGGAAACAGCGGAACACCAATGCATAAAATTACCTTTCATAATGTGATTAGAATGTATTTTTAGTAATAAAATACTTATAGACCAAACATATATAAATATTACATGATTGATAAATTCAAAGCTTTTGTAATTTAATACGAAGTTTAGGGAGTAAATCTATTACTATTGTTTAATGATCAAAAAAAATATTGGTGAAAAAATTTATATTTTTGAAGAACTTACTTCTACCATGGATAAATCTAAAGAAATGATTGAAAGAGGTGTAGAAATAGGCACTATAATCATGGCAAAAAAACAAACAAATGGAAGGGGAAGTAATAACAGAGAATGGATCTCAGACGGTAATGATGCTTTATTCTCAATTATTCTAGATACACCTATATCAAAAGTAAATCTTATCCCAATAATTACAGCTTATTCTATTTTGTTGACTATTGAATCTTATACACGTAGAAAAATAAATATAAAATGGCCAAATGATGTGTTGATAGATGGCAAGAAAGTTTCTGGAGTATTAATTGAAAATTTTATTAATGAAGATTCAAATAAAACTATTATAGGTGTAGGCATAAATATAAATTCACATCATAAAGAATCAAAAAATTTCATATATCCCAGTATAAGTCTAAAAGAAATACTAAAAAGAAATATTGATGTTTTAGATGTCCTAAATGAGTTCTTAAATAACTTTAACCTTATATACAAGAAATTGATTTTAGATCAAATAAATTTAGGAAAAATTTCAGAAAGGCTTTTTGGTATAGAAGAAGAAATTATTTTTAGAACAAATTATTCAATTGATGATAAAAAGTCTGAAAATAATAAATATAAGATCTTAAATCTTAATAATGATGGAACATTAAGGGTTTCCAACTCAAAAGGGGAAGTATTAAATTTAAGTTATTCAGAAATAACCAATTAAACAGACTTTATAACCGATCCTATAGCCTCAAGCAAAAAGATTGCTGCTATAGGTGATAAATCAAATCCACCTGCTTGGGGTAAAACCTTTCTTAGCCTTCCTAGTAAAGGCTCAGTAATAATTATTAAAAATTGCACAATTTGATATTCTCTTGAATTTGGAATCCAACTTGAAAGAACTCTAAAAACAATAATTATTGTATAAAGGTTTATTATATTAGATATTAAATTAGTCAATTAATTATTACTTTCTTCTGATAATTCATTTCCTCTATTTACAGCTTCGGCTATAGTTTGACTAATTATATCGTTGATATTTATTTTTTCTAAATAATTTAAACCAGCTTCGGTTGTGCCCCCGGGAGATGTAACTGCAATTCTTAATTCTTCTGGAGTTGAACTGCTAGAATTTAGCAATTCAGCACTTCCAATAAATGTTTCTATAGCTAATTTTTTGCTTATATTTCTATCAAGGCCTGATTTTTCCCCGGCTATAATAAATGATTCTAAAATTCTATAAAAAAAACCTGGACCACTACCCGATAATGCTGTAGATAGGTTTATTATTTCTTCTTTATCAACAAGAATTGATTTTCCAAAAGAATTAAGAGCCTTTTCAATAATTATTCTTTCATCAGAATTAACGTTATTTGTAGTATTCCATACACTTATCCCTTTAGATATTTGAGCTGGAGTATTGGGCATTATTCTAACTACTTTTAAATGATTAGTTTGCTGAACAATCTGATTTTTTGTGATCCCTGCCATAATTGAAATAAGAATTTGATCTTTCCCTAAAAATGATTTTAAATCTAATGAAACTTTTTTAAATAATTGAGGTTTAACGCATATCCAAACATATTTGGATTTATTAATCTCTTCAGAAATTTTTATGTCAGTTAGGATTGATAAACTTTTTAAATTACTTGTTTTGCTACTATCTGGTTCTATTACTGTAATTTTATTAAAGCATTTTTTCTTATATACAGCATCAACTATAGCTGATCCCATGTTCCCAAAACCTATAAAAGTTGCGTTCTCTTTTTGGTTCATAATTTGGAATTTTTGGATAGATTTTGGGCTAGCTTTATTGCCTCAATCATACTTGTTGGATCCGCAATATTCTTGCCTGCAATGTCAAATGCTGTACCATGATCAACTGATGTTCTAATAAAAGGAACCCCTAAGTTTACAGAAATTGACTCTTCAAATCCATAAACTTTTATAGGAATATGACCTTGGTCGTGATACATAACTACAACTACATCATGCCTGTCATTAATTGCATCGTAAAATATTGAATCTGCTGGATGAGGTCCAGAAACTTTTATACCTTCCTGTTTACAAGCCTTTACTGCAGGAAGAATTTCTTCTTCTTCAGTATTTCCGATTAATCCTCCATCCGATGCATGTGGATTTAAAGCTGCAACACCTATTTTGGGGCTATCAAATCCCCACCTTGTAAAATGATCATGCGTTAATTTTATTGCTCTCTCAACATTTTCTTTTGTTACGTATTTGCAAGCTTCTGATAAAGATAAATGTGTTGATAAATGCATACATCTCAATTTTCCAGATACTAACATTGTTGCTACGTAACTGGCTTTGGATTTTCTTTTGAAAATTTCCTGATGTCCTATATCCTTGAATCCAGACATTTGCCAACTTTCTTTATTTATTGGGGCAGTGCAAATTGCATCTACATCTTTGGATATTGCTAAATCTGTTGCTAATTCTACCCATTCATGAGAAGCCTTTCCAGAATCTAGAGAATTTTCACCTAATGGGAAATCTATATTTGAATATTTTTGATTGTCTAAAACTTTAATCTTTCCATTGTCATCATATGTGCTTAAGTTTTCAATTATCTCAAATTTAAAATCTAAACTTAATTTTTGAGAAGTTTTTTCTAAGGTTTTAGTATCTCCAATAATTATAGGTAAATTATTTTTATTCGAAAATAATTTATCAATAGCCTTAATTATTACCTCCGGCCCTATACCTGATGGATCACCTAATGTTATTGCAATTCTATTTTTATTAGTCATAAATTAACACTTAGAATATCCACAGCTATAGCACTTCTGACAACCTTCTTCAAATGCGAGACTTCCCACTTCACAGTCTGGACAACTTGGAAGAGCAGAATTATTGGCAGAGACATTTACTGTAACTTTTTCTGTTTCTTCAACATTTAGAATTGAAGACTGAATGTTATCTGAGTTATCAGTACTTTTTCCTTCAACGCTAAAAATTGATTTTTGAGTACCTTCACTGAATAATGTTTTTGTTTCGTCTGAAATAACTTTATCTAAAACAGTAGCAAGTGCATCAGGTACTGATCTTACGAGTGTTCCTTCATCCCATGCAGGGAGATCGGTTATGCCTCGTAATTGACTTATAACTTCTTTAGGATCTAATCCTGATCTAAGGCATAAAGATGCAACTCTAGAAACAGCTTCAGCCATAGCTGCATCATTTCCTCCAGCTTTTCCATGAGTTGTAAATATTTCAAAAGGTTTATTTCCAGCCATATTTACTGTTACGTAAAGATTTCCTCTTCCAGTTCTGACTCTAGAAGTAATGCCTAGAAGTTCTTGGGGTCTATCCATTGGTGTTATATAGCCATTGACAGAACTTTGAGGTAGAAAATCTTCTACTCCTTCAATCGTATTATCTGTATTATTCAAATCTTCTCTAGTTTTATCATTTGAAGAGTCATGACCTGTGGTTAATACTTCAACTTCTCTTGATCCAGATCTGTATACTGTAATACCCTTACATTTCGTTTCCCAAGCAAGCATATATGCATTTTCTACATCTTCTAAAGTAGCTTCATTGGGAAAATTGATGGTTTTAGAAATTCCAGCGTCAGTACTTTCTTGAAAGGCACTTTGCATTAAGACATGGTATGTCGGAGATATGTCTGCAGCAGTATGAAATAAATCTTTAATAGAATTAGGGACATCATCTCTATCTAATAGGGAGCCTCCATCAGACAAGTATTCCATAAGTTGTTCAGAGTAAATATTTTTCAATCTGCACATATTTTCAAAATTTTTGTCTACATAAAATAGAGTTTCTCCTTCTAAGATATTATGCTTTCTGTAAGCTAATGAAAAGATTGGCTCTATTCCTGAAGAAGCACCTGCTATCATTGATATTGTTCCTGTTGGAGCAACTGTTAACCTACAAGCATTTCTATAAGGATCTTCACCGTCTTTTTCCATCTTAGATCCTTTCCATTTTGGGAACGGACCTCTTTCTATAGCAAGATCTCTAGATTCGTTATCAGATTCTTTTTTGAAAAATGCCATTAATTCTTTTGCAATTTTTACTCCTTGTTCTGAATCATAAGGAATGCCAAGTTTAACTAATAGATCAGCAAATCCCATAATGCCTAAACCTAGTTTTCTTGTTCCTAGATTCATTTCTTCTATCTCAGGGATTGCATATTTATTAGCATCAATAACGTTGTCTAAAAACCTTGTAGTTAATCTGATGATTTTTCCAAGTCTTTCCCAATCAATTTTTTCATTTTCATCAGAATCTATAACAAATTTTCCAACATCAATAGACCCTAAATTACATGATTCGTTAGGTAAAAGAGGTTGTTCTCCACATGGATTTGTTGCTGTTATTCTTCCTACATGTTTTACAGGACTGTTTCTATTTACTTCATCAAGAAATACCATTCCAGGTTCTCCATTTGACCACGCCCCATGAACTATTTTGTCGAAAACTTCTCTTGCATCTAGTCTGCCTGCTTCAACTAGATCACTATCTTTATCAGCGGGGTTGGATTTTATGAATAAAGGATAATCGGTTCCGTCTTTTACAGCTTGCATAAATTGATCAGAAGCACCTACTGAAATATTGAAATTATGGATTTGTCCTTCAACTTTTTTACATTCTATAAAATCTAAAATATTTGGATGGTGAACATCCATTACTGCCATGTTTGCACCATCTCTTTTACCGCCTTGAGTCACTAGAGTAGAAACAGAAGATAAATGTTTTAATACTGCTATTGGTCCACATGCTTTTCCATGAGTTGTAGCTATAGGGGTTCCTGTTGGCCTTATGTCAGATAGCGAAAAACCAGTCCCTCCACCAAATTTTTGTACCATGGCTGCATCGTGTGCTGCTTTCATTATTCCTTCCATAGAATCTGTCAAAGGTAATACAAAACAAGCAGATAATGTACCAGCGCCAGTACCAGCATTCATCAATGTTGGTGAGTTTGGAAGAAATTCTAAGCTAGCCATAGATTGATAAAATAAATTTTCTATTTTTTTCACTTGGCTGTCATTTAAGCCATAGTCTTTTTCAGGTTTAGATAAAGCTTTTGCAACTCTAATAAACATTTGATTTGGAGTTTCTACTATTTCTTCATTTTGATCTTTAAGTAAATATCTTTTTTCAAGCACTACATTCGCATTGTCACTAATTGGAGCTGGTTCAAATTGTTCATTGATTTCACCATATCTATTAACTTCAAGGTTTGATTTATTTGTTTGTACCATCGAGATTTACTCCTTTTCCTTTTTTATTATTTTTTTTTGAGGGAACATTTCCAACTGATCTTTTGCATTGATAATATTTTCAGTTTTCAATTTATCAATTTCATCAACAAAGCTATCTTCATTTTGAAAGTCTCTATAGACGCTAGAAAATCTTATGTAGCTTACTTTGTCTATTTTGATCAATTCATTCAAAACCATTTGTCCGATTAAATTTGAGCTAATTTCGGATCCATGGTTTTGCAAAAGTGCAGTTTCAATATCTATAGCTATCTTTTCAATTTTTTCTATTGATATAGGTCTTTTTTTACAAGCAGTAGTTATACTTTTAGTTAGTTTTTCTACAGAAAAAGTCTCTTTTGTGTTACTTCTTTTTGTTACATTGAGAAGTTGAGTATGAACCTTTTCATATGTCGTGAATCTTAATGAACACATTAAACATTCACGTCTTCTTCTTATGCCGTCCTGAATATATCTGGAGTCAACAACTTTAGATTCTTGGTTATCACAATAAGGACAATTCATAGTTTGAAATTCAAATCAAAAAATTAGCTTTATAAAATAGATTAATTAAACTATCTACTATTTGTAGTGCCTTTGTCAAGCTTAATGTACTACATATTGTGCCATGGAAAAAAAAAAGCAAAATTTGAACTGAAAAAAGATAATATAGAAAGGTTTTGTTTATAGTTTTCTTATTTTCTTAAAAATGGAGGAATGTCTAAATCATTTGAGTTATTAGACTGATTTGGTTTAGGCCTTTGTTGATTTGATTCTTGAGTGTTTGGTGATCTTTGCGGCCTTGATTGTTGTGAAGGTTGATTTAATGAAGGAAAGCCTGTTCCTATTAATGTTATTCTCATCTCATTGTTAAGTCTTTCATCCGTCACAGTTCCAAAGATTATATTTGCGTCAGGATCTACAACCGAAGAAATTGTTTGGGATGCTTGTTCTATTTCATTTATAGATAAGTCTGATCCTCCAGTAATGTTGAATAACACTCCCTTAGCGCCGTCAATAGTTTGCTCAAGTAGTGGTGATGAAAGGGCCATTTCCGCAGCTTCAATAGCTTTGTCTTCTCCTTTACCAGTACCAATAGCCATCCATGCAGGACCTGCATTTTTCATGATTGTTGTAACATCTGCAAAGTCTAGATTTATTTCTCCAGGTGTAAGAATAAGTTCAGCAATTGATTGTACCCCTTGTCTTAAGACATCATCAGCTCTTCTAAAAGCCATATCCATAGATATGTTCGTATCAGAAGCTAAAAGAAGTCTATCGTTAGGAACAACAATTAGTGTGTCACATTGTTCTTCTAAACGTGAAACACCTTCTTCTGCTTGCTTGGTTCTTTGAGATCCTTCAAAAGCGAAAGGTTTTGTAACAACACCCACAGTAAGGGCTCCAGCATCTTTAGCAACACTTGCAACTACAGGCGCTCCTCCTGTTCCAGTTCCACCACCCATTCCTGCAGCGATAAAAACCATATCTTGATTTTGAACTATCTCTAAAATATGATCTCGATCTTCTTCGTGACAAAGCCGTCCTTTTTCAGGATTTCCCCCGACGCCCATTCCTCTAGCCAATCTGTCGCCCACTCTTAGTTTGTTAGGGACATCAGAATTTGATAAAGCTTGTGCATCAGTATTTATAGTTGCGTACTCTATGTGAGAAATTTTATTTTTATACATTCTATTAACTGCATTGGATCCACCTCCGCCAACACCAATTACAGCTACTTTAGCTTGTCCTATATTTTGATCGCTCTCTTGTACCAAAACTATTTTCCTTTGAATATTGTTTTTATTTTTTCTATTATCATTTTAACACTATTTTGGATATATGAACTAATTTTCATTATTTTCTGAGAATCAATAGTACTTATATTGCTAGAATTTTTTGCACTTTCGTATCTGTTAGAAAGAGAGTATTCTGTTTCATCGTCAATCTTGTGAGCGTAATTTCCCATCGCAAGTGCATTCATAGCTTCAATAGGGAGATTTTCGCCTAGGAATTTAATGCCTTTTGTATCTACTATTCTTGCTTTAGACTGAAAAATATATCTCGCTAGAGGAACCATTCCTTCAAGTTTGCTTCCTCCTCCAGATAGTATAATTCTTTCTGGAAGATTTTCTTGACCTACTGTGTCAATTAATTCTTGCCTTATTAGGTTAAAAACTTCAATTGCTCTTTCTTTTAGGACCTGTGAAATCTGACGTTTTGTTATCTCAAATGTTTTTGTAGAGTCTTCCTGTTTTATGATTACTTTTTCAGCGATTCTTTCATTTTCTGGAGTACAACTAGTTTCAAATTTTAGCTGATTTGCAAAATCTTTATTTGTAGAAAACGCGATTGATAAATCTGATGTAAATTGATTACCTCCAACTGGCAATGAACCGGTCAAAACAGGTTTTCCTTTTTTTGAGTAGCAATAATCTGTGCTTGCTGCACCTATATCTATAATAAGTGATCCTATTTCTTTTTCGTCAGAATTTAATAAGTATTGAGATGAAGCTATTGCCTCAGAAATCACAAGGTTAGTTGATAATCCACAATTAGAAATAATATTTTTGACTAATTCGATATCTTCTTTTTCTATATTCACGTATAAATTGCTAACTGAAAGTTTTTTTGTATGCATACCTAATGGATGTCGAATCCCCACCATCCCATCTAAGCTATATTCTAATGGAATAATGTGAGCAGTGTTTTTGGTAATAAATGAATTTATTTTAGGATTATTTTTAGATAATAAATTTAGTTGATCTTGAGTAATTATTTGGCTTGAGTCTAGATTATCTATTGAGGATTCAATTATTGTTGAACTTACAGATGTTCCTCCAAAGGCTACATTACATTGAGAAATTTCATTGTCAACATTTCTAAAATCTCTTATCAAATTTTTGATCTGATTTTCTACCATATCTGATGTTTCGGGTGTTATTTTTTCTCTGATAGGTTCAGCATAATTTTTTTCTGCATAAAAGAGTATATCGATGGAGTTATATACTTTTTCAGTTAGTATTAATTTACAGGAATTTGAACCTATATCTAAAGATAAAATTTTACTCATATTAAATTCTTTCAACTACTCTTAATTTAGCGCTCCTGCTTCTCCTGTTAGAGTTTATTTCATTAGGAGAAGGGACTATTGGTTTCTTAGTTATAATTTTTATTTTTGGCGTATGCCCACAATCACATTCTGATACATTTGGAGTGCAAATACAATGTTTTGATTCTTTTCGGAAGAAATTTTTAACTATTCTGTCTTCAAGGGAATGGTAGGATATTACTGCAATTCTTCCACCTATTCCAACAATTTCCAATGCTTGCTCTAGTGCATTTGACAAAGAGTTGAGTTCTTCATTTACGTATATCCTAAGAGCTTGAAAAGTTTTAGTAGAAGGATTTATTTTATAATTTGTTTGCCGCAGATTGTTTTTTATTAAGTCAGATAATTGATCAGCGTCTTTTATTGGTCTGTTTTTAACTATAATTTTGGCGATTTTTCTAGATCTTCTTTCTTCTCCATAATTATATAAAATATCTGCAATTTCAGTCTCTGAAAAAGTGTTTAATACGTTTTCTGCAGTCAAGGTTTGATTGAGGGAAAACCTCATGTCTAAAGGAGCTTTTCTTCTAAATGAAAATCCTCTTGATTCTTTATCAAGTTGTAGTGAAGACACTCCTAAGTCAAAGAGTATTCCGTGGCAGGGTATAAATTGTGATTTCATTGAAACTTTTCGTAATTCTCTAAAATTATTATTTGAAAATAAAAATCTATCACCATATTTTTCTAGTCTATTTTTAGAAACCTCAATTGCCTCATGATCTGCATCTATTCCTAAAACTTCTCCTCCAGGGCTACTTGCCTCCAATATACTTTTTGTATGGCCTCCTTCACCTAATGTACAATCAATATATCTTCCTCCAGATGTAACGTTTAAAAACTTTAATATTTCTGGAACCAGTACAGGCGTATGTTGTATTTCTAAATCACTCAAAATCAAATTTTTGCCTTTATAATTTTTTTCTAAAGTTTTTATAAATGGATATCTATTTATATTTTCGCTTTTTGAAAAAAAAAATTCAATTGAGAGTAAATACGGATTTAATTCATTTATAATTAAAATATGAAAAAATTTGTATCTATAACAGTTTCAGACACAAGATTTAATAATAAGAATATCTCTGATTTGAGTGGAGATACGTTGACTGATATTCTTTGCCAATTAAATTTGGAATTATTTGAAAAAATAATAGTTCCTGACGAAGAAAATCACATTTCTGATGCTTTAAAAAGATTTATATCTATGAAAGAAGTAGATCTAATCATAACTACAGGGGGGACTGGAATTTCTGAAAGAGATATTACTCCTGAAGTAACAAAGAAATTTATTGAAAAAAACATCCCAGGAATTCCTGAGTTGATAAGAGCTTCAAGTTTTGAGAAAATAAATAGCTCAGCCTTATATAGAGGATATTGTGGAATAGTAAAAAACAAAATCATTTTAAACTTGCCAGGAAGTCCTGGAGGTGTGAGAGATGGTTTGGATTTATTTAATAAAATTTTACCTCATATGTTTGAAATTTTAGATGGAAAACAGGGCCATTGAAATGCACAGTATAGATATAGTAAGTCTTTTTCCAGAAATAATAACAAATTATATTGATTCGTCACCATTTAATAAGAATTTGCCTCCTGATATTGAAATAAAAACTCATCAACTTAGAGATTTTTCTAAAAATAAACATCAAAGAGTTGATGACACTCAATATGGTATTGAACCAGGAATGGTTCTAATGCCTGAGCCCTTAACAAATGCAGTAGATTTTATCCATAACTCAAGAAAGAAAAAGCCATACACTGTTTTACTATCTCCACAAGGAGAATTGATAAATCACTCAACCTTAGAAAACCTTTTTCAAAAAGAAAATTTACTTTTTATATGCGGTAGATATGAAGGTGTAGATGAAAGGTTTATTGAAGAAAACGTTGATTTAGAGATTTCAGTTGGAGACTTTGTTCTTTCTGGAGGCGAACTTCCTTCTTTATTAATTGTTGAAGCTTTATCAAGATTTTCCCCCGGTTTTATGGGAAATAAAGATTCTTTTGAAAATGATTCTTTTGGAAAAAATTTTCAATTAACACTTAAGGGACCTGTTTATACTAAACCACGTGAATTTAAAGGGAAAAAGGTTCCAGAAGTTCTTCTTTCCGGAGATCATAAAAAAATTTTAGAATGGCGAAAAAACATTTCTTTAGAAAGAACTCAAAAAAGAAGAAATGATTTAATAAACTGAACTTAATTACTATATCTTTATAACACTTAAATGATATTATTAATTACTTCGTATTGTAAAAAAAGAAAACGTATTAAAAATGAACGAAGAAGATAAAAAATCCNAAGAACCTGCAGCAGAAGAACCTAAAGNNGAAGAACCTNNAGCTGAAGAACCTAAAGCTGAAGAACCTGCAGCAGAAGAACCTAAAGCTGAAGAACCTAAAGCTGAAGAACCTAAAGCNGAANAACCTGTAGCAGAAGAACCTAAAGCAGAAAAAATTAATTATCTCGAAAAAATTACTAGTAATGAAAAAATTGAATCTTTTAGAAGTGGAGATACTGTAATACTCAATCTATTAATTAGAGAAGGAGATAGAGAAAGAATTCAAGCCTTTCAAGGAAATGTGATTAAAGGTAATCATAAAAGTGGTTCTAAGATACTCCCTGGTAAATCTTTCACAGTAAGAAGAGTGGCCTCAGGTGTTGGAGTTGAAAGAACTGTGCTAATTAGTTCTCCAAGTATTGATTCACTTAAAGTGATAAGAAGAGGAAAAGTAAGGCGATCTAACCTTTATTACCTTAGAGATTTAACTGGTAAAAAGGCTAGAATTAAAGAAGCAAGATAGGTAGTTTGTTTTGGCTATATTACCTATTAGAAAATTTCCTGATCCTATTTTAAGAAAAAAATCTGATGAGATAGTTGATTTGACTAAAGAATTAATTCAATTTGGTTATGAGATGTTAGAGACTATGCAATCAGCTAAAGGAGTGGGACTAGCAGCTCCACAAGTAGGTAGGCTAATAAGAATGATAACTATACAAGTTCCTGAAAAAAAACCTATGATAATGGTTAATCCTAATATTTCTAAAAAACAAGGCTCAAGAGAAGTTCAAGAGGGATGCCTTAGTGTCCCAGGATTTACAGGAATTATTCAACGTTCTGTAAAAATTGATGCTGAATACCTTGATGAAAATAAAAATAAAATTAAATTTTCTGCAGAAGAGCTACTTTCTCAAGCTATTGAACATGAGATTGATCATTTGAATGGTATTATGTACACAGATCATTTAAAATCACATGAAGATTTACACAAAACTGGTATCACTCCAGATGATGTACATTGGCATGACGTTGGGTATAAAATTCATATTAGTAAAGATCAGGCTACAAAAGATGATTTAAGCATGTATGAAGTTATTGAAAAAAAGATAGAACTTTCTAAAATCAAATCTGATAGTTCTTTAGATGATGCTTCATTAGAAATATAAAGGAAGGAATAAATTTGAGATTTAAGGGAATAATTGTTTTAGCTGTATGTTTAGTAATTTCCTTACTAGCTATATTTATAAACCCAATTAAGATTAATAATTGGGAAAGAGGGAATAATGATAACTTACTTGGAATGGTTCTAGGACTTGATTTAAAAGGAGGAACTCATTTAGTTTATTCTATTTTATCGACTACTGGAGAAGATCCTACTGTTGAGGATGCAGAGGGTGTTAGGAAAATAATAGATAAAAGAGTTAATGAATTTGGTGTAAGTGAAGCAAATGTTCAACTTCTAGGAACGCCTCCAAATAAAATTCTTGTACAAATCCCATCTCAATCAGGTGATCAAATAACATTTTCATTTTCAGATGATGATCCAAATATAGATGATATAAAAGATAAAATTTCATCAGCAGGTTTAAGTGAATATCAAATTGAAAAAATTGAAAATCAATATATCGTAACTTATGAACAAACTTTAGGTTTAGGTACATCTGAAAAAATCCAATCAAATCTTGCAAATTCTTTTCCAGTTAAGGTTATGATTAATTTTTCTCCAATAAGATTAGAAGGTAAAAAAGAAGGCGAGGACTTAGAATTTCCAAATGTCTATGATTTAGAACCTCTACTTAAAGAATCAAATATTGAATATGATGAGTTTAATAATTTAGGATTTGGTGCATGGGAACTAATTCTTTCAAACTTTGGATATGGAGATGAAAGTTTGGCTGAAGAAATTATGCTTTCTTTATCCGAAACAAAATATAATCTAGTCAACCTTCAGCCTCAAGGTGAACTGGACAACTTTGTTATCAGTGGAGGAATTCAATCTGCAAAAAGATTGATAGGTTCTACTGCTCAGTTAGATTTTAGAGTTAGAGAATGTGGAAAAGTAAAGCCAGAGGATTTAGATATTAACGTTTGGGAACTAGTAAAATGTTATGACCCACAATATTATAACGAAGTTGCAACAGGAATCGAGTCAAAGAACCTTACTGATGCATCTCCGGGAACAGTTGCTGAGTTATCTCAGCCGGTTGTAAATGTTGTTTTTGATGACGACGGGTCAGATATTTTTTATGAAGTTACTGATAGGATTTCTAGAACAGGAGACTTATTGGCAATCTATCTTGATAATGAGGAGCTAGTGAGTCCAGGAGCAGATAAGGCTATTTCTGGAGGAAGAGCATATATTTATGGAAAAGATATTGATGCAGAAAGAGCTAGAGAAATAGCTGTTCAATTAAGATCTGGTGCATTGCCTGCAAAATTAGAATTGATTCAAGAAAGAAATGTGGACGCAGTTTTAGGGTCTGAATCTTTAACTAAAAGTTTGACAGCAGGAATAATAGGGTTCATCTTAGTTTTGATATTTATGATAAGTTATTACAAAATCCCAGGAATTATTGCGTCACTCACATTAATTATTTACCTAGTATTTGTAATCGCAATATTTAAGATATTGCCTGTTACGTTAACTCTTTCAGGTGCTGCTGCTTTGATATTATCTATTGGATTTGCAGTGGATGCAAACATATTGATTTCAGAAAGGATAAAAGAAGAATTATTAGCAGGCAGAAATTTACTCAATTCTATAACAGTTGGTTTTGACAGAGCATGGCCTTCAATTAGAGATGGTAATTTTTCAACTATAATTACGGCATTAGTGCTCTATTGGTTTGGTTCAAACTTTTCAACCTCAATTATGCAAGGATTTGCTTTGACTCTAGGAGTAGGTGTATTACTAAGTATGATTACAAGTTTTCAAGTTAATAGAATCTTAGTGAGATTAATTACTACAAGTAATCTTTTTGATAAAACTAATTTATTTGTTCCTATATCAAAAAGAAATACAGATGGAGATGCATAGAATGAATTTATTATCTAAAAGAATATATCTATTTTATTTTTCAATAATAGCAATTGTTTTTTCAACAATATTATTGTTTATACCAGGTCTTCCTCTAGGCATAGATTTCACTTCAGGATCTACAATTACTTATAGATGGACAAATGAAAATCCTTCTCAAAATAAAATTTCTGAAAGTATCAGTAATGCAGGATTTGAAACTTCTATAATTCAATCTATGGGGAATAATGAATTCTTTATTAGAACTTCTGATTTTGGACCAGATGGCAAAGAAAGAATTGATATTGAATTAGAAAAATTAATTGGGGAAAAACCTGTCACTTTAGATACAAATACTGTAGGTTCTTCTGTAGCAGATAATACGATTCGAAACTCTATAATAGCTGTATTTGTAGCCTCATTATTTGTAATGTTGTATATAATTTATGCATTTAGAAATGTTGAACAGTCTTATGTATATGCTATAGCTGCCATTTTGACTCTTATTCACGATGTTATGGTAGTTATGGCCTTATTTATAGTCTTCAGCTTGTTTATTGGATCTGTTGTAAACTCAATTTTTATTGTTGGTATATTAACTGTTATTGGTTATTCGGTAAATGACACAATTGTGATTTTTGATAGAATTCGAGAAAATCTTATTATCAATAAATCTATGGAATTTATGAATGTAGTTAACCAATCAGTTAGAGAGTCTATAACAAGGTCTTTAGGAACATCAATTACAACTTCAATTGTTATTATTTCGATGATATTGTTTGGAGGACAATCTTTGAGAGACTTCCTACTTGTTTTGCTTTTAGGTGTAATTATTGGAACTTATAGTTCTATTTTTGTTGCTTCAAATCTTCTACTGGCATGGAAATATGGAATAAAAAAATAAATTAATTTTTAGTTCTCGAAACAATTTTTTCTTCTTCTAATTTATCCAATATTGCTAAACAATACTTTCTACTTAATCCAAGATTGTCTCTTATTAAATCAATATTTATTTTTTTGAATTTAGATTCAATAATTAAAACTTCTTTTTTTAATTTTTCATATACTTTTTGAGTATAAAAAACATTATTCGAGCATTTGATAATAAGATTATTATTTATAAGATAAGTCATGATTTCAGAACTTAATTTATTATCAGTTGGAGGCATAAAATTGTTACTTTCCAAATACAAAATGTATT
Organism: Chloroflexota bacterium; assembly: GCA_002719295.1. Lineage (GTDB taxonomy): Bacteria > Chloroflexota > Dehalococcoidia > Lucifugimonadales > Lucifugimonadaceae > TMED-70. The sequence continues at coordinate 149,795 of PBHC01000005.1, forward strand.
TATTGATTAGCTGTAAATCATTTGCGCTTGGTTGTGGAGTAAAGGATTGTTTTTGAATAAATCCATCTTTGATAGAAATAAAATTATTTTTTACTAATGTTTCTATAAGTATATTTTTTTCCACCCTTTCATTTAGTTTTGATATTGGAATCCCATTTCTAAGAGGAAATTTTTTATGATAAATTTTCACATCCTCATATAACTTTTTTGCTTCTATTTTTAAGTACTCAGTTTTAGTTATGTATGAATTACCATTAAATAAATAAAATTCTTTGTGCTTTTTTACGAAGTTTTGAAGATATTTTATGTTTTTACCTAAATATTTTTTTGTTTGATTTATGGACAAAACATTCATTTGGTCAAGAATTATTGAAAATATATTAAAATCATTTGGTTGAAAATTAGTTAATTTATTTTCATCAATAACTTGTTCATAAAAAATTATTTCTCCTCCTCCAACAGTTCCATTATTATTTCTGATAATAAATTTATCCCCTACTAAAAATGATATTTTATTTCTTAGATATATTTTGGCTACACTTGAGTTTTTTATATGCTTTATTGATCCTATGGATTTTTGAGTTCCTGTATGAAATGAAATTTCTGAATTATTTTTTATTTCGTTTATTTTTTTTAAATTTATATAAATTAATTTTGATCTAACTATAAAACCCTTTTCAGAAACAATTTCCCCTTTTTTAATATCTGAAATATCCATATTTTGTATATTTATAGATGCTCTCGACCCTGGATTTATTTCTTCCATTTTTGTATTGAAAGATTCTAATCCTTTTATTTTTATTTCTTTAAAATCAGGAGTTATTTCAAGACTTGAATCTTTAGTGATCTTGCTACCTATCAATGTACCAGTTATTATAGTTCCCTTTCCTTCTAATGAAAAAACTCTATCAATTGATAATCTCGCTGGTTTTGAAAAATCTTTTTTAGATAGATTGTATTTTTCAAGAATGATTTTTTTTAAATTTTCAATACCAGTTTTGTTTTTTATAGAAAGTTCTAAAATGTTGAAATTTTTTATGTTTTTACTTAAAAAACCATCTAGTTCATTCCTAAGTTTGTCTATTGTTTTTTTATCTACAAGATCTGTTTTAGTTATTACTAAAATGATTTCATTTATTGATAACAATCTGAGTATATTTAAGTGCTCTATAGTTTGAGGTTTTATTCCTTCGTTCGCTGCAACAACCAAAATCACCAAATCAACTGCATGTGCTCCTGAAATCATGTTTCTAACAAAACTTTCATGCCCAGGAGTGTCAATAATAGAAGCGTATAAATTTTTACTTAAAGGATATTTTGCAAATCCTATTTCAATAGAAAGCCCTCTTTTTTTTTCTTCTTTAAGTCTGTCTGTATTTACTCCAGTTAATTCTTTTACTAATGAAGTTTTACCATGGTTTACATGACCTGCTGTACAAATGCTATACATATTAATCTACAAAATTATTAGCGACTTCATTTGCAAATAATTTTCCTTTTTCTGTCAGTTTATAAAAATCTTTATTTTTTTCTAAAATATTATTACTAAAATAATTCTCTATCTTATTAAGATATAAATGATCAAAGTCTAATTTAAACCTATGCTTGAATTTTTTTAAATCTATTCCTTCGTCTAATCTAAGAGAAAGCATTAAAAATTCAAGTATTTCATTTTTTAAATTATGTTCTTCATATACGTCAAAAAACGTACTTTGTTTTAAAAATTTTATTTTTTCGTTGATTTTTATGATTTTATGTTTATTTATTTCTTTTATAGTACTTATATATTTTTTAGGAGACTTGATAACACTGAATCTTTTATTTTCCATATAAGAATGTGCCCCTGGTCCAACTCCAATATAAGGCATAAGTTTCCAGTATTTCAAATTATGTTCCGAGTATAGTCCATCTTTTGACCAATTAGATATTTCATAATTTTTATACTTATTTTTTCTTAATATCTTTTGAGTTAATTTGTACATTTCTGCAGAAATATCATCATTTGCAACAATCACTTCTTTTCTAGAAACTTGTTGATTTAAGAATGTACCTTTTTCTACTTGTAAAGAATAAGCTGAAATATGAGAAGGGTTTATTTCAATTATTTTTTCTAATGTTTCTAAATATGTTTTTATATTTTGATTTGGCAACCCATAAATTAAATCTACAGAAATATTTGTAAAATAGTCCTTCAGTGTATTTAAGGATTTTACAGCTTTTGATGCTGAGTGCCTTCTATTTATTAATTTTAGCTCTTCATCATTTAGTGATTGTATGCCAATCGAGCATCTATTTATGCCAATCTTTTTCCATAACCTTGCTTTATTTTTTGTTACATCTTCTGGATTGATTTCTAATGTAACTTCAGTATTTTCTGCAATATTAAAATTATCTTTGACTTTTTTTATGATTTTTTCTAGATCTTTTATCTCTATGTATGAGGGGGTCCCTCCTCCTATAAAAATGGAATTAATAATATAAGAATTATTTAAAGACCAAAACTCTATTTCATCACAGATTGACCTGATGAAATCATCAATTAAGTTTTCTAGACCAGTGTAGGTATTAAAATCACAATAAGTACATTTTGTATGGCAGAAAGGAATATGAATATATAAACCTATTTGTTTCTTTTCTAGTTCGGTGTCCATATTCCTGAATCAGATTTGTCTTGATCACTTTCATCACTAGCATCAATGTTTTGAGTGGCCTGCTGTTGGGCTTCAAATTGTTCTTTCATCTGAGCTTCCATTGCAGCTTGAGCATTCTTAACCCATTGAGCAACAGTATCGAGTTCAGGAGGTGAAATTATAAATTTCTCCACACCTTCTGGTAATTCAATTTCTTGATTCCCTGTAAAAATGATACAAGATTCTCCGTCTTTTAGATTTTTATCTATTGAATTATTTATGTAATTAATTCTAGATTCAGATTCTTTTTTTAATTCCTCTGAAATTTTTTCAGCTACACTCCTATTACTTAATCCTACATTTAAGCATTTAGACCAATCTATTACTTTTTGTAATATCTCTAAATTTTCAAATTCTTCAAATTGTGCTCCAGAACTTAACCTTTCCTGTAAAATATTCCAAGCGCCCAGGCTTGCTTCTTTAAGGCTTATAGAAACATCTTCTCCTTTACCTGGAATCCCTTCAATAAAAATTCTTTTAACTGTCCCTGTTTTTTCTTCTAAATTAGTGATATTAGTATCAATTGCTACCCAATACTTTTGTATTAAATCGTGTAGTTCTTTAGAAGCTTCTGGCGGTGCTTGTAGTAAAACACATATAAAAGCCTTTCTCTTACCGATAATATCTTTTGAACTAGGTTTTTGGATTTTTCCAATTTCATCACTCATTTGATTGTCCTTTGATTATTTTTATTTTTTTATATTGAAAATAAAAACTTAATTATATCTCCATCTGAAACAAGATATTCTTTACTCTCTTAATTTAAGTTTACCTCGATTTCTAAATTCAATTAGAGATTTTATTTTAATAATTTCATAAAAATTTATGAATTCTGATCTAATAATTCCTTTTTTAATCTCTGAATGTATTTTAGCAGTTAATATTAGATAACGAGAAGGCAGAAGTTTGAATCAAACGTTGAATCTGAAATATATTACATCCCCATCTTCGACTATATAGTCTTTTCCTTCAACTCTCATTTTTCCAGCCTCTTTAGATTTTTTTTCGCCCTGAAAAGTGACGTAGTCTTTATAACTAACAACTTCAGCTCTAATAAATCCTTTTTCAAAATCAGTATGAATTTCTCTTGCAGCTCTTGGTGCATTAGAACCTTTTGAGATAGTCCAAGCTCTAGATTCTTCAGGGCCTGAAGTAAAATAAGTAATAAGATCAAGAAGTTTGTAGCCAGATTGTATTACTTGTTCTAATCCAGATTCCTTTAATCCCAAAGCTATTAAATATTCGTTTTTTTCTTCGTTATTTAATTGAGATATTTCAGATTCTATTTTGGCTGAAATTATAATTGAAAGAGCATCTTCTTCATTGGCAATTTCTTGTACTAATTTTGAGTACTTATTTCCAATAGTTGCATCTTCTTCTGAAACATTGCATATATAAAGTACAGGTTTACTTGTAAGTAATTGTAAGTTTTTAAATTTAGGTTTATCAGCTTCAGAAACTTTTAATAATCTAGCTGGTTTTCCTGTACTTAATAAATCATGAACACTAGTTATGATAGGTAATAATTCTTTTGCTTCACTCTCTCCAGATTTAGCTTTTTTTTCAATTGATGGAATCCTTGATTCAATACTTTCCAGATCCGATAGCATTAATTCAGTTTCAACTATTTCGCTATCTTGAATAGGGTTAATAGTTCCATTTACGTGAACTATATCTGGGTCTTCAAAGCATCTTATAACATACGCTATAGCATCCATTTCACGAATATTTGCAAGAAATTTGTTACCTAATCCTTCACCTTTGGATGCTCCTTTTACTAATCCTGCGATGTCTACGAATGACATTTTTGTAGGTATTATAGATTTGGAATCACTTATAGTGGCTAATGTTTTTAAACGACTGTCTGGAATTGCAACTTCACCTACATTTGGATCGATAGTGCAGAAAGGGTAATTTTCTGCTTGAGCATTGCTAGTTTGGGTTAAGGCGTTAAATAATGTTGATTTCCCGACATTAGGCAACCCAACTATTCCACATTTAAATCCCATTACACTTCATCCTTATTTCTATATTAAATATTTATAAATTCTTGCTGTTCATTTTTCTTTAAAGCATAGTCAGGATTCGAATTCTCATTCTTTTTCCGAATCTATATTTCTGAATTCGCCTTCAATAATTGTTTCTTTTGTTTTTTTATTTATGTTTCTCTTAAAATCTTGAAATTTATAAACTAAGAAAGCAATAAGAATAACAAAGATATCATCCATTTGTCCTAATAATGGGATGAAGTCCCGAATTAAGTCATATGGTGAAAGTACATATATTATTGATAATATAAAAAAGATTTTTATTTTCATTGGAACTTTAGGGTCAAAAATACTCAATATGATCTTATATGATAAATAAAATATTCTAGGTATAAATTTCATAAAATTTTTCATAAAATTATAATAATATGTTATTGAATTTCATATTTAAATAATATCAATAAAAGTAAAAATTAAGTTTTGATTAAGCTAATACATGGTGATGATGAATTTTCATCTAAAGAATTATTAAGAGAATTTACAGGTAAAACAACTGATATAGAATCAGATGTAAATTTTCTATACTCAAACAATGTAACAGAATCAACATTCACAGAATTGGTAAACACAATGTCTTTATTTGGGGATATTAGAAAACTTGTGTTTTTTGATTTGATATCCAAAATAACTTCTTCTAAAAATGAACAATGGAAAGAATTTAGTGAAATTTGTATAAATAAACCAACTATGAATGAACTTATATTTTTTGAATCTAAGGAAATAAATATTAAATCAACAAAAATAAAAAAATTTCTAGAAATAGCAGAAATGCATCTTTATAATCTTCCTACAGGTCGAGGATCATGGGAAAAAATTAGGCAATGGATTATCAATCGACAGCAAAATTATAATCTACAGCTTTCTACTGAGGCAATAAATAAACTTATAGATTTAATTGGAAATAATTATCGATATCTTGATAATGAATTATTTAAGCTAAGCAACTATAAACCTGATTCCAAGATTGAAGAAACAGATATAGAAATAATGGTTTCAGGGATAAAAGAAACTTCTATTTTTGAACTAATTGATGCTATTTTAGAGAAAAATTTATTAAGATCAGATAAATTGATAAATGAATTCATCAATAAAGGTCAAAATTTCTTTTCAGTTGAACAAATGTTGTCAAGGCAACTCAGGCTTATAATAATGACTCAAGATTTATTAGGATCAAAAAATAAACAAACAATTCAAAATAAAATTCAAGTTAAATCAAATTTTGCATTTAATAAAATTCTCAATCAAGCAGAAACTTTTTCTCCAGACAGGATGAAAGAAATGTTAAAAAATTTATTAAGCTTAGATTTAGGAATTAAAAATGGATCTAAAACAGAAAAAGATGTTATGAAGCAGTTGGTACATTTATTATGATAAAACAAAATATTTTTATTTTATTACTATTCTTATTGTTCTCTGCTTGTTCTCAAAACTTTGATGAAACAATTGAAGAAATAACATATGAATATTCTCCAGAGGCATCTTTAGATTTGTATATTCAGGGGAATAGATTTTTAGATCAAGGTAAATATAATGAAGCTGAAAAAACTTTTGAAAAATTAATAATTATAGATCCTGAATTTTCAATGGCTTGGGAAGGATTGTCTGATGCTTCTTTGATGCAATCAGATCTTGTGAACTCTCTAGAGTTTTTAGACAAGGCATTATTTATAAATTCTTCCATTGCATCACATAATTCTAAAAAAGCATTAGTTCTTTATTATTTAGATGATTTTGAAGCTGCGGATAGATTTTCAAATTACGCGTTAGAAATTGATATCAATGATGTCAGGGCAATTATTGTATCTGCTGCAGTAAAAGCAAATAAGGGTCTTTTGGATCAATCTAACGAACTATTTGATCGAGCATTAGAATTAGAACCTGAAGATTCATCTATATATTACTGGAAAGCTAAAAGTTATAGAGAATACAATATAGATCTAGATAAATCTATGGACCTGATAAATAAAGCTATTGAATTAGACAGATCTGCACCTGCTTTCTATATTGAAAGAGCTTTGTTGTACTACTCTTTTGGTGATTTAGAAAATTCAGAAAATGATTTACTTGAAGCTATAGAAATTGCTAAAAACCCAAGAAATCAAAATTTAATAGATACAGCCAAAGGGATTTTAGAAGATGTTAAAAAATAAAATAATTTTATCTGCTTTTATTTTATTTTTTATATTTTCTTGTACAAGTGATTTTTCCTATGAAGGTAGAATCATAAGTATTGATACAAATTTATCAAATGGTTTGAAATCTGTTAGCTCAATTACCTTAATCAGTGATAAAAATGAGCAAAAAATATTTTATACTCTATCTGAAAAAAAACTTGAAGACATAAATATAGAATTTACATATTCACATATAAAATCTCATATGGAAGAGGGAAAACAAGTAAAAATTAAACATGAAGAATTAAATAACAAATTTTACATTCTTGATTTTAGATTTTCAGATCATAATCATTGATTATTAACATAATCATAATCTTTTTGTAATTCAGAAGATTCGACAAATCCTTGGTACCTCTTATTTACGATCCCATTTTCGTCTATAAGAAATGTCCAGGGTTCAGTTTCTATGCCAAATTTTTTTACAGAATCATTTAAAATTCCTATTGATAAATCTCCTTTTTGCATAACTTCTTTAAAGTTTTTCCAGATTTCAACATGAATTATAATAGCTTCGTTATAAACTTTTGAGATTTTTTTCAATTCCTCTAATTGTGGAGAACAGGTTCCTGTAACACATAATCCAGGAGTTGAAAATGTGATGAAAAAAGGTTTTTCTTCAATTAGTGCTTTGTCTAAGCTATAAGAATAGAACTCACTTTTAGGGTTTATATCAGTAGTAATATCTGAAATTTTATATTTGTCTAATGCAGGAGTGTAAATTGGATCGATTGAATCCCCAATACCTAAGGTTTTTGAATCCTCTTTAACATTTATGGTTGCCTTTGCTCCTCCATTAGGAGATTCAACCAAAAATTCCCAATACCCTATATTATCAAAATTTATGTTTGTTACAAAAACTTTTCTGTTAGGAGGCCAATTTGAAATATTTTTACTTGTAATTTCTGTTTTATTGTCACTTTCAAACTCTCTAAAATAAAATTTTAAATTATTTGTTAAAGTATTACCGTTTTCATCAATTACAGTCATTACAACTCTATTTTCTCCAAGTTCTAATTCTTCGGTTATTACAAACAAGGAAAGTAAATTTTCTTTTGAATCACTAGAACAATTTATAAAGATTGCAATGAATAATAAAAAAATAATTTTTCTCATTATTTAATTGTAAGCATATTAGTAGGATTATTTATCATCATTTTTTTGATTATTTCCTCCTCTATGCCTCTCTTTTTCATCCAAGGTACAATTCTTTTTAGTAAATGATCAAAACCATGTCCGCCATATTTTTTTAATCGGTGTTTTGTACATATATCTTGTGCTAGTAAAATTTTATTTTCAAAATTGTTTTTTATTAGAAATTCAATCATTTTGATTCTCTCATGGTCTCCTGGCATATAAGTTTCAGGAGCAAGAGGATAATATGGGCTGTCATGTCCCCACAAATCTAAATTCAAGTAAACACCAGTTTCTGCAGTTTCTTTTAAAATCGAATAATCAAATATAGTTCTGTCAATATGACCCATAACTACATTATTTAAATTTGCACCTAATCTATCAATAAAATTAATTATTTCTAAAGGTGCATATTGATCTCTTCCAGGATGTATAAGTAAGGGTAATCCTGTAGCTTTATGGGCTAAAACAGAAGCTTCCATAGAAATTCTTTCATTATCTGTCCAAGGCCACGAACACCCAACTTCTCCTATAATTCCAGATCTTATATCAGAATCATCAGCTCCAATTGTTATGTCTTTCATAATTGATTCGAATAAAGATTCGATTCCATCAGATGTATAATTTTTTCTTTGAGCTAATTCAACATAAAACCCTGAGCCCATAACAATATTTACACCTGTTTTAGAACTGATTTCTTTGAGTTTTTTTGCATCTCTTCCTAGGCCAATATTAGTGACATCAACTATAGTTTTTCCTCCAGAATTTTTATAATGATTTAATTCATTACAGGCATCTTCTACATTTTGATAAACAAGATTATCTTTAGATGACGCCCAATTGAATCTGACCCAACCTAAATTATCAATACTAATTTTTTCATCCATTTTTGAAATATCTTTTGAATCAATTGGTTCAGTCAAAATTGCATTAAAGTCAATTATTATATGATCATGTGTAGTAGTATTTCCAACTTCGTTGGGTTCTATTGGACCCAATACAGTCATTACTTTTCCTTGGTTTTTTTTCATTGTTTAAAAATCTGGCTCCATACTAACATCTAATATTCCTATCGGTCTCCTGTCATCACAATACCATAAAATATTATTTTTAATAGTCATTCCATGAACTTGTACAGGTTCTGGCACTCTAAAGGTATCATAGACCCTTCCATCAGATAACCTGATCTTTGAAACAACCCCCATGGCTGTATCAGCTGCCCAAATTTTACCTTCTTCCTGAGCCCAAGCAATACCATGTACTCTATAGCCTGGAACCTTTGTTCTACTTTTTTCAATCCAATTTTTTGGATCCATTATATGTATGAATTGTGATGGTGGAGATGCAATGTAAAGTAATCCGTTTTTCCATTCTAATCCATGATCTCCAGTATTCTGAAAATTTTCTGAATCATGTTCTCTGGTTGCGTTCATTCCTTGCCCAGGAGATTCAAACTTTTCTATAGTTTCTCCTGAGCTTGAATCAATTTTATAAATTTTACAGTTATAAGTTGATGCAACCCACAAGTTCCCATCATCATCAACTGTTATTCCTGATGATTTGTCTGTTTCTGTTTCAAAAGATTTAATTATTGATCCATTGTTCCAATCTAATAAATAGGCATAATTATTTCCTTGGTCAATAACCCATAATCCTTCATCAGTAGCTTGAAGGCCATTAGGTTTTGGTCCTGGACAGTTAAATAATTGAATTGTATCTGCTATTTTGGTCATAATTATCTCCTAAAGTGATTTATACTTTTTCTTTGTGCTTTTATTATCTATGAAGCTTTGAGATAAAGTTACTCCACACCCAATTTCAGAAGTTGCATAAGCAAATCCGTTGTTTATATCAGGAGTTTTATTAACTATTTNTTGATACCACGTATTATTAAATGCTCTTACAGTTTCCTGAATTATTGCATTTGGAGCATTTAGTGATAATTGTATTGAGAAAGCAAGGGTTATAGGNCCAACNCAATCATGTGTAGCTATTGGTAAATTATAGGCTTCAGCCATAGTTGAAACCTTCTTAGCTTCTGACAGGCCCCCAACCCAAGAAATATCAAACATACAAATTGACACTGATCTTTTTTCAAACATTTCTCTAAATTGCCATCTTGTTGTAACTGTTTCAGATGCAGTTGTGGGTATGCTTGTTGAAGACTTAAATTGATATAANGTATCAAANTTATCCATCGGTATTGGNTCTTCTATCCAAAATGGATTATATTTTTCTACTGATTTTGCAATTCTAATTGCTGATGGTAAATTCCAAAATGAATGAAGTTCAAGCATGACTTCCATTTTGTTTTTAAATTTTTCTCTGATTAGACGAAATGGTTCTGCTCCAATTTCTAATTCTTCTAAATCTATCATATTCCCGTCATTGTTTGGTACAAACTGATCAAAAGGCCAGATTTTCATTGCGCTATATCCTTCAGATAATAGACTTTCAGCTAAACCTATGGGATCATTTATGAATGCAAATTGATCTTCATATGGTTGGTCAGATTTATGGTCTATATCTCCAGGGAGCTTAGAACCTTTTCTGTTTACTCCATATGANTATCCAGCACAAGTATTGTAAACTTTAATCTTATCTCTAGATAGACCTCCTAAAAGATCATAAATAGGTACTTTGTGTTTTCTGGCCTTTAAATCCCACAAGGCCATATCCAAAGCAGATAATCCTCTCATTTCACCAGAATTTCCTAATTTTATATGCGAGCCAACTTTAGATAGTTTTTCCCAATGTAGATCAATTTTAGAAGGATCTTTTCCAAGTAAATAATTTGCTGCCTCTCCCTGGATAAATGCTTCGACCGTATCAGGGTCATATGATGTTTCTCCTATCCCTTCAAGCCCATCACTTGATTTGATTAGAACCCAAACTATTTTGGGATAGTTTGGGTTTCTAAGTGTAGTAATTTGTTCAATTACTGTATTTTTCAATAATTTCCCCTAAAGTTTTGGTTTAGATGCTGGCATGGAGTTCATCATTTCTATTTTTGAAGTAACAGCTGGATTTTGTAAAGCCGTAGGCCTTTCTCCTCTTAAAACTGCAGCAACCTGTTGAGAAGCTCTTCTTCTTGAAAGCCATGCTGATCTAGTTGACTGTCCAGCAATATGAGGTGCTACTATTACGTTTGACATATAAAATAAAGGATTTTTTGGATCTGCAGGTTCTTGCTCAAATACATCTAATCCAGCTCCTCTAAACTTTTTATTATTCAATGCATCAATCATATCTGTCTCTTTTACCACCGCTCCTCTGCATACATTTATAAAGAATGCATCTTTTTTCATATGATCAAATTGCTCTTTTCCTATCATATGATGTGTTTCAGGATTAAGAGGAACTATAGTTATTACGTAGTCAGATCTTTTGAAAATATCATTCAATTCCCAAACTTGCTCAACTCCATATTCTTTGATTAACCATGGTGGGCAATAAGGATCATAAACAATTGTATCCATTCTCCATCCACNTAATTTTCTTGCTATTTGTCTTCCAATATTTCCAAATCCAATTATTCCTACAGTTTGCTCATCAAGAGGTTCTATTGGGCTGAATTCACTTCCATCCCATTTCCCTCCATCTCTTAGTTGAAGAGTGTATTGAACTACTTGTCGATTTAATGCAAGAGTAAATGCTACTGCTTGATTTGAAACTTCTTCTGCACACATTCCTGCACCATTTGTTATCATCATCCCGTGCTCAGTAGCAGCTTCAGCGTCTACATGATTAAATCCATGCGAGTAAACTGCTAAAACCTTACAGTTATTTGTAGACTTAATAAATTGTTCACTTCCCCATCCTGATCGATTTAAAATAGCATCTGCATCTTTTACAACCTCCATTGCTTCTCCCTCAGATTTAGGATTAGCTTTCACAAATTCTACATCAAGATCAGCCATTTCTGCTTGTTCATATTCTAGTTTGTCATCCTCTGGTCCTAAAAAGACCACTTTATATTTAGCCATCAAAATTTCCTTTCAAAAAATATTCTATCTATAATGAAATTTTATTAATATTTTGCTTTATCGTATAAAATAATTAATAAAAAGAAATCATCATACATATGTAATTAATAGAGTTTTATACTTNTTTTTAGAATTGTTAACTATGCAAAAATCAGATTTATCATTATTTTTAGAACTTTCGAATATTCCAACAACTTCCTTTTATGAAGATTTGGTATCTGATTTCATTAAGTTAAAACTTAGAGAATATGAAATAGAATACATTGAAGATAAATGGGGAAATATAGAAGTATTTTTAAACGGAGAAACTGATAAAGAGATTCTATATATCTCACATATGGATCATCCCGGCTTTGAAATTACTGACAAAATTAGTAAAAATTTATTTAAGGCAAAAACTTTAGGAGGTTTGCCTAAACTTTGTGATTCAGAAAATTCAAAAGTAAAAATAATAAACCAAAATAAAAAAATAAAAGGGAATCTTATAATTAATAATAAAGAATCTAACTCCAATAAGTTTAGATTCACAAATTCTGATCGATGGCTAAATAAAGAATTTGTAATGATTGAATTAGATGATGATAATATAAATTATCCTTGTCCTGTAGTTTTTGATTTGCCTGCTCCTAAAGTTCATAAAGATGAAATTATTACACCTGTAGCTGATGATTTGGCTGGATGCTCTTTGATTTTAGAAACTTTAAATATCTTAAAAAATACAAAGACAAATTATTCTATTCGTGCAATTTTCTCAAGAGCAGAAGAAGTTGGTTTATTAGGAGCAAGACTTATTGCTAAAAGTAAAAGAATATCTAAGGAATCAATTATCGTTTCTGTAGAAACAAGTAGCGAATTACCTGGAGCAGTATCTGGCTCTGGACCAATTATAAGGACAGGAGATAGGGCTTCTACTTTTGATAATTCTGGGGAAATCATTTTATTATCTTCTGTCAAGGAATTACTAAAAGAAGAAAAAAACTTTAAATTTCAACGACANCTAATGAATTTGGGAGGTTGTGAAGCTACNGCTTTTTCTGCATTTGGTTATAAAGTCACCGGAATTTCACTACCATTAATTAATTGGCATAATGCTAATCAAGATGGAAGTGTAGAACCTGAAAGAATAAGTATCACTGATTATCAAAATGCACTAAATATCATGACAAAAGTTGGAAATTTGGATATTGTAGAAAATAAGGATTATTATAAAAGTCTTATTGAAATACCAGATGAAGCACAAAGATTAGAGATAAGGAGAAACAATGCCTGAAGTTGATGGTTCTTACCTAGTAGCTAGAACTTTAAAAGAAGAAAGTACTGAATGTTTGTTTTACTTAATGGGAGGCCCAAATTATGAAATTATTAATAATTCAGAAGATCTTGGTATTAAGACTTATGATTTTAGACATGAACAAGCAGCAGCTATGGCAGCACATGCTTACTCAAGAGTAACAAGGAAACCTGGAGTTACTACAGCCGCATCTGGACCAGGTACTTTAAATTTACTAACAGGACAGTATAATGCTTTTATTGATTGTGCTCCAATGATAACTTTAGGAGGCGCAGGACCAATAAAAGATTTTTATAGAGGTGGATTTCAAGAAGTTGATCAAGTGTCGATTTTTGAAAAAGTATCAAAAGCTACTTTTAGACCAACATCAGCATCTCAATATCCTCAAGTAGTATCTCACGCATTTCGTATTTCAACAACTGGAAGACCAGGCCCTGTTTATATTGATTGTAATGAAGATGTTTTATATGAAAAAGTAAATGAAAAAGATACCTCAGTAGCTACTAGATCTGAGCAAAGCTCTGGACCTTCTGGAGACAGTGATTTGATTAAGAAAACTATAGATCTTTTAGCTAATGCAAATTCTCCAATTATTTTTGCAGGAGGAGGAACATTTTGGTCAGATGCNTCAGAAGAATTAAATGAATTTATAGATAATTCAGGTATACCTTTTTATACGACTCCTATGTCTAGAGGTGTAGTTTCTGATAAACATGAATATTCATTCCCAGCAGCAAGATCAAGTGCTTTTAGAGAGACAGATTTAGTTATTGTATTAGGAACTAGATTTAATTGGATTATGACTTACGGAAATAGAATTAATCCTGATGCTAAAATAATCCAAGTAGATATTCTTGAAGAAGAAATAGCACATAATAGAAATGTTAGTCTAGGAATTGTTGGAGATTGTAAGCAAGTTATAAAGCAATTAAATAATGAGCTTAATAAACGAAATATAAAATCTTCTAAATGGGAAAAATGGAGAGATAATTTATCTGACTTAGAAAAAACTAGAATTGAAAGAGTAGAGCCTCTTGAAAATTCTACTCAAATGCCTATACATCCATTAAGACTTTGTAAGGAACTTCGTGAGATTATGGATAAAGACTCAATCCTTACAATTGATGGTAATGAGATTCTTCATTATGGAAGACAGAGTATACCTGCATTTTTGCCTGGACACTCTATTAATTCTGGTCCTACTGGATGTATGGGTGTTGGTTTACCATATGCAATCGGAGCTAAAATTGCCAAACCAAAAAGCACGGTATTTTCATTACATGGTGATGGTTCTTTAGGTATGAATATTCAAGATTTTGACACTGCTGTTCGGCATAATTTACCTATTGTAGTCGTAGTTTCAAATAATGAAGGTTGGACAGCTAGAGTGGAAGGAATAAGAAAACCTGGAAGAGAATTAGGNTTTACAAGATTTGATTTAATTGCGGANTCATTAGGGGGATACGGTGAAATGGTTGAAGATCCTAATCAAATTAAACCTGCTATTGAAAGAGCAATTGACTCAGGCCTTCCTGCAATAGTAAATGTTCATACTGATCCAACAGCAAGAGCAATATCTAAATTTGTTGGGTCTAAAATGGAGTAATAAATTAATGTACTCCTGGATTAATCATAATTCCCTATATATCTTAATATTTTTTTTCCCAATAGTTGCTACTCTATTTATTTATTTTTATATTTCAAAAAATAAATTTATACTAATATCTTCATTTTTATTATTAACTTTAATTTTTGTATTAGTTAAGATTTTTTTTCAACCACAGCCTACAGATAATATTGATCAAGTTGAATTAGAACAAATAATTAATAATGAATCTGAAGTGATTATTGAATTTTTTTCTCCAAATTGTATGGGTTGTGTACTTAGTGAACCAGCAGTAAATGAATTTTTAGAAAAATATTCTAATAAATATAAGTTTATAAAATTAAACGTATCTGATAAAAGATATTCAGAATTAGTAAAGAAAAATCTTATTACAGTAACCCCTACTTTTATTTATTATAAGGATGGAAAATTAAAAGATAAATATGTTGGTATGTTAAGCGATTTTGAAAAATTATATGAAAAGTTTAATCAGGAATAATTTCATTCAATTTGTTTGCAATTATTTCAATATCAATTTCATCTAGGCTATGAACAATAATNCAAATTTCATCTTTATCTGCATGCCCATCATTTAATCCTCCTCCTAAATATATTTTAGGATCATTTTTTGACAACTCTTCCATGATTTCCCCAGACCTTGGACCTTTGTAATTAGACTCAAAATTTATAACAACTGTAGCACCTTGCCTCACAGGATAATCCTCTATTGATATTTTGATTCCATTTTTTGGTTTGATCTTATCCTTTACTAACTTAGCTTTTTTCTGCCAAATTTCTAGTTCGTTTTTTTCATCATCTTCCATAAATAACTTTAAAGCTGTTATAAATCCTATAATATTTTCTTTAGTAACTTTCATAGGTCTGCCAATTGCAGCTTTAGTAGTGTGTAAGTTTTGAAAACTATGTAGTTTTGCTGATTCAATTAACTCACGTTTCCCAGTAAGAATTCCTGTGGATTGAGGTCCGCCAATTCCTTTTCCTCCGCTAAATCCTACTGCATCAACTCCCATAGATATAAATTTAGTCAAATTTTCTCTAGGAGGCAATTCAGCTGCAGCATCTAAAATTATAGGAACTTTATTTTTATGAGCAATTTCTATAGTCTTTTTTAAACCAAGTCCTTCATCGAAAAAAGGGGCAATTACATAGGCTATTGCACATGTTTTATCATTGATATTTTTTTCTAAAGATTCGTTTTCATATTCAACCAATTTACCGCCAGGTGTTTCAAAGGCTGTATCATAATTGTTTCTTTGACCTTTGTGTATTAATATCTCGTTTTTCATACCTTGTGTATGTGGGAGTTTTGAAATCTTTTCTTTATCTTTTCCTGTTATACAAGCAGCTGCCATTAGTACTATTGAAGCTGCACATCCACTTGTGACTATGGACATTTCTGATCCACATACCTTTGTGACATAATCACCTGCTGCTTCATGTAATTCTTCTAAATCAACAAATACNGAACTTGCTTCCTCTATTGATTTAATAACTTCAGGCCTCATTATGCTGCCACCATAAATAGTTACCCAGCTTCTTGCATTTATTACGGGCTTTATACCGAGTTCTTTATAAACGTTTGGCCAATCTTTTTTCATAAAATGAGTCTTTATAACAGATATAATTAGAAAATATTATAATTTATTTATGNATAAAAACACTACTATAATTTCACATTTACATAAACAATTAGCAGTTATTCTTACAAGTTGGGGATTAACCTCAATTGTTATGGGTGCAACTTTATTTTTTTTTCAGGTTGAATTCTTAAGGGCTTTGTCTTATCAATTCTTAATTTGGGGATTCATAAACTTTTGTTTAGGAATTTTTCCTTTAATAAGGAATTCTATACCCAACAGAAAAAGACTATACAAAATTTTATTANTAAATTCATTTTTAGATCTTGTATATATTTTAGTTGCTATGGTTTTGATTTTTGAGTTATTTTTTAAAGGTGAATCTACAATAGGACACGGTTTTGGNGTTTTAGTTCAAGGCGCTTTTCTTTTAGTTTTTGATACTTATTATGGTATGAAATTTAAAAATATTCAGGATTAGTTATTTAATCCTTTTATCATACCTCTAATATATGCAACTTGCCCTAAATGTTGAGATTCTTCTACAAGTACATGGCCTAATATCCAATAACCACTTTTCAATTCTCCGCTTAATCTTTTATATTGCTTTGTTAGGTCTTCGCCACTTAAGTTTTCTATAACTTTAATGCTTTCAATTCTTTGATCGTTGTAAAAATTCATTAGCTGTTCTTTATTCATTTCTGGTAAATTTGCTAAATCTTGTTTCCCATATCCTTTTCCATAATCATTTTCATCAAAAGGAAATTTTTTATTCCAACCATTCCTTATCCAAACACTTTCTTTACCACCTATAACTTGATTTATCCAATTGTCCTCAACTCTACCCATGTGCCATAGCAAATAAATTATATTATTCGATTCTAGAGAAGGTTGCCACCTTAATTCTGATATGGATAACCCTTCAATTGATTTGTTTAGAAGCTGTAGGTATTCTTCTAACCCAGAAATAATGGCTCTTTTAAATTCATTCACTTAAAATCCTTATATTTTACTTAATATGATGAATTTTATTATATATCTACTTTTTAAAGAAATTTAGTAAGAATCTTTTGTATGATTTTCAGAATCGTTTAATTCTTTAGTCCAAAGTGCTTCTAATGTATATTTTGGATGCCAGTTTAATATTTTGTAGGTTTTATCACTGTTAAATTTACCATGAGGAATTTTGGGAGAAATGAAAAAAGTTTCCGTATTTGATTTAAGTTTTTTTAGGTCTAAGTCTACAGCACATCTAACTGCCTCTCCACAATCAATCCAAGATGTTGTAAAAGGGGTCATATCTTGATGTAGTACTGCAGGTTCAAAATCTGGAGTTGTTAAATCGTAATGATGCCTCATATTTAGATATAATAAAGTCACTACTTTTATGTCATAATATTCTGAATATCTGTTGCAAATTTCTTGGCCTAAAAATTTGCTTAATGCATAAAGTCTTGTTCCTGGTTGTGGAGGCATATCAGGATTTAAGTTCGTATCCCATTCTTCGTATGAAGTGCCTACCAATTGAAAATGAGGACCCGTATTAATNACTCTCTTTATATTATGTGTTTTTGCAGCATTCATCATTGCATAATTTCCCATAGTAGATACATCAAAAGCTAGCTTTCTATCATGTCTCAATACTGAAAGATTAATAATACAATCCTTCCCTTCAGCAGCTTTAGAAACTCCATCAACATCATCTACGCTAAGCTTTTGAAAGTCTCCTTTATATTCACTGGGAGGTTCTTTTATATCTGTTAATAAAATTTCATGTTTGTTTTTTAGTGCTTTGACAACCCANGGTCCTAACATTCCTGTTCCACCTAAAATTAAAATTTTCATAAAGATTCCCCTATAAAATCATCTATCTTATTAGTTAAAAATCTTTGACCTTCAAAAGTATCTTGCATGTGATAATTTATCCAATTTGGGCCTTTTTTTCTTGCTGAGTTAAATGGTCCTCTAGTCAATTTAGATTCTTCAGAATAAAAATCAAATTCTATAAATTTTTCTAAAGATTTACATAATTTGTTTTCTGATAATTTATAATCACTATCATTATCGAGATCTCCTAAACGTAAATTTATTACTTCAAAGACTTGATCTCTTGCAAATTCTTTACAAACTTTTTCTGATANATCAGCACATAATATATCCATATTTTCTACAGGAAATTTTAACTCCCATTTTTCAGTAACAGTTAAGTTGGACTCAATATTAAGAAATAAATCTAAAGTTGAAATTGAGAAAACCCTTTCAACATTTTCTTCTCCAGCCGCAAATAAAAGATCATAAGTTTTTCTTGTGTGAAAATCAATTAATTCTTCATTTATTTTAAGATTTGTACCTTTGTAACCTATATGGAAATATATATCAATATTTTGAAATATTTTATTTAGCTCTTTAGAATTTTTATATTCTAAAGAATTTTCTTCAATATATTTAAGGTTATGATTCTTTAGACATTTAGATAAAAATTTTCCAATTTTAGTACTAGATGATGAAATAAGTATGTTTTTTTTCTTTTTCATTATGAAATTTATAACATTATTAGTTAATGTTAATCCTATATTAATTTCTTTAAAATAATAAAAGGAAAAGTGTATGAATATAAATAATATAAAAAGACCAGATAAAAATTTAATAGAAAAATTAAAACTTATAGGAACAGCAACTGCCTCGGGTGAATTAAATAAACTAGGAATTAAGGACCCATTTATTCAAGGTCCAATTTCATACTCTCCTGGTAAAACTATCGCTGGACCAGCAATTACCTTGCAATTTTTACCTATGAGAGAAGATGTATATTCTGATGACCAAGAAATGGATCCAGAGGTTCAACTTCATAGACATGCCTTATATATTGCTGAAAAAGGCGATATTGTGGTTGTTGATGCTAGGGGAGATCTAAGAAGTGGAGTTTTCGGAGAAATGATGTTGACCTATTTTCAAGGTAAAGGAGGAGAAGGAATAATAGTTGATGGTGCTATAAGAGATTTTACACATGCTAAAGATCTTGAATTAGGGATGTGGCTAAAAGGAGTAACTCCTAATTATCATACTCAAGTATCTATTTATCCAAATGCTGTGAATATACCAATCTCTTGTGGAGGTGTTCTTGTGAACCCCGGAGATATAATTTTAGCAGATGATGACGGAGCCGTTGTAGTGCCAATTTCTTTAGCAGAAAAATTAACAGATACAGCTACTGGGCATACTGAGTGGGAAGTTTTTGCTAGAAAAAAACTTTCTGAAGGAGGAGAATTAAGAGATTTTTATCCTAGAAATGCCTGGTCAGAAAAAACTGAAGAAGAATACTCAGCTTGGCTAGAAAACAATTAATCCTTTTTATTGACTTTTTATGAGTCATTTATATACTCAAACAAAACATTTACTGATTTGTGGTGACTAATGAAAATAACGGATATAAAAATATTTGCTGCTGAGTATGCTCAAACATCTAAAAGTCCAACCAATAAAAAATGGATTTTTCTTAAAATGGAGACAGATGAAGGAATTCATGGTTGGGGTGAAGTTGGTTCTTCAGTAAACGTGTCAGAAAACTTTATGGCTACAGCCATAAAAGAAGTAGCACCACAACTTATTGGTGAAAACCCAATGGACACAGATAGATTATGGAATAAAATTTTCAGAATGTTTTCTTATATGGGTTCTAGGGGTTTTACAACATCTCTTACTGCAGGTTTTGATATAGCTTTATGGGATATTAAAGGGAAAGTATCNGGACTACCAGTTTATGACTTACTNGGTGGAAGATATAGAGATCCAGTTAGACTTTATTGTAATGCTTGGTTCAACGGGTGCTTTACTCCAGAAGAATATGCAAATGCAGCAAAAGTAAATGTTTTAGAAAATGGTCATAATGCTTGTAAACTAGATCCATTTCTAGAGATGACCCAATTTCACACAATGTATCAAGATGGATTTATTTCTGAAGAAGGAGAACAATTAGGTTATGATATTGTTGCGGCTGTAAGAGAAGTTGTAGGTCCTGAAATAGAAATATTAATAGATGCTCACGGACACTATAATGTACCAAATGCTATAAGAATTTCTAATAATTTATACGAAAGATTTAATATTGCATGGTTTGAAGAACCTGTTCCTCCTGAGGGAATTAATGCTTTGAAGCAAGTCAAAGAAAATACAATGGCACCAATTTGTGTTGGTGAAAGACTTTATACTAGAGCTGATTTTATTCCTATTTTAGAAAATAATTTAGCAGACTATATTATGCCTGATACAGTTTGGACAGGNGGTATCTCAGAAATAAAAAAAATAGCTACAATGGCTGAAGCCTATTATATCCCTATAGCTCCTCATGTTATTCCAGGGGGACCTTTAGAATTAATAGCAGCCGCACATGTTGTAAGTTCTGTTCCTAATTTTTATAAGTTAGAGCACTCACATGCATTTATACCTGAGCACAATAATATTTTAGAAGAACCATACCTAATTAAAGATGGGCATCTACACTTAAATGGAAACCCAGGATTGGGATTTGAGTTAGATGAAGATAAGTTAGAAAAAATTGCATAAGAAAAGGTATTTATGAAAATAATTTTAGCAGGGATAGAATATGTAGGAACTACTACTATTGCAAAGATGATTAAGGATTGGAAATTAGAATATACAGGAACTCCTTTTTATGATGGACTAATGCATGATCATATGAAAATACCTCATACATCAGGCCATCCAGATGACACAACGCTAGAAGAACAAAAACAGATTCTTAATTTATCACCAAAATTAATGGAAATGTACCATAGGTATCATATGTACTATCACTTACATCATTATTTTCAAAGAGATGATCTAACAGTTGGCTTCCATATTGAGGAAGCCGTTTTAGCTAGAAAATATTTTGGATATGGACTTGAAGGAGAAGCTTTTGATAGAGAAAATATAGTTTTTGAAAGAATCGAAAATAGAATCAAACAAATCACAAATGATCCTATAATAATTATTCATATGAAAGCTGATGTAGAAGTTATAGAAAAAAGAATGGAAAATTTAAAAACTAGTCCAGAACATTCTAATAGCCCTTTATTATTAAATGATATTGAAAATGTAATGAATGATTATAAGCATTATGTTGATAAAAGTACTATTGGNCCTAAAATAGAAGTTGATACATCTNCTGATAGCCCTGCTGAGACATTAGATAAAATAATTGATCTAATTAAACCTCATATTTCTGAAGAAGATATGAAAAAAAATTGAAGTTTATTATTCCCATTTGAAAGTTTTTATTCCAATTATGAAAGCCACTATTATCCAAACAAGCATAATAGATAATTCTGGAAGCAATTCAAGAGTATTGGTTCCATAAAGAGCTGATTCTCTTAAGGAGTTAACTAGAGGGGAAAGAGGAAGGTTGTTTGTGATAAGACTTAACCAATTTGGAAATATATCTGTATCAAAAAANACTCCAGATAAGAACATCATAGGAAAAGTAATTAAGTTTGCTATTGGTGCAGCATAATCTTCATTTGGAGATGCTCCTGAAATTGCTAATCCTATAAATAAAAATAATATAGATCCAAGTACAGAAAATATAATAATATTTATCCAAGCAAAAATACTTCCTAATGCTATATCGATATTTAAAATTAAGGTTCCAATCAAGAATAAAACAAAAGTTTGTATAACAATTATCAACAATCTACTTATCATTTGTCCTATAAGAAAATGAGATGGATCAATTGGAGTAGCTTGTAATCGTTTTAATACCCCTTGAGTCTTATAGCTAATTAATGTAAATACAACCCCTAGAATCCCACTTTGCATAATTGATAGTGCAACTATACCTGGAACTAAAAACCCTTTATAACCTTGATATTCATTTTCAAATATTTTTTCTTTTAAAATTATGTTTTTTCCCGTTTTTTGGTTAGATAATAAATCTGAAATTATCATATCGCTAAGATCGTAAAATTCCAGTGCGATCTTTTCTTTAGAATTTTCATAAGATATTTCAATATTTGGAGATTCTAAAGAAAATTCTTTAGGNATTCTCATTGCAGAATCAATTTTGCCTTCCAGTATAGATTTTTCTACATCAGTTTCGGATATCAGCTTTATTTCAACATATTCTTTTTTACTAAATTCATCTAGAAAAATCTCTGACTCATATGTATTAGAATAATTTATAATCCCTAATTTTGGAGGAGTAAATTGACCAAATCCAAAGAAGCCAATCCCCAGCATCATAACAATTGGAAAGAATAGAGTCCAAAATAATGATTGGGTTCTTCTGAAGTACATCTTAATGGTAGATTTTGCAATAATCAAATAAATTTTCATTAATTTTCCCTCAAACTTTTCCCGGTTAATTTTATGAAAACATCTTCTAATGTTGCATCTTGTATTTTTTCTTCAACTTTAAATCCTGAATCTACTAGCTCTTTAATTAAATTTTTTGGTGAGTTAATTGTAACTATCTGACCTGAGTCAATTATTGCNACTCTGTCACATAATTTTTCTGCCTCTTCCATATAATGAGTAGTTATAATTATAGTTTTTCCACTATTTCTTATATTTTCAATTAATTCCCACATATTTCTTCTCGCTTGAGGATCTAAACCTGTAGTTGGTTCATCTAAAAATAATACTTTTGGATCGTTAACTAATGCTACTGCAATTGATAATCTTTGCTTTTGACCGCCAGAAAGTGTTTTGTAGTAAGATTTTCTTTTTTCTAATAAACCTACTTTTTCTAGTATATTTTCAATGTTTGGTTTAGATGTATAAAACACTGAAAACATCTCTATTATTTCAAATAAATTTAATTTATCAAAAAAGGAACATTCTTGAAGTTGAACACCTATGATTTTTTTTACTGCTTTAGTATTTTTTGCAACATCTATTCCATCAATTTCTGCAAAACCTGAAGAAGGAGAGCGAAGGCCTTCCAAAATTTCTACTGTTGTAGTTTTTCCTGCACCATTTGGTCCAAGCAAGCCGAATATTTCACCTTGAGAAACATTGAAATTGATTCCATTTACTGCAGTAAAATCATCATATTTCTTAACTAAATTATTTACAGAGATTATTTCTTTTACTTTAGACATTCTATTTTATTTGTCTTATTTTTTGCTGCCAATCTAAAGCTGAATCTTTAAGTAGTGAGAGAGATGTAATAGACAATACCCTAGCACCTAAACTATGAAAATGTTCATATTCATCAAACTGATCAGTTCCTGAATGTGTAGCAGCAGCTAATTTATTTCTTTCAATTGTTTTTTTTACAACTAAATCTAAATGCTCTTTAACATGATCTTTACCCGGTAAACCCATTGATAGAGCCATATCTGAAGGACCAAGCCAAGTTGCATCTATTCCCTCTANCTCAAGTATATCATCAATGTTTTCAACAGATTCTTTACTTTCTATAAGTGCAAAAAGGATTGTGTTTTTGTTGGCAAATTCATAATAATCTTGAGTGTCATTAATTAGTGTTCCATAGTTATTATTTCTTCCTGTTCCATAATTAGATCCCCTTTTACCCAAGGGAGGATATTTGGCTGCATCTCTAGCTTTTATTGCATCTTCTACATTATCTATATGAGGTACTACTATACCTTTAGCACCTGCATCAAGCATCTTTAAAATAATATGAGGTTCATTCCCNGGTACTCTTACAACAGGAGCCATTCCGTATAGTTCTGCTGCTCTTATCATGTTTTCTGCCTCAGAATCTGTCATTGACCCATGTTCACAATCTATAAAAACCCAATCAAAACCTAGAGAACCAAAAAATTCAATTAAGTGAGGAGAATTTATGGCTAAATTTAACCCTACTGCAGTTTCATTGGATTTTACNTTTTCAAGAATTTTATTGTATTTCATATTTATCCTTCCTGTAATTCTTCAACTTTATAAAAACTTATTGCATTGTCGTGAAACAATGCAGATCTTTCTGATTTAGAGTATTCCTTAGANTATTTCTTAAACGCGTTATAAAGCACATCGTAGCTAAATGACACCTTATCAACAGGAAAATTACTTTCGAACATCCCTCTATCTGTTCCAAATTTTTCTATGCAAAAATCTAGATAAAATTTCATCTGATTAGCTAATTCATCAGAACCAACAGGTATTTCCCTTTGATGCCAATCATGTCCTGTAATAGGCATACCTAAACCTCCTAATTTAATTTGAACATTGGGACATTCAGAAAGGTCTGATATGTTTTTTTTCCACGTTTTTATGACTTCTTCTTTTTCGTTTGCATATTTCCCTACCAACAATAAACCTCCTATATGATCTATCATGATAGGAAGATCTGGGACTTGTTTAGCTAAATTTAGTAACTGAGGTAACTGATGAAAATACATCCATGAATCAAAGCTTAATCCCATCTTACTTAAGATTTTTGCACCTTTTATGAAATTTTCACTATTCATTTGTTCTTTCAAGTTGTAAACAGTCACGCTTCCAACATCTTTATCTTTATCCCAAGCTACTATATGCCTTATTCCTTTAAATCTTTTAGGACTTGCTTCTAATAATGATTCGAGTACAGGCTCTACATCGTCTCCAAGGTTCAAGTTTGCATGACCTATTATAGAAGCTGAAGCTCTGCTTTTTCCATAAATTCCACTTGAACTAGCAGCTGATAATCCTTCAACAAATTCAACTTCTCCAACTGGTTTGAAATTTTGTTCTAAATCAGCACTATACATTGCTCTAGCTTCAATAAACACTGTTGANGTAACNTTGTGATGATTTATATCTTCTAGGAGTTCATGGAGCAAATATCTACCATATGGTATTCTTTCTGTTCTTTTATCCCAATAGTGATGATGAGGGTCACAAATAGGAAGAGAAGGTTCAATGATTTCTTCTTTTGTTATATCTAACCAGTCATTTCCTCCATAAGGCATGTTTGTCCTCCAATAAATAAATTTTTTATCATATAATACATACCTATGCAGCNGTCTACTAGTACTTTATTTATAATATTTGGAGAGCAAATTGAGCTTACAAGAATCTAATAGAATTCAGCTTATTTTAAATGGTCCAATACATAAAATGCTTTTTAAGTTAGCTGCACCTAATATGGTCTCAGTTTTTTTTATGCTAGTNGTTGGATTTGCAGAACCTTTTTTTGCAGGAAAATTAGGAATAATTCAATTAGCAAGTGTAGCAATTACTTATCCATTAGTATCACTATCTGGAATGATTGGAGCAGGAGCTGTTGGAGGCGGTGTAGTTTCAGCTTTATCAAGATCTATTGGAAAAAATGACTTGAATAGAGCAAATGTTGTGATTTGGCATTCCTTTATTATTTATGGTGTAGTTGCTCTTACTTTTTTTATTGTCTTTGTATTTTTTTCTAAAANCTTATTTATAGCTATGGGAGCAGAAGAATCAGTTGTAGAAAAAGCAGTTGGATATTCTAGAATATTTTTTATACTTTCTCCAACTATTTTTCTTTTTTATTTGATGATGTCAATTTATAGATCTTTTGGAGATTATCAGTTTCTTGCAGTCATTAATGTCTTATTAGGATTGTTACAACTTTTTCTTAGTGGAGCTCTGTCATTAGGATGGTTNTTTTTCCCTTCTTTAGGAATAAATGGTCTTGCATTAGCATTTGTAATACCCCAAGGCCTAGCAGGGGTTTTTATGTTTATTTCAATATTATTTGGTAAATATCCAATTAGATTTAAGATTTTAAGTTTAAGGAAAGAAATTTTTGTAGATATATTAAATGTAGGAGGCTTAGGAGCTATAAATAGCACTAGTATTGCTTTAACTATGATTATTACTACAACTTTTATATCTAGATTTGGAACAGAAGCTATTGCAGGATATGGTGTTTGTGCAAGATTAGAACAAACATTGATTCCATTGGCTTTTGGTGTTGGAGGGGTGCTAACATCTTGCGTTGGAACAAATTTTGGGGCTAATCAATTTTATAGAGCGAGAAAATCTGCTTGGTTTGGAGCAACTTTTATAGCTTCTATAGCTGCAATAGCCGGTATTACATTCTCTGTATCCCCAAGCCTATGGTTAGATTTTTATACAACTGATTTAGATGCTTATTTAATAGGTGCTTTATATCTAAGTATAGTAGCTCCTTTCTTCCCTTTGTTTGCTTTTGGAAAAACTCTTTATTTTGCAAGTCAGGGTACAGGTAAAATGTTGGTCCCTATATCAGGAGCAATTACTAGACTATTTATAGTAACTGTTTTTGGTTTTATTTGTATCTATTTGAAATTAGAAATCAAATATTTATTTTTTGTAATAGGTATAGCAATGTCATCCGTTGGATTAATTTTATCCTTAAACATGTTTGGACCAGTTTGGAATCCAAAGAAAGGTACTTAACATATCAAATTCTATATAATTATTTGAAACAAAAATTAATTGATAATGCAAAACGAACTTAATAACCTATTAGATCAGGAAAATAAAAAATACATTGAAAAAACTAAAGCCTCTCTTTTAAAACATAAAGCTGCTTCAGAAGTAATGCCGGGAGGAAACACNAGAACTACCCAATGGATGGATCCTTATCCTTTTTTTGTGGATAAAGCTGAAGGAATGTATATTCATGACATAGATGGTAATAACTATTTAGATTTTATGCTTAATGCCACAACCTTAATATTAGGACACGCAAATCCAAAAATAGTAAATGCTCTTTCTTCTCAAATAGATGAAGGAACTGTTTACAGTGTTCCTACAGATGGNCAAACAAAATTGGCAGATATATTAGTTGATAGAATCCCTTCAATGGAAAAAATAAGATTTACGAACTCAGGTACTGAAGCGACAATGATGGCGATTATGGCATCTAGATCTTTTACAAAAAAAACAAAAATAGCGAAATTTGAAGGTGGTTATCATGGAACTCATGATCATGTTTCTGTGAGTGTATATCCTAAAAAGAGTGATCTGAATCCTGAGACTCATCCAGGCGTTCCTGAATATAGTTTTCAACCTCCAAGTATATTAGATGATGTAATTGTTTTGCCTTATAACGATATAGAAAAATCTAAAGAATTGATAACAAAGTTTAAAGATGATTTATCATGCATAATTATGGAACCTATAATATCAAACTTTGGTTACTTACCTTTAGATATTGAATTTCTTAAATTTATTAGAAGTATTACTGAAGAATTAGGTATTGTTTTGATTTTTGATGAGATACAAAGTTTTAGNGTATCAAGNGGTGGTGCTCAAGAAATTTTTAATATAANTCCAGATATGACAACCTTAGGAAAAATTATTGGCGGAGGCCTTCCTGTGGGTGCTTTTGGTGGGAAAGAAGAAATAATGGAATTATTTGATCCAACAAGTAATAAATATGACATAGCTCATGCAGGGACATTTAACGGAAATCCATTAACTATGGAAGCAGGAGTTGCTGTAATGAGTAATTTAAATCAAGAAGATTTTGTCAAAATGAACTCTCTCGGAGAAAAATTACGACATAAATTAAAATCAGTTTTTGACGAAATAAATTTAGGAGTTCAAGTAACAGGTTATGGTTCTCTATTTGGTATTAACTTTAATAATCAAAAAATTGTTGATTATAGAAGTTTTATTGAAAATAATTCTGAAATGACAAAAATTTTATTTACTTATCTAAGAAATAACGGAGTTTTATTACAATTGAAAAATGCTGGTGCTTTAAATGTTCTTATGGATGATAAGGAAATAGATTATTTTGTAGATAAAACTAGAGAAATTTCAACTAAAATCAAGGATTCTATAAATGAATGAAATCGACTTAAGGGGAAGAAATGCGATTGTTACAGGTGGAGCTCAAGGATTTGGTTTAGCTATTACTAAAAGATTTATTGAATCTGGAGCCAATGTAATAGTTTGGGATATTGATGAAAAAATATTTTTAGACGCTCAAAAAAAAATAAGTCATAAAAATCTTCATTTTGATAATGTAAATGTAATTGAAAACTCTGAAGTAAAAAAAGGAGTTGATAATGCAATTAATAATCTTGGAAAAATTGATATTTTTGTAAATAATGCTGGTATNACTGGCCCAAATGAGACAACTTGGAATTATCCAATTGATGAATGGAAAAAAGTAATAGATGTAGATTTAAATGGTGTGTTTTATTGCTCAAAAAATATTACTCCCCATATGATAGAAAATAATTATGGAAAGATAATAAATATTTCCTCAATTGCTGGTAAAGAAGGCAACCCAAATGCTGTAGCATATAGTTCAGCTAAGGCAGGTGTAATTGCATTGACAAAATCACTGGGTAAAGAATTATCTCAATATAATATTTCTGTAAATTGTATAACTCCATCTGCGGCCAAAACTAGAATTTTTGAACAGATGACAGATGAACATATTGAGTATATGTTATCTAAAATTCCTAGAAATAGGTTTGTTGAACTTGAAGAAGTTGCTTCCTTGGTTAGCTGGTTATCAAGTGAAGAAAATTCATATTCTACTGGTGCTGTATTTGATATCAGTGGAGGGAGAGCTACTTATTAATGGATTTTTTCAGTGATATTTATGAGTCACCTGTTGGTCCATTACAAATGATTTCTGACAATAGAAATCTTTGTTTGCTGAAATATTTTAGGAATCAAAAAACTGAAGAATATATTAGCTCTAAATTTTCTGANTATAAAATTATTAATAAATCTAATGAAGTCTTAAGAGATACTTCTGCACAATTAGATGAATATTTTTCAGGAAAGAGAAAAATATTTGAGATCTCTTTAAAATTACTTTATGGAACTGAATTTCAGATTAAAGTTTGGGAAAAACTAACATCAATAAACTTCGGAGAGACAGTTAGTTATATGGATGTAGCTAAAATGATTGAAAATCCTAGATCTTATAGAGCTGTCGGTAATGCAAATAATAAAAATCCAATTTCAATTATAATTCCATGTCATAGAGTAATAGCTAATGATGGCACATTAGGAGGATATGGTGGGGGCTTAAATTCAAAAAAATTTTTACTTGGAATTGAATCATAATTACCCATCAAAATTTATAGATAATTTTATTATATATTTATATAATTTTTATGAATTTTCATAATTAAAAATAAAAAATGACACATTTTCATATCACCTACGAACATAGTCCAGAAAACTGTATGGGAATTCCAAATCCTGATAAAGCATCAATGGAATTATGGAAACAGATAGAGCCTAATGCTAAAAAAAATAACGTAAAAATAGAATTTTTTAAAATGAACCCTACAGAGCATAAAATTTTTATGTTATTGGAAGCTGATAATTATGTTGATATAGAAAAAACAATAGGGCAATGTAAAAAAACTGGAGTTTTTTCTATTACGCCTGTAATAGATTGGTCTGTTGGAAGTAAATTAAATGAGTAATTTCTAATCCCAGTTTATAACAAATTTTCCTGGTGCTCCTTTAGAAAACTCTTCATATGCCATTGGGGCTTCTTCAATTGTTGACCTAGAAGTTATAACTGAATCTAATGGTATTTTTCTATCAGATGTNAATTTAGCNGCTTCTTNNANCCCAAATGTTGAAAAAGTCCAAGATCCTAATANAGTTAAATGTTTATGAATAATATGAGGAGTTGGTTCGTATGTAACTTCACCACCTTCTCCAACTAAACAGGTTTTCCCAAAAACCTTTGTAGATTCAACAGCTGAAATCCTAGTTTCAGCTAACCCTGCAGCTTCTAATGAGGAATCTGCTCCAAACCCATTAGTTAGATCTTTGATTTGATCAGATACGGTTCCATTTTTAGGATTTACTATTTTCCAAGCACCTGAGCTTTTTGCCATTCTTAATCTTTCCTCTGATATATCGACAGCTATTATTCTTGCACCAATTTCTTTTGCAAACATTGTAGCTGCTAATCCTACTGGTCCTTGACCAAATATTGCTAAAGTTTCCAATCCAGAAATTTCTAATTTCTTAAGTGCTTGAAAAGCAGTACTTGCTCCACATGCCAGATAAGCCCCTATTTCATAAGATAGATCATCAGGTAATGACACACATGTTGATTCATGAGCTACCATATAGTCACCATGTCCTCCGTGCATACTTCCACCATAATATTCTTTTTTATCAGTAACTTCACATAACTGCTGCCATCCAGTCAAACAGTAATTACATTTTCTGCAACCTTCATAATGGTGTTGTATAACTCTATCTCCAATTTTTAGATTTTTAACATTTGAACCTAACTCGACTATTTCTCCACATGGCTCATGGCCTGGTCTTCTCAATTCTCCGTTATCACCATTTGGGCCATCTGCTCTATATCTCATAAAGTCTGAACCACATAAACCAGAAGACCTTAGCTTAATTAAAACTTGTTCTGGTCCTGGGGCTATGTCAGGGAAATCAATTACGTTTGCAATACTATTTCCTTTAAATTCAATTCCTCGCATATTTTACTCCTTTTAAATTGAAGGTTTTATTTTGTATTCTTCTAGTTTTTTTTCATCTATTTCAATTCCTAATCCAGGTTTTGAAGGAGAATTGTATGTTCCATTATTTGCATCAAAATTTTCACTTAAAATAATTGATTTAACTGCGTGTCCTTGTTCAGAATGTTCCATTATTAAGAAATTTGGAATAGTCATTGAATATTGCAACGTAGCAGCTATAGATATTATCCCTCCTCCTCCAACATGAGGAGACACAGGAATATTATATAACTCAGCTATAGTTGCAATTTGCTTGCCTCCTGTTAAACCTGTTCTAGCTATGTCAGGCATGGAAATATCATAAGCTTTCTTTTCAAAAATTTCTCTCATTTCATATTTAGTTCTTGTCCATTCTCCATTTGCTATAGGTAAGTCTAGTGATCTAGAAATTTCACATAAACCAGGAATATCAATTGGATCAGATGGAGATTCTAGCCATAATAGATTTATTTTTTCTAATTCTTTACCAAGTTTAATTGCATTGAATGTTTCGAAGCCCATATGAACATCTAGCATTAGTCCTATTGATTCTCCGACTCTTTCTCTAACCTTAGTTACTATTTCTATAGTTTTGTCTAAATCTTCTTTTAAATGCATTTTTAGGTATTTATAACCTTTACCTACAGACCATTCAGCCTGATCTGCTACTTCTTCAGGAATAGTTCCACCAATCCCGTTATATAAAGGAACATTATTTCTATGAATGCCACCCATTGCTTGAGCAGTAGACATATTTAAAGCTTTCCCAATAGCATCCCAAATTGCGATATCTACTCCACAAATCGCATCTATATAAAACCCTGTGTAATGACCTCTTTCTCTTTTTGCAGCATAATTTTTATGCCAAATTGCTTCAACATCAAAAATATTTTTTCCTATTGTAAGAGGTGTTACTATATCTTTTATTATTGTGGCAGAAGTATTAGGACTTACAGGAGATTGTGCTTCTCCCCATCCGATAATACCCGTATCTGTTTCTATTTTTACAACAGTTGTTTCATGAGATTTTGAATATATTGAAGTATTTGAACCCTCATCTATGTAATATTCTCCCATGTCTTTGACTATAGTTTCATAGCTGTCCATTGATTTTACTTCTAGATGTCTTTTGGATTCAGTTTTATTTTTAGAATTATTGTAGGAATCTGATTTGTCCGAAAGTTCTGTGTTAGCCAGCATTGCAGTGTTTATATTCTTAGTATCTATTTTTCTACCCTTGTCAGAACTATTTGATACTCTAATTGGAAAAGATTCTATATTAACTATTTTCATATTTTCTCCATTATTTTTACTTATTATAAGTATGTTATTAAATTAATATTATCTTTATATAGTGAATATATTATTTCAGTTGCTTTCCCTTAGCAATCATTTCATTGTTAATTCGTTTTTAAATCAGATTTTGGTACCCCGTACGAGAACCTAAATAGTGTCTTAAGATTTATACTCAAATCCAACTCAAGATTTTTTACGTTAAAAAACTGCTTAGTCACCAAAAAGTCACCAAAGTAACAATAAGTTACTATAAGTTTTAGGTAATAAAGAAACTAACTTAAGCAAACTCTATTCTTTTTTTTGAGAAA
>PBHC01000006.1:0-16363 GCA_002719295.1 Chloroflexota bacterium
AAAATATTTTTTCCTATTGTAAGAGGTGTTACTATATCTTTTATTATTGTGGCAGAAGTATTAGGACTTACAGGAGATTGTGCTTCTCCCCAGCCAATAATGCCTGTGTCAGTTTCTATTTTTACAACAGTAGTTTCGTGTGACTTAGAATATATAGATGTATTAGAACCTTCATCTATATAATATTCACCCATATCTTTGACTATAGTTTCATAGCTGTCCATTGATTTTATTTCTAGATGTCTCTTAGGCTCAGTGATATTTTTAGAATTATTATATGAATCTGATTTATCTGAAAGCTCAGTATTTGCAAGCATTGCAGTATTTATATTCTTAGTATTTATCTTTCTTCCTTTATCGGAATTGTTAGATACTCTTATTGGGAAAGATTCTATATTTACTATTTTCATTTTTTCTCCATAAATTTTACTTATTCTAAGCTTGATAATAGATTGATATTATCTTTATATAGTGAGTTTATTTCAAAATCTTTGAATAAATAGATAAATTATATGAAGTTTTTCATTCTTAATTAGTTTTTAGATTAGTTATTGGTACCCCGTACCGGATTTGAACCGGTGATCTCCGCCTTGAGAGGGCGGCGTGTTAGGCCACTACACCAACGGGGCTTCTTTTGGCTGCCCATCCAGGATTCGAACCTGGGCTCTCAGATTCAGAGTCTGATGTCCTACCGCTAGACTAATGGGCAAATCAAATTTTATATNTNCTATTATATTCTTAAACTGATTNTTCTNNANNTNANTNAGTANTAANTTANNANNTTCANTTNTTAATTTTTATAAGCATTTCTAANTTNTACTTAATATCTTTNCTAGTAATNAAACANCCATCATGAAGAGCATTTTGATCNCCTTTNGGTANGTAATTCCAATCTTGTATTTCATCATCCCATNTTTTATCAATAATTCTATGAGATATATGNTTATAATTTTNTTTNAAAATACCTTCTAGAGAAATATCACANCCTTCCATATCACCAATTGANTCATCAAATTTAGAAGGNACATAACTTATTACATCTCCTACNNAAAACTCTTGATCNTCTNTTGTTTTNGATACNANGCCAAGAGTATCATTNNTAAGNAGNGGAATCATACTNCCNGTNGGNAGATANTTCATNAGNCTAAAATTATANGGNTTTGTATCTGAAATATTNNTTAGATCCATTCTNAGATANCTNGAATCGTTATCAGAAGTTTTTTCAAGNTCNAACCAATTNAATTTAAAATTTGCTGATTGNCCTGTTCTTACTGTTGANGATAAATANTTATTNCCAACTTTNTANGAATNTTTTATCTTNTTTACTTCTAANAANATGTCATCTAATTCNTCATTTAAAATNTCTATNTCTGTTTTATGNNTTCTTTCNAANGATATTTTANTTTGTTCANTTTCNTTNATGTTNTCTTGCTTTTCATNAATTACGTTTTGTACTTTTATTTCTAAATCNTCTANTNTTGTTTTTCANNGANTGNTTTTCAAANGCTAANGNTACNGTTTTNGATTTANTNNTTNNNTTNTCNTCTTCNATATTTTTAANGTTNTNNATTNCNTNTTCATANTCNGANATNAGNTCATCATATTCNGAACTTAAGTCNTCATATTTCTTTTTTACACTTATNGANCCAGATAAAAAGTCATCAGAATTTTGATCGATTTCTACATCTGTAAAATCTAATAATTCAAAATTATCTGAAACTATTCTCTTTTCTAATTCAATGATTTGTTCAATAGAAAATTTGTCAGTTAAGTCCTTAATGCTATTTATTTGATCACTTGAAAAATCTTCAGTTATATTTATGAAGTCTTTAGGTAAATTTTGAGGATTGGTTAATGAGTTAATTAATTCATCATTAGCTTCTTTTTTATTAGAAGTTTCAAAATAAGGGACAGCTAGTGTAATAATCACTAAAAATAAAATAAAAAATAATGTGCTTGAAATGGGATGTTTTTTTATTCTATCTTTTATTTTTTTTAAAAATTTCATTTTTAATCTTTTTTATCAAAAAACTTGTTTAAATAATTGATAGCAAAAACGTATCCTAAAATTTCTAAAAGAATTCTAACTATTAGTAAAAAATCATTGTAAGCGTTTCCTTCATCAGAATAGTTTATTCTGAGAGTTATATAATTAGTGTGAATTATTGCTACCATCCAAAGCCAATAAATTATTCTCTTAGAATTTAGTTGATTGAACCTTTGATATGAAAGCCTAAAACATACTGCNAGAGANATACATTTAAGTATAGGAGAGAAAAAAATTGAGTAAGCTATTTCTGAGTTGAAAATC
The DNA here is from genome assembly GCA_002719295.1 of Chloroflexota bacterium. Classification (GTDB taxonomy): domain Bacteria; phylum Chloroflexota; class Dehalococcoidia; order Lucifugimonadales; family Lucifugimonadaceae; genus TMED-70. Next base: position 2,312 of record PBHC01000006.1, read on the forward strand.
CAATTGATTAGATTCCCAAAGGATATAGAAAAAATATTATTAATAATTACAGTTATTACCAAAGATATAACAAAAGAAAAAACATAATTTTTCTTTGATGGGATATTTATTTTTTCTATATTTTTTTCTAATTTATCTTCAAATTTATTCATTTTTTATAAAAGTATTTTTTATATTGTAGTAAATGTTATATATTTATAGATGAAAAAAGTAATTGGAGTTTTATGAAATATTTCAGAGTTTTAGAAGAATTTGGATCTGTTCACCTATGTGTTGAAACGAATGATAATGAACTGACATCTCTTACAAGTATTAACGATATTGTTTTTGATTACAAATATTTATTAGACACAAGTAATGTAACTGNTATGAAAGTTGATGAAATTTCAAAAAAATTACTTGAAAGAGGCAAAGGAAAAACTTTTAAATTAGATAAATTGATTGAATCCTCAATTAATAAAACAGGCCCAGCAAGAATAATTAAACCGATTGATCCTGATGAAATGTGGGCTGAAGGATTTGGGAATAGATTAATACTTTCTCAAGAACAAATAAATAATTCTGATGATAAGAATGAAGCTGCTTTTGCAAATCCAAGTATATCTACTCTTTTGTACAAAGGTTCAAATGANAGATTAGTAGATCCATACGACAAAATAGGAATTCGAAATGATACTGAAAGAACTATTTCAGAAGGAGAAGTTGTTTTCATAATTTACAAAGGAAAATTTGTAGGGATTTCGGCAGGAAATGAAGTTGCCGGAAACTTAAGGTCTCAATCAAACTTTTGGGTATCACCGTCAAAAGTTTTTAAAGGATGTGCGTCAATTGGTCCATGTATATTATCTATGGAAGATGAGGAAGAAAACAACAAGCCATTAAAGTTGAAATTAGGAATAAATCAGTTTAGAAATGATGAAAAAGTTGGATCTGGTTCAATAATAACAGAATATAAAACATCTCCAGTTGAAATAGTTAAATCTACAGTCATACACGATAATCCTCCTGACTTGATTATTCAATTTTCAGGTGGATTTGCAATTTCAAGGAATGAGGATGAAGTAGTAGAGCTTCAAGAAGGAGATAAGGTGCAAATTAGTATAGAAGATGTTGGATATATACAAAATGAAGTAGAAAAAGTCTAATTTATTTTTCTATCACTCAATAATTTATTACTTAAATCATACAGCTTTTTTTGATTATCTTCATTGTATGAGAATTTATGAGATTCGCTAACTTCTTTTTCATCGAAATATTTTCCTGTCATTCCTTCTTCTAATATTTTTTCCATTGCAAATAAAATATTTTTTGCACCTTCTTTTGAACTTCTAAAAAAAATTTTAAAAAAAGGAGTTAATATTTTTCCCAGTAATCCATTTTCAAAAATCACATTACTCCCAAGTAATCCAGGATGAAGAGAGTTTATTTTTATTGACTTTAGAGTTTTTGAACGATGATAGGTCCACATTATCTGAGACATTTTGCTTCTTGAATAAAATAAGTTTGTAAGTCCTCTAAATTTTATGTTTTCATAATTGATGTCTTCAAAATTTATTTGTCCTACTAAATTTTTGTACTTTATTTTATCCAAGCTGTTAATTGAAGAGTTAGGATTATGAGCTACTGATGAAACATTCAATATTTGAGCATTTTCTAATAATTTTTTTTCTTTAATTAGTTTTTCAGTAATATAGAAATGAGATAGATAATTTATTTGAAAAGATCTTTCTAAATCATCTTCTGTTTTTCCATAAGAAAAATATACTTTTCCTGCATTATTTACTAAAGTATCTATATAAATATTTTTATCTAAAAATTTTTCAATCGCTTTTTTTATAGAATTTAATTTACTAAAATCTGCAATATAGTAATCTACATTTATACTAAAGTTTGATTCTAAAAAAGTTTTGAGTTTTATAGATTTATTTTTGTCTCTTGCAAAGAATATAATATTTATATTTTTTTTTGCTAGAAGCTTTACAAGCTCTAAGCCAATTCCCGACGTAGCACCTGTAACAAGGACGTTTTTCATTTATATCAAAGCCTGATAAACAAAATTTCTAAGATCAGATCTTATTTCTTGACTCAGAGGATTTCCAAGCATTTGAGTCATGAAAACTACACTTATTTTTTCTTTTGGNTCTACCCAAAATANAGTAGAGGCAGCTCCTCCCCAGGANAATTCATNCTTTGATCTTAGACTCATGTTTTTNATNGGATCAATAACTACNGAACCNCCNAGNCCAAANCCCACACCTTTGCCTATATTTGTTCCCCATTTGCCTTTTGCAATATCATATAAATCAACGTTGTCTTCTAAATGGTTAGACATCATAAATTCCGCAGTTCTAGAACCGATAATATTAGTACTGTTTATAGAACCTTTATTTTGTAAAAGAGTGCAAAATTTCATATAGTCATCAATTGTAGATAACAATCCTCCTCCACCAGAGTAGCATGATGGTTTTTCAATATATGAACTATTCTCGTAATCATCTTCTACAATATACTTATCGTTTGTTTGGTCATATATATAACAGTTAGCAAGTCTATCAATTTTATCNTTTGGTATTTGAAAAAAAGTATCATTCATTTCTAAAGGCTCAAAGATATTTTTTTTGAAATAATCTTCTAATGACATATTTGCAATTCTTTCAATTATAAAACCTAAAATATCAGTAGAAATTGAGTAGTTGAAAAATTCACCAGGGTTAAATGCTAAAGGNATGTCTGCTAATTTTTTAATATATTGATCAGCAGTAAGTTTTTCTTTTGCTCNAGCAATTTTTATATCTTCTTTTAAATAAATTTTTTGTACAAAAGAAGTTTCCTCAAAGTCATAAGTTAATCCAGATCTATGCATTAAAAGATCCTTAATTGTCATTTTTCTTTTAAGAGGCTCTGTTATTAANTTATCAAAACTACCAGATTGATAGACACTTAATTCTTTCCATTCAGGTATAAATTTTTCGACTTCGTCTGAAATATTTATTTTACCCTGCTCAAGTAGCATCATTATAGAGATACTGGTTATGGGTTTAGTCATGGAATAAATTCTAAAAATAGAATCTCTGTTAAGCTTCCTTTTTCTATTTACGTCAATTTCTCCNGTTTGGTAATAAAANANCTCATTATTNTCTTGTTGTACTAAAACNGAATANCCAGGTAAATTATTAGGCACATATTTACTATTAAAAAAGCTNCTTAGTCTTTCTAATTTTTNTGAGGACAAGNGCATTTNTAATTTATTTCCTCATNATGAGTCTCTTTANTNCCATACTTATTATCATCAGAAGATTTTGATGCTAGCCACATTATTAAGGGAATCCACCCAATAACTAATACTATCCATAGTAATTGCCACCATCCCGATCTACCTGTATCGTGTAATCTTCTAGATCCAACAGCTATACTAGGTAAAAATGTTGCTATTTGAATCAAAGTAGTTACTCCGCCATTCCCTCCAATAGCTTTATCCAAACCTAAAGTTGAATCAATTACAGATGCCATTATCCCTAAAATAAATGTAAATAAAAAGAACCACCAATATTCTGCTTTTCCAGCTCTTCCAGAAAAAGTTGTATAAAGCATAAAACATTTTATAATTGCTATTCTAAAATTCATTACATATCCTCCTTAAGCGTTTCTATAGCTTCTGCTAATGAATAATCACTATCTGTTATTGTGTTTTTATCATGACTCCATAATTCGAATTCTATAGTGTTATAAACATTTGTAATTAATGGATGATGATCCATAGCATCTGCAATTTCGGCAACCTGATTTATGAAATCAATTGCGTCCATAAAAGTATCAAATTCATATTTTCTGAATAATTTATTATTTTTTATTTCCCAATTGTTTACNGGGTTNCTCAATTGTATAATCCTTTTTATATTTATTTTAATAATAGTTAGGATTCAACATGATAGCAAAAGATTTAGAAGATTATAAAGGNTTTTTTCCNGCAAACCCTACTCCTGTATTTGAAGGNGAAGGAGTAAGAGAGGATGCGTTAAGATCGATACTTGAATACGATATNGAAAACGGAGCTGGAGGATTTTGGTTAGCCGGAACTACAGGNGAAGGTCCTATTCTTACNGAAAGNCAAAGAAGGGAAACTGCAGAAATATCTTCTGATGTTTGTAAAGGGAGAGTAAAGACTATAATGCATGTTGGAGGTATTACAACAGAACTTTCCATAGCTGGAGCCAAAGCTGCTAAGGAATCTGGTTGTGATTCTATTTGCTTATTACCTCCTTTTTTATATGCTATTGATGAACAAGGAGTTTTAGACTTTTATAAGCAAATTTCTGATGCATGTGATAATTTACCATTTTTTGTTTATAATCTTCCTCAAATAACAGGTATAGAATTTGTTCCAGGAAATGCATCTGCTCCTGGTCAGGTATCTATGGATAAGGTAGTTGAACAAGTTCCAAATGTCGCAGGACTAAAACATTCAGCGGCAAATCAAGCAATGATTCCTGTATTTAAGAATATGGGATTAGCTTGTTTTTCAGGAAATGGATTTTTGCCACTTCCTTCTTTAACTCTTGGAGCTGTAGGAACAGTAGATGCACCATTATCTATTATCCCCTCAGTATATAACGAACTATATAAAGCTTGGATTGCTGGAGATATAAACACTGCTAATGAAAAACAAAAAGAAGTTACTAGAAAAGTTAGCGTATTGAAATCCTATAATTCAGCTGCGGATGCTTCAAAAACTCTTTTGTCTGAAATTTTAGAAATAGATTGTGGCAGATCTATNCTTCCTAATAGAAGATTAACTGATTCAGAAAGAAAAGAGCTTTTAAAAAGAGCTAAAGAAGTAGCACTAATTTAGAAATTACAAGCCATTTCTACTGCATTCTCAGCGTAAGTAACTGCATTTTGTATTCTGTCAGTAGCTTGTTTATGATTATTTACTGTAAGGACAGCAAAAATTATTGGCTTTTGTTCTTCNATAGAAACTTTTTGAATACCAATACTAGCATTTTCTGAGATGAATTTATAATGGTCGGTCTCTCCTTGAATTATACATCCGATAGCTATAATAGCGTCATAATTTTTAGATATTTTTTTACATGCATAAGGTATTTCAAATGATCCTGGGACTTCATAACTTGAAATGTTTTTTACTCCAAGTTCCTTTAACCTTTTTATGGCTACTGTCTCCATTTCTTCGGTNATATCATAGTTAAACTTTGCCTTAACTATAGCAATGTTTATCTTTGAAGGGTCTTTATCTAAAATCCCTATTTCAGGTGTTGTTTTACTCAATTTCNTGCCCCATTTTTTCTATTTTTGTTTCTATATATTTTTCATTTTGAGGTCTTTTTTTTGCACTNAGTTTTTTTGTTGAATTTATTTCTAGTCCAAATCCTTCTAACCCAATTACTTTTTTAGGATTATTGGTTAATAGATCGAATTTTTTTATACCTAAAGATCTTAATATTTGAGCACCAATTCCATAAGTCCTTAAGTCCATTGGGAAACCTAGAGATAAGTTAGCATCAACAGTGTCCATTCCTTCTTCTTGAAGTTTATAGGCTTTTAATTTATTAATTAGACCAATTCCTCTGCCTTCTTGCCTCATGTATACAAAAACACCAGAATCAGATTTAGAAATTTGCTCTAAAGCCATGTCTAGTTGATCTCCGCAATCACATTTTACAGAACCTAATATATCTCCAGTTGTACACTCTGAATGAACTCTAACTAATGTTGTTGTATCTTTTGATATTTTCCCTTTTATTAATGCAATTGGTTCTGATTTATCTACTTTTGACTTAAACCCTATTACATTAAACTCTCCATATTTAGTTGGGAGTTTAGTTTCAATAACTTTTTCTACCAAATTTTCTTTTGCTATTCTGTAAGCGATAATATCTTCTATAGAAACAATGGGCATATTATATTTTTCTGAAATTATTTTAAGATCATCTCCTCTAGCCATTGTTCCATCTTCATTCATTACTTCGCAAATAACTGCAGCTGGTATTTTTCCTGATAATTTAACTAAATCAACAGAACCTTCTGTATGTCCTGCTCTAACTAAAACGCCACCGTTTTGGTACCTAAGCGGGAAAATATGTCCAGGTTTTACAAAATCGCTTTTACTAGAATTTTTATTAGCAAGTTTTTTTACAGTATTTGATCGGTCTTTGGCAGAAATTCCTGATTCGATATCATTTGATGCATCGACTGAAACAGTAAATGCAGTCCCCATTGATTCAGTGTTTTGAGTTACCATAGGTTCAAGATCTAAGTTATCAATTATTGATCCATCAAGAGGAGTGCAAATCAATCCTCTTGCAACAGTTGCCATGAAATTTATATCTTCTGGCTTACAATCTTGAGCTGGAAGAGCAATATCACCCTCATTCTCTCTTCCTTCATCATCAACAATAATAACCATTTTCCCATTTTTAAAATGATTGATTGCATTTTCCACGGACTTGATCTGTTTTTCAGTAGGTGCTTGAGTGTTTATTTCAGTGTTCATTTTTATTTTCTTTTTATTATGTCTTCTACGTATTTTTTAATGTATCTTGCATTTACATCAGTTTCTACATTAACATATTGGTTTATTTTAAGATTCTTAAAAGTTGTTTCTTTTAATGTGTGTGGAATAAAAGAAACTTTAAATAAATTATCTTTTATTTCATTTACAGTTAGGCTTGTCCCATCAATTGCAACGTAACCTTTTACTATTATATTATCTATGATTTTTTCATTCACCTCAAAAGTTACTACCGTACTTTCTTTTAATTCGTCGATTTCTCTGCATATGCCAGTGTCTTCAACATGTCCTTCTACTAAATGTCCACCTAATCTTGTTTCTAACGTTGCTGATCTTTCTAAATTTACATGAGAGATATTTTGCTCTTTACCAAAAATAGTTTTATTTATTGTTTCTTCAGAAAGATCAAAACTTATTTTATTTCCATCTATTTTTGTAATAGTAAGGCAAATTCCTGATGTAGATATAGAATCTCCGACGTTAGACTTTTGTAAAATCTTATTGCACTCTACAGTTAAATCATAATCGTTTTGAGAATGAACTTTACCGATTTCTTCTATTATTCCAGTAAACATAATTAATTTATTATTCCTGTAATAAGTATATCTTCTTTTATGGATTCTACTGTTGTATTACCTAGTTTGATTTTATCTATAATTTTTTGTATCCCTTGTCCTCCAACTGGAGATGGTGCAGTGATACCTCCGAAAATAGTAGGAGAGATAAATGCATAAACTTTATTAACTAATTTTTCATCAAAAAAAGATCCTAACAGAGTTCCACCTGATTCAATAAGAATCTCATAGCATCCTATTTCATATAAGTATTTGATAACTTCTTTAGGTGAAATTTTTTCATTTTTAGAACTTATATGCGTTATGTGGTCAGGGATATTTTTTCGACTTGGATCTTTTGAAGTGAACCAAATTACATTGCCAGAATTTTTATCATTATAGATCTCATGAGATTCGTTTAATTTTGAGCTGTTATCTAAGATCACTCTATATTTTGGTTTTCCAGTTTTTAAATTATTTATTCTTGAAGTAAGTTTTGCATTATCTGAAATAATTGTGTTTATACCTGTTATAATTGCATCGCATTGGTTCCTTATCTCATGGACTCTTATTCTAGAATTTTCTGAAGTTATCCATTTGGATTCATTGTTTGAGGTAGAGATTTTCCCATCAAGAGTCATTGCAAACTTAGCCGAAATTCTTGGTTTTTTATTTTTTATCATAAAATCATATGCTTCATATAATTTATCAATCTGATCTGATTGTTCTAAACCCCATGATCTACTCACTTCAATTCCAGCTTTTTGCAATTGCTTAAATCCTTCTCCATTAACTTTAGGGTTTACATCGATTTTTGGGCATGAGATTTTTTTTATACCTGATTGAATTATTAATTCAGTACAAGCTTTATCATGTGTACTAAAATTATGTGGTTCCAATGTGCAATATAAGGTGGCATTGGTCAGATCAATTTGAGCATTTTTTATAGCTGAAGCTTCAGCATGATCTTTAGGACTTTCTAGAGTTTTACCCTCTGAGATTATTTCTCCCTGATTGACAATTAAAGCTCCTACTGCTGGTCTTGGAGATACTAATCCCATTGATTCTTTAGCTAAATCTATAGCTCTTTGTTGAAATTTGATCTCATCCATTTAAGTTTTCTTTGAAATTTGATTTTCAAAATCCTTAAAGACTCTACTTTCCGTTGGATCAATTTGGCCTTGATATCTACTTGATAATTCAGGAGATCCATAGGGTTTTTCAGCAGCTGAATTCATTTTTTGAAAAGATATTTGTCCTATTCTCATACCGTAATATAAAGTGATTGGTAATCTTGATACATTTGCTAATTCTAAAGTTAAATTACCATCAAAGCCTGGGTCAACAAACCCGGCTGTTGAATGAATTAATAGACCTAATCTTCCTAAAGAGCTTTTTCCTTCAATTCTAGCTACCATAGAGTTTGGAATGCTTATTTTTTCTAAAGTAGAACCCAACACAAATTCACCTGGATGAAGTATAAAGGGTTCATCTCCTTGTATAGTTAATTTTGTATTTAGATCTGGAAGCTCTTTCTTTAGATCTATATATGGTGCATTAGAATGATTAAATATAAGTAAGGTTTCATCAAGATGTAGATCCACACTTGCAGGTTGAACGTCTTTTTCAAAATATGGATCAATTCCAATAAGGCCAGATTTAATTGCTTCTTTGATGTCTCTGTCTGAAAGTACCATATTTTCCTCTTGATTAGTTTTTTCTATAAAGATTATATTTCATTATGTGATTTATTTGAACCAAAAATTACTCCTTACTTGTCAGCATCTCTGATTTCTCTTTCTGTAAAATCTTTTGGAGCAGAATCTTTAGGCTGATATTTTAAGATATTTCTTGCTTTTTCAATTGACCAAATTTTCCAATAATTATCAGATGTGGCATAAAACGTTTCGTATCTAATATCCTTTGGAGCGTTAATTGATTTTTCAACAATTTGTGTTAGATCTCTATGGCTAAGCCAGAGATTAAGTGAGGCAGGGGAAAATGTCGGATCATCATCTGACAAAACCCATCCAATTCTTAAATTTATAGTAGAAATATCATGATAATCAGAATAATAACTTCCAATTGCTTCACCAAAAGCCTTAGAAACACCATAATAACTGTCTGGTCTGATCCTGGTCTTTTCATCTAAAGCTGAATAATTTTTTGGAATTTTATTATAATTCCCATTGTTTATAAAAGAATATGGTTCTATTTCATAATTAGCTCCAGTAGCATGCTGAGAGCTTGCAAATACAACTCTGTTTAATTTATGATGCTTTGCTGCTTCATAAATGTTATATACACCAATTAAGTTATTTTGTAATATTGATTCCCAATCTCCATGTACTCTTCTATCGCCAGCAAGATGTACTACAGTATCAATATTTTCAAAAGCATCAATAATAGTTTCTAATTTATCTATATTTCCAATGTGTGTTTTTGAATCTTGAGACTTATTTTGATCTAATACCTTTACATTAAATTTTTCATTTAGGTTTTTGACAAGGACGCTTCCTACTAAACCACTTCCACCAGTAATTAGAATGTTTTTTTTCATCCAGATTATCCTATCTTCATTTATCTATAATATTTATAAACTATTCAAACAATATAATATATTTATATGATTGAAAATTTAACAAACATTTCTAAAACCATAATTTTATCTTCGATGATTATAATTATCATCCAGTTAATTTTTACTTCTTATAAAGTAAATGGTGATTCTATGAACCCAACTTTAGAACATGGAGATAGAGTTTTAGTTATGAAATTAAATTATATTAATATCCCTTTTAGAGATAAAAAAATTATTATTAATAATCCTAAGAAAGATTCAATAATTGCATTTAAAAAATTAGATGAAGATGTTGAATTAGTAAAAAGAGTTATAGCCTTACCAAATGAAAAAGTTGATATAAAAAATCAAATAGTTTTTATTAATGATGAAATCCAGGAACGAGGATTTGGTGTAACTCTTCCTCATTCTGACTTTCCAATAATTATTCAAAATAACTGTATATTTGTAATGGGAGATAATCGGAATTCATCTAATGATTCTAGAAGATTTGGTTGTATTCCTATTGAAAATATTGATGGTCAAGTAGCATTAAGGGTTTGGCCTTTAAGTAAATTTGAGTTATACAGATAAGGATTTTTCAAAAAAATCTATTTCTTCTGGGAAAATTATAGGTTCTTTTCCTACTACTAGTTCAAATTGATCAACATAATTATTATTTCTAATGAATGATGGAGGCGCAACTATATAACCATCTGAATATATAGAAATTCCATTAGTTTTATTAAGTGAGGGAAGTTTGTTTGAATATCTGAACCAAAATTGAATTTTTTTTTCAGGAGTCACTATTGTGGTTGTACTCCCATATAAATTTTCTATAAAGTTTTTTAAGATTAAATTTGAAATACTTTCTTCAAAACTATTTATAGATTTATGAAACTTTTGAATAACGGCATCATTCTCAAATTCCATAACTGATAGGTTACCTTTTTCTCCCAAAATTAAACCACAATTATCAAGTTTTTTTTCCCCAAACCATTTATAAATCTCTTCATCAGACATTTTTATACCTTGAACAGCTTTATGATAAAGAAGCCGCCCTTCTGTTGAATTATGAATATCTTTAGAAAACGGTGAACAGGGGAATGCTATCAGGCCAAAACTTTGATATTCAAAAAGAGTTTGAATCATTTCTAATTCATTTTCCATGAATCCTCCTAATGAAAAAAACCATTTGGATCAGTCCATTTTTTTGAAACTTTTACAGAAAGTACTTCTCCTTGACAAGTTAAATCATCGTTTTTATCAAAGAACTTAGCTATAAAAAGAGTACTTTTATTTTTTTTCTCAATTATTTTAGCTCTAACTGTTACTTTCCCATCAATACGTGTGGGTTTTTTGAAATCAATTTTCAAGAAACCTGTTGCAAACCAAATAGGTTCACCTTCACCAATTTCTCTACCTTCTGATCTATAGGAATCTGCTATTGATGAACATACACAGTGGCAGTCTATTATTGTTGAAATAGTTCCTCCATTCATAACATCTGGCGGCATTGCGGCATGGTGTTTTTGAGGATCAAATACACAGACGGCTTCATCTTTTTCCCAAAATGATTTTATTTGTAATCCTTTTTTATTCCAAGACCCACATCCATAGCAATTATTACCAATTAACTTGTCCTGAAAAAAAACTTTCATTTTTTACTTATTTTTAAAAAATTTCAAATAAATACTAAATATGCATATAGATGAGATGATTATTAGTACCCCAATAATCATTGTATTGGTTGCTAAAATTTGATTATCTTGAAAATATGCCTGCTGAGATAGATTTATGGCTTCGTTAAATTGCCTTCTGCTAGCTTCAGACTTTACAAGCCAACCATTTATGAAAAAATATAGCCCTAAAATATTTATCAATATTGATAAGGTTATAAAAAATATATCAATTATATTTAAATTTTTTATTTTCATGCTTTAATTTTACACTATAGTCATTGTATACTTTTTAGGTATACAAATTTAGAGGATGAAAAATTATGAATACTCAAGATTTATTAAGAACCATAAAAGATAGAAGAAATACAAAATCATTTACTGACCAAGATGTTAAGAGATCAGATATTGAATTGATTTTGGAATCAGGAGTTTGGGCTCCTAATCATAGAAATACTGAGCCTTGGAGATTTATTGTAGTAGATAAAAAATCTCCATTAAAGAAAGATATTTCTAAATCTATGATTAAGCTTCAAGAAGAAACTTCTAATTTAACTTTGACTGAAGATCAGAAAAACAACATTTCATCATCAATAGATAAATCTCCATGTTTTATTTTTGTATTTACTACATTAGGAGATAATCCTGAAATGACAGAAGAAAACTATGGCGCTGTTTGTTGTGCTATCCAAAACATGCAACTTTTAGCTACTACATTAGGATTAGGAGTTGGGTGGTCAACAGGCAAAATATCAAAAATAAAGAACCTAAATGAATTACTAGATGTTGATAAGACTTTAAAAATAGTAGGAGTTTTATCAGTTGGTTATCCAAACTCAAATAATGAAAAATCTAGAGAAGAATTTAGTACATTGACTAAATGGTTATAATTCATTAATTTACATTTTTGAAACATTTAATATACATCTTTGTAACATTAAAATAACATAATTCATTTATCCCTATTTACAAAAAGGAGAGAAAAATGGATTCAGGTTCTATATCTTGGATGCTAATTTGTTCAGCTTTGGTCTTATTAATGACACCTGGATTAGCATTTTTTTACGGTGGCCTTGTTAGAGGGAAAAATTTACTTTCAACTATCATGTATTCTTTTATATCATTAGGATTGGTAAGTATTGTTTGGGTTTTATGGGGCTATACTATTGCATTTGGTGAGGGAGGAAATGATTTTTTTGGATCATTTACGAATATTGGACTAAATGGAATAGACACAACCGATGAACAAGTTTTTGCTATATTTCAAATGATGTTTGCAATTATTACTCCAGCTCTAATAACAGGAGCTTTTTGTGAAAGATTTAAGTTTAAAACTTATTTGATCTTTTTGGTCTTATGGGTCTCTTTAGTATATGCACCTATTGCACATTGGGTATGGTCTGAAGATGGATGGTTATTTAAAAGAGGAGCTTTAGATTTTGCTGGAGGAGCTGTTGTTCATATTAATGCAGGTATGGCAGCTATAGTAGCAGCAATATTAGTAGGTAAAAGAAGAAATCCTGGTTTGGAACCTAATAATATACCTTTTGTAATAATAGGAGCATCAATGTTATGGTTTGGATGGTTTGGATTTAATGCAGGCTCTGGCTTGGCAGCTAATGGACAAGCAGTTAATGCATTTTTAGTTACAAATACTTCCGCCGCTATGGCAATGATGACCTGGGTTGTTCTTGGTATATATCATGGAGGGAAAGTTAGCGCAGTTGGAGCTGCTACTGGATCTATCGCTGGGCTTGCAACTATTACACCTGCTTCTGGGTTTGTAGATGTTCAAGCAGCATTAATACTTGGCTTGGTTAGTGGACTAATTACTTTTTATGCGGTTTATTTCAAAAGTAAATTTAATCTAGATGATGCTTTAGATGTTTTTGCAGTTCATGGAATAGGTGGTATTTTAGGAATTATTGGAACTGGTTTTTTTGCAAAAGAGGCTATTGGTGGAGCTAAGGGTATTTTTGAAGGATCCTCAACACTTTTTGTTGAGAATTTGATCATGATAATAGCAACAACTATTTATTCTTTAATTGCTTCATTCGTTATATTAAAGGTCTTAGATTTAATTCCTGGCTTAGGATTAAGGTCAACTGATTTAGAAGAAGATATTGGTTTAGATCTAAGTGATCATGGTGAAAGAGCATACGTTTCAGATGGAGCAGATTAGATAGATTTTTTTTATTAATGTAAAATTTAAATAATGAAATACATACTTTTATCATGCTTGATTTTTCTATTTGCCTGCTCAAATTCTGAGACAGATAAAGACTTAGAAGAAACTCAAAGCACGAATTCTAACTTAGAAACAATAAAAGATGCTAATCCTCAACCTTTGATCGACAATTCAAATACTGTTACATCTGATAAATTTGGCATTTTATCTAATGGTGAAAAAGTAGAAGAAGGATGGTCTGGAAATGATACGGGGAATAATTCGTGTAATAAGTGTAGATGTATGAATGGAAATCTTGCATGTACAAAAATGGCATGTATTAATTCAAAATTTGAAAAAACTTTTGCCAATGAACCGACTTCTACAAAAACACCAATTTTAACTTCTACTCCGACCAATGAAGTAACATTGAATTTGCCATCTCCTACTCCATCAATTGAAATATCTATTACACCAAATTTATGTTCTGATACAGAAATAGAATTGACTAATAAATGGGTTGAAGCTCTTCAGGCTGCAGAACTTACTAAATGTATTCGCCC
>PBHC01000007.1:0-99153 GCA_002719295.1 Chloroflexota bacterium
TTAATATCTATTTTATTTTTTACTAGTAATTTGGGCACTTCTGATAATCCTAGGTCATTTAAGATAGTATCTACTGTTCGTAATTTTTCTTCAAAGTCTTCATTTGAATAATCTATAACATGTAATAAAACGTCTGCATTTACAGCTTCTTCTAAAGTAGATTTGAATGATTCTACCAGTATTGTTGGAAGTTTATTTATAAATCCAACAGTATCCGATATAGTAGCTGAAATACTTTGATCTAAAAATATTTTTCGAGTAGTAGTATCTAAAGTAGAAAACAGTTGATTTTTAGATAATATTTTTGATTTAACTAGATTATTGAACAGTAAACTTTTTCCGGAATTTGTATATCCAACCAAAGAAAAATTAATTGTATTATTGCTAATTCTTTTATTTCTCTGAGAACTTCTGTTTCTCTCAATTTTTTGCATAGATGACTTTACTCTTTTAATTTTATCTCTAACTAGCCTTCTATCAGTTTCTATTTGAGTCTCTCCAGGCCCTCTAGTCCCAATACCTCCACCTAATCTCTCTAAATGACTCCATTGACCTGCTAATCTAGGCATTAGGTATTCTGATTGAGCTAGTTCTACTTGAAGCTTTCCTTCATGAGTTCTAGCTCTATCAGAAAATATATCCAAAATNAAAGCAGTTCTATCAATCACTTTAATACCAAGCCTATTTTCTAGCTCTTTTTGTGTACTAGGGTTTAATTCATCATCAAAAATACATACATCAATTTCTAATTCCTTGATGAGATTCTTTATTTCTATTAATTTACCTGATCCTACGTATGTATTTTGAGGTTTACTTAACATTTGATAAAAAGCCTTAACGGGCTCAGCTCCAGCAGTTTCTGCTAAATTCGAAAGTTCTTCTAATGATTCTTTTGCTTTTTTTGAAGAAGATTTACCTTTTATATGGGCAGCAATAAGTAAAGCACGTTCTTTTAATTTGGCTGTTTTATATAATCCCAAGTTATTTCAAAGTAAATTTTGACAATCGATTTAATCCTTCATCTATTTGGTCATCAGGTATAGTCAAAGAAAGCCTTATAAAGCCTTCTCCTGCCGTTCCATATCCACTTCCAGGTGTAACAACGACGTTTACTTCTTCAAGTAATTTTTCAGTAAATGAAGCAGAAGTATAACCTTTAGGAACTCTTGTCCAAATATACAATGTTGCACTAGGTGCTTTTGCATCTAACCCAATTTCTTGTAAAGTAGAAACAACTTTATCTCGTCTATTTTTATAAATATTATTATTTTCATTAATCCAATCTTTAGATAATGCAAGAGCTTCCATGCCCATTTCTTGAATTGCCTGAGACAGACCTGAGTCAATATTTGATTTCACTCTCATAAGGGCATTAATTAAGTCAGGATTACCTGCTGCACTTCCAACTCTCCATCCTGTCATATTTGCTGTTTTTGATAGTGAATGAAATTCAATAGCAATATCTTTTGCACCTGGAACTTGAAGTATACTTGGAGCAACATATCCATCAAAAGTAACTTCTGTATAGCAAGCATCGTGCATAAGGGCTATATCAAAATCTTTACAAAATTCTACTGCTTCTTTGTAAAAATCTAGGTTTGCAACCGCTCCAGTTGGATTATTTGGATAATTAATCCAAAGCATTTTAGCTTTTTTAGCAGTATTTGTATCTATACTAGAAAAGTCAATTAGAAAACCATTTTCTTCTAACAAATCTATAAAAACCGTTTCTCCTCCTGCAAACATAGTACCAATTTCATATACTGGATAAGCAGGATTAGGAACAAGTGCAATATCTCCTGGATCAATAAAGCACAAAGGTGCATGTGCGATACCTTCTTTTGCTCCGATTAAATTAATAATTTCTGTTTTATAATCTAAATCCACTCCAAATCTATCAGAATAAAATTTAGCTACAGATTCTCTAAACTCTGGCAATCCTTCTGATTCTGGATATCTATGATGAGCTGGATTTTCTGATGCAATTTTCAATCTATCAATAACTGATTTTGGAGTTGGAATATCAGGATCTCCTATGCCAAAAGAAATTACTTCAATGCCTTGTTCTTTCTTTTTTGCTATAGCCCTTGATATTCCAACAAATAAATATGGCGGAAGATCTTGAACTCTTTTTGCAAATTTCATAATTTTTCTCCTTTATTTAGGCCAAATGCCACTAAACACTTCTTCAGAAGGTCCTTCTAGCATTGCCATATCATTTTTATCCCAAGAAATATTTAGGTTCCCTCCNTCTAAAATAACTTCAACGTTATCATCAACTAGTCCATTATATCTACTAGCACTTGCAGATGCAGTGCTTCCAGTACCAGAAGATAAGGTTTCCCCTGCTCCTCTTTCAAAAATCCTCGCTCTTATTTTTTCTCTGGATATTATATTCACAATTTCAAAATTTATTCTATTAGGGAAATATTCATGCTTTTCAACTATCGTTCCTACTTCAACCAAAGGGAAGTCTTTAACATCTTGTTCCATTATGCAAACAGCATGAGGATTACCTACTGATAAACATGTGATGTCAAGTTTATGCCCAAGTATATCCATTTGAAATTTAGGTTTATCTTTATCATTTATTTGAGGAACTGAAATTGGAATTTTGCTTGCTACGAAATTAGGTATTCCCATTTCAACTTTTGATGATATAACTTTCCCATGTTCGAGTTGAGGGTATACAGTTTTAACTCCATCACCTGTTTCAATTTTCAATATATCTTTATCTGGTGATACGATACCTTGATCTAGAACATATTTTGTAAATAATCTGATTCCATTACCGCTAATTTCTGCTTCTGAACCATCAGGATTATAGATTCTCATTCTTATATCTGCTTTGTCACTTTCAAAAACGACAACAATACCATCAGAACCTACTCCAAAGACTGGCTTGCTCATATCTAAAGATAATTGATTCCAATCATATTTTTTTTCTCTTCCATCTATTGCAATATAGTCATTACCTGCACCTTGAAGCTTAACAAAAGGTAACATATTATACTCCTTATTTTTTTAGCCACTCAGATATTATAATATCTGCTTCTTTGAATGAGTTTTCAAAATTTATCCATTTAATTCTTTTATCAGATTTCTTAAACCAATTATCTTGATGACGCATAAGTTTTCTCGTCGAGATATATATCTTATTTTCCATTTCATCTCTTGTAACAATTCCATTTATATAATCAACTACTTCTCTGTATCCAATTGACATCATAGGAGGAGAATTAGGATCGATACCTAATTTCAATAAGTTTTCAACCTCTTCTACCCAACCTATAGAAATCATTTTTTTTATTCTTTCCCTGATCAATCTATTGCTTTCTTCTCTTTCTATTTTTAATCCAATTATTAGTGAACTTATTTGATAATTTTCTAATTTATTTTTTGAATCTCCTTTATACCCTGATTCAAGTCTTTCAATAATTCTAATAAGCCTTATAGGGTTTTCTAAATCCAATTCAGAATTTAATTTATATTTTGCTGAATAATTTTGAATAACTTTATCAATTCCTAATATTTCTATTTCTTTATAAATTTTTTCCCTTAATTCTTCATTAGGTTTTATTTTGGGTGGGTCCCATGCCTCTAGAATCCCCCATAAATATTGACCAGTACCACCAGTAAGTATAGGAATATTGTTATTTTTATTTAAATCTGAAATTATTTTTCTTGANTCATCTAGAAACCATTTTAGGTTGCTGTGATCACTCAAATCAAGCACATCAACCATATAATGTTTAACCAAATTTTGATCATAATTGGTTGGTTTTGCAGTTCCTATATCAAAGCCTTTATATAATAGCTTAGAGTCGCAGTTTATAATTGGAAAATTAAATTTTTGACCTATTTTTATAGCTAAGTCTGATTTCCCTGAAGCTGTAGGTCCAAGTATTGAAATAACTTTATGGTTTATCATTAAAATTCGTTAATTATTTTGGATAAACTATCAGAATTTAAGCTTGCACTTCCTATCAAAAATCCTGAGAGATTAGCTATACTTTGAAAATCTTTAAAATTATCTTCATTTACACTGCCTCCATATAANATTGGTATGGGTTTTGAATCTGATATTTTTAATAATTTTTCACTTAATATATCCATTACTTCTTCCGTTTCATCTTTTGAAGCAGAAAGACCAGTTCCTATCGCCCAAATTGGTTCGTATGCAATAAGAATTTTTTCCCAATTTGATGCATAAGTTAAGCTTTCTTCCAACTGGGATAAAAGGTGCTTTTTTATTTCTTCAATTCCTTTTTTTCTTATATTCAAACTTTCACCTATACATAAAATAGGTATGATTTCATTTTCCCAGCATCTATTTAATTTTTCTTTTATCATTGCATTGTCTTCTTTAAAAACATCTCTTCTTTCTGAGTGTCCAACTATTGCATATTTGCAAAATTCTTTTATTTGAGTTGCAGCTATTGATCCAGTTGCAGCTCCTTCATTTCTATGGTCTATATCCTGAATTCCAATNGAGAAATTATAATTTTTCATAAACATTTTTTCTAAATAAATACTTGAAGGACAAATTATAATCTCATTATTAAAATTTGTAATTTTAGATCTAAGTTCCTCCAAGTAATTATCAAATTCGTTGAGATTTTTATTCATTTTCAAATTGGAAACTATATATTTTTTCATTACTTCAGAACCTCTATTCCTTGTAAAAACTTTCCTTCTAACAAACTTAAAAAAGCTCCTCCACCAGTTGAAATATGAGAAAAATAATCTGCAGAATTAAAATGATTTATAGCTGCTACAGTAGAACCACCTCCAGCAACCTTTATTTTTGATTCAGAATTTACAATAGCTTTTATAATTGTTTTAGTTCCATTTTGGAAAGATTGGTTTTCATACACTCCAGGAGGACCATTCCAAATAATCTTATCTGAATTTAGAATCATACTAGAAATCTCAGATAGACTATTTGGTCCAATATCATATATATTATCTGTATCTTCTATTTGGGATGCATTTAATAATATTGGTTCATCTTTTAATGACTTGGCACATATCAATTGTTCTGGAATAATCAAATTTTTATTTTTAGAAAGTATTTTTTTAGCTATTTGGACTTCTTTATCACTATCTAAATCAATAGTATTTGAAATTTTTTGAGATGCTATTAGAAAAGGTTTTATCATGCCTCCAGTTATAATCAAATTATTAAACGAAGAAGATAGATTTTCAATAATAGGGATTTTATCTGAAATCTTTGCTCCACCTAAAACTGCTGTTGATTTTGATGATTCAGTAAGCATACATTCAGAAATATTTAAAATTTCTTTTTCTAAAAGAATCCCACCAAATGATTTCATTTTATTTGCAATTCCTGTGATAGATGCATGATTTCTGTGAATAGTCCCAAATCCATCATTTATATAAATATCTGAAATACTTGATAAAAAATTTATAAAACCTTCTTCACTGTTTTCTTCACCAGAATTAAATCTTAAATTATCAAGCATAAAAAGAGTCCCNTTATCCTTAGAATTTATTATATTTAAGGCATCTGATTGATCCTTAAAATCAATAAAAACAATTTCTCTTTTTATTCTTGACTCAATCTCATCTATTAAGTGCCTAAAGGATAAGCTATCTACGAATTCTCCTTTAGGTCTTCCTATATGAGAAATAATAATAACTTTAGCATTCTGATTAATTAAAAAGTCTATAGAAGGTTTGCTTTCAATAATTCTAGTATCATCCAAAATTTCTCCCAAATCAGAAAGAGGGATATTCAAGTCTAATCTCAACAAACATCTTTTATTATTGAATTTTTCTTTATTAATACCCTTTATTTCTATCATTTTAAATATTTTCTATAAGACTAAATATAGTATTTTGTTCATTTTCATTAAAATTTAAATCGTTCATAAAATCTAAAGAATATTTTTTATAATCATCAGATATTTTTTTTACTTTTTTAACAGAGCCTTCTGAAATACACAAATCTTTCACTATTTTTATATTTTTAGGATCAATTACTCTTTGAATATATATTTCTCCTAGCGCTCTTCGTAGAGAAGGATCTCCATCTTGCATGGCAATTATGACTGACAATGGCTTACTTTTGGAAAGAAATGAACCAAGTTCAGGAGAGTCTAATTCTTTATTTGATTCAAAAAATTCAATTTCTCTTCGTAGCTTTTCAAAAAGTACCAGTTTATTAGAAAATTCTCTTAAGTTTTCTTCAGAATTTGAAACTAAAAATGAAGGCAATATAAAACAATTTGAAACAAGTGAACCATATTTATTCATGATGTTTTGTTCAAAATCTGTCACTTCAGATTGTGGCAATTCTTGTAATTTCAACTCGTGATTTTCAGACTCGCAAATCTCAATTATAGATTTATCTAAATGAGATACTATTTTTAAAATATTCTCATGGTCTTTAGAGAATTCAGATAATTCAAGAAGTACACTTCGAGAAATAGCTTGAAATCCATCGCCAACATTTATAGCTTGAGCGGGGCCATATTTCCACCATAAAGATTCTGATTTAAATCTTTCAGTGTTTCCGTTTCTAACATCTTCATGAACTTCAAAAGAGGCATTTAATAGTTCTATTGATAAGGCTATTTTTAGTATCTCTTCTTCTTTTATTTGATTTTTTTTTGAGAAAATCTCAGTTAGTTCAGCATATGGATATTTTTTTTCTACATCACTATTAATCCCAAAATGATACCTCATTAATTCATAAATACCTAAATTATTACGATTTAGGATTTCCTCTATAAATTTTTTATATTCAAGCATTAAGAAACTTCTTTTTGTATTTGATTTAAAGTTATAGGCCCTTCTCTTAAAATATCTATTCCATTATTATTGTCAATCTTTATTACAGTTGAAGATAAAGTTTCTTCACCACATGGTATATCAACATAAGTGCATACACTATTTTTGAAAGCATCAATGATTTCACTTAAGTTTTTTGAAGGAGGGACATTGCTAATGTTTGCAGAAGTCCCTGTTATAGGTTCTTCAAGTAAATTTATTAGATCAATAGTGAATGAATGATCAGGAACTCTAACACCTATAAATCCTGAATTATTATTTATTTCTTCAGGTATGCCTCCTAACAAAGGCAGAACAATTGTTAATGGACCAGGCCAAAATTTTTTTGCCAATTTTCTAACTATCGTCGAAGAAGTATCACTGTAGTCCCTAATATCATTTAAGCTTGATATTAAAATTGGAACAGGTTTAGTTAAATCTCTTTTCTTGATCTTAAATAAATTTTTTACAGCTACCTGACTACTCGCTTTTACTGATAAAGCGTAATAAGTATCAGTTGGCAAAATACAGGACTCATTTTGATTTAAACAATCAATTGCAGTTTGTAATAATATTTTTCTATTTTGTTTTCTCTTCAATTTTTAAAAATTTACCTTTATTCTTAATTTTATATAAACATTATTCAGGAAATAACTTGAAGCAAGATACTATTATTATATTTGATTTTGGATCTCAATACACTAGACTCATTTCAAGAAGACTAAGAGAAAAGAACGTTTTTTGCGATCTTGTAAGTCCAAATATTGATCCAGATTTCTTCAAAGATAGAAATATAAAGGGATTTATTCTTTCAGGTGGCCCTAATAGTGTATTTGATGATGATTCTCCTAAAATTCCTGATTGGATTTTAAAATTGAATCTACCTATTTTAGGAATTTGCTACGGAATGCAATTAATTGCTCAACNATTCAAAGGCAAAGTTGAAGAAGCTAAGGCTAGAGAATATGGGAATGCTGTATTAAAAATAAAAAAAGATTCAAAGCTTTTTACTAAAATTCCATCTACCAATAAAGTATGGATGAGTCACTCAGATAAAATCATCGAATTACCAAAAAATTTTACAGCTATTGCAGAAACTAATAACACCTTTTGTGCCGCTTTTGAAAATAATAATATATATGGAGTACAATTTCATCCAGAAGTAGAGAATACTAATTTAGGAGANGAAATCCTCAGTAATTTCGCGATAAATATCTGTGAAGTAAAAAATGACTGGAATTCACAAAACTTTATTCAAAATTCTATAGCTCAAATAAAAGAAACAGTGGGTGATAATAATGTTATTTGTGCCCTTTCAGGAGGTGTTGATTCAAGTATAACAGCAACATTGATACATAAAGCAATTGGTAAACAACTTACATCTATATTTGTAAACAACGGGCTTCTTAGAAAAAATGAAGAAAATGATGTTATGAATTTCTTAAAACAAGATCTTGGATTAAATGTTATTTTAGCTGATGCTAGTAATCAATTTTTAAAAAAGTTAAAAAACATTTCTGATCCTGAAGAAAAGAGAAAAATTATCGGTGCTGAATTTATTAATGTTTTTGAAAAAGAAAGTAAAAAAATTAAAAACGTCAAATATTTAGCTCAAGGGACCCTTTACTCAGATGTTGTTGAATCTGCGATTATAAAAGATGGACATCAAGTAGTAATAAAAAGTCACCATAATGTAGGAGGACTACCCGAAAAAATGAACTTGAGCCTTATAGAGCCGCTTAGGCTATTATTTAAGGATGAGGTAAGAGAGATAGGAAAAGAATTAGGAATAAATAAAAATATTATTGGAAGGCATCCTTTTCCAGGACCAGGCTTAGCTATAAGAATAATGGGTGAAATAACAGAAAAAAAACTAACTATATTAAGGGAAGCAGACCATATATTTATTGATGAAATAAAAAAAGCAAATATATATGATGAAATTTGGCAAGCATTCGCTGTATTGACTAATACTCAAAGTGTTGGTGTTATGGGTGATAATAGAACTTATCAAAANTGTATAGCTATAAGGGCTGTAAATTCTAAAGATGCTATGACTGCAGACTGGTCTAAAATCCCATACGATATACTATCCCAAATCTCTTCTAGAATTATAAACGAAGTGGATGGTGTAAACAGAGTTGTATATGATATAACTTCAAAGCCACCTAGTACAATTGAGTGGGAATAAATTTATGAGAATTGTAGTAATAGGTTCAGGTGGAAGAGAGCACTCAATTATATGGAAATTGTCTTCAGATAAAAGGGTAAAAGAAATAATTTCATTTAGTGATAATTATGGTATTTCTCAATTATCAAAAAATATAAATATAGAAAACTCTGAATTAAATTCAATTGTCTCTGAAATAGTTAATTTGAAACCCGATTTAGTTGTTGTTGGACCTGAAGAACCATTAAGCAATGGTATTTCTAATTTACTTTCTAAAAATAATATAAAAACTTTTGGCCCCACAAAAGAAGCATCAAGGATTGAGTCATCAAAAATTTTTTCTAAGAAATTGATGATGGAAAATAATATCCCTACATCTTATGCAGAATTCTTTGAAGATTTTGAAAAAGCAAAGAAATATTGTTTATCAAAAGGTTGCGATAACATCGTTATAAAAGCAGATGGATTAGCAGCAGGAAAAGGAGTTTTCTTACCTGATTCTGAAATGGAAATGATTAAAACTTTAGATGAATTACTGAATAAGAATAAACTAGGAAAATCGGGTAAATCTATTTTAATTGAAGATAGGATTTTTGGAAAAGAAGTGAGCGTATTCTGTTTTACAGATGGATTTAATTATTCAAAACCAATAGCCATTTGTGATTATAAACGGGTGTATGACAACGACCTTGGGCTTAATACAGGAGGAATGGGATGTTATACACCTCCTGAATTTTGGTCTACTAATTTAGAAAAAACAATAGTTGGAGAAATAATTGAACCCACAATTAATGCAATGAGAGATAAAAAATCTATTTTTAAGGGGATGCTTTATACAGGGCTAATGATTACTAAAGAAGGGCCTAAAGTTATTGAATATAATTGTCGTTTTGGAGATCCTGAATGTGAACTTATAATGCCAATGTTTGAAGGTAATATCTTGGATACTTTTATGGAAATAGCAAATTCAAACTTAAAAAAAGACTCAGTAAAATGGAAAAATAAAAAAGGAGTATGCGTAGTTTTATGCTCTGGGGGATATCCAGAAAAATATATTAAAGAACTTGAGATCAAAGGTCTTAAAGATATAGATAAAAATATAATTTGTTTTCACTCAGGAACAAAATATAAAAATAAAAAAATTGTTACTAATGGTGGAAGAGTCTTAGTGTTATCAAACATAGATAATTCAATACAAATTTGTAGAGAAAATATTTATTCACAAATAGAAAAAATATCCTTTAAGGATTCTTTTTATAGAAAAGACATTGGATTACGAGCTGTAAAAAATGACTAATAAAATTAGCCTGATAATAGACTTTGACGATACTATAGTTGAATCTAATACGGCAAGGGATGTTTTACGTGACTTTGTTCCTTCAGAATATGATCAAATTGCTAAACTTTATAGAACAAAAAAAATAAATTTTAGAACCTATCAAGAATTATCTTTTGAAAAAGCATTTAAAGTTACAGATACTTCCAAAATAGAGACTAGCTCAAAAAAAAATAGCATTATCAGATCAGGCTTTAAGAATTTAGTTAACTATTGTGAAAAAAAAGAAATCAATATTTATGTTTTGAGTTCAGGATTAGATATGTATATAAATCCAGTTTTAAAGGAGTTTGAAAAATCTTTAAATGTAATAGCAGCAGAGGTTCATTTTGATAAAAATAAAAACCCTAATTTTGAATATAAAAAATCTTTTGATGATATGTGTTCTCCTGATTGGGGAATATGTAAATGTAAAACAGTAGAACAGCTAAGAAAAAACAGTTTTCTTATCTATGTTGGAGACGGTATAACTACAGATTTGTGTGCATCTGTAAAGTGTGATGAAATTTTTGCTCTAAATCCGTTATATAATAGTCTTTTAGAAAGAAAAATAACTGTAAATAAGTTTGAAAATTTTAAGCAGCTTGAAAAACATATTACTAATCTTTAAAGGAAAAATTATTGATTCCTAGATACTCTAGAAAAAAAATTTCACAGATTTGGTCAGATGAAAACATGTATAACTATTGGTTAGATGTTGAAATAGCTACATGTGAAGCTTGGAATGAACTAGGAATAATACCAGATTCAGACTTGTCGAAAATAAAAAATATCAAATTCGANATAAATACTTATGAAAAATATTTCAATGAAACAAAACATGATATTGTTTCTTTTGTAAGATCGGTTTCTGAAGGCTTAGGAGATGAATCAAGATGGATTCACCATGGCATAACATCTAACGATGTAAAAGATACTGCTTTAAGTCTTCAATTGATTGAATCAATAGATCATATAATTGATGGCATAAATCAATTAATGAACTCTTTAAAAACTAAGGCAATTGAAGAGATCGACACTCCAATAATGGGTAGATCCCATGGAATGCACGCTGAACCCATGAGCTTTGGATCAAAATTAGGAATCTTTTGGGATGAATTAAAAAGACATTCTGAAAGATTGAAGCAAACTAAAGAAAGATCTGCTATTTGTATGATTTCAGGTCCAGTTGGATCTTTTGCAACTGTTTCTCCAGAATTAGAAAAAATAGTTTCGAAAAAATTAGGATTAAGGCCTGCAATAATAACTAATCAAGTAATTCAAAGAGATATACATGGAGAATATTCTCAAAANTTAGCTCTTTTGGCAAGTTCTTTAGAAAAAATTGCTATTGAAATTAGACATCTTCAAAGAAGCGAGTTAGATGAAGCAAGAGAACCCTTTGGGAAAAAAGGATTTGTAACTAAAGGATCTTCTTCTATGCCTCATAAAAGAAACCCAGAACTTTCAGAAAGAATTTGTGGATTAGCAAGAGTTATAAGATCAAATAGTTCTACAGCAATGCAAAATATTCCACTTTGGCATGAAAGAGATATTTCACATTCATCAGCTGAGAGAGTAATACTTCCTGACTCCTCTATTGCTACAGACTATATATTATTTCTTTCAAATGAAATTATTTCCGGATTAGAAATAAATAGAGAAAAAATGATGAAAAACTTAGAAGATGCAAAAGGGTTAATTTTTTCCCCTAGAATAATGCTCAAACTTGTTGAATCAGGGCTAGAAAAAAACAAAGCATATGATCTAGTGCAATCTTTATCGATGGAAGTTATAGAAGAGAATATAAACTTAAAAGATCTATGTCTAAAAAATGATGTTGTATCTTCCTTGATAAGTAAAGAAGAAATAAATAAAATTTTTGATTATGATTTTTATTTAAGATTTACTAAAGATCAATTCAAGGGATTAGGATGGAAAATAAACTAAAGAATACTAACTTAAATAACAAAATTCATTCTGGAAAAGTTAGAGATATATATGAATTAAACGATGACTTTTTACTATTTGTTGCTACAGATAGAATTTCAGCATTCGATGTTATTATGAACGAGGTAGTCCCTGGAAAAGGGATTATTTTAAATCAATTAAGCTCATTTTGGTTCAATCTTNTANAGGAGTATGAAAATCACTATATTTCTAGTGGTATAGATTTTGATTTTTCAACTTTTAATAATCATAAAAATCTTGATCAAAAGATTTTACAAAGATCAACAATTGTAAAAAAAGCTAAACGTATAGACATGGAATGCGTGGTTCGCGGATATATTACAGGTAGTGCATGGAATGAGTATAAAAAGCACCAAACAATGAATGGTATGATTTTAGATAAAAATATTGTAGAAGCGCAAAAATTTGAAACACCTATTTTTACTCCATCAACCAAAGCTAGCGAAGGACACGATGAACCTCTTTCAAAAACAGAGGGTCAAAATCTTATAGGCTCCGAACTTTACAATCAGTTAGAAGAAATTTCTATTAATATTTATCAAAAAGCTCATACTTATTGTTTAAATAAAGGAATCATACTGGCTGACACTAAATTTGAATTTGGAATAATTGAAAATAAAATCACTTTAATTGATGAAGTTCTTACTCCTGACTCAAGCAGATTTTGGAAATCTGATGATTATTTTGAAGGAAAATCACCTAATCCTTACGATAAACAATTTCTAAGAAATTGGCTAAATGACCAAACTTGGGATAAAAATCCTCCTCCCCCTTCCGTTCCAAATGAGATAATAAATAAGACATTACTAAGGTATTTAGAGATTTATGAAATAATTACCAATGATAAATTAAACATATAGATTTTAAATTAAGGAAAATAAAATAGTTAAAATGAGACCAGATCATCGCAAAGGAATGAGTAAAACTCAAATTTCTAATGAAAGAAGAGATAAAAATAAAGAGAAAAAAAGAAGAAAAAGGTTTTTTATTTACTTTTTTGGAGGTATTTTAGCTCTAGTATTTATACTTGGATTGACAATAAGCCCTGCATTAGGGGCTGGAAGTTCAAGCAATAAAATCAAAGGTAACGGAGTAAATCTTGAAGGCCCCGTATCTGTAGATCCTGAAGATAGCAGAAAAGAAGTTGGAATTGGAGAGCCTCATAAAGGATATTCAATTTCTCCTCCTACATCAGGAGCCTACTGGATAGACTTGGAAAGACCTGTACCTGGTGTTGGTGTCACATCACCTGCTCCATGGGGAAAGTATGAAACTCAATTGCCAAACGAAATTCTAGTCGCTAATTTGTTGCATGGAGGAATCGGACTTCATTATGATTGCACAAAAATAGATCAAGATGCAACTTCAATTAAAGAAGGCGGAGTTGCTTGTGATCAATTGAAAGAAGACTTTTACAATCTAATCCCATCAAATGGATATCAGTTTATTATGACTCCATATAGTGCCTTTGATGAATACCCAATAATGATAACTGGTTGGAGACATCATTTAAAACTTATAGAATTTGACGAGGAAAAAATAATTGAATTTATAGAAGCATACCAAGATAGAGCTCCATTATCTTCTTTTCGAGGAAACTAAATAATGGCAGAAATTAAGATACTTGCTTTTCTCAGTCTGGTTTACATTGCATTATTTGTCGTAACTACAATTTTAAATCTTATTAATAAAAATAATTTTATTACTAGAAACTTACATGCAAAATCTATGATTGATTTAAAATCTGTTCTTTTTTATTGCTTTATTTTGTCATTATTAGGAACAATAGCAAGCTTGTACTTATCTGAAATAAAAAATTTAGAGCCATGTAAATACTGCTGGTTCGAAAGGATTTTACTTTTCCCGTTAGTAATTATTTATTTTGTNAGTTGGTTGAAAAAAGATTCTTTNGGAATCCTTATTTCTATTCCTTTTATAATTCTAGGATTAGTTTTAAGCCTCTATCATTATTCTATTCAGTTATTTCCTACTGATGAAGCATGCGATATCGTTAACTGCTCAAGTCCTTATATTTGGGAATTAGGATTTATTTCTATTCCATTAATGGCATTTTTTAACTTTTTTGGATTACTATTAATATTAGTAAATTACAAAATACTTGGAGATAAGTAATATGCAATTGAAAAAAGTTTTTGTTTTATTAATAATTTCTATTATGTCTTGTTCTGGTTCTTCTTTCACTTTTTCAGAAGTTACTATTAAAGGTGGAACTTTACCTGAATACAAACGAAATATAGAAGATGCTGCAGTCGGTGCTTTTGCACCAATTCCCACTGGTGTAGATTTATATGGAGAACCAATTACCCTATCTACTAGAAAAGGTTTAGAAGAAAAAAAATCATCAATTATAGTATTTTTGGCTCATTGGTGCTCTCATTGTCAAAGAGAAGTTCCCATGATCCAAAAATTCATTGAATCAAATGGGTTCCCTCAAAATATTAATTTATTCTCAGTAGCAACACATGTTGATAAAAACAGGAATAATTATCCGCCTAATGAGTGGCTCGAGAGAGAAAAATATACTGTACCTGTAATTTTTGATGATGAAGAAAATTCAATAGCAGAATCTTTTGGATTAAGTGCTTTTCCATACTGGGTATTTTTAAATCCTGATGGTACTGTTTATATGAGGCATGCAGGTTCCTTATCTGAGGATCAATTTTTTCAAGTAATGACAGCAGGAAACAACTATGAAATCAAATAAAAGAGTAATTAATTGATATACAAATATGAAGTGAAAATTTTATTAAAAGATAATGTTAATGACCCTCAGGGACTAACTATAACTGAATCTGCGAATCGTATAGGATTTGCAGGAATAAAAAATATTAGATCTGGAAAAGTATTTAATGTAGAGATTGATTCTGATTCTGAAAAAGAAGCTCAAAAAAATATCGAAGAAATATCAGATAAATTATTATCAAATCCTATTATAGAAAAATTTTCTTACGAAAAACTATAAAGAGCCTTTTGTTGAAGGAATTGAATCTACTCTTCTAGGATCGATTGATGCAGCTTCTCTAAATGCTCTAGCAAAAGTCTTAAATGATGATTCTAAAATATGATGGTGATTTGTACCTGAAATCATTTTCAAATGTATGCCAAATCTACCATTTGATGATAATGATTCATAGAAATGTCTACCCATATCTAAAGAAAATTCGCCCTCATTGTCAGAGCTACCCATATCAATAACTGCATATCCTCTTCCAGATAAATCTATAGCTACACTGCATAATGCTTCATCAAGAAGACAAGTTTTATCTCCCATTCTGAGTATNCCTGAACGATCTCCTAATGCTTCATCAATGCATATTCCTAAAACAATAGCAGTATCTTCAATAATATGGTGAGTACCTGTCTCCAAGTCCCCTTTTATTGAAGCATTGATATCTATTAATCCATGCCTAGCTATTTGATCAAGCATATGGTTTAGCATTCCAATAGGAGATTCAATATTTGATATACCTTTTCCATCTAAATTTACTTCAATGGATATAGAGGTTTCTCCTGTAGAACGATTTCTTTTAGATTTTCTTTCATTTACCATAATTTTTATTTATATCATTAAATTAGTTTTTCAAGCTCTTGTAATAACTTACGAGTTTGCTCAGGAGTTCCAGCTGAAATTCTTAATGCATTGCTTAAGAAGTTATTAGAAAATTTTCTGACAAAAATACCTTTCTTTGCTAATCCTTCATAAATTTCATCCGCACTTAGATCTTTTAAATCACAAAGTACAAAATTTGCTTTAGATGGATATACTTTTATTTCACTTTTTTTTAGTAAAAATTGATAAATCTTATCTTTTTCTTCCATTAGAATATTAACTTTTTTAAATAATTTATTCTTATNATTCATTGCCTTAATTGCAACATGCTCTGCTGCTGAATTAATATTATAAGGTTGTTTTATTTGAATTATTCTTTTAATGATTTCTGGATTAGAAATAGCATATCCTATTCTTAATCCTGCTAATCCTGCCCATTTAGAGAAAGATCTTATTATAATTAAATTTTCATAATCATTTATAAGATTNGAATATGATTCTCCGCAGAATTCAAAATATGTTTCATCAACAACAACTATAATTTTTTTATTTAATATCTCGACCAATTCATCAATTTTGATAATATTTCCTGTAGGATTATTAGGAGATGCTATAAAAATCAATTTGGTTTTATTATCCAAGCATTTAGATATAGCTTCTAGATCAATACTAAAATCATCATTTCTTGAGACTGAAACAACTTCTGCTCCTTGGATTTTTGCAAGAAATTCATACATCCCAAATGTAGGTTGTGCATCAATTAATTTATCATCTGGATCTAAAAATAATCTAATGAGGATATCAATTAATTCATCACTTCCTGAACTAGCTACTATTTGTTCAAATTTTGCTCCGGTATATTCACTAAGAGCTAGCCTTAATTTTTTTTGATTTGGATCAGGATATTCGTGGATATTAATTGAAGATAAATCTTCAGTAAGATTTAGNATTTCTCCAAATGGATTCTCATTAGCATTTAATTTTATTATTTGGTTAGAGGATATACCTGATTCATCTGATAATTTGTTTGAGGGTTCTACTCCATCATAAATTGGGGTTTCCTTAATTTTTTTTCGCAAGTAATCGTTTATACTCATTATTTAATCTCCAATAAAAAAATTCTTTCTAACTGATAATGCATTTTTATGCGCATCTAAAGATTCTAGACTGGCTAGTAATTCTCCATCTGAACAAATTTTTTCAAATTCAGTCTTATTTATTGATAACACAGGTATGCTTTTTGAAAAAGTTCTAGTTGAAAGAGATGAAGAATATTTTGCAGATCCATTTGTTGGCATTACATGACTAGGTCCAGCAACATAATCTGCTAAAACCTCGGAAGAAATTTCACCCAAAAACAATGAGCCTGAAGATGTGATTTTTTTTGAGATTTCTATCAATTTTTCTGAGGCAATTGTAGTATGCTCAGCTGCAATATTATTACAAACTTCAATCATTTCATCAATCCCATTTAGTATCGAAATAAAACCTCTATCCATCGATTTAGAAATAATTTCTTTTCGAGAAAGATCGCCTAATTTGTTTAAGTATAGTTTGTTTATATCATTTGCAAAGCCTAGATCATCAGTTATCAGCATTGGAAGAGCTAAAACATCATGTTCTGCTTGCGCCATTAGATCAGATACAACAAATTCTTTATTCGCAGTATTGTCACAAATAATTAAAGTTTCAGTAGGTCCAAAAATACCATCTACTCCTACATCACCATACACTGATTTCTTAGCAGCCATAACAAAAACATTTCCAGGTCCGCAAATTAAATCAACCTTTGGAATAGTCTCTGTTCCATAAGCCATCCCTGATACAGCTTGCGCTCCTCCATATGTATAAAATTCATCAACACCACATAACTTTGAAGTAGCAAGTAAGTATTTGTTNGGTAGTTCATTCCCAATAGTTGGCGAACATACAACAACTCTTTTTACNCCTGCAACCTTAGCTGGAATGACTGTCATAATTATAGTAGAAATTAAAGGNGCNGATCCGCTAGGGATATAACAACCAATTGAATCAACTGGTTTAATATATTCTCCGTACCCATTTGATTCATCAAACCAACTTTTATTAAGAGTTTTTTCTTGAAATAATTTAACTCTATTTATAGTTGATTCTATTACTTTTTTTTCTTTTTCATTAATTAATTCAAGAGATTCATCTATAATATTTTTTTTTACTTGAATTCCTCCAAAAGATTTACCATCTATTTTCGAGCTTAGATCTACAAGAAAATCGTCCCCTTGATTTTTAGTTAATTCAATTACCTTGTTGACATAATCATCTAAATTATATTCCTGAGAAAAATATCCATTTCCGCTTGAAGTTATTTCATTAGAATCAAATGATCTTATTTTTTCTAAATAAGAATATGTTTCCTTTTTACCATTCAAAATTTTCAATTTCTATCTCCAAAAATTTCTATAGCACTTTCAAGTTTAGAAAAAGCTACTGAATCTTTATAGAAAATCATACCTAGCTCAGATGTTGTAATACTAACCCCTCCTAAGTTCCTTAATTCAGTGACACAATTTAATAATTGATCACTAGATATTATCAACTCTAGAGAAATCCAGACTCCAGGTTCAGTAGTAATTACTTGACTAAATGATGGACCTTTCAATCCATGTAAAATTGGGTTAGATCCAACGATTGAGATTATTTCATTGGGATCAGAAATTCCTAAATCTTCTAATGAAAGATTTACTGTAACTCTTATAAATTTTTTAGAATTTAAGTGCGCTTCTATTTTCTCTATAATTGCTTTTGCAAGATTAATAGATTCCTTTTTTTGATGAATATTTTGTATATTTGCAACTAGAGCTGCTTGAGATGAAAAAACTGTACCATTTTCTATCACTTTCAATCTATTTTGTCTCAAAGTATTACCTGTTGCTGTTATATCACAAATCATATCGGCATAACCTATATATGGTGCAACCTCTATTCCCCCACTAGCATCTACAATATTAAAATAATATATTGAATTTTGATTTAAGAATCTAGTAACTAACCTTGGATACTTAGTTGCTATTCTGAGATCTTTACCTTTTTCCCTCATTTCAAAAGACAGATCAGACAAATCAGCTAAGTTCTTAACATCTAGCCATGCTTCAGGAACTGCTAAAACCATATCAGATGACCCAAATCCTAAATCATCAATAATTACTATTGAATTCCCATTATCAATTTTTTTCTCATAAAAACTATCTAACCCAACAATTCCTATGTCNGCTACATTTGAATCTAATCTTGCAGGAATGTCTGATTGCCTTTGAAACATAATATCAACCCCTTCAAGAGAAGGTATGTTTGCGGTATAAACTCTATCATTTGGCCGAGATACATTAAGGCCACATTTATTTAACAGCTTAAGGCTTCCATCATAAAGAGCACCAGAAACGGGGATTGCAAAAGATATATTATTCAATCTAAATTTCACTCCTATTTATCTTATTATTTTCAAAAAATATTATTTCAGAAATATTATTATTTATTGACCATTTCTTCACTTCATCAAAATTCTCAAATGAAGATTTCAGACTTACTATATTACCTCTAGACCGTTCTTCCTTACAAGCACTTATGGCTTCGTTCAGATCTTTTTCTTCACTTATATAAACTATAATTTTTTTATTATTAGTATTTTCAATAATATTATTATGTTTTGAAATCACTTTTTCAGAATCTATAGCAAATCCAGTCGCAGATAAAACTTTTCCTAAAGAATGTCCTAGTGAATCGTACCTACCCCCTCCTCCTAAAATTTGGTTTTCTTGATTTGTCATATTAAAAACAAAACCAGTGTAATATCCCCATTCTCTAACTAAACCAAAGTTTATAAAGATTTCAGATTCATCAATTTCATATGAATTTAAATTGCTACCTAAATCGTATAAATTTTTCAAATTATTCTTAGAAGGTATTTTAGATAAAATTTTGCTTGCTTCTGAAATTGAATCTTCCAAATTTCCTTGAATATTTATTAATGCTCTAAAAATATCTAAGCATTCAGAAAATGTTTTTTTTGAAGTGTTTTTTGAAATTTTATTTTTCAACCCATTTACTATTGACTGATCATCTCTTGTTTGCTGAAAATTAGGATCTTTATAAAATGCAAAATCTAAAATCTTTGAAATATCATCACTCGTAGAATTCGAACCATTAGAGTCATTTTTGAAATCTATTCCATTCTCTCTTGCCATATTAAAAATTTCGTCATTAGATGATTCATTTTTTATAAAATCTAAATTTTGTAATAAAAATATCCCAACTCTTCCACTAAGCTCAAAGTGATTTATAACGTCTTGAAGTATTCCAACATGGCCTATAGAAATTTTTATCTCATCATCTAAAATACTGCTTATAAACAATTTTGCCATTGCTATAATTTCTAAGTCAGAAAATAAACTGTTGTTACCTATAAATTCGACTCCATTTTGACGAGAATAATTTTTATTCATTTCAGAATCATACTTATAAAGTTCACCTGAATATGAAAATCTCATTTCATTAGGCGAAAACCCATTTTCTAAATATGAACGCATAATAGATGTAGTAAAATCTGCCCTTAGGGATACTTCTGATCCTGATGGGTCAATAAAATCATATATATTACTACCTATACTTGATCCACTTTTTCTAGAAAAAATAGAAGATCTTTCAATTATTGGAGTGTCAATTTTTTCATAACCCCAAAGAGTAGTAAAATCAAAAAATTTAGAATCTAATTCATTGGTTAAACTAACTTCATCAGAAAACTTGTCATTAAAACCAGATACTTTTTTATAATTATTTTTATTTTCCACTTATTTTACTTAATTTAGCTTTATCTTTTTAAAATACTTAAATTGTAAAAATATTACTAGAGTAATAAATAACAGAATTTAATGTGAAATCAATCACAATTTATACAGGCATTTTTCTTCCTGTTTTTTTTCTTCCATACTCAATAAGCTCTTTTTGTTCTGTTTCAGAGAGTAAAGCTGGGATACCTATCATCTTACATCCTAGATCATCTATTATGTAGTCAAGCCTTTCTTTTTGGCTCATACTTTCATCTAACCAGCTGGAGTAAAAAACCTTACCATTTTTTTCAAGAGCTGATTTGATTTTATTTCTTGCATCGTTCATCACATCTGGGTAAGGCGGATCGTGAGCATCAGGCTGCATATAACTCATACCCATATCTCCTGGACCCCATTCAGCAAAAGCTATTCCGGGAACCTCTGCAATATCATCAGCATTAGCTACACAGTGCCTATCTTCAATTTTTAGTCCTAAAATAAGCTCTCCCTTAGGATTTAATGGCCATGGATCAGCAACATCTGTATATTTGGATTGCTCCAAGCCCCAGAGTTCTGCTGGATTTTTTTGCCCACCAGAACCTCTTAATCCTTCACCAATAATATCTCTTCCTATTTCCTGATATGGATATCTTGTAATTTGGACAAAAGCTTTAACTGATTCAGGAGACCTAGTGTGTGTATGTAAAATACCATGCACACCAGCTGTTAATACATGTCTCGCTTGCCAAGCATTGTATCTTACTTCCTCTGGAGTAATTGCATTTGATGGCAAAGTACAGACCACTGTAGGAGTCAAGTGACCACTATTAGTTGGCCCTCCATCCTTCAATCCCTTCATGAATTTAGTCAATCCAACTGTATCAAANGGGTTATGCTCAAAATCAATCAAAAACATATCCGCTAATGTTTTTGATTCTTCTAAACCTGCATCATAACTAAGCTCTTCTGGATGCTTGTGATAAACAGGTTGCCCTTGTTCCCATAAATCTATAACTTTATTTACTCTTTTAGCCATCATTTTCCTCTTTCTATTTTCTAACTTAATTTCCAATCTATTCCTAGTTCAGCACATATATCTTTGAACCAATCTAATACTTCAGGATGATATGGAATTCCATGGTCTTCTCTTTCTATCTTTTCTTCATATTCAGGTAATCCTGCGTAAACAACTCTATCTACACCAGGGGCAGGTTTTGTTTCTTTTATTGATTTCATATATTCATCCATATCAGATTTAAATTTATCTACATCAGTAAAAGCATCTATATCGTAGGCTATGAAATGGTGAGCAGCTTGTGATCTTCTAAAGTTGCCTGCACCGGATCCACCTAAAACTCCTGCTAAAATTTCAACTAACATAGCCAGAGAAAATCCTTTATGAGATCCTATTTCTCTTGTTCCTCCAGCTGGAAGCATTAGATATTCGTCAGGAACTTCTGTTTCTTCCATAATTGGAGTTCCGTCAGCTTTTGCAATCCATCCAGGCATAACCTTAACCCCGATTCTTTGAGCTAGAGCTATTTTATTTCCTGCAACAGATGACATTGAAGCATCAAAAATAAAAGGTGGTTCATCTTTTGTAGGAACCGCAACTCCAATAGGATTTAATCCAACTTTTGCTTCTGCTCCATTTACTGGAGCAACCATTAATCCCCCAGTAGTCATAGCTATTCCTATCATGTTATGCTTTAAAGCCATCTCTGCATGATATGCACAAGCTCCAAAATGCCTACCATTTATAACAGTTATAGACCCAATACCATAATCTTTTGCCTTTTCAATTGCCATATTCATAGCATAAGGCCCTACAACTAATCCATGGCCTGCATCAGAATCTAATGTAGCAACTGCACCTTTTCCTCTAATTATCTTTGGCTTAGGGGTAGGATTTATATCTTTTTCAGCAAAAGCATCTACATAACGCCTTAGCATGTTAGAAACTCCATGAGACTCAATACCTCTAACATCTGCATAAATTAAAACATCTGCAGAAACTTTGGCATCTTCTTTTGACATACCCATTTTTAGAAAGATATTTTCGACAACTTCAAAAATTTCTTTATGGTTAACTTTTACTGCAATGTCATCAGGGACATGAAATCTCTCAAGCATACTATCCTCTTCTTTAATCTGTTTTGAATACTAATCTATTCTAATCTAAGTCAAAGTATTTTCAATCATTTTTTCTGTAATCTTAAATATATTCAAAGCTTCTTCTATCTTTGCACCTTTAAATTTACGTCCTTCGTAAACATATTCCAAGAAGTTTTTCATTTGTAATTCTGTACTTGAAAAACTTTCAACTTCTAGATCAAAAATTTTTGAATTATAAAAGACTTTGCCTGAATTTATCCCATCAAGATAAATTGAGCATTTTTCAGCATGAATAGAATATCTTTCCATTCTTCCTGAGCTTATATAAGATGAATTAATAGATCCAGTTATTCCATTTTCATACTCTATTAGTGCACTAAATGAAGTTCTATACTTTGATCCTATTCTGCTTGAATACGCATTTATATTTCTGATATTAGATTTACTCAAATAATTGATCAGATCAATTGAATGTATAGGAGACTCTAACACCATTTTGTCTAGCAAATTATCATCAAATGCGCGATGCCCTATCCATTCATTGATATCTTTATTGAATTCTGCTTGTATATTAAATGTTTTGCCATATTCACTAAGTATTTCTATAGATTTAGCTACATAAGGATTAAATCTTCTATCAAAACCTATAAAACAATCTAAATCATTTTTTTTTGAAATATCAATTAGATTTTTAGCTTCTCTCATTGATAAACCAGGCGGTTTTTCCATAAGGATATTTATACCCGATTCAAGCAAACTTTTTGCTACCATGTAATTGTTTTTTGCATCTACTGCAACTATTGCATAGTTTTCAAAAGAAGGATTTATTGATTTTTTCAAAGAGTCTAAGCCTAAATAGTAATTAGATGATCTATATTTATTTTGAATNATTTCTAAAGATTGCGGATTGAAATCACAAAATATATCGGGCTGTCTGTTAAATTTTTCCATAGATCTTATATGACCAGAGCCTCTTTTGCCACAACCTACCAATATTAAATTATTATTTGTTTTTTTCATATTTAGAATTTAAATTACTCTGTTATTTTTGCATTGTAAAGATTTACAAATAATCATGATTATTTTGTGCCTGGGAAATAAAAAAATAATTTAAAAAAAACATAGCTCTAAACTCAAAATATATGGATTTTAAAATTCTGGGAAATCAGGGGTTGCATTTAAAAAAAAGTATTGTAATATATAGTTATCCTAAGTGGAGAGAAGGCAGAGGAAAGCTGTAAAAAGCGAACCAAGGATTAGTAAGTGGAAACACTGAGAATCTTATCAGCGTAAGCTGATTCTGTTGGAACTATGAAACGAAGGATAAAAAACCCGCTTCATTGGAAGCTCTAGTTGATTGCTCAGGTAGGACTCTGGAGGTGGGTTTTTTTTATTTAAAATTTAATGTTTTTTTTAAAGCTTTTTCTTTTTTAAGAATATATCTAGCTTATTTATCTGATCCTTATCTAAGCGAAGTCCAATTTTTGACCTTCTCCACAAAATATCATCTGTTGTTTCAGCCCATTCATTTTCTATTAGCCAAATAACTTCTTTCTCAGTCAAATTCCATCCAAAATTTTCTCCTAAGTCTGACAATGTCTCAGATTTACCAAGAATATTTTTAGCTTCATTCCCATAAGATCTAATAAGTCTATATGCCCACTTTTGATCTAAAAATTTATATTTTAAAGAAATTTCTTTTACTAATTGATTAAACTTTTCTAATTCAAAATCTCCGCCAGGTAACTTTGAATATTTAGTCCATTTANTTTTTATTTTCATATAAGGCTTCAATTCGTTTAAAACTTTTTCAGATAGCTTTCTATATGTTGTAATCTTTCCNCCAAAAACATTTACAAGAGGAAGTTTAGATTCTTTGTCGATAGTCTTAATAACATAGTCTCTAGTAATCTTTTGAGGTGTTGCTTTTTGATCATCAAATAAAGGCCTAACTCCTGAAAAAGACCAAACAATATCTTTCTTATCAGCCTTAAAGTTAAAATAATTATTGATTGCATTTATCAAGTATTCTTTCTCTTCTTCTGTACAAAATATTTCATCCAAATTTGTATGCTCTACATCCGTTGTCCCTATTAGTGTAAAATCTTCCTCATAAGGTATAACAAATATCACTCTTCCATCTGAATTTTGGAATATNTAATTATATTTATTCTCAAATAAATTTTTTGTAACTATATGACTTCCTCTTATTAACCTAAGAGAACTTTTTGCAACATTATTAAAGCTGTTTTCAATAATATTTTGCACCCATGGTCCAGCGCAGTTTATAATAGCTTTAGTTTTTACTTGAATAATTTCTTTTGACCTCTCATTTAAAAGCCTAANATTCCAAAAATCATNTTCTCTTTCTGCGCTTTTAAAAGATGTNCTTGTGTAAATCTTGGCTCCTAATCTTTTTGCATCTCTAGCATTTAGTACAACCATTCTTGAATCATCAACCCAACAGTCTGAGTATTCAAACCCTTTTGTAAATACGTTTTTAAGAGCATCTCCACTTTTATGTTGTAATAAATTTATTGCTTTAGTCCCCTTAAGTATTTTTCTAGATCCTAAATAATCATAAAAAAGCAACCCTAATCTAATTAACCAATAAGGCCTTAATCCTGAATGGTGTGGTAACACAAATCGTAGAGGCCAAATTATATGAGGCATTGATTTCAACAGTGTTTCTCTTTCTACTAAAGATTCTCGAACAAGCTTAAAATCAAAATTTTCTAGATATCTCAATCCTCCATGAATTAATTTTGTAGATGAAGAAGAGGTTGCCTGAGCTAGATCATCTTTTTCACAAAGNAATACACGTAATCCTCTACCTGCAGCATCTCTAGCAACGCCACTTCCATTAATTCCGCCTCCAATAATTAAGAGATCAAATTCTTTCATGAATTTATAATACAATGAACTGTTGATTTGTGTCTTTATAGTTTAATTTTGTCAGTTATAATAATCCATAAAATAGTATTTGGAGAAATTTATGGCTTATGTAGAAACGGATATTCAAGATCAAATAATGATCATAAAACTAAATAGACCTGAAAGATTAAATGCTCTAAGTACAGTAATAAGAGAAGGTATGGCAGACTCTTTCAATAAATTCAATAATGACAAAAATTTAGAAGTTGCGATACTTACTGGGGAAGGCAGAGGGTTTTGTGCAGGAGAAGATATGAAAGAATCTCTTGAAGAAGGAAAATTATCTGATTCTCCTGGTAAAGGAGAAAAAATTGAAAATCCTTTTATGTCCGGGGATTTAGATAAACCTGTAATTGGAGCTATTAATGGGTACGCTATGGGAGGAGGATTTATGCTTGTTGAAAGAACAGATTTAAGAGTTGCTGTTAAGGAAGCTATTTTTGAAATGTCTGAAGCTAAAAGATGGATGTTAGGTGGCTATAACCATGGTCATTATGCAAATTTACCTCATCCTGTTGCTACAGAGATGGCATTAGGTTTTAGATTTACAGCTGAGAGATTGTATCAAGTAGGTTTTATTAACAGATTAGTTGAACAAAAAGAGTTATTACCTACTTCTATAGAAATGGCTGAGCACATTCTTTCTTTGCCTCCTGCTGCTAGAGTTAACACTATTTATATGATGAGACAAATGGCACCCAAAATAGGACAAAATTATCAAGAATTAGCTGAAAAATTACATTCTCATGGTCATCTNGATGACAGAATGGAATCAAGAAGAGCTTTTGCTGAAAAAAGAAAGCCAAATTTTATTGGATGGGATAACCCTGAAGACAGATATAATTCCCCGAAATTAGAAGAAAAATAAAGAGAGGTTATAAAAAATGAAAAATGGACCACTATCAGGAATAAGAGCAGTAACTTGTTCCACAGCTCAAGCTGGTACTGTTCCTTATATGCTTATGGCAGACATGGGTGCAGAAATTATAAAAATTGAGCTCCCTAAAAAAGGAGATGGAGGGAGAAAGGCCGGNGAAGTTATTGGTGAAGTTAGCTCATTTTTTGAAACTAATAATAGAGGAGTAAAAAGCATCACTCTTAATCTAAAGAGTGATGAAGGTAAAGAAATTTTATACAAACTAATTAAGACTGCAGATGTTTTTGGNCAAAATTTTGCTCCAGGGGCTGCAGAACGAAATGGCTTTGGATACGAGACATTGAAAAAAATAAATCCAGCATTAGTATATGCATCTGTATCTGCTTATGGGCCAAGTGGCCCAAGCACTAACTTACCTGGAACCGATGCAATTGGACAAGCAATTGGCGGTGTAACAGAAGCATTTGCTGTCCCTGGCCAACAAAGAAGAACAGGAATTGCATCTGTGGCTGATGAAACATGCGGACTACTAACATTAAGCGGTGTGCTTGCTGCTGTTTTGCATGCAAAAAATACTGGGCAAGGACAAAAAGTTGAAACTTCACTTATTGGAAGTGCATTTAGGTTAATGGGATGGACAATGACTACAGCAATGTGGAGAGATACACCTCCAATCACAGGAATAAGAATAAATGGTACAAGAGAGAGAGCTGGTATAGCAGCTTGTTTCAATGATAGTGAAGGAAAGCCTTTTGCATTCCAACTAGAACCAGATCATTGGAAGCCCACCCTAGAATTATTAGGATTTTATGAAACTCTAAAATCTAAAAATTTAGAGGATCTTGGATTGGCTTTTGAATCAGATGAAAAAAAAGACAAAATCATTAGTGCATTATCAGAGCTTTTTTCAACCAATAAAAGAGATTACTGGATTGAAAAAATGAGAAACGAAAGAAGGATTGCTGCACCCGTAAATAGCATGATTGAAGCGTCAAACGATCCAGATATTATTGCAAATAATTATGTGACAGATGTTTATTATCCAGAAATAAACAAAACATTGAAAGTACATGGGACTCCTTGGAAATTTTCAGAAACTCCAGCTATTATAGGCAAAGCTCCGAAACTAGGAGCAGATAATCATGGGATTCTTAAGGAAATAGGTTATTCAGAAGAAGATATAAAAAAATTTGAGCAAAAAGAAATTATTTAGCTCAGGTAGTTTTTCATGGAAGAAATGCTCAGGCCCTCCGGCGGTTATTAATATTTAACTATTTCCCAGCCCATAAAAATATAAAAATCATGAAATGATTATTTTTTCACTCGTAATTTTATATAATCTATTAAAATTATGAGGAAATCATGAAATATTCAATACTGGGAAAAGATGGAGTAAAGGTATCTAAAATTTGCCTTGGAACTTGGCCAATAGGTGGTGGTATGGGAGCTATTGAGCAAAAGGATGCAATAAATGCTATTCATGCTTCAATAGACAATGGAATAAATTTTTTAGACACTGCGCAAATGTATTTAGATAGTGAGTATATTCTAGGGAAAGCCCTCAAAGGGAAAAGAAATAAGCTAATATTAGCATCAAAGCTTTCATCTTGGAAAAATATTAGTGATATTGAAAAAGCTCTTGAAAATTCTTTAAAAAATTTACAAACAGATTATATAGATTTATATCAAATCCATTCTTGGCAAGAATCAATTCCTATGGAAGACACTATTTCAAAATTACTGGAATTGAAATCAAANGGNCTCTTTAAATATTTAGGNGTGTCTAACTTTACAGCTAAACAAATAAAAGANATGAATAAATTTTCAGGTGATCAAATTATTTCTAGTCAACCTCATTTCTCAATTCTTTTTAGACATTCTGAAAAAGAAATTATTCCTCAAAGTAACGATTTAGGAATCGGCTCAATAGTCTATTCACCNATTGCAAGAGGTCTNTTNTCAGGAAAATATNATCCAGGTCATGTTTTTAANAAAGACGATGCTAGACATAACCACCATACTTTTGAAAATGAACACTTAGAAAAAGGGTTGAAGATTTTCAATATTTTAAANGAATGGATAAAAGATAATAGCTACAACCCAACCCAATTAGCAATTGCTTGGACACTCTACACCAAAGGAGTTACATCTGCTATTTGTGGATCAAAAAATCCTGAGCAAGCAATCTCAAATGCCAAAGCAGGTGACATTGACTTAACTCAGGATAATATTCTAGAAATTAACAATCTAACTAAAGACATTTCTATATATGACTTAATTACACCAAAAAGGTTTAGTTAGTTTAGTGCCAATCAACACCATATTCTTCTCGTATATCACTAAAAATCTTAGAAATACCCATAGTTCCATACTGTAAGGAGCTACCTATATTCATCATAGTGTACCCTTCTTTTATCCATTCTTTAGCATGATTTACATCACCCATTGTGGTAGCTAAAGCTTTGCCTGTACCTTTAACCTTTTGCGCAAGGTCAACCATTACATTTGCAGTTTTAGGATTAGTAGCATCATCTCCAGGAAATCCTAAAGAAGCTGATAAATCAGCTGGACCGCAAAGAATAACTTCAAAATCAGGGATAGCTAAAATTTCATCAATTTGCTCCCAAGCCTCAACTGATTCCATTTGTAAGATCAAAAGAGTTTCGTCATTTGCATTATCAACTACATCTCTTGCAGTAACACCATCTAAGTATCCTGCAAAAAATGGAGCTATTCCTCTTTCTCCTACCGGAGGATATTTAGCATCATGAATTGCTTGTTTTACTTCATCAGGTGTGTCTACTTGAGGAATCATTACTCCTACTGCTCCAACATCATATGCTTTTTTAATATATGCAGGGTCATTCCAAGGAATTCTAATAACAGGTGCAACGCCCTTTTTTCTTCCATCTACACATAAAGTTCCCATTGATTCTGTTCCCCATGGATTATGCTCTGTATCAATCCATACCCAATCAGGTTTACAATTATAAGTTGCATTAGCTATATGTGGCTCAAAACTTGGCATGCTGGTAGATAAAACGGGTTTCCCAGTAGCTAGCTTTTTTCTTATGTCACTTGGATACATTTTTATACTCCTATTCAATAATGATTTATTAATAATTACTAGTTATACTATTTTTGAAGTATACCTTTAATAAAAACTTATTGAAAACAAAAAAGGCTATTGTAATGAAATTATCTAATTTTGCATTTCTACCTCCTATGGATGATATAAAAAAAGATCTAATCAAAAGGATGAAAAAAGATTTTCCGGATATAGAAATTCTAGTTTTTGAAGATGANAGCGAAGTCTTAGAAAATATTCATATAGTAGAAGCAGGTTATGGTTGGGTTGCTCCCGAAGCAATACATAATGCAAAAAACTTACGATGGTTAGCGAACCCAGATTCTGGAAGTTTTGTAAACGATTCAGGCAAAGATGGTTGGTTTTATAAAGAATTAATTGAACATCCTGTCGTTGTGACAAATCCTAGAGGAATTTATTTTGATTATATAGGGAATCATGTAATGGCTTATCTACTAGCACTATCAAAAAGATTTCCTGATTTTATGGAAGCCCAAAGAAAAAAAGAATGGGATAAAAATGCAAATCGACACAAAGCAATCCATCTAGATGAAGCGATTGTAATGATAGTTGGAGCTGGAGGAATAGGTCAAGAGGTAGGGAGATTATGTAAAGCTTTCAATATGAAAGTAATAGGAGTAGATCCAAAATTTGAAAAATTGGAAAATTTTGACAAAGTAATAACGCCTAAAGAAATGATTGATTCTTTGGATAATATAGATGTTCTGGTTACTACTGTTATGCACACTCCTGAGACGGGAAATATTTTTAATTTAGATTTGTTTAAAAAGATGAAATCTTCTTCAGTATTTATAAATGTGGGGAGAGGAAAAACTACTAACTTAAATGATTTAGTTTATGCTCTTGAAAATAACATAATTTCAGGAGCAGGATTAGATGTTTTTGAAGAAGAGCCGTTGCCTAAAAACCATAAGCTTTGGAATATGCAAGGAGTCATCATTACTCCTCATGTAGCACTTTTAGATGCGAATGAGATAATAACAAATAGAAGATACGAAATTATCAAAAAAAATATTTCATTGCTAAATCAAGGTAAAGAATTGCATAATATTGTAGATAAAGAAAAGTGGTATTAAATTTATTTTGAAAAAGAGATAATAACCGCACCACAAAAAATTATTACTATTGATAAAAATCTAGTAAAAGTAATTTTCTCTTTTAGGAAAAAATAACTCC
Organism: Chloroflexota bacterium; assembly: GCA_002719295.1. GTDB lineage: Bacteria > Chloroflexota > Dehalococcoidia > Lucifugimonadales > Lucifugimonadaceae > TMED-70. The sequence continues at coordinate 30,836 of PBHC01000007.1, forward strand.
AAATAATGCCTACAATTATAGTCAATTCTCTCGCAGTTGCAGCATAACTCATTTTAGATATATTTAANGCATAAAGCATCACTGAATAAGCAAAATACATGACAGTTGAACCGACTATAACGGTACTGTAATTTTTTTGAAAATGTAGCCTTAAATCCATAATTTTATTTTTGCTCCCTGTAAACATAATTGCTCCTAAGGAGCCTCCAATTGTTATTAATATAGGGTAAATAAAAGGATTTACTGCCGATACAGCCTTTTTATCAACAATGGTATAAAAAGAAATATTTAAACCAACCAAAACAGATAAAATTATTCCTATTATTAGATTTCTTGTTATCAATAAATCCTTATTGATAATTGGAATTATTGAGATAAATAATAATCCAATAAAAACCATAAAAATTCCAAACAATGCCGTTGAACTAATAGACTCATTTAAAAACAAAATACCCCATAATGGAATAAAGAAAACAGCACTCCCTCTAGCTAGAGGATAAACTATTGATAAATCAGCNAGCTTATAGGCTTTACCAAGAAAAGCATAATAAAAAACTTGAAGGACTGCATTAATAAGTATAAATATCCAAGATTGTATTGAGATTGGATTTAGGAATAAATAAATCAATGCAATAGGAAAAAATAGTATCCATGATCCCATAGCTATTAGAACTAGCATNATTTGAGGATTATCAGACTTCTTAACTAAAAAGTTCCAATAAGAATGTCCAATGCAATATAGAAGTATTAAAAAACTAGCAAGTAATGTCATTTTTTATCTGAATTTTTTAGATAATATCCTAAAAAATAAAAAAAAAATATACAGGTGATTTAATGAAATATAGAAAATTGGGTAATTCAGGGATCTTAGTTTCTGAAATAGGACTTGGTACAAATAACTTTGGAAGACGATTAGATTATTCAGAATCTGAAAAAGTAATAAATCATGCACTTCAATCTGGTATCAACTTATTAGATACAGCCGACATGTATAGTAATGGACTTTCTGAAGAATATATAGGTAAAGCTATTAAAAACAAAAGAGATGAAGTTGTACTTGCAAGCAAAGGTGGTATGAACCCAATGCCATCACCTACCAACACAAAAGTAGCACAAAGGGTTAATGAAGGGCCAAATAAGTCCGGTTTATCTTCTGTCCACATAAAAAGATCAGTCGAAGAAAGCTTGAGTAGATTAAACACAGATTATATTGACTTATATCAAACACACATTTTTGATCCATATACCAATCAAGAAGAAACCTTGAGAGCACTTGATGACTTAGTCTCAGATGGAAAAATAAGGTATATAGGTTGTTCTAACTATATGGCATGGGAATTAATTGAAGGTATTCATGTTTCTAAAAAATATGGATGGGCAGAGTTTATGACAATTCAGCCAGAATTCTCTATGTTTGAAAGAGAGCCTGAATCTGAGTTAATATATGCATGTGAGAAATATAATGTAGGAATACTACCTTATTTCCCTCTAGCTTCAGGTTTCTTAACAGGGAAATATAAAAGAAACTCTATCCCTGAAGGAGGGAGATTATCTTCAGGGAGTCATTCAGCTTGGAGTGAAAAATGGTTAACTGAGAAAAACTTCAATATAGTTGAAAATCTAGAAAAATGGGCATCAAATAAAGGAATTACCATGGTTCAATTAGCATTTTCCTGGTTGTTAGCGAAAAAACCTGTCTCTTCTGTAATTGCAGGAGCTACAAGTAAAGAACAAATTGACTCCAATATTACAGGTTCAGGNATAGAAATAACANATACAGAACTAGAAGAACTAAATCGTATTTTACCTGAAAGAAATGAAGCTGGAATAGGCAATATTCCTAGAAGGATTCAGAATACACCTTAATTTTTTTCCAAATAACTCATAGCGGCCAATACCCCACCAGATTTATGGTCAATTTCAGATAGAGACAATCCCATTTCAACTGCTGAAAGTGTTCCTAAAAGCATAGGGTCATTAAAATCTCCAAGATGGCCTATTCTTACGATTTTTCCAGCCCATCTTCCAAGCCCTGTTCCTAAGGATGTATTAAATTTATCTAGAATTATTTTTCTTAAATTATCTGCGTTTACATTGTCTTTAAATAATAAGCTCGTTAAAGAATTAGAATGTTCATCATTATTTAAAGGTAATAATTCTATGCCCCATGATTTTACAGCTTCTCTTGTAGCTTTAGCATGCCTTTCATGTCTATTAAAAATATTATCTAAACCTTCTTCTTCCATTAACCTTAAAGCTTCTTGCAATCCAAAAAGTATATTTGTAGAAGGAGTGTATGGAAAAAATCCATTTATATTTGTTTTAACCATTTCACCCCAATCCCAATATGATCTTTTATAATCATTTTTCAAAGAAACATCTAATGCCTTTTGGCTAATAAAATTAAAAGCTATACCAGGTGGTAACATTAGTCCTTTTTGAGAACCTGCTACTGTAACATCAACCATCCAATCATCATGATAATAATCTATAGATCCTAAAGATGAAATTGTGTCAACCATTATAATTGAAGGGTGATTAATTGATTTTATTTCTTTTATTGTTGAAGGTATTTTACTTGCAACTCCTGTAGATGTTTCGTTATGAACTAAACAAACAGCTTTAATTTCGTGCTTTTTATCATTTTTTAATATTTCAATTATTTTATTTGAATCAACTCCAGTTCTCCAATCACTTTCTAAATATATAACTTCAAAACCAAGTTTCTCTGCCATATTTTTCCACAGACTTGAAAAGTGTCCTGTGTCATACATTAAAATCTTATCTCCGTCTGAAAGAATATTTACAAGAGCTGCTTCCCAAGCACCTGTTCCTGAAGAAGGAAAAATTATTGGGATAGAATTTTGACCCTTTACTACTTTTTTTATATCTTCAAGTATCCTTGAAGTCATATCTGAAAATTCTGGGCCTCTATGATCTATAGTAGGATTACTTATAGCTCTAAGGACACTATCTGGTACATTGGTAGGTCCAGGTATTTGTAAAAAATGCTTTCCAGTTTGCAATATTCTTCTCCTAATTGGTTTCTTAGATAATCATTATTATATATATCTAAAAAATAATATATATTATAAGAAATCAATCTATTATAAAAATATCATAAATGACTTCATCTATACTAATTCAAGTTATGATTACATGTTTATTAGGAGCTAGTTCTCCAGGTCCAAGCTTAGTTTTAGTATCAAAAAATGCTATTTCAAATGGTAAGTTTAGCGGCACATTAACTGGTTTTGGCCATGGGCTAGGAATTTTTATTTATGCATTTATCTCAATTCTTGGCTTAGGATTAATACATAGTATAAGTTCAAAAATTATTGATTTCATAACAATCATATTAGTTGTTTATCTACTATATTTAGCATTCAAAATATTTAATGAAAAAAAAACAGAAGAAGAAAAGATAAGTAAAAAAATTTTATTACAAAATTTTTTTGATGGTTTTTTAATATGTTTCTTTAATCCTAAAATTACAATTTTCTTTTTTGCAATTTTTTCTCAATTTATTACTACTGAGCTAAGTCTTTTTGATAAATTTTACTTAGCCAGTATAGCTTCTATAATTGATTTTTTTTGGTATACATTTGTATCTATAATAGTAGGNAACTCNACGATTAGAGGTTTATTGAATAAAGGAACTTTTTTAAATAAAATTTCTTCAATTATATTTGTAATAATTTCTATTTTCATATTAGTAAAAATTTTCAATTTTTAATTCTGGGAAACTCTACAAAATAATAAAATTTTATCTTATTTATTAAATTTAAAATTTCTGGGAAAAAACACTTGATTTTATAAAAAAGTATAATATTATCTTTATGTCTTAAGATATTTATTTAGAATTATAAATTTGGTAAAACAAAGGTTATAATCTTCTCAAGCTATCGGCGACGAGAGGTTTGAAAAGTTTTTTTAGAAATAAAAAAAATACTAAATAGAAATTTCAAGACTAAAGAAGCCCACTTCTTTAAACTGGTTGTTGCTCAGGCAGTTACTCTGGAGGTGGGTTTTTTATTTTAATTTATTTTGATAATAAATTTCAATTGACATATATATTGTTAAGATAAAAAAAATGATCTATCCTAACCATATCTAAAAACAAAAAAATAAATTTTGTCACTAAAAAAAAATATAACTGCATATTCTGTTCTAGACTTCTCACAATGTCAGTATAAAACTTGGTTAGATTATATTGAAAAACCTAAAAGTTATCCTAAAAATATAGATCCATGGTTAGAAATAATTCGAAAAATAGGAATTGAGCATGAAAAATCTTATCTTGAGGACTTAAAAAAAACAAATTCAGTTTATGAAATAGAAGACCATTTAGATTTTTCTGAAAAAGAAAAAGAAACTGATGAAGCAATAAGAAAAGGAATAGATATAATTTATCAACCTTTTTTAAANTATAAAAACTATACAGGATCTCCAGATTTTTTGGTTAAAAATAAAAATATATATGAGCCATGGGATGTAAAATCTGCATTCAAATTAAAGCCTGAAAATATTCTTCAAATTTGTCATTATTCTTATATTTTAAATAAAAAATTTAATCTGATGCCTGAGTATGGAAAAATAATCCTACGAGATAGATCGGTTGAGGAAATAGAAATCAATAAGTTTTATGATTATTTCTGTAGTATAAATGAAAGAATCAAAGGTTTTATTACAGGGCAAAAAAAAGAACCATATCCATCAAAATGTAATTTATGCAATATTTGTGAATATAAACTATTTTGTGAAAATATTTGGAAAAAAGATGATCACTTGAATCAAGTTGCAAATATTTCAAAGAAACAAATAAATATTTTAGAAAAAAATAATATATCAACTTTAAACCAATTATCAATCACAAATAAAAAATCAGAAATAAAAGGTATAAATAAAAATTCATTAGAATTACTGATAGATCAATCCAAATTACAAAGAGAATATTTAAAGAACAAAAAACTTGATTATCAAATCATATTTAATCGTAAAAAAAATTTTAGTGATCCCTCTAAAATAATTGGGTTTGAATTGCTTCCAAAATCTGATTCTAACGATCTATTTTTTGACATAGAAGGATATCCAATGTATTTTGACTCTTCATATAATTCTTCTGGATTAGAATATCTTTTTGGAGTATTCTATAAATCTTTTGATAAATATGTGTTTAAAAAATATATTGCAACTAATTACTTAGAAGAAAAAAAAGCTTTTGAAGAATTAGTAGATTTTTTTTATTCTCACCTTAGAAAATATAAAAATTCACATATTTATCACTATAACTCCTATGAAGAAACTGCTTTGAAAAAACTTTCTCAAAAATATGAAACAAAAATCGCTGAAGTAGACTTTATTCTTAGAGAAAGAAAATTAATTGACCTTTATAAAGTAGTGAAAGATTCAGTAATATTGTCAACTGAAAACTATAGATTAAAAACTATTGAAAAATTTTACAAATTAGATAGAGAAGAAGATATAGCATCAGGGCAAGATAGTCTTGTAGCATTTGAAAAATATCTTGAATCTGGNCATGATGAAATTTTAGAAGAAATTATCAAATATAACGAACAGGATTGTAAGTCACTAATTTATCTCCAAGAATGGCTCATCAAAATCAAACCAAAAGATATAGAAATATCTAAAACAACGACCGCTCAAGAATTATCTGAAAGTGCGATCAAACAAAAAGAACAAGAAAATGAAGTTGATGAAAAAATAACTCAATTAGAAGAAACAAATGAAGATATAAAAANCATTTTAAGGCAATTGAACTTTTATAACAGGAAAGAACAAAGATCCGATTGGTGGAATCATTTCTCAAACATAGAAAAGGATACTGAAGATTTAATTGAAGACAGTAATTGTATAGGAGGTTTAAGAAAGGTATCAGAAATAGAAACAGGATCTAATAAGATAATTAATTTAGTATATCCTGATCAAATAACAAAAATGAAAACAGGAGATTCTGTTTTAGATCAAGATGGTATAAACAGAATATTAATAACAAAAATTGATTATTCGAAAAATGAAATTTCAATTAGATTAAGAAAAGATAAATCAATTCCATCATCACTAACACCTTCAACTCCACTTAATACTAGAACGATAGATAATGCCGTATCAGACTTTATAAAAAATTATGATTATGAAAATTCATATCCCGCAATAAAGGACTTTCTAAGTAGAAATAATTCTAGATATAAAAATCAGGTAGTTATAGAAGATACTTCGATAGAATCTATATCAAAAAAAATCAAGAATTTAAATAACTCATATTTAGTAATTCAAGGTCCTCCAGGTACAGGGAAAACATATACTACATCTCGGGTAATAGTAGATCTAATAAAAAACAAATTTCGAGTTGCTATAGTCTGTCACTCGCATAAAGCAATATTAAATTTAGTACAAGCTATAGATGAGTATGCATCAAATATAGGCTTCGAATTTAATGGGGCATACAATCCTGGATCAAGAAAACTAGAAAATGATTTTTTTAATATAGAAATTACAAATACTAGTAAAATCGATTCTAAGAATTATGATTTAATTGCTGGAACAGCTTGGGCTTTATCAAATTCTAAACATAGAGAGAATAGTGAAAAATTTAAAAATTTTGATTATATTTTTTTTGATGAAGCAGGCCAAATAAGTATTTCAAAATTAATTGCATCCTCAATGTCTTCAAAAAACATCGTTATGATAGGAGACCATATGCAGCTTCCTCAACCATCAACAGGAAATATTGAAGGAGAGTCATCATTATCCCCTATTGAATATATATTAAAAGAACAAAATACCATAAGCGATGATAAAGGAATATTCTTATCAAAAACATATAGAATGCATGAGAATGTTTGTGATTTTATTTCTAATAGTTTTTATGAAAAAAGGCTAATGAGTGATAGTAGCACTCAAAATCAAAGTATTATATCTGATGAAAAAGAAATNCCTAACGGAATATATTTAATAAGCCCTAATCATTCAGGATTTTCAGTTCAGAATGATATAGAAGTAGGGTATGTAAAAAATATATATCAAAAGCTTATTAATAAAAAATGGAGAGATAGAAATAATGAAATAACTAAAATATCAAGCAAGGACATTTTAGTTATTAGCCCTTTCAATGCCCAAGTAAACTTGATAAAGCAAAGTTTAGGAGAGGATGCAAAAGTAGGGACTATAGATAATTTTCAAGGTCAAGAGGCTCCTATAGTAATTATTTCTTACGTATCTTCAAATCCAGAAAATATTCCAAGAGGCTCAGATTTTTTCTTTGATTTTAGAAGATTAAACGTTTCATTATCTAGAGCAAAAAGTCTAGCTATAATAATATTTAACAAAGAATTATTGGAATATCATTGTAATACAGTTGAAGATATGGAAAGACTCAATTTCTTTTGCCGGATTACTGGTTTTGAAAATAAGTTAGAAATAAATTAATGTTTAGAAGTCCATTACTGAGTGAACATCAATCCCTAATTCTTTTAGTTTTTTATCTCCAGCTAAATCAGGAAGATTAATTATAAAGCCTGCACCTACAATATTTTTTGATTTAAATTTTTCAACTAACTCAATTGCAGCAATAGCAGTACCTCCAGTAGCTAGTAAATCATCTATAATCAAAAGATTTTTATGACCGTCTAAAGCATCCTTATGTATATGCATTTCTGTAGACCCATATTCTAAATCAAAAGAAACGCTATATGTTTCATGAGGTAACTTATCTGGTTTTCTCAAAGGTATAAATGCTGCATTTAACTTATATGCTATTGCTCCCGCAATAATAAATCCTCTTGATTCAATACTAAGCACTGCATCTATATTTTTATCTATCCATGGTTCTGTCATTTTATCTATTAACTCAGAAAAAACATCTGGATCTTTTAATAATGTAGTAATATCTCTATACTTAATTCCCTTAATTGGAAAATCTAAGATTGTCCTTATATGTTCTTTCATAAGAAAAATACTTCTTTCTTATAATTAATGGTTTGGCACGCCCGGGAGGATTCGAACCCCCGACCCTCTGGTTCGAAGCCAGATGCTCTATCCAGCTGAGCTACGGGCGCATAATAATGGGGTGGGCGGAGGGGATCGAACCCTCGATCTACCGGGTCACAGCCGGTCGTATTAACCACTTTACCACGCCCACCATGTTGAATATGCTTGCTAGTGATTAGATGGTCCTTTACCTACAGATTTTCGATATTCATTAATCATTGTACTAGTTGGTGGATAATATTTACCCGGAACAACGTTTTCTTTAAGAATTTTTTCCTTAATGTAAGCTTCAGCGCCTTCATGATCTTCCACCCATTCTATACATTCTTCAGCAAACCACGATGGAACAACTACTACTCCATCATTATCACCTACAACAATATCTCCAGGTCTTACTAGTACACCTCCACACTGGATATCTATATTTTCTTCAGCCGGTTCAGCCCATGGCCTTCCTCCATATGGAGTCCTTTCTTGTGCATAAACTATTAGGTCATAATTTTCTTCATTTAAAACATCCAAATCTCTTATAGCTCCATCAGTTACAATCCCAGCAGCCTTATTCATTTTTAATAGAAGTAATTTTACGTCTCCTCCAATAGCAGCATATTTAGCTCCCATCATATCAGCAACCAAAACGTCATCTTCTCCACATCTGGACATAGCCAACATCTCTGGAGACTTCTCCCCTATTTTTGTTTCAGAATCAATATCAGGCCTAGGAGGTAAAAATCTTAGAGTTCTAGCTCTTGCAGCTAATCTCTTGTTTGGAGTCATTACTTTAACATTTTCCATAAATGGCAAAGGTACTCCTAGATAATTATTTAAACATGACCAAACAGTTGCAACAGGCACTTTCTTAAATCTCTCAAGTATGTCCTTACTTACCTCTGTAGCTTTATATGATCTTTCCATTTATTCCCTCTTATTTTTCAAAAATATACGCTAATTCTATCAATAATCTAGTTGGGATCCCAGTAGCACCTTTATTATGCCAACCTTCATTGGAACTTGTCATTGAATTCGCTGCAATATCTAAATGCACCCAAGGAATATCTCCTACAAAATGGTTTATAAAATGTGCGGCAGTAATTGTTCCTGCTAATCTACCTCCTGTATTTTTAATATCAGCTATTGATGAATTATTTTGTTTTTTGGATACTGAATCCAAAGGAAGCTGCCAAACGAAATCTCCTGACTTTTCTCCTGCAATCTTTACATTCTCCATAAAATCTTCATCATTAGAAAAAGCAGAAATATTTCCTTTTCCTAAACCTATAGAAGCTGCTCCGGTCAAAGTTGCTACATCTATTATAAATTTAGGATCAAAGGTCTTTGCGTAAGTGATTGCATCAGCTAGTGTTAACCTTCCTTCAGCATCAGTATTTTCAACTTCAATAAAAGTTCCATCCATTGCTTCAACTACATCACTTGGTCTTTGAGCTGAGCCACTTGGCATATTTTCAGTAGCCAAACATAAAACATCTATATTTACATTAATACCCAAATTTGCGATAGCATTTATTGACGCTATTACAGATGCTGCACCACCCATATCTCCTTTCATAGAAAACATAGAACCAGATGGCTTTAATGACAAACCTCCACTATCGAATGTTATAGCTTTTCCAATATACCAATAAGAACTATCTTCAGGTAAAGGCTTGTATGATAAATGTATTAACTTGGGCTCTTCTATTGAACCTTGAGAAACTCCTAAAAATGCATTCATTCCAAGTTTTTGACATTGATCTTTATCAAGAATTTTACAACTCAAATTCTTATTTGAAAAATCTAATGCAATTTCAGATAGTTTAGTTGGAGTTAGAAAATTAGCTGGTTCATTTACTAAATTTCTTGCAATTTTTTCAGCTTCAGATTTTTCAAAGGATTTATTAACAATCTTAGAAGTTTCTAATTTTGAATCAGAACAAGTAATTTCAAAAAAGTTTTTTTTCTTAGATTTCTTGTTTTTATATTTATCAAAATTATAATTTCCAAGAAAAAAGCCTTCCATTAAAGATTCAATGACAGTTTCTTTATCATCAAAAAAACTTAAAGAATCTACGAAAAAATTGACCCCTTCTACTTTAGAATTTAAAAAATATCTTCCAAGTGCACCAGCAGATTTTCTAATAGAGTTTGTATCTGACTTTTTCGCATCCCCTAAACCCAAGCAAATAATTCTAAGGTATTTAAAATCAGGGAATAAACTTTTTGGAGTATGCAAAATTGTTATTTGACCATCTGAAGAAAGATCTTCATTCTTTAGAGTATCTTGAAATAATTTATTAGCATTAGCATCAGCCAAATCCAACGCAAAGTCTTCATGTTTTATAACTGGAACTATTAAAGTTTCAGATTGATTTTTGTCGTTTATATTATTAAAGTGTGCTATTTGATTTTTAGACATAACTATTCTTTACTAGTTTATTTTTTAATACATTATATATTTTATTTTTTTGATTTATTTATTTATTTATTTATAAAAAATGCATATAAAAAAGTGTTTTTTTCATCTTATTTTTTGAATTTGTTCAAAACTTTAACTGAAAAAGTTCAAAAATAAGTACTTTGGTACCTTGTTTATTGAATATATAAATATTAAATTCATAATTATATTCATAAATTACTGGGGGGTAAAAAATGAAAAACATAAATTCGGTAAAAGTTGTAAGTGATGGTTCCTATTTATTAGATGGAGGTCCATTTTTTGGTCCTGTTCCAAAAGTTTTATGGGAAAAACAAGCTAAGCCTGACAGAAAAAACAGAGTTAGACTAGGCCTTAACTCTCTACTAATAAAAAGTGGTGAAGAAAATATTTTAGTAAATACTGGAATAGGATCTAAAGAACCTGAAATTAATAGAGAAATTTATGGGCATGCATCATCAAGATTAATAAGAAATTTGAAAAATAATGGAGTGTCTGCAAAAGACATTAGCAAAGTTGTATTAACACAATTGCATTTTGATCATTCAGGAGGTTCAACTTCTCTTGATAGGGAAGGAAAATTGATCCCAACATTTCCTAAAGCTAAATATTTAGTACAAAAATCCGCTTGGGATGAAGCATTCGATCAAGATGAAAGATTATTGCCTGCTTATGGTCATCCTGTGGAACATTTAAATATTTTGCAAGATAGAGATATGGTTGAATTTTTAGATGGCAACACCGAAATAAGTCCAGGTGTTTTTTGTGAAATGATTGATGGATACTCTCAAGGTCATCAGATAATTAAAGTAAATGCTGGATCTGAAAGAATAGTTTATTTATCAGAACTTATTCCTGCTCCTTCTCATTTACCGCTTGCATATATAACTGCATATGACAGATACCCAGATCAAACATTGGAAATAAAAAGAAGAATAATTGCACAGTGTGAACAAGAAGGTTGGCTTATGGTGTTCGCTCATGGCTATAAAGAGTACGCTGGGTATATAAAAAGAAATAATAATTCTTTGAATTTAGAACCTATAAGTATCTAAATCAAGATAATATACCAATAAGATTATTATCTTGATCAATAGAATTAATTAAAACTTGAGATATTTGTTCTGATGGGTCAATATCTGAGAGTAATTTAAAATAAGAATAGCTTTCTGTATATCCAGAAAAAGGAGAATTCTTTTCCCACAATACTTTTTGTTGAGTGTTTATCAAAGAATTCAGATGGTTATTCTTTAAAATTTTAGCAATTTCTCTAATGTCTTTTGATCTATTTGTAATAATTGAAGATTGAACTTTTTCTTTTAGATAGAATGCTGTAGTTCCAGGTCTGACTGAGTAAGGAAACACATGAATATCTGATAACTCTAAATCCTTAAGTAATTCTTTCGTATTGCAGTGATCTAAATCAGTCTCTCCTGGAAATCCAACTATTAAATCTGTTGTTATTGATGAGTTTGGAATTTTATTTCTTATATAAGAAACAATTCTTGAAAATTGATTTGTCGTATATTTTCTTCTCATTTCTTTTAAAATTGAATCTGATCCACTTTGTAATGGAATATGAAAATGAGGACATAGTCTATTTTGGTAAAGTTTATCATTCCATAGACTCAAAAGATTGTCACTGAATTCATGAGGCTGAACAGATGACAATCTAAGCCTTTTTATTTTTGTATTTTTTAGAATATATAATAGAAGTTTTGTTAGGTTTATATCTTCTAAATCGTAACCATACGTTCCTAATTGAGTTCCAGTTAATACAACTTCTAAACAACCTCTTTCTTCAAGATAATTTATTCTATCTATAATTGCATCCGGTGTAATAGACTTTTCTCTTCCTCTAACTTTAGGAACAATACAATAGCTACAAATTTGATTACACCCTTTTTGTATTGCTACAGAGGCTCTAGTTCTGCCTAACAAAATATTATCAATTTTGTTATCTTCAGATTTTTTTTCAAACTTAAGATCAACATCCTTAGATAATAATTCTAAAAAGTTATCTTTTTCTTCATTATTAATAATAGTGTTTACTATTCCAAGTTCAGAGATTTCTTTTTTGTTTCTCTGTGCGTAACAACCTGTCGCTACAATATGAATACCAGGGTGTTTTTTTTTAATACTTCTTAATTTATTTCTTGCTTTTTTATCTGCAGATTTTGTAACTGTGCAAGTATTTAATACATAAATATCAGAATCTTTAATAGTTGTAGAAATTTCCATACCAGAAGATAACAATTTATCAGAGATCTTCTGTGAATCGGCAATATTTAATTTACATCCATGAGTTTCTATATAGACATTCATAAGATAATTACTATCATTAGAGTATAGTAATCAAGTATATAACTCTTGATTCTCCAAAAACTATTTTAATGAATTATTATTTATCAAATTATAGGAAAAATACAAAATGAAAAAGAAAGTTGTCGTTACTGGAATAGGATTATTGACACCAATTGGTTTAGATAGAAATTCAAGTTGGAAATCAATTACCACAGGTAAAAGTGGTATAAGTAAAATATCATCTTTTGACACAGAAAACTTTCAAACAAAAATAGCAGCTGAAATAAGTGAATTTACTCCTGATGAAATTTTAGGAAGAAAATTTGCTAGCAGGCTTGATAGATTCGCTCAATTTGCATGTGTAACTGCTAAGGAAGCAATAAAAGACTCTGGAATACACATGGATTCTATAAATAGAGATAAATTTGCCGTTTTGATTGGTAGTGGAATTGGAGGTATAAAGACCCTCAGTGATCAATTTGGTGTACTAAATGATAAAGGCCCTTCAAGAATAAGTCCTTTCTTAGTTCCTATGATGCTTTCTGATATGGCATCTGGACAAGTTTCTATGATGCTGGGTACAAAAGGACCAAATTTTTCAACAGTGTCTGCATGTGCATCCGCTGCTGATTCAATAGGACAAGGACTTCATATGATTAGAAGAGGAGAGGCAGAGATAGTATTAGCTGGAGGAAGTGAAGCAGCTATTTGTCCAATTGGAATTGCTGGATTTAACTCCGCTAGAGCCTTGTCTACAAATAACGATAATCCTGAAAAGGCATCAAGGCCATTTGATGCAGAAAGAGATGGATTTGTTTTGGGAGAAGGATCAGGGTTGTTAGTTTTAGAAGAAGAAGAACATGCACTAAAAAGAGGAGCTACAATAATTTGTGAACTTTCTGGTTATGGAGCAACATCAGATGCACATCATGTAACACAGCCTCATCCTGAAGGAGAAGGAGCATCTAAAGCAATGAACATTGCTATAAATGATGCAGGAATTGAAAAAGAAAAAATAGCATATATAAATGCTCATGGGACTTCAACTCAACTAAATGATAAATTTGAAACAATTGCGATCAAAAGATCCTTTGAAGACCATGCAAAAAAATTAAAAATTTCTTCAACTAAATCTATGACCGGACATTTGTTAGGTGCTGCTGGAGGTATAGAAGCTGCTTTCACATGCCTAGCTATAAATGAAAAGGTAGTTCCGCCTACAATTAACTTATTAAACCCAGATCCTGAATGTGATTTAGATTATGTTCCAAACCATGCTTTAAAAGGAAATATTCCTGCAGCTATATCAAATTCTTTAGGATTTGGAGGACATAATAGTTCCCTACTTTTTCAAGACTATCCAAACCAATAATGATCTTAGAGACTGATAATTACAGAATTATAATTGATAAAAAAAATTCAAACCTATCGAAAATAAGTAATTCTGATATTTTAGAAAATTTAATTAATAATAGAAATATTCCAAAAGAAAACATTAATCATTTTTTAAGTGATCCAAATCTTGATTCTATAGATCCTTATGAATTTAATGATATGAAAGATTCAGTAAAAACTATTGCCGATTTTATAAATAAAAAAAAGAAAATAGGAATTTATGGTGATTTCGATGCAGATGGTTTGACTGGTACAGCAATATTAATTGAAACAATAGAAAGCCTTGGAGCAATAGCAAAACCTTTTATCCCACACAGAGAAAATGAAGGACATGGAATATCTGAAGCAGGAATAAATAGCCTAATCGAGTTTGGATGTGAATTAATCATAACTGTAGATACAGGTACAAACTCTTATGAATTAATAGATAAGACTATGGAAGTAAATAAAGTTAAATTTATAATAACTGATCATCATATACCAGAAAAAGAAAATTATAATTATCCGATACTAAATCCAGTTTTAAACAAAAACATAACTGAATATTCAGGCGCAGGAGTTGCTTGGATATTATCAAAAGCACTTTTTGATTATTTTGAAATTCCAATGAAAGAAGGGATTACTTCTCTAGCAACAATAGGAACAGTAGCTGATGTTGCACCTTTGTTAAAAAATAATAGAACTATTGTAAAAAATGGTTTATTGGAAATAAGTAAAACTAACAACTTTGCCATCAAAGCATTAAATAATATTTCAGGGAAAAAATTTTTCTACGAAGCTCCTGAAGCAGACTATATTTCTTTTTCGATGGCACCTAGGATTAATACTCCTGGAAGAATTGAAGATCCATATACATCTTTAAGATTATTAACAGCAAAGAACGCTAAAAATGCACATAACCTTTCTATAAAAATAGAACAAATGAACAATAAAAGAAAATCATTATCGTTAGAATTATGGGAAGAAATTCAAGATCAGTTAATTATTCAAAAATCAAACCCTTTAATTTTTTTAGATTGTACAAATTATCCCTTGGGATTACTTGGACCACTAGCAGGAAGATTAGTAGAAAACTTATCTAAGCCTGTGTTTTGTTTTGCTGAAAAGGACAATTTATATAAATTCTCGTCTAGATCAAACGAATCATATAATCTATTTGATTCTCTTTCAAAATTAGATAAATATTTTGTGAATTTTGGAGGACATGCATTGGCTGCAGGGTTTTCAATTAATTCATCTGATTACAATTCTTTTTATGAAGAAATGATTAAATCTAGTAACTTAGAAATTCAAAAGTCTAAAAAAAATTATGAAGTAGATATGGAATTTGATATAGAAAGCTTAAATTATAACTTATGGGATGATATAAAGATCCTTTCTCCATTTGGAGAAAAAAATCCTGATCCTGTATTTTATTCAAAAAAAGTTTCAACTGAAAAAATCAAAGCAATAGGGAGAGATAAAAATCACATTTCTGGAAAAATCCTAAATTCTAAAAATAGCTTTGACTTTATAGGATTTAACATACCTTATTTACAAAGCCTATCGATAGGTAAAGTAAATATAGTTTATAAGCTTAGAACAGATTTTTGGAATGGTAAAAAACAAAAAAAGATTCACATTTTGGAAATTGATACTACTTAATTGGAAGGTCTTGTCTTTATAGAAAGAAAAGTAATTGAAACAATAAAGCAAATAATAGCTATAAAATGAGCTTCTTGTAATCCCCAAAAATATACTCTATCTAATCTAACCCACTGTATTAGGAATCTTCCTAAACTATACCAAGCTAGGTATATGAAAAACAAGCTTCCATTTGGCTTGAATTTATTTCTAAATATCACCAAAATAATTAAACCTATAATATCCCATATAAATTCATATAGAGCGGCAGGGTGAACAGCAGTTGCAGCATCAGTTCCTCTAGGGAAATGACCATTACTCCAACTATCACTATTTACGATACAGCCCATTCCTGGAGAATCAGGGTTAGAAAAATACCATCCAAAGAAAAAGTCAGTGGCTCTTGAACAATGTTCTCCATTTATAATATCTCCAATTCTTCCAATAGCTTGTGCAGCTAATAGAGCAGGTGCAGCAAAATCCATTAGTCTACCTATAAGATTGTTGTCTAGTTCTAGGTATTTTGCATAAATTATTCCTGCCAAAGTCCCTCCTAAAATACCTCCCCATAGTCCAATACCACCTCTCCATATATATAGAAAATTCATTGGGTTATCTATGTAATAATCAAGATTATCTATAATATGAACCAGTCTAGCTCCAATAATTCCTCCAATGACTCCCCAAGAAGCTACATTAAATATAATATCGTCATCTATTCCATCTTTCCTGGATTGCCTTATAACTATATAAATAGCTGCTATTACTCCAATAACTGAAAAAAAACCATGCCAAGACAATCCGATAAAGTCTGTCTCAAAAATCATTGGGTGAAAAGGTATTTTTATCATAATCTATAATATTAGTATAAGTAGGTCCTAACCATTAACATAATAAACAAAATTTAATCCTAAATAAAGAAAAAAAATATGAGTTTAGACAATCATTTAGAAAAATTTTACAATTATATTTCATCAGAAAAAGGATATAGTACCAATACATTAGAATCATATGCTAGTGATTTAAAGTTGTTATCTAATTTTTTAGAGAAAAATAAAAAGTATGATTGGGGAAAAATATCAATAAGAGATATTAATGAATATTTTGAAAGCATAGAGGATAAAACAAAATCTACTCAAAAAAGAAAATATGCTTCTATAAAATCATTTTTTAAGTTTTTAGAAATTGATAATCAAGTTGAAACAAATATATTAGATAAAATCAAAACCCCAAAAGTAGGCTCACCAATACCAAAACCATTATCAATAAAAGAAATTGAAAAAATAATAGAATTTAAAGATCCTAATGCAGAAGAATATACAAACACATGTATTTTTATATTAATGTATGCAGCGGGGCTAAGAGTTTCAGAGGTTATTTCTATTAAAATTGGAGAAATTGATCTAGATAATCAAACTGTTAAAGTTACGGGAAAAGGAAACAAGCAAAGAATCTTGCCTATATATAAAAATGCATCTAAAAGATTAGATCATTACATAAAAAATATAAGGCCAAATTTTTCAAAAAATAAAAATTATTCTTCTCCTTTTTTTGTCAGACAAAAATCAAAAGAGATTACAAGACAATATATTTGGAAAAAATTAAAACAAAGAGTTCTAAGCGTTGGTATTAATAAAAATGTAACCCCACATATGATAAGGCACAGCTTTGCAACTCATTTATTACAAGGAGGAGCAAGTATTAGGCATGTGCAAGAATTTTTGGGACATAGTTCAATAGAATCAACTCAGATATATACTAAAATACCCAATGAAAAATTAATAAAAGATTACAATGTTGCACACCCTAGAGGAAATAAATAGAATAATAGTACAAGGAGAAAATATTGCCAGTAGTAACAATAGAAGGATATTTAGGCTCAGGATACCAAACAATTGGAAGGTCTGTTGCAGAAAAATTAGGAATAGATTTTGTTGATAGAGTCATTCTATCTAAAATAGCTAAGGAAATGGATAAACACTTAGCTGAAATTGTTGACCTCCAAAAAAAACCTGAAGAAAAATCTTTCACGGAAAGAATAACTGATAATTTATTGAAAGCGCTTGAAAAATCAGCATTATCAGGCGGAGGTGCAGATCCTTTTTTTGGTCATGGTATTGAAAATCTTCTTTCTTCTCCTTATAAAGACTTCCCACATAAACAAGATCTTGAAGAAAATTTAGATTTTTCTAAAGCTATAAAAAAAGTTATTAATGAAATAGCTAAACAAGGAAGTGTTCTTATCCTTGGAAGAGGAGCTTCAGGCGTATTAAGAAACGATGAAAGTGCTCTTAAGGTTGGAATATATTGTGATTTTGATGTAAGAATAAAGAAATATGCTAAAAGGGAAGGTATTTCAAGTGATGAAGCCCGAAATAAAATATTAGAATATGATGAGGGAAAGAAAAATTATTATCTTAATATTTTTCAAAAACAACCCCTTGATCCATCTATATTTAATATGATATTTAATTCAGAATTACTTCCTGAAGATGAGATCATAGACGATATATGTGAAAATGCAAAAAAATATTTAATCAAAAGAAATAAATAAAATGCCAAAAAAAAATAAAAAAAATAAAAAAAGAACAAAACCTAATGTTTTTATGCAAAGTACAACAAGCATAATACCAAATGATGATAATCTAGACGAACCAAGCCCTAGTCCTGTAATCGAAAAACAAAATAAAAAAGTATCTGTAGAAGCTATTCCATCAAATTATTTTTCAGGAGAAATAAAAAAAATGGGCATAATTGCCACTTCAATGGTTGTGGTTCTAGCAGTTCTAACAATAGTACTTGGATAATATAAATTCATATAAAAATAGAATTTCTGAAGTCCCTAAAAAACCAGGGGTTTATTTTCATTCTGATGAAAATAAAAAAATCATTTATGTTGGAAAAGCAAATTCATTAAATGATCGTTTAAAATTTTATTTCTCAGATCCTAAAGACGTTACTCCAAAGGTCAGTGAATTAATAGCCAAAATAAAAGATTTTGATTATATAGTTACTGAATCTGAACAAGAAGCATTACTTTTAGAAAACCAACTTATAAAAAAATATCAACCAAAGTATAACGCAAGATTAAAAGATGATAAAACTTATCCTTTTATAAAGATAACAAAATCAGAAAAATTCCCTCAAATTCTAATAACTAGAAATCCTAAATTGAATGATAAAAATAAATATTATGGACCATATACTTCTATATCTAGCGTAAGGCAAACTTTAGATTTATTATCAAAAATATTTCCTTATAGAACTTGCGATAAAAAAAATGACGGAAATGATATAAAACCATGCTTTGAATTAGAAATTGGTAGATGTTCAGATGCTTATCATAAAAATGATGAAGCTTTATATAAAGAAACAATTTCAAATTTAGAAAGTTTTTTATCAGGTAAAACACATTCGATTGTAAAAAAATTAAAAAAAGAGATGAAAAATGCATCCTCATGTCAGAATTATGAGAGAGCCGCAGTTTTTAGAGACAGAATAAGTTCAATTGAAAAAATGCTAGAAAAGCAAAAGGTTTCTGGTTTACAGAATGAATCTTTTGATATGATTTCATGTTTCAAAATAAATAATGAAGGAATGATAATAGTTTTCAATATTATAAATGGGAACCTTCTAGCTCATGAAAAATTTAGAATTGAAAATGTACAAGATACTGAAATAAATGAGCTACTTAGATTATTTATTTTTGATTATTATTCTAGAAATATGAATATTCCAAATAAAATACTTGTCTCACATATTCCAAATGAAAAAGAAATACTTGTAGACTTTCTAATAAAGAAAAAAGAAAGAAAAGTTTCTATAAATGTGCCTAAAAAGGGTTCCAAAAAAAGCATACTAGACATGGCAACAAATAATGCTAAAGAATCTATAAAACAATGGCAAATTAAATGGATAAACGACAAGAAAAAGACGAAATTAGCACTAAATGAATTACAGATAGAGCTTGGATTAGATAATATCCCAAAGAGAATCGAATGTTATGATATTTCTCATATTCAAGGATCTAATGTAGTTGCTTCTATGTCAGTATTTGAAAATGGCATACCAAAAAAGTCAGATTATAGAAGATTTAAGATTTCTGAGGATAAAAATGATGATTTTGAAGCTATGAGAGAAGTGATAAATAGAAGATTCAATAGGTTAATAGAAAAGAAAAATACTGTTTCAAAAAAATTAGATTCATTTAATAAACAACCTGACTTAGTCTTAATTGACGGTGGCAAAGGACAATTAAGTTCTGCTTTACAAAGTCTAAATAAACTTGGAATATCTAATCTTCCAATTGCTGGAATTGCAAAAAGAGAAGAAGAATTATTTTTACCATATACTGAAGAATCTATTATTTTAGACAAATCTTCTCAAGGTTTATATCTAATTCAAAGAATCAGAGATGAAGCCCATAGATTTGCTGTAACTTATCATAGAAATCTAAGGCAAAAAAAATCTAATAAATCAAGATTAGATCAAATAGAAGGAATAGGATCAATAAAAAGGAAAGCTTTGCTAAAAAAATTTAAAAGTGTTGAAAATATAAAAAAAGCAAAGATAGAAGAAATCTCACAAATAAAATATATAAATATAGAATTAGCGAAACAAATAAAAGAAGAATTAAATTCTGAATAAATCCAATCTAGATTCTAATAGCTTTATTGCGGCTAATATAGATTCTCTAGACTCCTCAACATCTAGGTCAATACCACTTAATTGAAGCTTTAAATCCTTTGATTGATTAAAATTTTCATTCTCAGGAGAAAAGTTATTAGAATGCAGTCTTATATCAAAAATAATATTTCTTATTTTTCTTAAGACTTTATTATCATGATTTTCAGAAACTAATCTAGAAATATCGTTCAAAGAAGGATTAAGATTTAAATCTCTGGATAGCTTATTGAACACATTAAAATTTCTTGAAGTTTGATATAAACGTTTGATTTTATCTTGATTATTCGTAGATAAAATAATTTGATTTGCCAATGAAGTAGGCTTGAAGGGGTTGCCATCAGTAATAAGTCCCCAGAGCCTTGAGGAAGATAGCCTTAGATTGAAAGCACCACCTGAAGCATTGAAACCGCGTAATTTTGCAAAATGATCCTTCGTTATACTTGAAAGATTAGAAAAAACTATTGTTTCTACAAATTCTAAACTTTCAGACAAAGAATATTCTGGCAATTTCATATTTTCTATAATCATAGGTCTCCTTTTATTATGCAGGAATTTTAGAAGCATTATGGAGGAAATTATACTTCAATGAAAAATAAACAGCACATAAAACTTTCAACAAGTTTAATAAAAAATTCTTTTATACGCCTATATGAAAAACAATAAATACCTAAGCACAAAAATGAATGGGGCGTATATATTATATTTGTTTATTTAAATAGCCTGAATCATATCAGAAATACTTTTTTATACTGAAAATATTTTAAGTCATGTGTTTATTTATTTATTGAAACAAAAAATTATTTATTAAATGGGGGGATTTCATGAACAAGCGATTTAATGAGTTTAGGAATTTTTGATTTGCATTTTCCTGGCAATAAATAATAAATAATAATAAAAATTACTACAACTGCAACTAAAGAAAATATGAAAAGCAAAATAGAGGAATTTGAAGAAGTGAGAATTTTTAATTGCAAATTATTAGTGAAAAACATATGAATTAATTAATCTTTTACACTATACTAGTCATTCATATGTCCTCAAATTTACAAGACAATAAGAATAAATCTGAACTAAAAATTTGGTCTGCATTCCTATACTTTGATTATAGAGTCCTTTGGCTATCAGGGGTTTCAGCAACAGTTACAATGAATCTAAGAATGATTATTACTGCTGTATGGCTTTACGAAAGAACTGGTTTAGGGTCAACATTAGCATATTTAGGTCTTATTGAATTAGCTGTAAGGATTCCTGCAAATCTGTATGGTGGAGTTTTTGCAGATAGATTAGACAGGAAAAAGTTAATTGCTATAACTCAATTTTCAAGCTTTGTTTTTATAGGACTGATGACTATTTTAGAAAACTTTACTCTATTAGAAATTTGGCATGTATATTTAGTCACAGCAATATTATCTGCCACAAGTGTATTTGGAAACCCTTCAAGATCTGCTCTAACAGCTAGAGTAGTTCCTAGAAATGTCCTTGCCCATGCTGTTGCTATGAATACAATCACTTGGCAAGTAGGAACAATTATTACGCCATTTCTATTTTTTGTCACATCATTTGCATGGAAAGAACAAGCAACAGAATCGTTAGTTCTTTCTTTTTGGATAAATACACTTTTTGCATTCATCAGTGTTATATCCCCATTATTTATAAGAGAAAGTGGAAAGGCATTAGATGCAAAATCAAATACCAAGATACATAGAAATTTAATTGAAGGGTTTAAATATGTGATAGCTCATCCAATACTACCAGGCCTGTATATTCTTGATATAGGAGTTACTGTTGTTTCATACTATAGAGAATTGTTTCCTATTTTTGCAAAACAACTTTATTCAAGAGGCAGAGATGCAGTTGCAATACTTACAGCATTTAATGCTGTTGGATCTATAGTCGGAAGTTTGCTAGTGATGAATTTACATAAAATTAGAAAAAAGGGAGTTATAGTATTATATGCAACATTATTTTACGGATTCCTTCTTATTCTTTTTGGATGGTCAACATCAATTTGGGTAGGAATATTTGCCCTGATAGCACTTGGAGCAGCTGACGCAGTGGGCATGACAATGAGACAAACGATTGTTCAATTAACTACCCCGGATAATATGAGAGGAAGGGCTAGTGCAGCACATTCTTTGGCAGCAATGAGTGCAAATGGAATAGGAAAATGGGAAGTAGGAATAATGTCAGATTATATAGGGGCAGGAAATACTATGATAGTAGGTGGAGCTGTTTCTATATTTGTTGTTTTAATAATCTGGTATGCACTCTCAGGAGTTAGAAAGTATGAATATTCAGAATAATTATTTTCTATTTTCCTCTTCTGCAACTAAAGCACCTTTTTGAACATTTATAGTTGAAAGATAAATTGTTCCTACCACTATAAGACCCCAGATTATAAGAACACCTAGTTTTTGGTTACTTGAATTAACTGCAATCACATAAATCAATGGCCCGATAACTGAAGAAGCTTTCATAGTAAATGCATAAAAACCAAAAAATTCTGCAGATTTTTTTACTGGAGTCATCATAGAAAAACAAGCTCTTGCTAATGCTTGACTTCCTCCTAATACTAAACCACTAAATAATCCTAACAGCAGCCATTGAAACCCTATTTGAATATTTAAAGGTTGCCACAAACTATCCCTTAAGAATTTAGGCCATGCATCTATCCAGCTATCTGACAAACTTGATGAATGATTTTTACTTACGATTTTTGTTGAATCTAATTCACCACCTGTTATTACCAATGAAAAAGAACTCGTAGATTCATTTGTAACTATATCTATAAACTGTGACAATGTATTTTTATCAAGTTCAGAACCTACTGGCAAATGATGATTTTTTTCCCAATAAATAACGTCAATATTTTCTTCCGTAGAAGAAAATTCAGGAGCTGACATAAGATCATAATTCTTTGTATTTTGATTATAAGAAAATTGGTAATCATATTCAGAATTTTTGGTTAACTTTAGGGGAGCAAAGCCTAAAACAAAAATAATTATAATTATCCAACCGCTCAAAGCTATCACTAAAGCTTCTTTAGTTCCTAATTTATAAGCTAGCCAACCAAATAACGTTGACCCTGGAGCTGCTACAAATTGGACTATTAAAATTGTGATCATGTTGAATAAAAGGTCTACACCTAAAACATCGGCACCATAGGCTCCAGCAACAGATAGGACAGTTTGAACACCATCATTAAAAATATAAAATGCTATCAAAAAAGTAAAAAGATATTTATACTTTCTAATTTCTGAAAAAGTCTGTTTCAATCTAGAAAATGCAGTCATTATAATCTCTGGAACACTAGTTTTTGTCGACTCGTTTTCTATTTGAGGCTCGGGAACTGTTTTGAGCGTCCAAATTGACCACCCAAACCACCAAACACCTACTGAGACTATACAAAACCTTGTGACTAAATCAACAGCTGAATCTTCTAAATAAATACTAGCACCTTGGATAAGAATTAGATGTAAAAGCAATAATAACCCACCTCCTACATAACCATACGCATATCCTTTTGTTGAAATCTCACTTGCGTATTTACTAGGAGCTAAACTTGGAAGTAGAGAATTATAAAAAACATTTGCTCCAGCAGCACCTATGTTTGCAATAAAATAGCAACCTATTAGCCATGCCCATGAGTTTGCAACATAAACTGAGAAAAAGCTTATTATAGTGAAAAGAGATCCAATAATCATATAATATTTCAAGAAAGTTTTTTTCAGAGGTTTTGTATCTGCAATTGCCCCCAAAACAGGACTCGTTAATGCCACAAATAAAGCTGACATGGAAACACCTAATGCCCATAAGGAAGAACCTGTAAATGTGATACCAAAAATTTCAGTTCGACTTCCAAAAGTTGCTTGAAATGCAACGACAAAATATATAGGAAATATTGCTGTTCCTGCAGAAGTGAAAAAAGCAGAATTTGCCCAATCATACATGCACCATCCAGTTATAGCTCTTTTTTTATCATCTGGCAAAGAGCTAATAGAATCTTTTTTTTGCTTACTAAATAAATTTTTTAACATACTTTTTAACTTCCATGAATACTATTATTTATTCTTTAAAATAAAACTTAAGGTTTCGCTATGTTTCTTGCAAATAACCAGGCAAAAATTGCCTCAAAGAACAGTGTTAATGACCAAGCTGACCCACCAACAATTGCACCATAACTCTCAAAATTCTTAAATATCAATATACCAGTCCCCAATGTCATTATTAACACTAAAAATCTACAAATATTAATATAAATGATGGGATTTGTTGATTTAGAATTCATTATTATTCCTACATATAGCTGCTCCATAACTAAAAAAGGAGGCAAAAAAGACAATAATCTAAAAACTATTAATGTGCTGGTAAAAAGTTTGCCTTCTAGATTAAATAAATCAACAAATATAAATTCGTTTATCGGATTTACCCAGGCTATTACACTGCAAAATATTAGTGTAATAAAACCAACAAAATATGAAAATTCTCTGATTTTCATATAACTATAACCATTAGAAATCAGTGAAAGTATAGTTGATTGACATCCATTTATTGTGAATGATACGGCACCAAAAATACCAAAACCAACATTTACAGCTGATATAGAAATTTCTGGATTCTCTAATCTAGTTAAGCAAGCATTTACTGCAGGCAATGTAAATGATGGTAAAAAGGCTGCAAAAAGTAATGGAATAAAAAATTTAAATAAATCACCTACAAAAAAGATATTACGATCAAATCTATGATTTTCATCAAGTAATTCCTTTCTTACAAGGAAGAAGATCAACAAAGTCTCTAATAAAAGAGATATTGAAAATGATAACATTCCAATTTTATGTCCTTCGTAGCCCATAAAGAAAAATATTATAGCTAATGAACAAGCACAAAAGAAACCAAATATTGTTCCAAACCAAATCAATGAAGATCTATATGTAACGATAGATATACCATAAAAGTGCATCTTAAATATTAGTAATACAGGAATATAAAAACCAAGTCGTAATCCTTCTTCGACACTATCTCTTAGATCTCCTTTAGTACCAAATATGTTTTCCAAAAAAAACATAGATATAGGAGTAAAAATTATTAGCATTGAAATAGTTAGACAAATGAAAGATAAAAGAAATACAAAAAAATGGATTTTTAATTTATTGAAATTTTTATAATAAACTATTGTAAGTTGCTGAATTCTCAAGTTAGGTAAAGCTATCAAAAACAATATTGAAAAAGCAATAGAAAAAGCACTAATTGATAATTCAGGCCTTTCTGTTCTACCCATTATGGCATTTAAAATTGGTGACAAAAATTGTGTAATAGATAAATTTATTGAAGTTGGAATTAATAATGCAAATCCAATCAAATAAAATTTATCAAGAAAAAATAAATTTTTCAGCAAAATTTAAACTTCCTTAATTTCAAATTTAATTTCATCAAGTTGTTCAATATTATTTTCTAACTTACCATCAAACTGATCTGAGTAAATTGATATTTTATCTCCTTGCTTAAATTTCCAATCTCTTGTTGAAAAAGAAAGTTGGCTAGTTCCAAAAAAATGAAGATGAAGATCCCCAGGCTTTCTATGCAAGTCATACTTAAAATGATGATATTCCATATTATTTAAACTGTGAGACATAAATTCTTCTCCAGACTTTAATTCTCCACTTCTATACAAATCAATTCCATCTCTACTGATATTACAATTTATTGAAATGTCAGAGAATTCTAAAGAAGTATTTAAAGACGGCCCTACTGAACAGTTTCTTAATTTTGAGTGAGCTAAGTATAAATAATTTATTTTTTCTGTTTCATGATCAGAGAATTCATTTCCAAGAGAAAACCCTATCCTTACAGGATTTCCATCATTATCAATAAAATAACATCCAACAACTTCTGGTTCTTCTCCTCCATCTAGAGAAAACTGAGGCATCAGCAAATTATCTTTATGACCTATTAAATTATTTCCATTACCTTTATAAAACCATTCTGGAGCAACGCCTACCTCACCATCTGAAGGCTTTCCTCCTTCTATGCCCATTTGAAACATTTTTGCAGAATCTGTTTCATCTTTCTTTGCATCATTCTCATTATGCATCATATCTCTAGATTTTACAGATCCAGTATGAGTCAATCCTGTACCAGATATAAATAATCTATAAGGATCGGGATGATCAATAGGAGGCAAAACTTTAACACTATATTTTTCTGGATTTTCAAGCATTTCTTCATAATTAAAATCAAATGCATCAGATCCAATTATTAATTCATTTAGAAATTTTTCAAGTTCTAATTTTTGATTTATGACTTTTTCAAATAACTTATATGATGTATCTATAGAATTATCATTTGATGTTAAATTTATTATTTTATTATCTTTTACAACTCCTAAAACTCTAGATGTATTATTTATTTTTAGTTGAACTAAATTCATTTGAACCTCACCATAATTATTAGAATTTGTATTTTTTTTCTTCAGAAGATTTTTTTTGATAATAATACAATATATAAAAAACAATGAAATTTATGTCCTAATGAGTAATAAATTAGAAATATTAATAATAAATGGTCCCAATCTAAATATGCTTGGGAAAAGAGAAACTAACATCTACGGAACAAGGACTCTTGAACAAATAAATTCAGATATTGAAAAAAAAACATCTGAACAAAATATAAACCTAGATTTTTTTCAAAGTAATCACGAAGGGGAAATTCTAGATTATATGCATAAAAATAATAATAAGATAGACGGTTGCATTATAAATGCAGGAGCACTAACTCACTCATCTACTGCCCTTCATGATGCAATAAAGTCTGTTGATTACCCATGCGTAGAAGTACATATGTCAAATATATATTCAAGAAAAGAAGCATGGAGACAAAAATCTCTAATTGCTCCAGTAGTAATTGGTACAGTTCAAGGTTTTGGTGAAAACAGCTATGAAGCAGCAATTAAATTACTTATTTCAAGTATTAGAGATTAAAAGTTTTTACCCCAAATATCATAATTAAAATTTTGTTCTAAAGAATTTCTTTCTCGTTTCTTGTTGTGTTTTTCAAGTAATTCCCCTTTGAGATCTGAAATATTGCCAGGCTTACCTACTATAAGAAGGAAAGCTACTTTGCTGTTCTCTGGAATATCTGAAACTTTTTTTACTTTATCTTCATCCCATCCGCCTATAGGATGTGTATCTAAACCAAGTTCAGTAGCCCTGAGCATAGCATTTTGTCCTGAGAAACCAATATCTAGAAAGGTTTTGGGAGAAAAATCTTTTTCATTCGTAGTACAAAAAATCAAAACCAATCCAGAATTATTTGCCATGACTTGATTTCCAGAAGACATAGATTCAACTATTTGTTTAAATTTTTTTGAATCTCTTTTTATAGCAATTATTTTCCATGGTTGTCTATTTCTAGAAGAGGGAGCCCAAATTGAAGCTTGTATAATTGATTCCACTTCTTGTGAAGTTAATTCTTCCTGCGTGAAATTCACAGAACTTCTTCTTTTAAAAATTGGTGATTCTGACAATATTATTTCTCCTATACTTTCATTTTATTTTATTGTAACCTTTTCTTTTAATCCTAGTAATTATTTTGAGGTAAAAAATGATTTATGAATTTAGAACTTACCAAATTAAAGCAGGTTCATTGCCTGATGTTTTAGAAAAATTTCAAAATAAAATAGATGGAAGAAATAAAATTTCTAAAATTGGTGCCTTTTGGTACACAGAAATTGGACCATTAAACCAGATTATTCATGTATGGCCATACGAAAATCTAGAACATAGAAATAAATCAAGGAAAGAAGCTGTTGAAAAAAAACTTTGGCCACCAGATACAGCTGATCACATGGTAAAAATGAATTCTGAAATATGGAATCCTGCGCCTTTTAGCCCTAAATTTAGTGAAAGAAACATAGGACCTTTTTTTGAGATGAGAATTTATACTTTTGAGCCAGATCAAATAGACAAAATGTTACCTGCTTGGGAAGAAAAAATTGAAGCTCGAAGTAGTTTAGCACCACTAGTAGGAGCATTTACATCTGAAATTGGTGAAGTAAATAAATTTATGCATATTTGGGGATATGAAAGTCTTCAACACCGAACTGAAGCGAGAGAAAAATTTAGTTCCATTGGATGGCCGCCAAAATCTAATGCTAGACCTCCCATATACATGGAGAATAAAATAGTAATGCCGTCTAAATTTTCTCCAATAAAATAAACTAGAACTTAAAGTTATTTTGCCTCAAACATTCGTATGCAATTATAGAAACTGAATTACAAATATTTATTGATCTAACATTTGGATACATAGGTATATATATTTTATTTTCATCTGGGAATTTATCTAAAACTTCTTTATCTATTCCTTTACTTTCAGACCCAAATATAAAAATATCGCTCATTCCAAATTTACATTCAGTATAATTTGTATTTGCTTGACTATCTGTAAGATAAATATTAGTTTTATTTTTTAATAAAAATTCATCAAGATTTTCATGTATAAATACTTGAGATAGATCAAAATAATCTAAGGAAGCTCTTCTTAGGTTTTTATCATCAATATTAAAGCCCAGTGGTTGTATTAGATGTAATTCGGCATTAATGTTTACACTTAACCTAATTATATTTCCAGTATTATGTGGAATTTCTGGCTTAAGTAATACTATTTTAATTTGTAAACTCCCTTTAGATTTTGTAGTTTCTGTTTCAAGTCATCTAAATTATCTATTGGTAAATCACAAACATAATCTTTGCATATATAAATTTTAGTTTGATTATCCTTTAATCTATCCTGCATTATAGGTAAGAAAAAGTCATTATCTTCAGGATCAATGGAAACAATTATTGTATTTGGAAGATAAATAGAAAGTAAGTATCTTATAGATTCAATATGTAACTTATCTTCTGAAGAACCTGATATAAAAATTTCAGAACTTTCTTCTTGCATTAGATAATAGAGCTTGAACCAAGATGGCAGATCTATTGGACTTTTATCTAATAAACCAGATACTGTCTTTAAAGATTTCCCTACAATATCTAAGTATTTTGAGTCATTTGAATATCTATAAAGCCTATATGCATTTTGAGCTGCAATTGCCGCAGGATTTGGAATCATAGGATCAAAAAATCCTTTAGGTCTAATAATTAGATCATTTGACTCAAAAGTATCATAAAAAAGGTTATCTTTAGAGCTCCAAAATCTATTTATAGTGCCTTCGCACATTGTTTTAGCAATATCATACCATCTTGATGATTGAGATGAGTTATAAAGATCGAAAAGTGCATTTGTAAAGTATGAATAATCTTCTAAAAAAGCAATTTTATTATTTTTTGTATGGAACAAAATTTCATCTTCAATAAAATTTTCTAATATTGATTCTGCTGTATAAATTGCCTGAGTTAAGTAATTTTTATCAGATGTAATATTGTATGTATTACATAAAGAAGAAATAATCAGAGAATTCCAAGATGATATAAATTTATAGTCAGTGTTTGGTTTTACTTTTTTATTTCTAATATTAAGAAGAGTTTTTCTTGAATCTTCAATAATTTTTTCTACTCTCGATTTAGATATTTTTTTTTGATTAGAAATTTCATTTATAGAATTATTAACAAATAGAATATTTTTTTTATCTAAATCTCCTTCTTTAGTCAAACCCCAGTAATCTTTAACAACTTCAAATTTTTTTTCTGAAAGATTTTCTTTTACTTCTTCATAATCCCATGTATAGTACTCTCCTTCTTTACCTTCTGAATCTGCGTCTTGTGTAGAAAAAAACAGATTTTCTTTTGATCTCATTTCTTCCATAAGAAAACTTGTAGTCATTAAAATTGTATTTTTTATATTTTGATTTTCAGTTATTTTGTAAGAAATGCATAAAAGATTTAATATAAGAGCGTTATCATAAAGCATTTTTTCAAAATGGGGAATTTTCCATTCTCTGTCTGTCGAATATCTTGAAAATCCTCCTGATAGTTGATCATAAATACCCCCATTAATCATAGATCCTAATGATAGTTGGACCATGTCATATAATTCATTAGAATTATTTTTCTTTCCAAGTAAAAACAGATTTTCTAATTTACTTGTCTCAGGAAATTTAGGGAAATCTCCAAACCCTCCTTTTTCAAAATCAAAGGAATCTTTGATTTGTGAAGTCAATTTAGAATACAGATTATTTATAATCTTATTGTTTTTATTGACAGAATTTTCAAATAAATTTTTCAATCCATCAAAAACAACTTTTGAATGATCATCTACACTTTTTCTATCATTCTGAAAAATCTCTATTATTTTTGCTAATACTGACTTAAATGCAGGGATATTATGTTTATCAAACTTAGGGAAGTATGTTCCTGCATAAAATGGCACTCCGTCAGCATTCATGAAAATAGAAGCAGGCCACCCTCCGCTTCCACTAATCATTTGAATAGAAGCCATGTATATGGAATCAATATCTGGCCTCTCTTCTCTATCAACTTTTATAGATATAAAATTTTTGTTGAGAATTTTTGCAGTTTCAATATCTTCAAAGGATTCCTTTTCCATAACATGACACCAATGACAACTTGAATACCCTATTGATAAAAAAATTGGTTTATCTTCTTTTTTAGCTTTAGTAAAGGCTTCAGTGCCCCAAGGATACCAATCAACTGGATTGGAAGAATGTTGCAATAAATACTCTGATTTTTCTTGAGATAGCTTATTCAATTCTAATTTTCCTAAATATCTATCTCAATACTTACAGGACAATGATCTGAACCTAAAATATCTGGATGAATCTTTGCATTAGATAAGTTTGATTTTAGTATTTCAGAAGTACAAAAATAATCTATACGCCAACCAACATTCCTAGATCTTGCTCCTCCCATATAACTCCACCAAGTATAGTTATCTCCTTCTTGATTAAAATGCCTAAAAGTATCTGTAAACCCATGACTTACTATATTATCGAATCCTTTTCTTTCTTCTATAGTAAATCCTGCATTTCTTACATTAGGTTTTGGATTTCTCAAATCAATCTCTTTATGAGCTACATTTAAGTCTCCACAGAAAATAACCGGTTTAATTTTTTCTAGTTCGATTACATAACTCAAAAAATCAACATCCCATTCATTTTCTCTATAAGGTAATCTTGAAAGATCTCTTTTTGAATTAGGAGTATAAACATTAACAAGAAAAAAATTATCATATTCTAGTGTAATCACTCTGCCTTCTTTATCATGTTTATCTATACCTAATCCATAAACAGAGTTAATAGGTTCATTTTTAGTTATAACTAAAGTGCCTGAATAGCCTTTTTTCTCTGCACTATTCCAAAATTGAGAATAACCTGGTGTAACTAGTTCAACTTGAGAACTTGAAGCTTTTGTCTCTTGTACGCAAAAAATATCTGCGTCAACATCATTAAAAAAAGATTCAAAGCCTTTTGTTATACAAGCACGTATTCCATTAACGTTCCAAGAAATCAATCTCATAATATCCTCGTCATATAAAAATTTGAATAAAACAGTACATTTCTTATGATAAATGATTCTATATGACTCTAACAGTACCTAATATCAGATAACTTCCTGATTAATCACTGTCCATTACAATCAAAACACAAAAAAAATGCCTTACTTTAATCATTTTTATGACAAAACTCGTATGAAAAAATATATATATTTGACAAAATAATTTGCTAGTATTTATATTGAAATAACAAAATAAAGACAATTTTACATTTACTTATGAGCAATAAAAAAACATTATTTTCATTCAAGAAGGGCGTTATCAATTTCGGAAGTACTCACGAAAAGAAAGAGTACATTCAAAGTCTCGGAATTCTTGTAGCAGCTTCATTTGGAGAAGTGTCAAATTACAGGCAAGTAATAGAGGCCGTTGAATCTAAAATTGATGGTAAGGCGTCAAGAAGAAACATAAGAGGGGCTATAAGGGACCTTGCAACTATATATCCAGTTGAATTTTTAGGAGAAAAACAAATTGAGAAAATCAAGATAAATAAAAATGGTCTAAAAAAAATAATTATCGGAGAGTGCCAATCTCAAATTCTAAAGTACATATATGAAGAATCATCTGAGATAAAGACTTACTTTATAAAAGAATTTAACCTTAATGAAAGGCAATTTTATAGATATATAAATGGAGAAAAAGAAATTACCGATAAACAGAGTCTATTAAAAATCGCAGGATTTATTTCTATTTTTCTTTCCTCTGATCAAAAATTCAAGTACTACCCAACCTTTAGTCAAAAGTTGTTAGATAAGCAGATTGGATATTTATTTACTAAAACCACTCCCCTTTTTTCAGTAAACCCAACTTTAGAAGAAATTTTTGGAATTAGCTTTATAATGAATAAGCCATTACTAATATATTACTTTTCTAAGTTATGCAAAGAACTAAATTTTAGCGGAGAAGAATCTTTCAAGGTAATTAAAAACTTATTGGTTTCAGAAGCAAAAGAATATAATTTAAATCTTGGGAAATACCTAGATTTTTTTCATACAATGGACAATGACGGAGAATTCATTGACCCAGAAACAATAAACAGATCATCAAATATGCCAATAAAAAAAAGAATAAACCTCGTTCCAAAAATTGAAAAAGATATTAGATCTTCTCTTCCTGAACTATTTATAGATTTTTGGAAAAACTCAAAAGACAGTCTTGGCAAACTTAGAATAGAAGTTGGAAGACAAATTAAGAGCAGAAAAAGTATAAAAAGAGACCTTTTAAATGATAAACTTGCTAGCTATTTTAGATAGATTTTAGTTATTATAATCATAGTTAATAATTTTAGGAGAAAACAATTAATAATAATCAACAAAGACTAAAATCAACCCAAGCATTATATTTTGATAAAGCTTTCATAATAAAACTATTCATATCTATTTCTTTGATTATTTTTACCGGGGTATTTGCTCAATTTAGATTCTTTTTACCTGACAACCCCGTACCAATAACTTTTCAAACATTAGGAATACTAATGATGGGTGGTTTATTAGGACCTAAATGGGGATTTGGAACATCTTTTTCTTATGTACTATTAGGTTTAGTTGGGATACCTCTTTTTCAGGGAGGAAATGGAGGATTTACATACACTACAGGAGTTACTGGAGGGTACATTATTGGATTTGTTTTTGCTTCAACTGTAGTTGGTTATTTAATAAAAAAAGGTTTATCAGATACTAAAAGTATTTGGGCTTACATTATTGGTACATTATTAGTTTATATCCCTGCATTGATTTGGCTTTCAGTATTTAATTTCAGCTGGCCAGAAGAAGGTAAATTATTGTCTCAGGCAGTTTATCCTTTTTTAATTGGAGACATAATTAAAGCAATAGTAGCTTCTTTACTAACTATTGGATTACTTAAATCTAAACTAAAAAAATATATTGGATAAATTTGGCTAGAGAAATTAGACTTCCTAAAGGATGGTTAAGACAATTAGAAACTGAGTTCTCTAAACCTTATATGATCGAAATAAGAAAATTTCTTACCCATGAATATAATAAAAATAAAATAATTTACCCAAATAAATCATTAATATTCAATGCGTTTAATCTTTGTGATTTTGAAAAGGTAAAAGTAGTAATTCTTGGTCAAGACCCTTACCATGGTCCAGATCAAGCACACGGCCTAAGCTTCTCTGTAAAAAAAGAAACCGCGTTACCTCCCTCTTTAGTCAATATTTTCCAAGAATTAGAACAAGACTATGGCAAAACATTTGATAAAAGCAATGGAGACTTAAAAAAATGGGCTGATCAGGGAGTTTTTTTATTAAATACAACTTTAACAGTTGAGAAAAACAAACCATTGTCTCATTCAAAGATAGGTTGGGAAATATTCACAGATGAAGTAATAAAAACTCTCAACAGATCTAAGAATAATCTTGTTTTTATACTATGGGGAAAATTTGCTCAATCAAAAACTAAATTCATAGATACTTCAAAGCACTATGTTATAAGTTCTCCACACCCATCGCCACTATCATCTTACAGAGGTTTTTTCGGAAGCAAACCTTTTTCAAAAGCAAATAACTATTTAGCTTCGAAAAATATAGAAAAGATAAAATGGATTTAATAGTATAAAGGTTTAGGAGAGAACCGATCTTGAGGGACTTAATATCGGTTCTCTTTATTTCATTCTCTATAATATTATTCTTCTAATCTATATTGTTTAAATTTTGTCTTATTAAAATAACAAACTAGTTTCAAATTAAGACACCAAATTAGCTAGGTGCTCTGTTTATTTCTTATAATCATTTAGAGAGAGCTGATAATACATTGTCTCTTTTGTTAGTAATTGTCAGCTCTCTTTGAAAAACAGTATCTTTTATATCTGTATTTTTTATAAAAAAAATGTTCTAATTTAATGGTGAAATCAATAAAAGAAGGAAAAAATATTGGATATTTATGTAGGTAACCTCCCATGGGCGGTAGATGATAAGGACTTAGAAGAGCTATTTTCAGAATATGGTGACGTCGAAAGTGCTAAAGTTATTAAGTACAAAGATTCTAACAGATCAAAAGGATTTGGATTTGTAGAAATGGATGACGAGTCAGCATCAAAAGCTATAGAAGCTCTTGAAGGTCATGAGTTAGATGGGAGACCATTGAAAGTCAACCAATCAAGAGGAAAAGAAGACTAAATCTTAAATTTCTAAAACATTCTTTTAATGAACCACCCTAATTTTAAACAAAAAATTATCTCGAGGGTGGAAGACTTTTTCAAACACCTAAATAATAATAGCGGGAACTGGGATTTTAATTTTCTGGATAACTGCTTGAAAGATTTAGAGATAGATTTTGAAATATTAACTAACTATATTCAGGATGAGAGACTAAATATACATCTTGAAGGAATGATTGTTACAAATCAGACAAATAGAAGATTAGTTAATGCAGAAAAGCTTTTTAAGTTTACTCAAAGAGAATTTCAGGAAATAAGAAAATCATTGTTAAAAAATGATGATTTGAAAAAGGAAAACAAAAAAGAAATTATTTCAAAGTTTAATGAATATATTTCTCCGAAAATAATTTGGTTATTTGAGGATGAAAAATCAATAGAATATACTGCTTTGAAGCATCTATATGAGACCGGTGAAATAAAATGACACAAAAATTTATTTTTTTAAAATAATTTGAAATAATATAAATCCCTATAAAAAGTATCCTTATGAAACAGAAAAGAAAATCATTAGAAATAAAAGATTTCAATGTCGTCTATAAAAACCAATTTGGTGAAGAAGTAGATAAAGATACTTGGTTAAAAATCTCTGATGAAAAATCTTACATAATAAAAGATATTTCTAATCAAAGAAAAAATGGTTGAATCCAAGCATTGGTTCCTTCAGACGAGCGCACTACTACTCTACAATAGTTCTTCATGCCTTTAGTATCTAATTCCAATTCATCACCCTCTTTTTCAAAAAAAACCACACCTGAATCATGAATTACTTTTATAGTATATTTTTGCTTTTCTTTAGGAGGTCTTTCTTTAATTTTTAAATAAATTTTGGATTTAGATATTTCTAATTCCTTAAGTTCTACTCCTGTTGATGAATAAAATTCTCCTTTTTTCATTGATTGAATAATTTCTTCTACTTTAAGTGAACTAGACTTAACGAATATCCAGCCTCTGCCAGGATTTGATCTTATAGAAGAAAACTCTTCAGTAAAATGATGAGCGTCATCACTTGCTACTCCATAAATCAATTTCCCTGATGATAAAATTTCATCCCAAATTTCCTCTGTAGACATTGAATGAAGAGAGCCTTCATTATTAGAGTGCATATGACCATTGAAAACTTCAAAAGCCCAAGCATCTTTAGAATGCTTTATATCATCTGCAGAAACCCACCACTGATAATTTGGATGATTAATACTAGCTAATCCACCTTGTGAATTAACTTTATCAACCACATCATTTATTCCATCTATATTACTTTCATAAGAACCTGGAGTAATAAGGCTTTTTATACCTATACCGTTTATATGGAGTGCTGCTGGATGACCATTTATTTCTCTTATTGTTATTTCTTCACCTGGAACTAGCAAAGGCCATTTATTTTTTTTAGATACAGCTTCATTTAAAATTGTAAGATGATTATGATCAGATAATACTAAAAAATCGTATTCATTATTTTTATACCAACTTGCTACATGATCTGGAGATGAATCTCCATCACTATTAGTTGTATGTGTATGGATATTTCCTTTGTACCAATTCATATCTATATAAATCCTTTTTTAGCTAATGTATGTTGTTATTAGTATTTAAATTTATACTAACAAATAGAAAATAATGAAGTCATATAAAAAAGTTTTCTCTATATTCTTTAAATATCCAATTTTTTCTGCAGGATTTTTAGTAATTATTTCATTGTTAGGATTATTTGCCCCACTTATTGCACCCTATGACCCTTATGTTGCGGATACAAGAGCAAGACTACAAACACCTGGTGTAGTTAGTGGAAAATATAACCTACAAAATTATGATCTTATTAAATCAGATGACCAAGTAAGTCAAAAGCCTAGATGGCAGCAATTACTTGAGACTGAGGATCCTAATATAGAAAAACAAATCTTATCCAAAGGAAGTATATCTACAATTGAATTTAAGCTTGGCCCTAATTCAAACTTTGTAGATGTAAACAGAAACGGAAATTATTTAGATGAAATTACATTTGATGAATTTTCTAATTGCCTTGGATTATCACAAAACGAATGCCCTCGACCAAATATTGAATATATAAAAATATACAAAAATGAAAATAGTGGTTATATAGACTTTATTGCTAAAGAAGACATTATAGACCATTATAACGATATAATTTCATTGGACTTGAGAGTCATTAGAGAGGATTCAAAAAAATGGCAATGGTGGCCAAGTGGATTATACATTCTTGGTACCGACACAATAGGAAGAGATTATTTTTCAAGACTAATTTATGGAGCAAGATGGAATCTTACTCTTATGATCTTGACAGGAATAGCGGGAAGCTTAATAGGTTCAGGGCTAGGCATTATTGCTGGATGGTATGCTTTTAAGCCAAAATACAGATGGGTGATTGATGAGATAATTCAAAGAGTTGTAGATATCACCAGTGTAATTCCAATTCTTCTTATCGCAATTATGACTACTTTAATTTTAGGAAATAAAATTTGGATTTTCGCTTTGATTTTGATTTTATTTACATGGCAAAATTTTGTAAGAATAATTAGAGCTAAAACATTAAGTTTAAGAAACTTTGATTATATTAATTCTTCTATAGTTTCTGGAGCCAGCTCATTTAGAATTTTCACAAAACATATTATGCCAGCTCATATTAACGATATTCTAGTAATCGCTACATTTAATTGTTCATTAATTATTTCATTAGAGGCTGTTTTATGTTTTTTTGAAATTGCCATACCAAGACACTGGACTGCTTGGGGTAACATAATAAAGTTATCTGTGGAATACTGGGATTGGGGTTGGTGGGATGGAAATTATCCATATAGATATCAAACTTACATACCAGTAACACTTGTGATTTTAGTAGTATTTTCTCTAAATTTTCTAGGAGATTGGTTTAGAGACAAACTAGATCCTAAGTTAAGACAATTAGAATAAAGGTTTTTTATGATAATATTCTAAAAAACAATATTTGAAAGCAATTATGGAAAATTATGAAAAAGAAGCGATTGATGCTGCTCTTCATTGGAATGAAGAAGGTTTTAACAAGCGAAATAAGAAAATCACTTTAGAAGGTTTGCACTTCCCTCATATTAGATTATGGGAAAACAAATTTTCTATATTTGAAAATGAAAATGAATTCTTAAATGGATACGACATTCAGACAGAAGGATTAAAAGAAGAAGGATGGGATCACACAGTTACTTTAGATATAAAAGCTGTTCAATCTGAAAAAGAAAAAGTACATCTTTTAATACATCAATCTAGAAGAGATAAAAATGGAAAAGAGTATCATAATTTTCAAACACTTTGGATAATGACTAAAATTAATGGGAGATGGGGAATTCAATTTAGATCATCTTTTCTTGAAGGGGCATCTCAAACTAACTATAAATAATAATTTAGTACCACAAAAAATCAGTAAATCCTGTTTCAAAAATCAGATCCGAACCTAGCATAATACCTAGAATTATACTTAATATACCCGCTAGTGAAATCAAAGAATTTTCAAATACTCTTGATTCCGATTTGATTCTAAATGGAGCTGAAAAAAGCAAAGTCATAAAAGACATAGAAATTATGGTACCTATACAAAAGAAAAATAAGTACAAAATCCCTGAAGTAAAAGTTGGGCTCGTAGGAAGAATAGCGAGTAACACTGCTGCACTACCAGCTAATCCATGAATAAATCCAATCAAATATGATTTTTGTCTAAAAAATGGTACAAAGTCAGAAAAAATATTATGACCATGATCTTTTTTATGGTCATTTATTTTTTCATGTGCATGATTATTATGTAAGTGAGTATGGCTTATACCATCATGATCATGTAGATGAATATGCAAATTTCCTTTGTAAAGTTTCCAGAAAACTTGAATCCCCAAAAATATCAACATCACAGAAACTAAAATTTCAAAATAAGTAGAAATAGGCTCATATACATCAAAAAAAATATCTTTAAATAATAAAACTGAAATTCCAATTAATATAAGTGGTGTTGAATGGCCTAAGCCCCAAGAGATTCCAATCCATAAATTTTTAAAATATTTATTATAATCTCTAGACAAAGTAGATATAGCTACAATATGATCCCCATCAATAGAGTGCCTGAGACCTAATAAAAACCCAACTAAAATAGCTGAGAAAATTCCAGAGATTTCTAAAACTTCATGTTCCATAGATTATAGAAAAGTTTAACATTGATATCATAATAACAAATCAAATAAAATTATTTATTTAAAATGATCAGATATAAAATAATTTTATTCTTTTTAATAATGATTGGTATATCTTATTTATTAGAAAGAATTACTAGAGATAAGTTTGAAAATAGGCCAAGATTAAAATTTATTATTTTTTCTTCTTTGGTAGCAACTATTGCATTTATAATTGGATTTATTCTTTTCTACTTAGTATCTTAGTTGATGGAATAAAGAATAATTTAAAGAGGATTTTATTAAAATGAAAATAACAGATATAAAAATTTTCAAGATGTCGGCACCTGCCTGGCATAAAGCTGATACTAATAACTGGCTTTTTGTTAAAATCTATACTGATTCTGGAATTCATGGTGTAGGAGAAGGAAGCTTACAGTATAAAGATGCAGCACTAGAAGCTGAAATACTGGATTTTGGAAAATTCTTGATAGATAAAGATCCTTTTCAGATTGAGTATATTTGGAATTCATTATACCGAAGAGTAACATGGACAGGTGGAGCTGTTACTATGAGTGCTATAAGTGCTATTGATATTGCACTATGGGATATAAAAGGAAAAGCTCTTGATGTTCCTGTATATGAGTTGTTAGGAGGAAAAGTAAGAGAAAATATTCCTGTTTACGCTAATGGATGGTTTGAAGGATTAAGTACTCCAGAAGAACACTCTAAAGCATCTAAAGGAATTGTAGATTCTGGATATAAATGCCTAAAGTTTTATCCTTTTATAGGGAAATATAGTATAGAAAATGAAAATCTAAATAAAGGTGTCGAGTTAGTTAAAGCAGTTAGAGATGCTGTCGGAGAAAATATACAAATAGGAATAGACATAAGAGCAAGATTAGATTATGGAAGTGCACTTAAAGTTTTAAATAAACTTAAGCCTTATGACATCTCTTGGGTTGAAGAGCCAGTTCAATTTGATAATGTAGATGTATTAGGGAAACTAGCCCAAAAAACAGAAATCCCTATATCTACTGGAGAACAACTTTATAACAAATGGGAATATCAAAAACTTTTTGAACAAAAATCTATTTCAATAATTCAACCAGATATTTGCCATGCAGGAGGATTATCAGAATTAAAGAAGATTTCTTCAGCTGCAGAAACATATTATGTAAGTGTAGCACCGCATAATTCAAATGGACCTATTTCAACAATTGCAAGTCTTCATTTAGACATGAGTATTCCAAACTGCTATAAACAAGAAATATTCGTAAGCTATCTAGAGGGTTATAAAAAAATACTAACAAATAACTTGATCATTGAGGATGGTTTTTCTGCTCCTCCAGTTGGACCTGGTTTAGGTACTGATATAAATGAGAAAGCTCTAGAAGAATTTCCTGTATCTGATTATATTCCTGTAGAATCAGAACCTTATAAAGATTTCTTTTAAAGTAACTAAAGATGTCATTAAATTTGACTTTTATTTACTCTATTTCATAATCATTTCATCAGGCCAATCAACTGTTATTCCGTCAATCTTAAGGTCTAATAATTTTTTAGCAGATAAAACGTCTTTGAATCCCCAAGAGGATATAATAAATTCATTTTTTAATTTGTTTACCATTTCGTCATTTAAAATTTTATAGTACGGAAATATGCCATCAATATAATTATTTTTAGCAAATTCTAATATTTGTGAGTTGAGTTCCTTTACAAGAAAACCAACGACTATATCTTTGGAATAATTTCTTAATATTTCAATTTGGTGAGGATAAAAAGAACAAAATATTATATTTGGATTATCATTTTTAGATTTATAAATTTTATTTTTCCAATAATTACTTTTTGATATAAGTTCCATCACTCTTGGAACTAATTCAAGATCTTTACCCTTAATTTCAACAACAAAATTAACTTCAGTGTATCTATCTAAAATTTTAGAAAATTCTGGAATTTTAGAGTTTATAAATTCTTTAGAAAACCAACTTCCAAAATCTAAGCTTAAAAGTTCAT
The DNA here is from genome assembly GCA_002719295.1 of Chloroflexota bacterium. Classification (GTDB taxonomy): domain Bacteria; phylum Chloroflexota; class Dehalococcoidia; order Lucifugimonadales; family Lucifugimonadaceae; genus TMED-70. Next base: position 72,137 of record PBHC01000007.1, read on the forward strand.
TTAATGTTTTTTCTTTTACTTGACCTAAACCATTACTAGTCCTATCAACAGTTTCATCATGAACAATAACAACTTTTTTATCTTTAGTGAGTTGTACGTCAAACTCAATATAATTAATCCCTTTTGAAATAGCCAAATCAAACGAGTCATAAGTATTCTCTGGTGCCTTTGCTGATAATCCTCTATGAGCTACTATATAGGTCATTTCTTAGCTTTCTTTATTTTTCGTGATATATTGTTTTTATTATGTTTAATAATATATTTAAGACTTTTATAAGTACAATTGCTTTCTTAATATTATGTATTTCAATTTATTTAGCCATATTAGTAAGTTTTGATTTTTTTGATCAAGATCATGATTCATTGACGAGAGTACCAATGGATCCCCATATGGATATGATGAAAAGGCCAATGGATCCCCATATGGATATGATGAAAAGGCCAATGGATCCTCGTATGGATATGATGAAAAGGCCAATGGATATAAGAGAAATGACAGCGGATGATTATGATTTATTAATCAAACAACTTGAGTTAGAAAAAAAATTTATTGATTTAGAAATTCAAAGACTCATAACAGAAAAAAATAAATAGAAATTATTATTATTTTAAATATTTTTTGTTAACTTTTAATAAATAGGTAAAAGTAGGATTTACAAATTGAGTTACTCTAGCTTCTAAAACTTGAGCCAGAAGCATAAATGCCTCTTTTTTATCTATTTTATAATCATTCTCTAACCATAAAATCATTTCAGATAAAGCTACTCTAAATGCATCTTCTGCAGGTCTTGCTTGAGCAGTAGTCATTATATAGTCATCATTAATTATTCTTGGCCAAGTCATACCTTTGGGTTTAGATTCAGAATAACATTTCAACTTAACCGTTCCTCCAGTTTCAATTCCTCCACCTCCAGAAATTTCTCCGTCTCCCTGGATTGCATGCATGTCACCTATGTGTAATAAAGATCCATCATGATTAATTGGAATTTGAACTTTTGCTCCTGTAGTTATTTCTTGAATATCAAAATTACCTCCCCATTCTCCAGCCCAAGCATTTCCCCTAGCTTCAAATTCTGGAGCCAATCCAACAACTCCTATCATAGGCTTAATAGGAATTGATAATTGTTGATTCCATATTATTTTTTTTTCAATTATTTTTACTACCTTAAAAACCTCTCCGATAGCTGAAGGTGCTAAGTAAGAAGGAAAAGCTCCTGTTGATCCTCTATATTTTGTATATCCGATATCATGAGTTTCTATATCTCCAATTTCAACATTTAATATTTCACCTTTTTTAGAATCATTTACCCAAATACAACCAGATGATGGATTCCCTCTATTATCTGGCATAGAATCATCGCGATATCTATTAAATATTTCGACTAAATCTTTATCTACATCCTTTGAATCTGGACCTCTATTCATTTGAGTTTCTACTTCAAACCAAATATTTTGATCAACTTTATCTGTAACTTTATTATGAGGAGAATGTTCTCGATATAGAATTTTTTTTGAAATTTTCTTCATTCTATTTAATATTATAATTTGCAATCTCTACATTGCTAAATTCTCTCATTGTTTTCAAATATTCATTTTTAGTTAATCTTGGTTTATGTTTTGAAATAACTTCTTTACCAGTAGAAGCTTCATCATACAATAAATCTATAATAGTGTATGCCATCATTTTTCCTGCTTCTACTACTGCTAATTCATAATCTTCTACTATAAATCCAGCTGTATGAGCTGAGGCATCTGTTGCTCCTCCTACATAGGGGTGAATTACAGGCATAAGATGTGCAAGATCACCCATATCTGTAGAACCTCCACCATGATCAAGCTCTTCTGATTTATTTTTTGTATATTTAAGATTTTTCTTATAAATTTCTTGCAAATTGCTATCATGAAATAGCGGGAAATAACCAGGTAAAGTATTTATTTCAACTTCTGCCCCAACAGCCATAGCTCCAGCTCTTAAACAATTATCAACTTTTAGATTCGCATTTTTTATAGCATCTAAAGAAGCCCCTCTTACAAAAGTTTCTAGTGTGACTATTTCAGGGACTTGGTTTACAACTGATCCTCCAAGAGTAATTATAGGATGAACTCTGATATGATGATCGTCATAAAAAGTTTCTCTATTAGCATGAATGTTTGCCATAGATAGATTAGCAGCATTTAATGCATTTATTCCAAGATGAGGATCGCCTCCTGCATGAGAAGATTTTCCATGAAATTCAATAAACTTTGCAACTAATCCGTTACCAGTCCCTCCATAACCAAAACCAGAAAAATTCCCTCTAGCATGAGTCATCATAGAAATATCTATATCATCAAAAATCCCTAATTTAACTAATTCTTGCTTTCCTCCTAAAAATTCAAATTCACCTTTAGATCTTTGTTCATTTCGCCATTCTATCTCTACATATTCTTCTGATGGGACTGCTATAAAAGAAATTGAACCAGAAAGGTTGCTCAATACTTCTTTAGAATTTAATGCAAATAAAGTTGCTAACATATTTCCAACTTGAATATGATGGCCACATGCATGAGCTGCATTGGTTACTTTATCAGAAAAAGGATGCCCTGGTACAGGAAGTCCATCTAATTCGCCTATAACAGCTATATGGGGACCAGGTTTTGCACCTTTAATTGTCGTCATTAATCCTGTTATTGCAAGATTATTTACTACTTCCATATTTAAAGATTTTAATACTTCATAAATTTTTTTATTTGTCTTAAATTCCTTATAGCCTGTCTCTGGCTCTGAAAGTATATCTTTAGATAGTTTTATCGCAATATCTTTTTTTGTATTTAGGTTTTCAGATGATTTATTTTTTAATTCTTCAATAGATAGCATAATATCCTCTTTTCTAATACGAGTTTACAAGAATTTTTTATTTAAACAATACGCAATTTCTTAGAAGAAATTATAGCAATAATAAAAATCGGATAACTAGATATTCCACTTATTATAAGAGCTATTTGTGCATTTGTAATATCTGAAATTACCCCCCCAACTAACCAACCTATAAAAAATAACTGAGTAACAAACTGATATAAGGCCATAATTTTATTCCGATCTTTATCATTTGTCTCATTTTGAAAAATAAGGTTCGCAGCTACTACCCAATATGCAGCACTAAAGCCCATTAAAAATAAAAGTACTATAGATAAGTAATAATTTGCAGAAAATGCAAAAATAATTTGTCCAATATCCCAGCCAATTGTAGAGAGAATTAAAACAAGTATTTTACTTCTAAAAACTCCCGTATAAAAAGATAGAATCGTTCCCAAAAATATACCTGCTCCATTAACTGCAAAAAAAATCCCGAAACCTGTAGCACCAACCCCGAAATCATTAGCATATTGAGGCAATACTATAAAAATAGTAACTCCAAAAATAGACTGAATTGATACGATTATAGACATCCAAAATATAACCGGGTTTTGTTTTAATATTTTTGAGTAAGAATCATAAATATTTTTATCTTTTTGATTTTTCAATTGCTTGTCTTCTGGAAAATAGTTGATTAGAAAAATTGCAATTATAATTATGAAGCATGCAAAAGATATGAAGTGATTTGAACTAAAATTAGCAATAAAAAATGCAAAAATAAGAGGAATTATCATTTCACCAAAAAATTGAAATGAGTAGAAATAAGAATTAATCCAACTTAAATTATTTTTACCAAAGGTATTAATAACAATAGTCCAGAAAGGCGGAGATGGAACACCCATTATAATTCCAAATAAAAAGCTTAGAATTAATAGATTGTAGATATTTTTATAATCAATTATAAAAAATAAACCAAACATTAATAAAATAACTATATATGAGTAAAACATTATTTTGTTTATGTTATATCTCTCAGACAGGTAGGAACCTAAAAAAGAAGACAATAATATTGGTGTAGAGCCTACTCCAAGTACTATACCTACCCATAAATCTTTTTGAGTAATTTCATAAGCTAACCAGCTAAAAAATAAAACTCTCATTTGAAGAGCATATTGAAGGAGGTTTTTAGATAAAACTAACGCATTTAAATTTTTATTTTTGAATAAAGAGTTCATAAAAAGAAAATCCTCAAGGTTCGAATCTGAGGGGCAAATCTTGAGGATTAACTAAATGTTATTATTTCCCAAAAAACCCGTCAAAGAGATTGTCAAAACTTATAATAATAATGATATTAATAAAATAAATATAAATAAAGTAGAACCATATGTTAAATCAAGAATCAAAAAAATACTTAGAAGAAAGAAAAGTATTAAAAGGCAAACCAATTCAATCACTATCACCTGTAGAAGCAAGGAATCAGTTTAATAAAAATAAAGACGCTTTCCCATTACCTGAAATAGAAATTTTGAGCGTAGAAAATAAAGAAATATTTATAAATGGAGCAGATATAAATATTAGAATATTTTCAGACTCAAATGATGACAATCTTCCTTTACTTGTAAATTTTCACGGAGGCGGATGGGTTCTGGGAGACCTTGATGCTGATGACAAAATGTGTCGATACCTTGCTAAAAAATCTAAACATAAAGTGGTTTCAGTAGATTACAGATTAGCTCCAGAATATAAGTTTCCAACTCCTTTACAAGATTGCTATAAAGCTGTTTCATACATACATGAAAATTATAAAGATTTTAATATTAACCCAGATAAAATTTCTATATGTGGAACTTCTGCAGGAGGTAATTTAGCAGCAGCTGTTTCAATGTTATTTCGAGATATAAAAAATGATATGATAAAAAACCAAATTCTTTTCACTCCAGTACTAAATAACGACTTTGAAACAAGTTCTTATAATGAATTTTCTGAAGGTTATGGCCTAGAAAAAGAATCTATGATTTGGTTTTGGAACAATTATATTGAAGGAGATGTATCTAAAGCTAATAAATTTTCAGCTATTATCAAAGATGAAATTAACGATAATTTACCTAAAACATATATCATTGCAGCTGAATGTGATGTCTTAAAAACTGAGTCTGAAGATTATCATAAAAATATAAAAGGAAAAGTAGATTCTAAACTAGAAATATATGAAGGTGCATTGCATGGTTTTAATACAAACATTGGAAGTATAAGTGATTCAAAAAAATGCCTTGATAAAGTTTCAAGGTTTTTAAATTCTTAATTAATAATAAATCCATTATAACTATTACTAGCTATCTCCTCACATTTTTCTCTATAGTTTCCGAATCCACCTGCATAAGGCATAAATACTCTTTTTTTACCAGGAACATTTGCACCTACATACCAAGAGTTACATGTATACCTTAAAGTGTTGCTAGCTACATCTTCAATATGTTCCATCCAGCTATTTTCAAATTCAACATTTGCTTCAATATTATTTTTATTTGATTTATAAAGAAATTTTATACAGTCAAAAATCCACTCAACATGCTGTTCAATTGCTACTATCATATTTGTTAAAACTGAAGGGCTTCCAGGCCCTGTTACTGTAAATAGATTTGGGAAATCTGATATTGAAATGCCTAAATAAGACCTTGGGCCATCTTTCCATTTATCCTTAAGTTTTTTATTATTTTTTCCTGTTATTTCTATAGACAACAGAGCTCCAGTCATTGCGTCAAAACCGGTTGCAAAAATCAAAATATCAAAATCAAAGTCTCTTTTATTAGTTGATAATCCTTTTTTAGTAATAGATTTTATAGGAGTACTATTTATATCAATCAATTCAACATTTTTTTTGTTAAAAGTTTCAAAATAATTGGTGTCAGCACATAATCTTTTACAACCAATAGAATCTTTCGGAGAAAGTAAGTCTGCCGTAATTGGATCATTAACAATTTCTTTGATTTTTGATTTTACAAAATCAGCTGCTATTTTATTTGCTTCAGGTTCAATTCCTACATCTGTAAAACCAGCTGTAAAAATTTCTTGACCTCCAATATCCCATCGTTTATTTAATTCTGTATTTATGTAGTCTTTTGAAAAATCTAAAATCTTTCTTTCTTCAAACTGGTTATAACCTATTCCTGCTCTTGTATATTTAGCTTTATTTCTAATTTCAGAATAATTAGATTTAGCATTTAAAATTTCTTTATTTGATAAAGGCCTATTTTTAGCAGGAATAGAATAATTAGGACTTCTTTGAAATACAGTTAAATTTTTAGCTTCATTTGCTATAACAGGTATTGATTGAACTGCAGATGATCCAGTACCTATAATTCCAACTTTTTTATTAGTAAAATCTACTTTTTCATGAGGCCATCTACCTGTAATATATGATTCACCTTGAAAATCTTCTAAACCCTCAAAGGTAGGTTCCTTAATTGATGATAATGTACCTGTTGCCATGACACAAAATTTAGAAATATAAGAACTAGATTCAGTATTTATTTCCCATTCATTACTTGATTCTTTATAAGTAGCTGATTTAACCGTAGTATTAAATACAATATGTTTTCTCAAATCAAATTTATCAGCTACATGATTTAGATATTCCAAAATTTCTGATTGATCAGAATATCTATTTGACCAATTCCATTCTTGCTGTAAATCTTCAGAAAACGAATAGCTGTATTCAATGCTTTCAATATCACACCTAGCTCCAGGGTATCTATTCCAATACCAAGTCCCTCCTACTCCTGAAGCTTTTTCAATAATAATTGCTTCAAGGTTAATCTCTCTAAGTTTGTAAAGCATATACAAACCTGCAAAACCAGATCCAATAATAATCACATCTGGTTTTTTACATTTTGTAATCATTAATATCAGACCCTATCCCTTGCATGTGGAGTAATTACCCCAGATACATCTCCATTTTTGTCTATCTTTAAAGCTCTATTATATTTAGGAGTAACTGTGCATGCATGTCCTGGTTGAGCTAATACATAATCTCCCAAACCTAATGAATCTCCATTAAGTTTTATGATTCCATGTTCTTCATTTTGGAAAATCAATTTAGAGTTCGGTTTATCTATAAGTTTTAGCCTATTTTCAGTAAGAGGATCACTTGATACAGCTTTTGCTCCTATATCAATAGTAACCGTGTCATTTGATTTGTTTTCATCAATAACCTGACCTAATATAACTCCAGCAATTTTAAATGACAACTCTTTTTGTTTGATATTACTGATGTCCCAATAAATCCAAGTCCCTGGTGATAGTTTTATATCTTTTTCTTTTATATAAAAGTGAAAAGACCAAGACCCTCCAACAATAATTTCAAAATCATTTATAGAAAACTTTTCTTTAACTAAATTTTCAACTTCTCTAATATCTTTTAATGAGTTTTGGGTATCTATTACCCTGTCTTCAACACTAACTACTCCATATGTTTGTCCATCATAGGCATGTATACCTTTTAAATTTTTGTAATTATTTGAAGAAATATAATCTAATAAATCTGAAACATTTTCTTTCAATATACCCGTTCTATTCATACCGGTATCTAAATCAATATAAATTCCAGCTAAATTTTTAACATTCTTAATTAGATCAAAATGAAAATTATTTGAAATAATAGTATAAAACTTAGTATTAGGAAAATTTTCCACTATATTTTCTAGTCTTTTTGCTTTAGTGATTGATGTTACAGGGTATGCCAATATTAAGGTATCAGGATTACACTCTGCTAAAACTTCTAATTCATTTAATGTTGATGTTTTATGTTTTTTGATCCCATTATCTATAAGGAGACTCAAAGTATCTTTAGATTTATGGGTTTTGGCATGAGGGATTAATCGATCCTTATCCCCTACTAGATCTACTATTGAATCAATGTTATGCAAAACTTTTTCTTCAAAAATTAGATGTTCTGGAGTTTCAAACGATTCCACATTATTTAATTTATATTCACTAAACATAATAAATTCTTAATATATTGTTGATTAAATTTATCTTATCAATTAAATCTTGCTTTAAAGATTTTATTACAAATATTTTATAGTTATTTATTAATTTTAATATATAGTGTTCTTAATAAATACAAAACTCAATTAAATGAAAGCATCAGTTTGGCTAGGAGAAAATAAATTTGAAATTCAGGAAATAAATCTTCCTAAATTGAAAGATGAGCAAGTGCTAGTTAAAATAGAAAGGGTTGGATTATGCGGTACAGATGTCCACATTACACAAGGTCTTTTCCCTTCAAATCCTCCAAAAATATTAGGACATGAATTTAGTGGAGTTATAGTTGATGTAGGTTCAAATGTTCCTATAGAAAAAATTGGTAAAAGGGTAGCTTGTAACACAACTTCTAGTTGTGGAAATTGTATTAATTGTTTGAACTGGCAAATATCTAGATGCTTAAATTCTGAAAAAAGCACAGGTGCTTTTGCTGAATTTTCAATAATGAATATTTCATGTGCAGTAGAAATACCTAAAGAAATGACATTTGAAGTCGCAGCTATGACAGAACCTGCAGCATGTTGTTTTTCAGGTACTGAAATGATTGATTATAAAGATAATTCAAAAGTTCTTATCTTAGGTTCTGGAATAATGGGTATTTTTTGTCAACTTTTTGTCATGAAAAAAAACATTGATTGTTTAGTCGTTTCTGAGCCTAACAAAATCAGAAGAGATATAGCAAAATCATTAGGCGCCAATTTTGTCTTGGATCCTTTTAGTGATAATTATAAAGAAGAGCTAAATGAAATCACTGAAAAAGTGGGATTTGATGTTTTAATTGAAGCTGTAGGAAATCCAAAGTTACTAGCTGAAGGAATTTCAAACTTGAGACCAAGAGGTCAAGCATTAATGATTGGAGTTCATCCAGAAGAATCAAATTTAATGAGTGACTTATACGATTTTCACTATAGAGAAATAAAACTTTTTGGTTCATTTGGAAGAGGGAATTATTTTGACCAAACTCCTGAAAAAATCAATGAGTTTAATCTTGAAAAATTAGTTAGCAAGACTTATAAATTAGAAGAAATAAATGAAGCAATAGAATCTACTTCAAATGGAGAAGGAATGAAATATATGATTGCTCCAAATGAAAGATAATTTAATGAAAAAAGAATTTAATATCATTGCTCATAGAGGATTTTCAGAATTATCACCTGAAAATACTTTCCCTGCTTTCGATTTAGCTATAAGCTCAGGCTTCCATAATTTTGAATTTGATGTTCAACTTACTAAAGATCATATTCCAGTAGTAATACATGACTTCGATTTATACAGAACTACAGGAGTAAAAGGGCTTATTTCAGAAAAAAATTATAATGAAATACAAAACCTACAAGCAAAAAATAGCTTTAAAGTAAAAGATGATCATTATTTAATTCCAAAACTAGACGATCTATTAAAAAAATATTCAGGGGTATCTAATTTACATTTAGAACTAAAATCTAGAGACCAAGAACTTCCAGAAATAGTATTAGAATCCTTAAGAAAAAATAGCTGGTTAGATTCAAAAAAAGGTATATATGAGCCCGGTGGAATAACAATAAGCAGTTTTTTTCTTGAGCAAATAATAAGATTCCGTAAATTAGATCAAAAGGAGAGAACAGCCTGGCTATTAGAAAAAATAACAACATACGATTTAGAAATCTGTGTAGACCAAGAAATAAACCTTATTTGTCCTAGAGCTAAATTTTCAAATATAGATTCAGTTAATAAAGCAAAAGAAAAAAATATTTTAGTAAGGAATTGGGGGGTCTCAAATAAAGAAGATCTAATAACAGCTTATAATTCCGAAAGTACGGGAACAACAATAGATTGGCCATCAAAAGGAAAGGAAATATTAAAAAATCATGAAAATAACAAAGGTTAAAATAAGAAAATTACAAGGAAGCTTTAAATCAGAAGGTATGTTTTGGGAAGACCGACTTGTTAGGCCAATAGATATATATCCTGAATATGCTGAAGAAGGTCATGAAAATGATGCATTTCAAAAAGGAGACATAGTAAAAACTTCCTCTATATTTATAGAAATTCATACAGATGAAGGATTATACGGAACTGCAGGACCAATAGATTCATCTCATGCTGATATTGTAGAAAAATCTTTATCTAAAATAATTATTGGTATGGACGCACTAGCTATTGAATTAATTTGGGACCAAATGCATAGATTGAGTGTGCATGGGAGACAGGGTATTACAATGATGGCAATTAGTGCTATAGATTGCGCTTTATGGGACTTAAAAGGGAAATATTACAACTCCCCTGTATACAAAATTTTAGGAGGACCTACTAGAAAAAATATTCCTGCTTATGCCTCGATGCTTGGTTTCAATGTAACTGACATGAAATTAGTTTCAGAAAGAGCAAAATCATATAAAGAAAAAGGATTTACAGCTCAAAAATGGTTTTTTAGATTTGGTCCTATGGCTGGACGTGAAGGACTAAAAAAGAATGTTCAAATGGTTAAGACAATTAGAGAATCAGTTGGTGACGACTATGAAATAATGCTCGACTGCTGGCAATCAATGGACTATAAATATGTTGTTGAATTAGCAAAAAGAATCGAAGAATACAGGCCATATTGGTTAGAAGAAACTGTAATGCCTGACAGGATAGAAATTTATAAAAAGATTAAGGATAAAATAAGCATTCCTTTATCAGGTGCTGAACATGACTATACAAGATGGGGAATGTTAAGATTTATTGAAAAAAATGCACTAGATATTTATCAACCTGATATTTATTGGGCAGGAGGGTTATCAGAAGTAATAAAAATATCTCACTTAGCAAGCACTCATGATCTAATTACAATACCACATGGGCATTCATCTAATGCAACTCTGCACTTTTCATTATCACAAGTACCTATAAATACTCCATTTCAAGAGTATCTGATAAAGTGGAATAAAGTTCACCAACATTTTCTAAAAACTCCTGAAAAACCAAATCAGGGCTTTTTTGAAGAGACAGACGAAGTAGGTCTTGGAATGGAATTAGATAAAGAAAAAATAGAGAAAGAAGATATTGTAGAGATAAAATAGGAGAATTTTATGAAAATCACAAATGCAAATGAAAATATGAATAATTCTATAGGACCTGATGTATGGTTAGCAGGAGATCCAGAAGACTTAAAAAAATGGATGGATAAGGGAGTCAAAGGAATTGTTACAAATACTGTTGTACTTAAAGATATGACAGACAAATATGGTTCATTAATAGATTTAACAAAAAGATATTTAGACATAACAGATAAAAAAGTTGCCATTGAGATAGATGGACATTCTACAAATGAACTATTAGATGTAGGAGAAGCTTTTACAAAATTGTCAGATCAAATAATTCTAAAAATCCCAATGAGTGAACATGCATTAGGGGCATTTGGAGAGTTAAAAAAAGCTAATGTTGAAACTTTTTGTACTACTATTTTTACATTAAATCAGGCTGTATTAGCTGCAAATGCTGGAGTAACTCATGTTTTGCCTTTCTGCGAGCCTTTTTTAGATGTAAATAAAGATTCGACAGAACTAATTAGGGAAATAAAATCTACATTTGACGGATGGAAGAATAGACCTTTTATCACAGCTGCTCTTGTTAGATCTGTTACAACAGCACATAAAGCAATTTTAGATGGAGCAGATGGAATCATAATTTTTTGGCCAGTTTTTGAAGAAATGATAAAATCTAAATTTACTGATGAATGGAATGCAACCTTTTTAGATAAATGGAATGAAATATTTAAATCTGGTAATCTAAAGGGAATTAATTACAAGCCTTAGGTTATTTTTATCATGATTTAATCTAACATTTTTTCTAAGTCTTCAAGATGATCAGGAGAAGGATTAAATCCTACACCAAGTTCATTTACTATAAATGTTATCTTATCGCAAAATGGAGTAGAAATTTTATTTTTTTTACCTACTTCACTTACATATCCAGTTAGGTAATCGATTTCTGTTCTTCTTTTTTTTAGAACATCCTGACCAAATGACGGACGACTAGCTGAACCAGCTTGTTTAGCAGCATCTAAAAATTGATTCTTTATTTCTTCAATCTTCTCACCATTAGCAGCATCTACAAAATCATCAGGTTCCATTCCCATTATAGTACCCATTTTATAGCCTTCAGATTTTGCAACTTTAACAACTTCTGAAGCAATTTGAATAGCAATATTTTGAGTTATTGATTCTGATCTAACTTTTGAAGTTCCCCAACCTGTTAATCCAGCGAGTGGATTTGCCATACAATTTACCATTAATTTTGACCACCTCTCCCCTAGTAAATCATCAGTATAATCTGATAATCCTACAGCTTGCATCATTAAAACAAAATCTTTTAATCTTTCCGTAATCACTCCAGATACTTCACCAACTTTAAAGCAAATATCTTTTCTATCATCTGTCCTCCATGCATACCCAGGCATAGAAGCAACTGCACTAATAGTTATAATGCATCCTAAAGTATTTTCCTTACCTACAATTTCTGAAATTCTTAAATCATTTATTCCATTTTGGAAATCTACAAAAAAACCATTATTTTTTACATAATTTTTTAAAGCATGAGTAGCCCATTCTGTGTCATATGACTTAACTGAAATTATTCCTATATCAAACTTTTCCTTTATACTCTGTAGTTCGTTTACGTGAACAACTTTTGGCTTACATCTATATTCGGACTCTTGATTTATAACAATTAGACCATTGGATTTAATTTTTTCTATATGCTCATGCCAAGTATCTATAAGAGTCACATCATGACCTGCTCTAGAAAGTAACCCTCCTACTACACCTCCTATTGCTCCAGCTCCAAAAACACCAATTCTTTTTTTATCGTACATTTATCTCTCACTAAACTATCAGCTAATCATTTCTTCAATTTCATCAAGATGCTTAGGAGAAGGATCAAATCCAACACCTAGCTCATTTACTATTTCAGTTATCTTATCGCATACAGGAGTATCTACATTATTTTTCTTTCCAATTTTACTTATATACCCTGTAAGAAAATTTACTTCTGTTCTTCTTTTTTTCAAAACGTCCTGACCAAATGATGGCCTACTTGCTGAACCTGCCATTTTAGCTGCCTCTAACATTTTATTTTTCAATTCTTCAATTTTGTTTCCAGATGCTGCATCTAAATATTCATCAGCAGATATACCATTTATATCTGTAATTTCAAATCCTTCAGATTTTGAAACATGAATAACTTCAGCTGCAATTTTTATTGCTACATCTTGAGCAATAGGTTCTGATCTGACTTCTGAAGTTCCCCATCCTGTCAAACCTGATAGAGTATTATCCATACAATTTACCATCAGTTTCGTCCACCTGTCTCTCATTAAATTATCTGTCGCTTCTGTTTGTCCTACGGCCTGCATCATTGCAACAAAATCTTTTAGTCTTTCTGTAATACCTCCACTCATCTCTCCTACTTTATATGCAGTACCATTCCCTCTAGAATCAGTCCTCCAAGCAAATCCTGGCTCTGATGCCATAGCAGCTATTGTTATTACACATCCAAGAGTTTTTTCCTCCCCTACAATTTCTGAAATAGTATAATCATTTATTCCATTTTGGAAGCCAACAAAATATCCATCATCTTTTACATAACTTTTCAATGCATGAGTTACCCATTCTGTATCATATGATTTTACTGCAATAATTCCTATGTCAAATTTTTCTTTAATTCCTTGAAGATTATTAATATGAACAGCATTGGGTTTACATAAATATTCTGAAACTTGGTTTTTAACAATAAGACCATTAGAATTGATTTTTTCTATATGTTCATACCAAGTATCTATAAAGGTAACATCATGACCTGCTCTAGAAAGTAAGCCGCCCGTAATACCTCCGATTGCTCCAGCTCCAAAAACTCCAATCCTTTTCTTATCGTACATTTTGTATCCTTAGTTATAAAATTAAATTTCTTTGATAATAATATAACTAATTAAAAAATAACAATAGAAAATTTATAGAATTTGACTTAAGAATAGCTTAGTTCTATCTTCTTGGGGATTTTCAAAAAAGTGTTCTGGAGTTCCAGATTCTACAATCAGTCCTTCATCAAAAAATAAAAAGCGGTCAGCTACTTCTTTAGCGAATCCCATTTCATGTGTAACACAAATCATTGTCATTCCACTTTGTGCAAGCTCAGTCATTACATCTAAAACTTCTTTTATCATTTCTGGATCTAAAGCTGACGTAGGTTCATCGAATAACATTATTTTTGGTTGCATTGCTAACGCTCTAGCTATAGCAACTCTCTGTTGTTGACCTCCAGATAATTGAGAAGGATATTTCAAAGCCTGTTCTGGAATTCCTACTCTTTCTAACAAACTCATCCCTAAATCTTCTGCTTCTGATTTAGGTAATTTTTTTACTTTCTGTGGAGCTAAAGTTATGTTTCTTAATACAGATAAATGAGGAAAAAGATTAAATTGTTGAAAAACCATTCCAACTTCTGATCTAATCTTTTCTATATTTTTAATATTATTGTTAAGCTCAGTACCATTTACTTTTATTAATCCTGAATCATGCTCTTCAAGACCGTTTATAGTTCTAATATAAGTTGATTTACCAGAACCAGAGGGACCTAACACAACGACTACTTCTCCTTCATATATATCAGCTGTAATTCCTTTCAATGCTTGAAATGATCCAAAAAATTTTGTTACATCCTTGGTTTCAACAGATATTTTTTTATCCATAATTTCTCTCCTTATTGACTAACATTTAGCCTTTTTTCAATTGATCTGCTTATTTGTGAAAGTATTATTGAAACTACCCAAAATAACAAAGCTACAATTAATAATACTTCTATAGATTTACCGTAAAATTCTTGTTGTTGTTCAGGAATCAATCTCCCAATTCTCAATAAATCTGTAATTCCTAAAATAAACACCAGAGATGTATCTTTGAAGATAGCTATAAAGGTACTAACTATAGCAGGAATTACGATTCTTATTGCCTGAGGCATAGTAATAAATAATAATTCTAAAAATGTATTTAATCCTAATGCGGTAGCTGCTTCTTTCTGGCCTTTTGGGATAGATTGAAGTCCACCTCTAACTACTTCTGCTACATATGCGCTAGAAAATAAAGATAAAACAATCATAGCTCTAATAACTAGATTTATATCGTTTAGAGAAAATAAATCAGGTAAAAAGTTTGGAAGAACAAACCAAGCAAAAAATAGCCAAGCTATCAATGGGGCTCCTCTAAAAGTTTCAATAAAAACAACTGAAACTAATTTTATGGTTTTATAGGAACTTGCTCTTCCTAATGCAAATATAACTCCCAAAGGAAAACCAGCTAATATTGCTATTACAGCAAGTATTAAGTTAACAAAAAAGCCTCCCCAAAGTGTTACTTTAGGACCATCTCCTAAGACTAAGACAAAAAATAAAAATGGTATAAAAATAATCCAAGAAATAACAATTATTCTTGAGAGTATTACTCTATATGATCTTCTCTTTAGATAATAGACAAAAACATAAGACAACAAAGATAGAATTATAAGTATCAAAATATGAAAAATCATATTAATTGTTGTAAATATCAGGAAAGGTATCAAAAGAATAAAAACATAGAAAATAGAAGTTCTTATTTGCAATCCATAAACAAGAGAAATAGTTGAAGTTAACAAAAGTGAAAAAACATAAAATACAGACCATATACGCCATAAATCTTCTTCAGGGAATAAACCAACTAGTAAAATTTTTCTATTTACTTCTATAAGAGTCCAGTCAGAAGAAAAAACAAAATTTAAGAATAAAGATAATATAAAATAAATAAAATAGGCTCCTATTATAGTCAAAAATATATCAACCTTAGTGGCTAATAAATTTTCTTTTACCCAACTAATTGCTTTTGTCATGCACCTATCCTTGTGACTCTTCTATTTAAAAAGTTCATAAAAATTGATATAAAAAGACTCAATCCTAAAAATGTAATAAGTATTAGAAATAGCATAGGCAAAGCATGACCTGCATTGTTCATTATTGTTCTAGAAACCATAAATACATCTGGATATGCTATAGCAACAGATAAACTTGAATTTTTTGTTAAATTTAAATACTGATTTGTTAAGGGAGGAATTATTGATCTCAATGCTTGAGGTAAAATAATTAAAGTAATTCTCTGATAAGAGCTTAATCCGAGTGCTTGAGCTGCTTCAGTTTGACCTTTTGGAAGGCTTTGTATACTACCTCTTACAATTTCAGTAATAAAAGTTCCTGTATATAAAACCAAAGCAAATAAAATAGCAGAAAACTCAGGAGAAAGTAAAAATCCACCTGATTGAATATAAGTACCATATTCATTGACTTCTAATGAAGGAATATCTGAGTATAAATCTATACCTAGAATGAAATAAGAAATTATAGCAATCGATAGAAAAAATCCCAACGATATCAAATTAGGAGAAAAGAAATTTACATTTTCTTCTCGAAATTTATTTAAGTAAGATCTAACAAATAAAGTTACTATCAAACTTACCAAAAGTATTAAAAACCACAAAGATCCATTTTCAACTGAATTAATGAAAGGAAGAAGTATTCCTCTATTTGACCACACCGAAATCCCTCCAAAAGTTAATGCTTCTGAAATTTGTGGTAATTGCAATAAAACTAATTGCCAAAATATTATTTGGATTAATAAAGGTGTATTTCTAATAAATTCAACATATCCTGCAGAAATTCTACTTATTAAAAAGTTTTTTGATAATCTAGCAAGGCCCATTAAAACCCCTAGAGTAGTTGCTAATAATATACCAATAAAACTTACTCTAATAGTATTAATTATTCCTACAAAATAAGCCTGCCATCTAGAAGCATTACTAGTATAGTCAATTAAGAAAGCATGACTAATACCAAATCCTGCCCTACTTCCTAGGTGACCAAAACCAAGTTCTAAGCTAAATGCTCTCGTAATTAAGTAGAAAAGAAAAAGAATCATAAAACCAGAAAAAACCAACTGAATCAAAAGCTTTCTAAAAGTTCTATCGTATAAGAGAACTTCAAGCTTTTTTTTCGTTGATTCTTGAGTTTTTAATTGTTGAAATAAGTTTGAAAACATATGATTAATTAAACCTACAGGGTATTTCTACCCTGTAGGTTAAAAATTTGCTTAGTTAGGGAATTCCTATCTAAATGGAGGAGCGTAAATCAATCCACCATCTGTCCACTGAGCATTTAAACTACCTTCTCTTGTTAGTCCTAGTGGAACTAAATGCCTATCGTATACCTCACCGTAGTTACCTACTTGAGATATAACGTTTTGCATAAAGTCTACTGGGATTCCAAAAGAAAAATCTGGCGGCTCACCACCGTCAAATCCTACACCAAGTAATCTTGCCATTCCAGGATCTGTTGGGCTTCCTGCCATTGATGCAACATTAGAACTGTTAATTCCACTTTCTTCAGCCTGCATCATTCCAAATACCACCCACTGAACAACATCATAGAATTCACTATCGTTGTCTCTTGTAAGAGGACCTAGTGGTTCTTTAGATAAAGTTTCAGCCAAAACTACATGATCACTAGGGTTAGAGAAACCAGCTCTTTTTGATGCTAGACCTGACTTATCAGTAGTCCAACCATCACATCTTCCTTCTTCATAAGCTGCTTGTAAAGGATCATTTGTTTCAAATGTCAAAGGTGTGTAAGGAATACCTGCAGTAGAAAATCTATCATCTAGATTTAACTCTGTAGTTGTTCCTTGAAGAACACAAACTGTTGTACCTGACATTGATTCAATTGAATCATATCCGCTACTTGCTTTCACCATCATGCCTTGTCCATCATAGAATGTAGGGACTGTAAAATCGTTACCCAAGTCTCTATCTCTACTTGCTGTCCAAGTTGTATTTCTAATAAGCATGTCAATTTCATTTGCTGCCAATGCTTCAAAACGTGCAGAAGCTGTCAAAGGAACATATTCAACCTTACTAGAGTCTCCTAAAATTGCTGCGGCTACAGCTTTACAGAAATCAATATCAAAACCTTCAAATTGTCCTGAAGAATTAACAACTCCAAAACCTGTCAAGTTATCATTGACTCCACAAACCAACTCTCCTCTTTCAAGAATAGTTGTAAGAGTACTTCCACTAGAAGAACTAGATGAAGAATCCTCTTCACTGCTACACGCGGCAAAAATGAAGATTGCCATTAGCAGCACTATCATTGCCACTAACTTATTGCGTAAATAAAACATAATCTCTCCTTTCATTTCCATATATTCAGGAGTGACACCAGCAACTTTAGTCCGGGATTCACCGAAATTAGATCTATGTTTGGTTACATACTACTACCTTTTTTAAGAGAATCTAACTTAATGTCTTATATATCAGTAAACAGAAAATAATGTCTACTATATTTCCTAAAATCTACTCAGAGAAAATTCAGATAAATCATATTGAATATTTTGGCCAACAATCATATTTGAGCAAATTTCACCAATAGCTGGAGTGAATTTGAATCCATGCCCTGAACAAGGCGAGCAAATAATTATATTATCGTCTTCAGGGTGACGATCCAAAATAAAATCATAGTCAGGAGTATCAGTATAAATACATACTCTGGTATCAATCAATTCTCCATTTGCAGAAGGGATATACTCTTCTAAAAATCCTCTAATTATATCTATGTCATCTTTATTAGATTCTCTTAGCAAATTATCAGGAGAAATAAATTTCCCATTATGATGCATAGCAACTTTAAATCCTTTGCTTTCAATTATTGGTTGAGTATAAAATTCCAATCCATTTTCTAAATCCCATCCAGTGTTTGGAAGATTTTTATTTAAGAATAATTCTTTATCTTTTTTTGGCTCAAACCAAAGAAGAACTTGCCTTTCAGTTTTTACTGGAATATTTATAATTGGCAATAAATTCTTAATCCAAGCACCAGAACTGAAAATAAGTTTTTCTGAAAAATAATCACCTTTATCTGTTACAACTTTATATGAATCAGATAATTTTTCCCAAGAAAGAACCCTTTCATTAAATTTATGTATCGAACCATTAGATTTGGAATTTTTAAGAAAATATTCTATTGAATTTTCAGGAAATACAGCCCCGCTTCTATTTTCTAGCAACCCTTGGAAATTTTCTGGAGGATTTAGTACTTTATACCTATCAAGTATTTCTTTATTATTTAGTTCTGATATTGGGATGTTATATTTTTCTGCAGATAATTTTGCATCTTTTAAATAATTCCCATCGCTTCCTAAATAAAGACCTCCATACTCCATAATAATTTTTTTTGTTGAAGAATTTTGAATTTCATGCCAAAGTTCATATGCCCTTTGTACAATCGGAACATATGATACTCCTTCATGATATGCTTCCCTTATCACCCTAGTATGACCATGAGAAGAACCTAAATTATGAGGAGGGTGATAAGTATCAAAGCCTAAAACCTTAACACCTTGCTTAGAAAGATAATAAGAACTAGCACTTCCCATTGCACCTAGTCCAATAATTATTACTTCAGCAGCATTATTTTTAAAACTCATATTTATCCAATCTTTTAATTAAAAAACAGACTAATCAATACTATGTACTTTATGAAAATCTATCCAATCTTCATCTAAATTAATTCCTAACCCTGGATTCTGGGGTAAATTCAATTTTCCGTTTGGATTAATTTGAATTTCTTTATCAATTCCCCACTGATGTATATGTTCTGGTCTCCAGTATTCATAAAAAGAGTTATTTGAAACTGAAGAAATAACATGCAAATTAGCGATGTTCATTATAGAGTTCCCTGCCAATCCTATTTCACAATTTATATTAAATGCATCAGCCATTGCTGACAATTTAATTAAGCCAGTAATTCCTAGTTTTCTAGTAGTTCCACGTATCATTCCAACAAGATTATTCCCTAAAAAATTTGCTGCTTCTTTAATTAGAAAAGTAGCTGAATCACTCATATTAATTGGAGTATCTAAGGTTTCATGTAAACGCTTTATTCCTCTTATATTTGACGTAATCACAGGATCTTCAAACCAATAGTAATTATTTGAATCTAAGGCTTTTCCAACTTTCAGTGCTTCATTCAAGGAATAGCCATGATTTCTATCTAACATCAGCTCCATTTTGTTACCAACTGCTTTTCTTACACCCTCTACAACTGAAATTGTATCCTTGACGGTTAGGTTCCCTGGATGAATTTTATATGCTGAATAGCCTTCATCAAGTAATTCTTCGGACTCTTCTATAAATCCTTCAGGATTATTATGTCGAGGAGGATATGTAGCATAAAGCTTTATTTCTTTATCTTTTCCTCCTAGTAATGAGAAAATTGGCTTCCCAAGTTCTTTACCCGCAATATCCCATAAAGCTACATCTATTGGAGCCCAAGAGGAGTAAATAGGCAAGCCATGCCCAGATAAGTTATCAACTTCTGACCACAACCATTCTCTATCATCTGAGTTCATACCTAAAATTTTAGGTTTTAAGACATCATTGATTATTTTTATTCTATCTTCAGATGAAGAAGCTTGGTCTCCAATAAATGCATTACCCTCTATTCCTTCATCAGTAATCAATCTCAAAACACCTTGAGTAGTTTTCCCTCCAATGTTAGATCTTTCATCTTTTACATTTAATGGGCCAGGGTCTCTTTCAATAACATCTATTTGAATCTTATTTATTTTCATTTTTAAGTAATAATAGATCCAACATAATCTAATCCTCGAAATTTTCCGATATAATCCATTCCATAACCAACAATCCATTTATCATCATCTAGTACAAAGCAAGTAAAATCAGGATGAAAAATATTATTTCTATTTCCTAACTTATCAACTAACACTGAAGTATATACTTTTTCATTTGAAATACCTAAAACGCTTTCTCTGACTTTTAATAGCGTTTCTCCTGTATCCATAAGATCATCGATTATTATACTTGGAGAATTTCTTTCTAAGCTATCTGCAAGAAAGTCATACCCATATATCTTTGTTCCTTGAGACTCCAAGGAGTTTCCATATGTCTTTGCAATTAATGGAAACATTCTAGATGATCCCGGCTTCAAAGAGTCTAATTCAATTAATAATTTTGAAGCAAAAACTAATCCGCCAGTTAAAATAGGTATGAGATTTATAGAATCATAGCTTTTAAATTCATTGCTTATTTTTTTTGCCAATTTTTTAACTTCAGAATCTATTTCATCTCTGTCCCATAAAACTTCAATGTCTGAAATTTTTATATCTTTCATATTAATTCACATCCTCTGGAAGCTTTTTTCCTATTGCTTCAGGTTGGTTCCCTCCAAGTATTGAAATTAAAAATTTAGGAAATTTCTTTCTTTCACTTCTATTAATGTATTGTATAAAAATTAGTATAAATATCATTATTGGAAACGGCAATAATGGTAATATCTGAGAAAGTGCAAGTGTAACACTCTGAGCCTTAATTGCTAGAACTTGCAATAATCCAAACCCATATGCCCCCGCTGCAGCTCTAAATGGATTCCAACCTCCAAAAATAACAATTGCAAGTATTATCCAACCATAGTTTGCTGTATGACTTTCAGACCAACCATATTTGGTATACAAAGAAAAACTAGCTCCTGCTAAACCTAATAAAGAGCCTCCTATAATTGTTCCAAGCATTCTCATTTTTTTGACATTAATTCCTCTAGAACTTGCTGCCAAAGGATTTTCTCCAGATGCTCTGATTGATAATCCTATATTTGTTTTATTCAAGAAAAACCAAGAAGTAGGTATGAGTAAAATAGAGAAATAAGTTATAAAAGAGTGATTAAATAAAATTTTACCTATTATTGGTATATTCGAAAGCAAAGGTATAGAAAACTTTGTAACCATTGGCCCATTAATCCTTACATAATCTTGACCCAAATAATTGCTTAAGTCTATGCATAGAATAGTCAAAACAAAACCAACTGCAATTTGATCCATTCGTAATTTAATATCGCAGTAAGATATAAAACTAGCAATAAGAGCTCCACTTAACATTCCAGCTAGAAATCCAATAAAAGCAATATCTGTAATATAACCAAAAGCAAAACCCGCTAAAGCTGAAATCATTATTGTTCCCTCAGCTGAAAGATTTATGACACCACTTTTTTCTGAAATTGTTTCTCCAATGACGGCAATAATCAATGGCGTACTTAATGATATAACTGTAATGATAGTATTCTCAAAAAGCATTATTCATTGCTCCTAATGATTTTTTTTAGCAACAATTTTTCTAATTTTAATTTTTCTAGTATTAGCCAACTCAGCACAAATGTAGCCTGAATAATACCTATTAAACTGTGATCTAGTCCCAACTTAATTTGAAGTTGGCTTCCTCCAACTATTAATGCAGAAAATAAAAAACTAATGACTAAAGTAAAAAATATATTCCGTGAACAAATAAGAACAATCAAAATAGATAAGAATCCAAATCCTCCTGATATAGATGGAACTAATTTATGATAAGCTCCTGAGGCTTGAGAAAACCCTGCAAGTCCAGCAATTGCCCCAGCTATAAAAAAAGATAATAGAATGTATTTACTAGAGCTAAAATAAAATCTTTCAGTAGCTTCTTCATTTATACCTGTAGCCTTAAGACGCAGACCAAAAGATGTATATTTTAGTACAAAAAAGCTAAATATATATAAAATAAAAATGATAAAAATTAATAATAATGGAAATTCATTTTGACCAATAGTTGGTATCCATGAAGCTTTATCAAAAACATCCGTACCACTTGTCGAAGCTATACCTTCTCTTTTCCATGGTCCAATAATTAAGTAAATTACTATCCCTGATGCAACAAAGTCTAAACCTAATCCACTAAAAATTTCATGAACATTCCCTTTGACTTTTAAAAAACCACAAAGAAGTCCCCAAAAACCTCCAAAACCCAACGCGAAAAGAATTTGAATGTATGGTGAAATAAATGTATCCCCTAAAAAAGATCTAGCTATTAAAGTTGCTCCTACAGCACCCATAATTATCTGCCCTTCTATACCTATATTCCACATTCCAGCAGAAAAAGTATAAATCAATGCTATTGAAGCCATCGATATAGGCGCCCAAACTATCAATGTTCTAATAAGCTTAGAATAACTCCCCATTGATCCATAGATTATTGAATCAAAAACACTTATAGGAGATGTTCCAAAAAGAGTTAGAACGAAAAAAATAATGACCAAAGTTAAAATCAGTCTTAATAAATTTATTTGAATTAATTGAAAATTTTTATTCATTTTTATAATATTCCGGAAACATAATTAATAATCTTTTCCTTAGATAATTTTTTCTTGTAATCTATATTTACGATGAATTTACCAGAAACAGATATAACTATATCTGAGTAATCCCAAATTTCATCAATATCTGTTGAAGAAAAAAGAATTGCTATATCTTTTGATTTTCTAGATAAAATCATTTCCCATATATTTTGAGCAGAATTAAAATCTAATCCTCTTGTTGGCTGTTCCAATAAAAGTATAGATTGATTTTCAGGCATAAGAGAAAGCATTAATCTTTGTTGATTGCCTCCTGATAATTCACTTACTTCATTTGAGAATTTTGCTCTAATATTAAACTGATTTATTTTATTTGATGCAATTTCTTTTATTTTATTCCAGCTCAAAAACTTTGAATCTGAAGATTTGAACAATCCAAAATGCTCAAGTACATTAAGGTCACTAAATAAGCCTTTTTCTATCCTATCTGAAGGCATATAATAATAAGTTTTTTTTGATATTGAGGTATTAGAATCCAAAATCAGTTTAGTGTCTGAAAATTCATTTGTAAAAAAATTTTTAATATATGTATCATTTGAAGATCCTTGTAAGCCAGCAACACCTATTACTGATCCATATGGAAATTTGTTTTCTAGATTATTTTTATTTTTTCCCAAAAAATCTGTAGATGAAACTAAAATATTAAAATTCCTGTTATTTGTAAAATCTTGATCATTTATTATTTTGGATGTAGAATTTTCAAACATCTTTTCGAGAATATCTTGAGAATCAAATGGCTTAGTAATTGAATGAATAACAGCTCCTGATTTTAATATTGTTCCTGAATCACATAATTCTATAATCTCATCAAGCTTATGAGAAACAAAAATTATAATTATTCCTTCTTCTGTTAAGCTACGTAAAGTATCAAACATCATTTTCTTTTGTTCTAATGAAAATGCGCTTGTAGGCTCATCTAAGATTATGAGCTTTGCTCCATTATAAAGAAGCCTGAGTAGTTCAATTTGTTGCCTTTCACCAATTGAGAGGCTATTCGTTTTATGAGAAAAATCAATATCAATTTTGTATTTATCAAAAAGACTCAAAATTTTCTCTTTGGTTTGACTAAGATTTCTATAAGGATTTTTATCCTTTATTCCAACTAAAAATGTCTCTAATACTGATAGATTTCCAAAATCTAAAGGGTCTTGATTTAATAGTCCAACTCCATTATTAATTGATTCAACTGGTGAACCTAAAACAAGATTTTTTCCATCAATTAATATCTTTCCTTTATCAGGAGATATTTGACCTGAAATAATTTTCACAAGAGTAGATTTACCAGCGCCATTCTCGCCTAAAAGAGCATGAATACCATCATCGATAGAAATATTAATTTCTGAATTTGCTATTAGATCACCAAATGTTTTAGATATGTTTTTTATCTCTATCTTCATGAAAAAAAACGGGCTTCTCAAATGAGAAGCCCTATAATTTTTATTGACTATCTCCAGTCATACCTTCTAGTAATTGAGGGGTATACCAAATTTCAGAATCTGAAGCTTCTTGGCCATCTGAAAGATATTCAGATCCATCTTGAAAATTCAAAGGTCCTGTAAAAAGATTTAAGTTACCTGAAGAAAGCGTACCTATAAAAGAATCAAGCTTTCCTTTTTCTGAATCATTTAAACCGTCTCCAGTTTTCCAGCCTATAGGAGATGAATCTTTATCATTCATATCTTCCCAGTTAGGCTCAGACCATAAAAATTCTGCATTAAATTCTCCATGAGCTGCATTCATTGCTGCATTTAAGTAATCAGGACCCCAGTTGAAGTATGGTACACCTAAACAAACTTCAGGAGCAGTGTCACATGAATTTTCATAATCATATCCCACTACAAAAACATCCTCTCCTTCTGCTGCTCTTTGGCCAGTCACTACTAATGCCTCAGGTGTATCGATATGAGATATTATCACATCTGAACCACCATCGAAAAACTCATTGGCAACTTGAGTTGGATCCGAAGTTACACCTGGTATATGGAACCAGAAACCAATCCAAACAACTTCAAAACTTAAATCATCTCCATCGTAACAATGGCTTGCTCCTAAATATGCAGCATTAGCTAGCCTTCTGGTTTCATCATTAATTAATGGACCCAAAAAGCTTATTTTTCCTGTTTTTGTCTTTAGAGCTGCTGCACATCCTGCAATCATCTTTCCATATTCCATCTTTCCCATTATATTTCCCAAGTTTTCTAGGTCTCCTCTATATGCTTTTCCGTCATTCCAAGCACTATCTCCTGAAGCCCAGACCATAGGAACATCTGGGAATTTTTCAGCAGCAGCAAGTATACCGTCTTTCATATCATCTGATGTTGCAAATACTAGCTGAGCACCTTCGTCAATCATATCTGAAACTACTTGATCAACTGTTAAGTTAGGACTATCAGCTGGATTTATCATATCAGCAACTATCATTTCTCCACCAGAGATTTCTTCTATGTATTCTCCACCTTCAAAATGAGCTTGAGACCAACCTTTATCATCTCTTGGGCCGACTAAAATCACACCAAACTTAAATGGTTCCATCTCATCATGTCCATGTCCTTCATGGTCTTTACCTTCATCTGAGTCTTGCGCCACTTCTTCTTGAGTTACAGCCTCTTCATCTTCTGAAGTACCACATGCAAATAATGAAATGCTTAATATTGAAACTAATAATAAATTTATAAATATCTTCATCCCTAAATCCTTAAATAGTTGAAATTTTATTTTGATAAAGAAAAGATATCATTTTCCAAAAGAAAATATCATAAAAAAATCTATTAATTTGTTAATAAAATATTAATTTATTTTTTAAGAAGCATAATTTATATTAATTGAAAAATATTTTTCAAAAAGATGTACTATAAAAAAAAAATTAAATAAAAAATGGAGTCAAAATGGCAGGAGAAAAAAAAGAAGTGATTTTTGAAATACAAGCAGACCTTGTTAATATGCTAGATCATCTAAAAGATAAATATGATTTAGCCTCTAAAGACAAGGCACTAAGATGTATTTTAGACTATGTTGCGACAGATGGAGATTGGGATGAAATCTTTAATGTTAGAAGATGTATAAGATGTGGAAGTAAAACTGGTTGGAAAGTATAATTTATTAGGTAATGGCCAATAAATTACAAATTTATGAAAAAAAAGATTTTATTCCCAACTTTATTATTACTTATTTTATTCGGGTGTAGAGGAGAAAAGACTGTTGATGAGGTCGTTGAAAGAATAGATTTGCCTAAAATTCCTAAAGAGATTTCTGTTGCTCCTGAGATAATTAAGAAAAATGTAGAAACTACTGTAGAAGTTTTAAGAGAAAAACCTAAGCCTATAAGAAAATTAAGGATATTTAATTCAACTCCCACCCCCACTGGAAGAATTTGGCCTGTATTAGATAAAATCAAAAAAAATGAACCGAGAAGGATTGTTTACGAGACTACAGAAAACACAATATCTGTAGCTGAAAAAACTTTAGAGAATATATTAGATTTAGCTTTTAATCCAACTCCAACTCCTACTCCTACTCCAACTCCTACTCCAAAACCTAAAATCCCTTCTAATGATGAGAAAATAAGAAATACAAATCAAAATATACTTAATTCTAATATTTCAATGACAAGAGATACTTTTTTAGCTATGGATGACATATGGCTAGAAGATTTAGGTAAAGAAAAGATCATGGGGGATGTTGATGGCCTCCAATGGGGAAGACTATTGATATCTGAAAATGAACGTTTTTATATAGGACAAGAAAAATTTGCAAATTTGTTTTCTGTTGGTTCAATAAAGGATGAGATTGGTTATTTCTACAGTACTCAAAGTGGTTATGCAAATCCAGATATTAAGTATGGTTACGTCGTTGATGGAGGTGAAGGTCTTTGTGGAA
>PBHC01000008.1:0-139274 GCA_002719295.1 Chloroflexota bacterium
TTGCTTGTTGGGTAGAAGGAGTTGGAGTTTTAATTTCAGTATTTTTTGTTTGTTCGGTAGCGAGAGTTGGAGTTTTAATTTCAGTATTTTTTGTTTGTTCGGTTGCAGGAGTTGGAGTTTTAATTTCAGTTTTGTTGGAAGTTTGAGTTTGTGAAATAGAATTATCAATTTGATTAGTAGTTGAAGAATTTGAACTACAAGCAAAAATAATTAAAGAAAATAAAAATAAAATAGAAAATTTCATAAAATTTATGTTATATAAATTAGATTAAAAAAACAACATTCATATTTTTTTGCTCATACATAATAGTTATAATTTAGTTATGAAAAAAATTTACTTTTTATTAATATTTATCATATTCGCAATTGGATTGATTTTTACTTTGTATAATTCTAAATATATCCAAATGTATATTTATGTTAATTTTCTAAATGAAAAAAGTAGTTTAGAAAATTATTTTTTTGAAGATAATTTTATTCCTTATAGAGGATCTGTTTTTATTAGTAATAACATATTAAATTCTTCTGATAATTCAACTTTTATTTCTATTGAAAGCATTCCTGATAATTCAAGAACTATGTTTGATCGCAGAAATAATGGTTCATGGATAACTATAACTCCTTTTTTATTTGAAGCTAAATTTTCTGATGGTACCCAAATTGAAGTTCAGGTTAATAATGAATTTGAAAATAAAACATATGCAGAAAAAGTAGCTTTGACATATCTTGAAGCGATTGGTAGATTACCAGAATTATTTAGAAAAGATGTTGAAACAGTTTGGATTCATAAAGGCAATGAGAGTTTTGGAGGAGGGAATAATAATATCTTAATTCATCATGACAGAGGTTTAGAGCGAGAAAAATATGGTTTACTAGAAGAAATCTTTTTGCATGAAGCAGCTCATACCTCACTTGATTCTGACCATAGTTTATCAAACGGTTGGATTAATGCACAAAAAGCAGACAATGGAAATTTCATTTCTGATTATGCAAAAGAATATCCCCAAAGAGAAGATGTGGCAGAAACGTTTCCTTTATGTTTTGCACTTAAATATAAAAGCGACAGATTAGATAATGGGATTATTCAGAGAATCGAAAAAGCTATCCCTAACAGGATAAAGTACTGTAATAATGTTTTTGAAAATATGGATTAGAAAAATCTAATTTATAGGTTTTAAAATCTTTAATTGCTCTGATTCGGGAAGATTTAAAAATTCCTCAAAAGTTACATAAAATTCGTCCATTGTAAATCCAAACGCATTTTCAAAGGCTTTTTCTTTTCCAAGATAAAAAATACTAGGGATGTATTCTTTAAAAAAATAATCCATAGATGTTTGATTTATAAGTAAAACTGTTGCCAGACTTGATGTTTCAGACTGGAGTTTCCAGTAACATTTTCGACAATCTTCTTGAAGTTTTTCAGAAGTTCCATCATCTTCTAAATCTTTAATTGTTAAGCCTGGATTATTTTCACGTAATTCTCTCGCTATTTTAACACTATCGTTTATATATTCATCATAATATCCAGCAAGAAACATAGCTAATAATTCTGCACTACCTTCTTCAATCCAACCTGGTATTTCATCGTCATCAGTGATATGAGCATGTTGATATATATGAATATATTCATGCATAGCTACTTTGTAGCCACCGATTAATCCATTGTCATCCGGATCATATGGAGGATTGCCTATCGTAATTGCCCGCGTTGGGGTAGAGAGTTCTCTACCATCAGACTCAGCATAGGCGCCGCCCGAATCATATTTGGCCAGGTCTCTTATTTCAATTCCCTGTTCGTCATCGAAACATTCATCAATTCTTTCTTGACCTTCGTATGTCCACTCGCAGAACTCTCTTGCAACCACATTTGCAGCTTCAATGTCAGTGCCAATAATAAAAACCTTTAGAGGACCATAATTGCCTAAATACTCTTGAGCTTTAGTTATTCCAGCTTGTACGACTTGCAGTGATTCTTCATCTAAATCAGAGGTCATAACATAAGTGGGACTTATATTTGTGGGTTGATTCCAACCTGCTTCAATTAATCGATCACGATCGCTACATGCAACAGTAATTAATAATGCAAATAATCCTAAAATAAAATATAGTTTCATAAATTTGAAACACTCCTTAAATCTTTTTATGTATAAGGTTTAGCCATGCCTAGATTTTAACAACTCGACATTGTTGAATGATATCTCTTGTGTAGCCACCTACCACACAGGGTTGATAAGAGTCAGAATCAAATACAAATTGAGACATCATACTCAGTTATTACTACTACCACTGCACAAACATTGGCATAATTATATGAAGATAGCCAGAATTTGCAGCAGATCTAAATACACCTGGGCTTGATGGACTGATTGTTTCTATCTCTACTTCATCTCCATCTAAAACACTTAGGATTTCATTTAAGAATTTAGAGTTAAACGCTATTCTTGTTTCTTCACCTTCAATACTAGCTTTTACGCGAGATTCATTAGACCCTAATTCCTCAGCTTGAGACATTATCCTTACTGAACCATCTTCAGAATCATCAGATACCATTCGTATTATTCCGCTTCCGTCTCTAGCAAAAACAGATGCAGCATTTGTGGCCTGAAGTAAATCTTCTCTGTTTACTCTGCAAGTTGTGCCTTTCTCAGATGGAATAAGTCTTTCATAATCAGGAAAATTACCTTGTATAAGCTGTGTTACAACTTCAACATCTCCAAACTTAAATAATGCTTGGCTTTTCTGTTCAGTAACAGTCATATCTAGCATTCCAGAATCTGTTCCTAGTAGTGAAAATATTTCATTCATAGTTCTTCCAGGCACTATTACTGACACATCTTCATCAACTGATGATTCACATGAGCCTGACTCAATTGCTAGTCTAAATCCATCAGCAGAAGCCAAAGTAAATTGTTTGTCTTTAACGTCAACCTTTACACCAGTAAGTGCAGGCCTTGATTCATCAGTTGCAACTGCAAATCTAACTCTAGAAAGAGAGCTCTTAAAATCGGAAGAAGAAATAGAAATTTTAGGACCATCGCTTATATTAGGTATAGGTGGATAATTTTCTGGATCTATTCCATTCATCTGAGCATCAAAGTTTGCGCAATGAATTTTTAATCCTATGGGGCTGGGAACTGTTTCTATATCAACTTTTTTATCTGGTAAAGTATTTATAAAATCAGATAACATGCGAGCAGGGATAGTCACTGACCCTTCTTCTTCAATCTGGGCTCCTATCCAAGTAGTAATTGCAATTTCAAGATTCGTAGCAGTCAATTTTAATCTTCCATTATCCGTCGCTATAAGTACATTTTGCGTTTCTGGGATAGTAGATCTAGTTGCAACAGCTCTGCTTACAGTTGCTAATCCTTTTCTTAAGTTAGATTGAATACAGCTTAATTTCATGAGTTC
The DNA here is from genome assembly GCA_002719295.1 of Chloroflexota bacterium. Lineage (GTDB taxonomy): Bacteria > Chloroflexota > Dehalococcoidia > Lucifugimonadales > Lucifugimonadaceae > TMED-70. Next base: position 3,412 of record PBHC01000008.1, read on the forward strand.
CCTTCATAAATCTAAAATTAATTTACTTATAAGTAAAGTATAAAAATTAGAAGTAAATTTACAAGGATGAATTATAATAACTTTAGAATTTATTGGTATAAAATAAAAAAAATGAAAGATAATAACGATAAAACAAAAGAATTTGCAGAAATAGATCTTGATAGAGAAAGCAGAACTGGTTTTCCTGAAGTTATTTTTGGTGAAACTAAGACTCCAGAGCAATCTGCATTAATCGCTGAAAAGATATATAAAAAATCAGATTTATTCTTAATAACTCGCACTAACAATGAAACATATAAGGAAGTAAAAAAAATCATTCCTGAAGCCAATTATGATGAAAGTGCAAAAATGATATTCTGCTCAAAAAAAGAGAGAAAATTATCAGGCAAAATATCCGTGGTAAATGCAGGAACATCAGATATCCCTATTGCTAGAGAAGCGGAAATAACTGCATCACTTATGGGTGTGGAGGTAGAATCTATAAACGATGTTGGAGTAACAGGAATACATAGGATATTAAATAAAGTTGATTTAATCAGACAGTCAGATTGTATTGTGGTGGTTGCAGGAATGGAAGGCGCACTACCTACAGTTGTTGCTGGACTAGTGGACAAACCCGTAATTGCAGTTCCAACTTCAATTGGATTTGGGACAGGAGAAAAAGGATATTCAGCATTACTTACAATGCTAAATTCATGTGCACCTGGTATATCTGTAGTAAATATAGATGCAGGCTTTTCGGCAGGTTATCAAGCAGGACTTATAGCAAGAAGATAATTTGTTTATTAAAATAGCTTGAAACTAATTTATTTTAAGGTTTTTAAGTATGCAATTATATCTGCAATCTCTTGTTTCTCAGCCTCTTCCCAACTTGCAGGCATAAGATTAGAGTAGCCTTCAACTATGTATTCACCGGGATACCTTATTGAAGCTTCGATATAATCTTCAGACGAACTATACCCTGTCCTTGTTGCTGCTCTTTCATAAATACCAGCAAATCCAGGACCAACTATTTTATCAGCACCAGTTGAATGGCATGCATTACACCCTTCATTAAGGAACCATTCAGATCCAGATTCTGGATCACCAACNATGACTACTTCAACAACTGGAGCAGCTCCAGCCATAACCATTTCTTTGGCAGCAGGAGTAGGATTAAATACTACTGGTTCTGAAGGCTCATCAGTAACTTCACGACACGATATTAGCGATATCGTCATTAAAATTGNAAACAATAGAAATATAAATTTTTTATTCATAATCAGAGATTATAGTAATTAGATTGTTTTTCTCTCCAACTTAAATGTAAATCAAGTCAAATAAAAAATAAAGACAAAAAAATAACGATTAATCAGAAATTCTTCTTATTTCAATAATCTCACCAGGAGCTAGAGCAACTTTTCTAAATTGAATTCCAAGTTTCAACATCCAGTAAGATAAAGTTGACTTTCCGCTTTCTCCAAGACCAAGTTTTTTAGCAGCACCAGAAAGGCCATACTCATTAACTAATTCAGGAATTATAACCTCAAGATCTCTCTTGAATTTCTTTTCGAGGCTTTTCATTTTTGTAGTTTTTTTAACGTCTTGCGGCATGTTAAAAAGTATAACACAATAAATAAAATTTGTATAAAACATATTCTATTATATTTTTGAACTTGTTCAAAACTTATTCAATACAAAGTAGTAAAATGAGTTCAAATACAAGGTTTTAAAATGATATAAAAGTTTAATTATTTTACACTATTTATAAGTAATATTTAAAAATAAAGAGAAATTTATTGATAAAACTACTAATAGGAGGAACATTGGTTAAAATANTTTTAGACTAGCCTAAAGATTTCTGTATACTTTTTGTTATACATTCTTTTTAAAGGGCCTTAAATCAAATGTTCAGTATAGAAAACACTATAATTGACTGGGTAATTAACTCATACAATACCCTTGGGTACCCAGGAATCTTTATTTTTATGGTGATTGAACCTACTGTTCTGCCCTTCCCTGGTGAAATAATACTCACATTAGCAGGTTGGCTATTAGTAAATAACTATTTTGAATTATTTTACGTTAGCTTATTAGCAACTTTTGGTACATTAATAGGATGTATCATTGAATACTATATAGCAAGAATATTTGGATTAAAATTAATTAATAGATTTGGAAAATATATTCTTATAACTGAAAAAGATATTCAAAAGACTGAATCTTATTTTCTAAAGTATGGCTACTATTTTGTTTTTATAACAAGATTCATACCTTTATTTCCAAAATCACTTACATCAATAATTGCAGGTGTATACAAAATGAACATATATAAATTTTCTCTAATAACTTTCTTAGCTTCATTTCCAGCAAATTACTTATATATATATGTAGGAAATAGATTAGGAAAAAATTATAGTGATATAGAAAAATACATTGATCCCTTTAAATTACCTATATTGATTATAGGATGTAGCCTTGTTTTATTTTATTTTGTGCTCAAATTTTATAAAATAAAAAGAAGCATATGATAGAAACAGAATTTATAAACCTAAAAGTTAACGACGAAAAAGNAACTGTTGAAACTGGAGACAGATTATTACAGGCTATTAAAAAAACACAAACTCAAGTGCCTACGCTTTGTTATGACGAACGAATTGGCCCCCAAGGTACTTGTCGAATGTGCCTTNTTGAAGTTAAAAAAAATGGTCAGAAAAACTATGTCGCGTCCTGCACATATATGGCTGAAGACGATATAGAAGTGTTTACTCATTCTGAAACTTTAATTGAATATAGAAAAACCTTACTAGAATTATCTTTATCTGAAATTAGATGGGATAAAGAAAGTATGAATAAAACTAAATTAACCAATAATGAATTTAGTAACGCCGTAAATGAATATAAACCTGAAAATTATTTTCCAGACTTAAATAAAAGAAAAAGTATAAAAGAAGATTTAAATCCTTTTATAGCTAGAGATTACGACAAATGTATTGCGTGTTATCGATGTACTAATATATGTAACGATTGGGAACAAGCATCAGCAATAACTATTGATGGCAGAGGACAAGACTCAAAGATTTTCTCATTTTTTGACAATAAACTAATGAATTCTGATTGTACATTTTGTGGTCAATGTGTAAACACCTGCCCTACCGGCGCGCTATCAAATAAGAAAATTGAAAAAAGTGAAGAAAAAAAAGAAACTAAAACTAAATCAATTTGCCCATATTGTGGAGTAGGTTGTGGAATTGAATTAATCAGTGATGGTAAGAAGGTTCTTGGAGCTACCCCTGATTTTAGTGCCCCAAGTTTAGGTTCTTTATGTGTCAAAGGACAATTTGCGTCATGGGACTTCGTTAACTCTAAAGAAAGACTAACTGATCCTTTATTGAAAAATTCTAAAGGTGAGTTTGAAAAAATCTCATGGGAAAAAGCATACGAAGTATTTAGGGAGAAATTAAGTAAATCTATATATGAAAAAGGACCAGACTCTACAGTTTGGTGGGCATCAGCAAGAGTTGTAACAGAAGCAAATTATCTACTACAAAAATTTGCAAGGACAGTTGTTGGAACTAATAATATAGACAATTGTTCACGTACCTGACACGCTCCTACGGTCGCTGGGATGGCGGTCATGGTCGGCAGAGGTGCTATGACTAATTCGATTGAAGAATTAGCAGGATCTAAATTAATCCTTGTTACAGGTTCTAATACCACTGAAACACATCCTGTAATTTCTTTAAGAATGAAAAAGGCTGTAAAGAATGGCGCAAAACTTATAGTTGTTGATCCTAGAAAAATAGAACTAACAAAATGGGCTGATAAGTATATCCAAATACGAATAGGAACAGATATTCCATTTTATAATGCTGTATCTAACTACATTATTCAAAACAATTTATACGACAAAGACTATGTTGCTACAAGAACAAGAAATTTTGAAGAAATAAAAGATCACTTAACAATGTATACACCTGAATATTCTGCAAAGATATGTGGAATTGACCCAGAGGATATAATTTACACTGCAAAAGAATATGCAAAAGCATCACCTAAAGCAGCTATTTGCTACACAGTTGGNATAACCGAGCATTCATGTGGATCATATAATGTTCAAAGCCTTGCAAATCTAGCAATGGTTTGTGGGAACTTTGGAAGTGAAAATGCTGGAGTAAATCCTTTAAGAGGTCAAAATAATGTGCAAGGAGTTAGTGATTCTGGTTCATTACCTACAGATTTACCTGGTTATCAAAAATTAGAAGCTCCAGGAATNGTAGAAAAATTTGAAAAAATCTGGGATTCTGAATTNCCAAGAAAAAGAGGAATGACCAAAATAACTGCAATGGACAAAATGAATTCTGGAGACGTAAAGTTTTTATTTGTAATGGGTGAAAATACAATAGTATCGGATCCAAATGCAAATCATGCAATTCATGCACTTGAAAACTTAGATTTCTTTGTTGTTCAAGATATTTTCATGACACAAACAGCTAAAATGGCAGATTTAGTCCTACCTGCATCTAGTTTCGCTGAAGCAAATGGAACATTTGTAAATACTGAAAGACGAGTTCAAAGAGTAAGACCTGCAATAAGCACTCCTGTTAATGCAAAAACTGATGTAGACATTATATTAGGTTTCTTTGAATCTATGGGTAAAAAACATAAAATTTCAGAACCTTCAGAAATTTGGAAAGAAATGGCTAGCACTTCTCCCCTTTTCAAAGGAATTACCTATGAAAGAATAGAAACCGAAGGTGGAATTCAGTGGCCTTGTCCTGATGAAAAGCACCCTGGAACAAAATATCTTCACAAAGATCAAATGGAATCAGGAGAAACAGGAATATTCAGTCCTGTAGACCATATAGAGCCTGCTGAACAAACAGATGATGAATATCCTTTTGTTTTATCAACAGGNAGAAGAAGATCGACTTATCATACNGGAACTCAAACAGGAAAAGCTAAAGGTTTTGATCAAATAATTTCAGAAGAATTAGTAGAAATTAATCCTTTTGATGCTAAAAACCTTTCTATAAAAGATAAAGATCTTTTGAAAGTCGAATCAAGNAGAGGTTCTGTAACAGTTAAAGCAAAGATAACAGATAAATCTCCTGAAGGAGCCGTATTTATGAGTTTTGCTTTTCCAGATAAAACAATGACAAATAATTTAACTTCAGATGCAGTAGACTTCATTACAGAAACTCCAGAGTATAAGGCCTGCGCAGTCAAAATAAGCGTTGCCAATAAGTAAAAAACGACTTTATAATAGTATATGTAATCGTGTGCCCGTAGCTCAGCTGGATAGAGCGATTGGTTTCTACCCAATAGGTCGCGGGTTCGAATCCTGCCGGGCATGCCATAATTTAATCCTATTTTAAAAATATTTAAACGNTATTCCGTTATTANTAAATTTACCTTTACTTACTACNTACAATTTTAGGAAGGTTTGCCATTCTTTTAGCTAATTTAGAAACAGACCTTTCAAAAAACCAAGCCAAACCAGTATGAATATCATCATTAAAAGGCTTAACCCAACTATCTTCAAGAAAACCTGGTCCAAAATATGCACCAAGAAGAGACCCTGAAGTTGCGCCAAAGCTATCAGTATCTGCACCTTGACTTACCTGAATACAAATACCATGACCTACATTTTTAGCAAACTTCAAGGTGTTGATTAGCATTCCAATCTCTTGATAAATTCTACAGTGACCATATTCTCCATATTTATCACTAATCTTATCGTATGCTTCCTCCCATGAATTAGATTTTTTCACATCCTTAAAACAAACTGAAACTCTTTCATAAAATCTACTTTTTTGAGGTACAAACTTAAGAGCTGTTTCAATTATTTCATCTCTATCTTCCATGATTTGAGCACATGAAATAGCCGCTGCTATAAACATAGTTCCATAAACCCCTGTACGATTATGAGTAAAACTTGCATCTCTCCATGCTAGTTCTGCTGCAATAGCTGGATTACCTGGATATGCATAACCATATGCATCAGCTCTAATTGCCGCTCCACATAATTCATCTCCTGGATTTAATATGTCATTAAATACATCTATTAGATCTTCTGGATTTTCAGTAGGCAAAATATTTCTTGGACCATTACCTCCTTTTTCTAAAAAAGTAGCCCTGTCCATTCCATCAATTTTTAGATCCATTCCTGACTTTAGTAACTTAGTATTTTCAGGTCCAAATGTTGTACTAATAGGAAGATGATGAATCCAAAGTTCTTTCATATTCTCATGAGTAAATTCTGGACCAAATTTTTCTAGAATTAGCATCCCCATAATTGTGTAGTTGATATCATCATCTGGAGCTACATAATTTATAAACTCTCTTGCTGTTTCAGGAAAAGATCTATGAACTCTTGGAAGAACCTTTTCAATATCTTTAGATATGTAATCTGACATTGGCCATTCTCCAATATCTTCTAATGCTTTTCTTATTTCATGGCCTGTAAACATAGCTTCTAAGGGCTTGCCTAACATGCATCCGCATAACGAAGCTATAAAAGCTGCTTCTACCCTCTTTGAGCTTTCATCAAGATCAATTTCTTGGATTAATCCNTTTGGTCTAGANGGATCCATTTCATTTAATATATCATTTATAGAACTTGGTTCTACGTATGGCCAATCAGACCTAAATTTTAGGTTAGTTAATTTTTTGGTNAAATTTACAAACTCGTCATAGCTATCGGGCAATTTATCAAGTTCATCCTGCAAGCCTTCAATATTATGGCCTTGTTCTCCTTTATTAAGAACTACTCCATGAAGCCTTTCTCTTAGTGTATCTAGTCTAATTAACATAATATAACTCCTTATCTTGCCGTATATCCTCCATCAACAGGAATAGCTGTTCCTGTAATAAAAGATGATTCATCACTTGCCAAAAACAAAGCGGCATTTGCAATATCTTCTGCTGTACCAAGCCTTCCCATCGGATGTAATTCTATTAGTTTTTTATGAACGGTTTCATCATCTGTTATAGATTTAGTTAAATTAGTATAAGCAAACCCAGGGCATAAAGCATTTACTCTAATAGAGTGTTTAGCAAGGTTTACTCCCATATCCCTAGTCATTTGTATAACTCCTCCTTTTGAATGAGGATACGGATTAAATCCATCAGAAAAACCNAATGTATCAGAATATCCTACGAGGCCAATTATTGACGACAAATTAATAATTGAGCCTCCAGAATTTTTTTTCATCTGTTCAACACTTTCATAAGACATAAGCATAGAACCCTTAAGGTTTACCTCCATAACAAAATCCCATTTTTTTTCAAAATCCCAGTCAGCAGGTGCGTGCCTTGGTGTAACACCTGCGCTATTAACTAAAATATCTAGTTTCCCCCAGTTGTTTATAGCTTCGTTTACAATTTTTTGACAATCTGATCTTTTTGTTACATCTGAATTTAAAATTACATAATTAGGCTTGTGCGAAGAAATTTCTTTTTCTAAATCCTTTAAGAATTTATCGCTAACATCTGAACATACAACTTTACAGCCCATTTCTAAGAATAATCTTACTGAAGCCATTCCAATTCCTGACCCAGCTCCCGTAACAACAGCTACTTTTCCTTCTAATCTAGTCAATATAAACCTCCGATAAACAAATAATTAAGTAAATAATATATTCCTATATACGAATTTTATATACCATTAGAAGAATAGAATTTAAATAAATATTTATGAAAAAAGAAAAAAACATAGCTCCTATATTTAGAAGGTTTATGGCTGCATTTGTAGATACATCTTATATTTTATTGTTATATTTTGGACTAAATATTGTTGGAAGAAATATACTTGGAATAACTTACTTTGCATTTGATTATTTCATAATTATCACCTGTTTTTGCTATCTTGTAATTCCCACAGGATTATATGGGAAAACAATAGGCAAATGGGCACTAAGAATAAAAGTAGTAAATCCTGAAGGAGACAACATAGGAATAGGAGCTGCTTTTGCTAGAGAGATTGGTGGTAAATTTATATCTATATTGCCTTTTTTGATTGGTATATTTTGGATAATTAAGGATGAAAAAAATAGAGCTTGGTATGATATATTTTTTGAAACTCTTGTTATTAAAGAAGCTAAAACGGAGAAGAAAAAATGAGTATTTCAAAAGGAATATTAGATGTTCTAGAAAAATCTAGTTGGATCAGAAAAATGTTTGAGGAAGGGATTCAGCTAAAACAACAATATGGTGAAAAAAACGTTTTTGATCTTTCTTTAGGCAATCCTCTTTTAGAACCTCCACAAAAATTTAAAGAAAAAATTATAAGTCTTGCCAATTCAGATGATAAAGGGATGCATAGATATATGCCAAACCCTGGATTTATTTCTACAAGAAAAGCTATTGCAGAAAACCTAAATAATGAATTTTCAATAAATGTNTCTAGTAGCGATGTCATTGTAACGACAGGGGCTGCAGGAGGTTTGAATTCTATATTAAAAACATTGCTAAACCCCGAAGATGAAATTATTATTTTTGCTCCATTCTTTGTTGAGTATTTATTTTATGTTTCAAACCATAATGGAAAATCAGTTATAGCAAAAACAGATGAAGATTTCTTACCTGATTTAGATGATCTAAAAACTAAAATTACAAAAAAAACTAAAGCTATTATTATAAATTCTCCTAATAATCCAACAGGTGTTCTTTATCCAAAAGAAACTATTNAAAAATTGGGAGAAATCATTCAAGAAAAAGAAAAAAACCTTGGAACAGAAATATATNTAATTTCAGATGAACCATATAGAAAAATAATCTTTGATAATACTAAATATCCTTTTATTTTTGACCATCACGAAAGATCAATTGTTGTTACTTCTCATTCTAAAGATCTTGGATTAGCAGGAGAAAGAATTGGATACATAGTACTTTCACCTCAAGACAAAAACAAAGAAGTTTTATTTGATGCAATTATTTTTTCTTTAAGAACTCTTGGGCATGTAAATGCTACAGCATTTATGCAAAGAGCAATTGAAGATATTCAAGATGAATCAGTAGATATAGATGTTTATAAAAAGAAAAGAGATTTTCTATACAAAGAATTAGTAAATATTGGTTATGATTGCGTAAAACCTGAAGGTGCTTTTTACTTATTCCCAAAAACTCCAATTGAAGATGATGCTAAATTTGTACAAGAGCTTCAAAAGCATAAGGTATTAACTGTTCCAGGAAGAGGTTTTGGTTTAGGTGGATTTTTCAGAATATCTTACAGTGTTGATAATTGGGTTTTAGAAGGATCTATTAAAGGATTTGAAGAAGCTTTTAAGACTTTTAGTTAGATTCCTTAAGTCCTGAACCAGTAATAGGAATTAACACAGTTTCATCCTTCTTAATTATATTTTCATTAACAAGCTTCTCAAGTGAAGAAAAAGAAAAAGCACATGTCTTTTCTGAAAATATACCTTCTTCTTTCGCTAATAATTCGTGCCATTTTAAAGCATCTTGATCTGAAGAAGAAGTAGAGGTCCCATTACTATTTTTAACTGCTTCAACTATTTCATATAACCTAGGAGGATTTGAAACTGATATTCCAGAAGCTACGGTTGGGATTGTTGCATCAAAAGTCCATTTTGTCTGATTATGCTCAGCGACAATTGGCTCAATAGCTTTTGATTGAGCTGCGTGAAGTTTTGGTAAATAACATTTTTTACTTTTTGAAATATCTAAAAATCCTCTCCATGTACCTAATAATAAAGAGCCATTACCTGTAGGAAAAATGATATGATCAACGTCTCCTAAATCAGAATAAATTTCATATGCAAAACTTTTCATTCCTTCAGAAAAATAAGGAGATAGATTATGTGATAAATATGGAATATTNTTTTTTTTAGAAAATTCTTTTGCNGCAACAGTAGAATTTTCTCTTGGGCCTGAAATTTTATGTAATTTAGCTCCAAATATAGAGATTTGATCAAGTTTCCCCTGCCCTGCAGTATCTGGAACAAAAATATGTGCTTTTATATTACTAGCTCCTGCATATGCAGATAAAGACGCTCCTGCATTTCCAGAAGAATCTTCAACAAATTCAGAAACTTTTTCTTTTTTGGCAATATTAATTACCAATGAGCTTCCTCGATCTTTAAAAGATCCCGTTGGTGACATAAATTCTAATTTTGCAAAAAGATTATTTAATCCTAGTTTTATGCCAATTTTTTTCAAGGGTATTATTGGGGTATTCCCTTCACCTAAAGTAAATGATTCTTTATCATTTTTAAGTGAATCGAGAGGATCTATACANTTTTTAGAAATATCTTCACAAACCAAAAGTTCATTGCATCCTTTTTCACAATAAATTCTTGATATAGAATTATCTTCTTGAACTTGTTTACACTTATAACATTTTAATGAGTAGCTTTGCATTTTGAATCCTTAATTGAATTATCTCCGATAACAAAAAATAATCAAAGAAAAAAAGGACTCTCCAACTCAAAATTACTGTAATATTTTAAATTATAAATTTTAAAAATAAATAAATTATGAGATTAAAAGATTGTCAAAATTTTCACGACTTTAGAAAGCTTGCTAAAAAGAAGCTTCCGTCTCCTATTTTTCATTATATTGATGGAGCAGCGGAAGATGAAACTACTTATAGAAGGAACACAAGTGCTTACGAGGATGTTGATTTAATTCCAAATGTATTAAGAGGAGTAGAAGATATAGATCTTTCTACTACAATTTTTGGNAAAAAATTAGCTCTTCCTTTTTATTGTTCACCTACAGCACTACAAAGATTATTTCATCACCAAGGAGAAAGAGCTGTTGCAAAAGCTGCTGAAAAATATGGAACAATGTTTGGCCTATCTACTATTGGAACGGTTCCAATTGAAGAACTAAGCGAGTTTGATACTCCAAAAATGTTTCAATTTTACTATCATAAAGATCATGGAATAAATGATGCTGTTTTAGATAGAGTAAAGGCATCATCTTTTGACGTAATTGCTTTAACTGTAGATACTATTACCTCAGGAAATAGAGAAAGAGATTTAAGAACAGGCTTTACATCTCCTCCTAAACTTACTTTAAATAGCTTATATAGTTTTATTTCAAAGCCAATGTGGGGTTTAAATTACGTTTTAAGAGATAAATTTGAATTACCACTTTTAAAAGATAGTGTAAGCGAGCTTTCAAATGTATCTACTTCGATTGGAAGTTATTTTTCAACAATGCTTGATCAATCAATGAGCTGGGATGATGCTGAAAAACTTGCATCTGATTGGGGTAAAGATTTTGCTCTAAAAGGAGTAGTAAGCGTTGAAGATGCAAAAAGAGCTGTGGACATAGGATGTACAGGTATTATCGTTTCAAATCACGGTGGAAGGCAATTAGACGGACAAGTAGCTAACTTTGATGTTCTAACAGATATCGTTGATGCAGTTGGAGATAAAATTGATGTTATATGCGAAGGTGGAATACAGAGATCTACTCATATGCTTAAAGCACTATCAATAGGAGCAAAAGCCGTTGCAGGTGGAAGATTATATCTTTACGCTTTGGCCGCTGCAGGACAAGCTGGTGTAGAGAAAGCGCTGGGTCTTTACAAGACTGCTTTAGAAAGAGATATGAAACTTATGGGTTGCACTAACATAAGTGAACTAAGCAGAAAAAATCTAAGATTTAGATAATTTTAAAACTAAATTTCTTTTCTAAAAACCTCTAAAATTTGATCAACATATTCAGATTTACAGGATTCTCCCATTAATCCAATCCTAAATACCTTACCAGCAAAGTCTCCAAGTCCCCTACCAATTTCAATATTGTAATCATAAATAAGTTTATTTCTGAATTCAACATCATCAATATGTTCAGGTTTTGTTACTACAGTTAGTTGATCAAGTCTATCTTCAGGAGATATAGGAAGATTAAGCTCTATATCACTTAACCCTTTTCGAAGCTTCTCAGCATTAATTTTATGTCTATTCCATCTATTTTCTAGACCTTCTTCTTCAAGCAGTCTAAGGGATTCATAAAGAGCATAAATTGAGCTTACAGCAACTGTATATTGAGGAATATGTTCATTTCCCCAGTAATCGTTTACTAACGAAAGATCCAAGTACCATGAAGAAGGTTTGGTTTTTCTATTCTTAATATATTGATATGCTTTTTCAGACATAGCACAAGGGGATAATCCTGGGGGCGAAGCCAAACATTTCTGACTTCCCGAATATGCAAAATCTATATTCCAATCATCAAAAAGTATTTCAGTCCCTGCAATAGAAGTTACACAGTCAATCATAAATAAAGCATTTGTTTTAGAAACTATTTTTCCTAGCTCCTCAATATTTTGCAATACCCCTGTGCTTGTTTCAGCATGTGTTGCTACAACAAGTTTTGTGTCTGGGTTTTCTCTTAATGCATCTTCTAAAAGTGAAGGATCCATTTGTTTCCCCCATTCAGTTCTAATAGGAATAATTTCTAATTCTAATCTTTCAGCCATAAGTATTTGTCTTTCGCAAAAGTATCCATAGCTACAAATTATTACCTTGTCTCCCCTTTCAGCCAAACATGTAAGACCTGCCTCCATTCCTGATGAACCTGAACCACTTAAAGCAAAAGCATGGTCTTTGGTTCGATATAGATTTTTAAGCTCAGTCCTTACATCATCAAGAATTTTAAAGAAGTCAGGATCTAAATATCCTAGTATAGGGTTAGACATAGAATGAAGTACATCTGGATTAGCAGATGATGGACCTGGTCCGAGAATAATTCTTTTATTTACTTTTAGAGGCTTCAAAGAAAATTCCTATTGATATATATTCTTAAGAATTAATTTATTATAACTGAAAGGACAAAATTATGGACCTTGGATTAAATGGCAAAAATGCAATTATTACAGGTGGTAGTGATGGGATTGGATTATCTGCCGCAATTTCTCTTTCTAGAGAAGGAGCTAATGTTGCAATACTGGCAAGAACTCAAGAAAAATTAGATAATGCTGTGAAAGAAATTGAAAAAGATGCCAAGGGAAAAGTTATGGCAATTTCAACTGATATTAGGGATGAAGCTTCAGTTAATAAATCAATAAATCAAGTAAGAAATGAATTTGGGAAAATAGATATATTAGTAAATAATGCAGGGACTTCTTCAGCATCTCCTCTTGAAGAAATGACTAATGAACAATTAACAGAGGACTTAAATCTTAAAGTTTATGGAGCAATTTATTGCGCTAGAGCAGTTATAGAAGATATGAAATCAACAGGATCTGGAAGTATAGTAAATATTACAACTCCTGGAGGAAAAGCCACAGCTGGAGGAAGTCAGCCAACTTCATTATCTAGAGCTGCGGGTATTTCTTTAACTAAAGCATGGTCTAAAGAATATGCATCTCAAAACATAAGAGTCAACACCGTGTGTGTAGGACTATTAAAATCTGGACAACATAGGACTAGAGTTGAAAACATACAAAAAGAAAAACCTGATTATACTCTAGAAGATCATTGGGAGATAATGGGAAAAAATGTTCCAATGGGAAGAGTTGGTGAAGCTATAGAAGTTGGAAACGTTATATGTTTTCTTTCATCATCAAAAGCTAGCTATGTTACAGGAACTGCAGTAAACGTTGATGGAGGAACATCTCCTGTAGTTTAATTATTTAGAAAATCTAGGGTGCAAGATAGAAAAACTTTAACTCCATTAATCATAGCTTTTTCATCAAAATCAAACCTAGTATTATGATGTGGATACTTATTACCTACACTTGCACCTAAAAGAAAATAAACACCTGGAATTCTTTGTAAAAATTCTGCCATATCATCACCAACACTTACAGGTTCTGTTGGTCCAACCAATGAATCATCTAAAACTTCTCTTGCTTTATCTCTAACCCAAGATGCAACTTCTTGTTCATTTACTACAGGACCAGCACCATACATAATCTCAGTGCTTGCTGTTGATCTCATAGATTCAGCACTAAGTTTACTTATTCTTTCCAAAGAAGAGTAGATTTTTTCTCTTACATCCTGAGAATAAGCTCTTATTGTACCTTCTATACTTACAGAATCTGGAATAATATTTGGAGCAAATCCAGACTCAATTTTCCCAAAAGTTAAAACTCCTGGGTCCTGAGGAGAAATTTCTCTACTTACTATTGTTTGAGCATTAGAAATTATATGAGATGCAGCTACTATTGGATCAATATTTAGGTGAGGTAAAGCTCCATGCCCTCCTCTTCCCTTTACTTCTAAAGAAAATGCATCTGCGGAAGCAAATACAGCTGAATCATTAACTCCCACAAAACCTGAAGGGAGTTGATTCCAAATATGTAAACCTAAAACTCTTTCTGGATGATAGTCTTCAAATAAACCATCATCAATCATTGCTAATGCACCTTGAACAATTTCTTCAGCTGGCTGAAAGCATAATATAATTTCACCTTTAATTGAATCTTTTAGAGATTGAAGAATCCTAGCAGTTTCTAGAAGAATTGAAATGTGACCATCGTGACCGCATGCATGCATAGCTCCGTTTTTTGAAGCAAAATCAAGTTCTGTTTCTTCAGTAATTGGCAAACCATCTATATCTGCCCTTATCATTATAGATCTGCCTTCTCCTAATCCCCCCTTAATTACTCCAANCACACCAGTTTTACCGTATTTTGTACTAATTGGAATCCCAAGTTTTGTAAGTTCGTCTTGTATATATTTTGAAGTTTTTTCTTCTTCAAATCCAAGTTCAGGTATTGCATGTAAATTTCTTCTATGAGAAATAAGATTAGAGTCAGATTCACTTAATAATTTTTTTATATCCATTTAGTAATTTCCTTGCCTTGCTTTAGATGCTGAAATACCTCTTTTTTCAAATTCTTTTTGAGCATTTTCAATGTTTTCATTTTTCCCATTCCAAATTTTTAAGGGAGCTGCTTGTAAGCCTCTTCCATATGAATAAGTAAGTTCCCATGGGGACTTATTCTTTTTTGAAAAAATATTTATTTCATTTAAATTATCTATTGATTCTTGATCTTCCTGNCCTCCAGATAAAAATGCTATACCTGGCACTTCTTTTGGGACTGTATTTTCAAGCACATCAACAGTATATTTTGCGACTTCTTTTGGATCTGCCCTATTTGAAGCTTCCTTACCAGAAAGAATCATATTTGGTTTTAGAACTATTCCTGGCAAGTACACATTGGAATCATCCAGATCATTAAATACTTTTTTCAAGGTTTTAGTAGTTATTTCAGCACATCTGTTTATTGAGTGATGTCCATCCATTAAAACTTCAGGCTCAACAATTGGAACTAATCCAACTTCTTGACTCAAAGCAGAATATAANGCTAGATGATATGAATTAACATTTATTGCATAATCAGTCGGTAATTTATCGCTGATATTTATAACTGCTCTCCATTTTGTAAATTTAGCTCCTAAATTTAAATATTCTTCTAACCTTCCTCTTAATCCATCAAGGCCTTCAGTGATTACTTCTCCTTCGCTTAAAGGGAGAGGATGAGTNGATTTATCAACTTTAATGCCTGGAAGAATATCCTTATTATTTAACAAATCTACAAATTTTTCACCTTCAGAACTACTTTGTCTTAGAGTTTCATCAAAAAGTATAACTCCACTAATGTAGTCCGAAATAGAATGAGTTTGAAATAAGAGTTGTCTCCAATCTCTTCTTTTTTCTTNCGTTGATTCCACATTTATAGAATCAAATCTTTTTTTTATAGTTCCAGTACTTTCATCAGCAGCTAATATCCCTTTGTTTGGCATTACCATATGGTTAGCCACTCTATTCAACTCTTTTGTATCCATTAATCTCTCTCCAAATCATGAAATAAAAATAATAGTAAAAACTATATATAATTACATAAAATCTATAGCATGTTTGAATAAATTGAAACTGGCAATACCAACTCAAAAAGAGTATTTCTTTTTGAGTTTTAATTTATTGCCAAAAATTTAAATATAAATATATCAAAAAGTTTAATTTGAAACTAAAATATACTTATAAGATGATGATTTGAGGATATCTATAAAGAATTTTTAAAACGCTTAGATATTCTTTTAGAAAACTAAGATTTACCCTTAGATTTATTTACCTTTAGAGCTCTTCCNTCAACTTCATGACCATCCAATGCTGATATAGCATTTTCAGAAGAAGCGTCGTCCATTTCTACGAAACCGAATCCTCTTGATCTATTGGTTTCTCTATCTCTAATTACCTTAGCGCTTACAACGTCTCCATGCTCAGCAAATAGGTCCTTAAGACCATCGTCATCTATACTCCAAGGTAGGTTACCTACATATATGTCCATTTATTATCCTTATTTTTTAATACTTTAATATTAGAACATTTTTTATGTGATTTCGCATACATAATATTGCACAAAATAATTGAAATTTAATCGAATTTATAAAANTAGGCTATTAAAAGTCAATAAATCTTAGTTTTTTGAATATTCGGATAATCAATAAAGAATCGATTAATTGGAGATTGAAAAAATAAAAGCTTAGTAATATGTTGGTATTAATCAAAATTACCAATATATACATTAATAATGACAAATAATGAAAATTTAAATTCATATCTGGAATCACAAAAATTTAGCCCAGACTTAAATATCATACTTAAAACAATTGCAGATACTTGTTTTGATATATCTGAAACTATTAGATCTTCTGGTATCAAAAACCTCTTAGGTAAAACTGGAGAAATAAATGTTCAAGGAGAAGAAGTTGAAAAATTGGACATATATGCAAATAATCTCCTGATAGATAATTTGTCAAAAACGGGAAAAGTTTTTCTTATGGGTTCTGAAGAAATAGAAACTGCTATAATCCCTGAAAATAATAATGATNCTCAATATGTTGTAGTATTTGATCCACTTGACGGGTCTTCAAACATAGATGTTGCAGTAACGATAGGAACAATTTTTGCTGTTTATAAAAAGGTAAATAACAATCAGAANGATTTAGAAAATTTATTACAAAAAGGAGAAAATGCAATAGTTGCTGGATATACAGTATATGGGTCATCTACAGTTATGTGTATTTCATCACCAGAAGATACATCTATGTTTTCTTTTAATAAAAGCGGGATTGCCTTAAAAACTCATTCATCTTTGTCACATGGAAATTCCAAAGTTTATGCAGTTAATGAATCAAACTGGAATACTTTTACTGAAAAAGATAAAAATTGGATAAATAAACTTAGATCAGGAGATGAAGGTAAATACACCGCAAGATATGTAGGATCTCTTGTTGCAGACTTTCATAGAAATCTCATAAAAGGAGGAATCTTTGCTTACCCTTCAAATCCAATCACAGGGGAAGGTAGATTAAGATTGATTTATGAATGCAACCCATTGTCGTTTATAGCTGAAAACACTTCAGGAAATGCAAACGATGGAGAAAAAAAGATATTAAAAATCAAGCCTTCTGATTTACATCAAAGAGTAGGGTTTTATATAGGAACGAAAGAAGAGATAGAGATCAGGGATAAATCTTAGATTACATTTAAGTCTCTAAAAATTGATCCTAGTTCAATAATACCTTCATAATTTTTTTCTATTGGTTCAAAAGCAAAGCATAGCCTAGCCATATTTTGACCATCTCCATTAGGTGCAAACATATCTCCTGCAATATATCCTACCCCTCTATCAAATACTTCATCTCTAACTTCAGCTAAATTTGAACCATCTGTCATTTCAAGCCATGTATAACAGCCACCAAGAGGTGAAGACCATTTTGCCTTGGTTCCAGAAAACACTTCTTCTAATCCTTTTTCCATAGATTCTTTTTTCTCTTTTAAGATNTTGTCGTAATTGCTTTTTTGCTGTTCTAGATTACTTCTTAAGTAGCCATCAATTGCGTAAGCTGCAAACTGGTTAGGACCAGATCCAACCTTAACTGATAAAGCTCTATCAATAACTTCATTACTTGCTGTGAAAAAACCTAATCTTAAACCAGGTGCTATTAGTTTGGAGAAAGATCCAACATAAATTACCATACCCGAATCATCTAATGAAGCAAATGCGGGTTCTGGTTCTCCTTCAAATCTATTGTCTACGTAACAATCATCTTCTAGTATAGGGATTCCATANTTATGACATATATCTATAATTTGCAATCTTCTAGCTTTTGGAAGAGTTGAACCTGTTGGGTTTTGGTGTTCAGGAATTGTATATAACATCTTTGGCATAACACCATGTTGATTTTTTATATTCAAAATCGTTTCTTCTAGTTTTTCAGGTATTAGACCTTCATCATCCATTGGTGAACCAACAGTATTTGCATTGTAATATGTAAGCTGCTTTGTAGTTCCCATATAAACAAACTGTTCAGTAATGACATAATCTCCTGGATCAATCAATGCTTGTATAATCAAACCATTTGCTTCTCCGGAACCATTACATAAAACTACAGAATCTTTATCAGTTTTTATTCCTCTATCAGAGGCTATTTTATTTGCAGTAAATTCTCTTAAAGATTCATCGCCTTGAACATGAGGATAATAAGCCATTTCTTTTGATACTTTTTCCAAATTTGCATCAACCTTAGATTTCAAACCATCAATCAACCCATACATTGGTACTTCTTCAAATGGCGGATATGCCACTGCAAAATCATACTTTGCATGTAAAGTTATTATTCTGTCTGCATCTGTCGATTTTTCAGACCATAAATTATCAAAATTAAAGCTACTCATCTTACCCTCTATTTCACTATGAAATGTTGTATAATAGAGGTATACACTCTATTTTTTTATCAGGCAAGTTAAAAACCCGTATTAAATACAAGTTCTTATTTTTAATAAAATTCAATAGAATAGAGTATCTGAGTAATTAACAAAGGAGAGAAATTTGGTTCAAAAGTCTAATGAGGATAATTCATCTTTAGAAAACGATTTTGAGGAAGAGTTTGAAAACGAAGAAGGAATTCACAGAACAAGTGAAACCGGTATAGAAGATGAAGCTAATGAAGAAGAAAAAGATCTGAAATCTTTCTCTAGTTCTGAACTTACAAGTTGGGAGCANGAAAGAGATTCCAAAGTAGATAATAAAAAGAACAAGGATGATTCAGAGTTAAGTAATGATACTGTAAGAATGTATCTAAAGGAAATTGGGAAAGTAAATCTTTTATCCGCAAGCGATGAAGTTATCCTAGCTAGATCAATAGAGACTTCTATTCGTCTAAAAAAACTAATGGCCTTACCTTCTGATTTTTCTGAAGAAGCTATAGATTACTCAACAGATTTTTTCCAAAATCATGAATTGAATGCTTTTGTTATAACTAAAACATTAGATAGATTTTCTGAACTTTCTAAACTTATAAAATCTTTAAAAAAATTCTTAAACATTAAAGAAAATATTACTTTATCTGANNTAGCAATTAANGAACAAATAAAGGAAATAATAGACGGACAAAAAGTTGATGAAATTTTTATGAATGCAGCCAAGTATGTTTCTGACTCTATTGGTATACCTTTAGAAGAAGCTGAAGAAAAGTTAATAGACCTTTCTGTTCTTAGAAGAATTATACCTGAAAATTATCTTATTTCTTCTAANCTTGATTTAGAAAAACAGATAAAAAATCAATCAAAAATAATTGAAGAAATAACCAAGAATTCCATAATGTATCACATTAGGACAATCAAAGAAGAAGGAGAAAAAGCTAGGAAACATCTAGGAGAAGCAAACTTAAGATTAGTAGTTTCTGTAGCAAAAAAACATCTCAACAGAGGGTTATCAATGTTAGATCTAATCCAAGAAGGAAATATTGGACTTATGAGGGCTATAGAAAAGTTTGATTTCAGAAAAGGATTTAAGTTTTCAACATATGCCACTTGGTGGATAAGGCAAGGAATAACTAGAGCTATTGCAGATCAAGCAAGAACAATTAGAATACCTGTACACGTTGTTGAAACCTTAAATAAAATAATGAGATCAAGAAGAGAGCTCGCACAAGAATTTAATAGAGAACCATCTATAAAAGAATTGTCAGAAAGATTAGAAATGGAACCTAAAAAAGTGGCTGAAATTCTAAAGATGGCTCAAGAACCCGTATCTCTAGAGACTCCAATTGGTGAGGAGGGAGAGAATGAATTAGGAGATCTAATTGAAGATGATTCTACNCCNACNCCACCAGANGTTGCTGCTCAGTCNTCTATGAGAAGCCATATTGATACAGTTTTGAGTCAACTAAACGATAGAGAACGAAAAGTTTTGGAATTAAGATTTGGAATAACTGATGGTAAACCAAGAACTCTTGAGGAAATTGGAAAAGACTTAAGCCTAACTAGAGAAAGAATCAGGCAAATTGAAAGAAAAGCTCTTGGAAGACTAAGATCTGACAGGGATGTTTCTGATCTAAAAGAACTAATCAGCTAAATTTAAAACATTCTTTATAGACTAAACAAAAATACATAGTATAATTTTTTTCAGAAAAAATTTATTTTAGGAGTATTTATTTGTCTAAAAGATTATCATACAAATCGTCTATTGACTGCTCAGACATTTTTACTGAAGAGTTTCAAAACCTATTAGTAAAACTACATGATAAGTTCAATAAAGAAGTTAGTGAAATAAGAAAAGAAAGAATAGCTAACCAAGAAAAAGCTCGAAACGGCATAATGCCCAAACTTCTTGAATCTTCAGAAGCAAACGGTGAATGGGAAATATCTGAATTGCCGGAAGACTTAAGGACTCCTGGAATTGAAATTTCTGGACCAGCTGGAATTGCATCTATGTTAATAAATGCTCTAAATCCAGGACCTGGTGGAGTTAGAGCTGAAGGAGATTTGGATGACGATGAAGATGCTGCGGGTCATACACTTGAAGACTCTGTTTATGCCGCTAGAAATAGAATGCAAGCAACATTAGGCACTCTTCAATTTGATAATGAAACAACTGGTAAACATTANGAGTTAGAACCAGGGAAAATACCTTTCTTTATGCATAGAGAAAGAGGACTACATTTAGACGAAACAATGGTTACTGTAGATGGAGATCCAATTTCTGCAACTGTTTTAGGAACAGCGCTTACACTATTTTTTGGAGGTAGAGAACAACACAAAAAAGGACAAGGTGTATATTTTTATATCCCTAAAACTGAATCTGCTAGAGAAACAAAATTCTATAATTCTTTATTCACTGAAATAAAGAATTCTGTAAGTGAATTAAGTGATTTAAATATTAAGGGAATTATACTTATTGAATCCCTTCCTGCAGTTTTCCAAATGGAAGAAATGCTTTATGCATTGGGAGAATACGCAGCAGGATTGAATGCAGCAAGATGGGATCTTAAAGCAAGTATTCTTGAATATGTAATGCATGATGATAATTTTGTATGGCCTGATAGATTTGATGTAACTATACAAAATACTGAATTCATGTCAAATATTTTTAGGAGATTAGTTGCTATTTGTCTAAAGCACAATGCAGTTCCTATAGGNGGAATGGCTACTGCACTACCATCTAGAGATGAAGAGGTAAATATAGAAGCTGCCAAATCAATAAAGGCAGATAAGGAATGGGAAGCAAAGCAAGGATTTCTTAGAGCATGGGTTGCTCATATATACCATATGGATCCTGCGGCTGAGCCATTTAAAAAACTTAGAGGTTCAGGATGGGAGCCAACAGAAGAAATGAAAAATCCTGACAACTACCCAGTTAAAATAGAAAATCCTAATGGAACATTAACCAAAGAAGGTACAAGACAAAATGTTAGAACTCTTCTTGAGTATGTTGAAGGATGGCTAAACGGTAGAGGTGCAAAAGGTATTGATAGATTAGCAGGAAGACCAGGAAAAAGGCCAGCATTGATGGAAGATTTAGCTACTGCAAGAATATCTACTGGACAAATTGCTCAACGAATAATCCATAAATCAGTTTCTGAAGATACAGAAGAAGAACATACATTCAAATTAGTAAAAGAAATTATTATAGATGAGACTAAAGACATCATAAATCTTCTTGGAGAAAACGCTTCAGATATACAGAAAACAAATTATAATAAGTCTTCTAAAATCGCTATGAAATGGATAAAAAATTACACAGAGTATGAGTTNAGGTCATTGGGATCTTACACAAGAGATGACCTAGAAAAAATTGCAGACAGTCCTGACGCATTCTAAACTTTATTTAGTTTTCTTATTCTCTGTCCAGNATTACCCATACCGATTTCAGCTATGAATATATTTCCTTTGGAATCAACTGAACATCCATGAACAGCTTCACATATTTCAGGGATCCCTCTCCAGCGGGTAATAACTTTTCCGCTTGAAACATCCCATATAGAAATTCCGCTTCCTTCACTTTGTTCAACTACATATGCTATTTCATTTTTAAAATAAATATCTCCTGGTCCAGCTAATCCATCAGTCCAAATATCTAATAATTCTCCTTCAGGAGAGAAAATTTGTATTCTGTTATTCTCTCTATCGCATACAAAAACTCTTTTATCTTGATAAACAGCAAGTTGATGAACTATTGCAAATTGACCATTCCCTGTACCATGTTCTCCCCANGATATTTCATGTTTACCTTCACTGGAAAATCTATGAACCCTTCTGTTACCATATCCGTCACTAACAAAGATTTTTCCGTCTGGTGATATAGAAGAACCTGTAGGCATATTAAATGGGTTCCCCTGAGTTCCATCTGTAGTAAGAGTAAAATTTGCAAATCCAAATTCGCCTAATTCCATTACACATTCACCATTTGGTTTATGCTTAGTAACTTGATGTGTTTGATGATCTGTTAGCCAAATATATCCTTCATTATCAATATTTAGACCGTGAGGGATTCTAAATTCACCTCTTTGGTCACCTTGATTTCCCCAGGATCCTAAAAAATCTCCTTGATTAGACCATTTAGTTACAGGATGTTTGCCTCTAGAAAAAACCCATGCATTATCCTCAGAATCTATATCTATATCTGCACATTGACCTAAAACCCAATAATCAGGTATTTTTTTTGGCCAATTTGGATCAACNTCATACTTAAATTCTCCATCTCCTACTATCATTTAATTATTCCTTTCCCATTTTCTTAGNGATGCAACTTCTCTTGGTGGATCTTGATTTGATCCATATGCGGTATAAGATACTTCTGCTATATAAACTGATCCTTCTGAATCTACAGCCATTCCATGAGGCCCAATAAACTGATCTGGATTTTCTCCTAAAGTGCCTTTTCCAAAAGTTGAAACTTTTTCTCCTTTTTCGTTAACAATCACAACTCTCAAACCTAGATTTGGAACATCTGCTTGAACATCAGGGGCTCCAGCTTCTGCAACATAAATTTCTTTTGAATATTGATCTGAGTAAATAGCAATAGGTCTATGAAAATGCCATTGATCTAAGTAATTGCCTTCAAAATCAAAAATTTGAACTCTAAAATTCTCCCTGTCACATAAAGCTATTTTATTTTTATCAAAAATACTAATATTATGTGGAAGAGAAAATTCTCCATCCTCGGAACCTGATTTCCCCCAGCTNTTTATATGATTTCCATCAGAATTAAACTTATGAATTCTTGAATTTCCATACCCATCAGAAACAAAAACATTTCCAGTTTCTTCGTCTATCGCAACATCAGTAGGTCTATTAAAAAAACCTCCTTCTTGCCATGGAGATGGCTTATCTTTTTCACCTATGGTAAATAAAAGTTCACCATTTTTATTTCTTTTTTCAACAACATGAGCTAAGTCATCAATTAAAAACAAATCATCATTTTTGTCTATTCTAATCCCGTGAGGTCTATTAAACTCACCAACACCCCAATGGTCTAAATAGTTCCCATTTTTATCAAAAATTATCAATGGATACAAGCCTCTATTAAAGACATAAACATTATCATTAGAATCAGTAGCTACACTTGTAGCCTCTTGAAATCTCATAGGATGAGGAAGTTTAGCCCATAAAGGGACTGGTGAGTATTTTTTTATTTCTAAAGTCATAATAAATCCTTATTTTTTTTCCCATTTTCTGATTGAAATTAATTCGCCTAGAGGCTGAGGATCTTGTTTCGACCCCCAAAATGTCCAGGCAACTTCTCCAACATAAACATTTCCTTTTGAATCAGTAGTAACACCATGTGGAGCAACAAATTGATCATCATCTTGTCCAGGTAGGCCCCTTCCAAAGGCTCCAATCTTTTCGCCTTCAGGAGTCAAAATTACAATCCTGTTACCTAAGTCTTTTACTCCTATTTGAACATCAGGAGGTCCCATTTCTCCAATATAAAGGTTTTTATCTCCATTTTTTCCTTCAGTTACAGACATAGGATGATGTAAATGCCATTGATCAATGAAATTCCCTTCTAGGTCAAAAATTTGAAGTCTAAAATTTTCTCTATCAGCAACAATCACCTTATCATCTCCTAACATTGAAATATTATGTGGTAAAGAAAATTGACCTTCTTCAGAACCAGGAACACCCCAACTTTTTATATGATCTCCATCTGGTGAAAGTTTATGTATTCTAGAATTCCCATAACCATCAGATATAAATAATTCTCCAGTTGTCGGATGAATTGCTATGTCAGTAGGCCTATTAAACATTTCACCTCCCTGCCATGGAGCTTCTTTTCCTCTTTCACCAACAGTAAATATTATTTCACCAGAATTATTTCTTTTTTGAACAAAATTCCCTGGTCCATCATCTACCAAATAAATATTGTCATCACTATCAATTTCAATACCATGAGGCCTATCAAATTCTCCATGACCAAAAGATCTTAAGAAATTTCCACTTGGATCAAAAACACATACTGGGTCTGTTCCTCTATTAAATACGTAAACATTATCTTTAGAATCTACAGCTACTCCTCCACAATCTCCATAAAAAGATATGCCCATTGGAATTTTTGCCCAATTTTTCACTGGTTGATAATTCAAACTCATTTGTCCCCTCCTAATCAGTAATATAAGTCATTTTGACTAATAATAAATGTTTGAATAAATTTAATGAAGCTATAACATGAAATAAATTCACTATTTTCCAAGGGATTTATACATGCTTGCTCCTTACAGAGGATATCAAATCGCACTAATTGCGTTTTTATCAACAGGCCTATCAATAGGTATGTCGCAATATGCCTTTGGGCAATTCGCTACTCCATTGCAAGCAGAATTTGGATGGACAAAAACACAATTGAACGGGGCTTTGTCATTAGCTTTTATATCAGGAATCACAGGTCCAATCTTGGGGAAATGTGCTGATAAGTATGGCATAAAAATAGTTCTACTAATATCACTGCTAATGATTAGTCTTGGATTTTTATTAAGGCCTACAATAAGTAATTTATGGCATTGGTATTTATATAGTGCTTTAGTGTATGCAGGCTTTCCAGGAGCTACTCAAATAACTTCTGGTAAAATTGTCCCCTTATGGTTTCCTAAAACTAGAGGAAGAGTTATGGGTGCTGTAACTTCAGGAAATAACTTTGGAGGATTTACAATGCCAGCTCTAGCGGCATCTGTAATTACATTTTCAGGATGGGAAACAGCGTATGTAATTTTTGGCAGCATAATGTTTTTTTTAGCGGTAGTTTCATATTTCATTATTTCTGAATCAATGCAAGACATAGAAAATGAATCAATAAGAACAAATAGAAATTTAGATTTTATAGATCTTGCAAAAAAACAAGCGGCGATAGGCTTTGGAATAAAAGAGGCTTTAAAATCTTTTAGATTTTGGACTATTAGCCTTTCATTAATGATTGGTGTTTTGACTTATCAAGGGATATTAACTCAATTGACTCAATACCTAGAAGATGAGGGGATGTCTCAAAATATGGCAACTTCTTGCTTAATGATGATTGCAATTATGGGAGTGATTGGAAAAATTACATTTGGCAGAGCAAGTGAATCCTTTACAGCTAGAAAAACTTTGATACTAAGTATCTTTTTTCAAGGAGTAGGAACTTTAATATTATGCATTTCAGGAAATAGCACAATACTTTGGGTTGGGTGCTTTATATATTCACTTGGATTTGGAGCTTTTGGTGCCCTGATTTCACTAACTGTAGTAGAGCAATTTGGAATGAAAAACATAGGAAGCATGATGGGATTAAACGCTTTTTTAACATCTATTACCATGGCTCTTGGACCTTTAGTTGCAGGAATTATTCACGATCAAACAGGTTCATATCGAAATGCATTTTTTGGAATTGCTATACTTTTTTTTGCATCAATGTTTTTAGTTTGGATTTCCAAATTTGGGAAAGAGGCAAGCTAAATATCAAGTGACTCAACTACATTTTTAGCATAACTTATGCTTTGATAATCTTTATAAAATTGATCTCCGTTTTGAGTNCCTTCAATAGCCATATACCCCTTATATCCAGCCTTTTTCATTGATGTTATAGCATACCTGTAATCAATTTCTCCGTCCTGCAAAGGAACTCTTATAAACACNGATCTTTGGTTTTCTGGATGATAGACAGTCTGAAGATTTTTACAATGCCAATAATTGGATATTCCGGAAACATTATCAATACAATCTTCAAATTTTTCTTCAGGTTGATCATAATTCCACAAAACATTACCCAAATCAGGATTAATTCCAAAATTAGACCTATCAACTAGTTCATACAAATATTTTGCTGACCAAGAATTATCTATTGGAGAATTTTGATGAATCTCAACTGAAATATTTACATTATTTTCAGATGCTTTATCACATGATTCTTTATAAATTTTAGAAAGGTGCTCATAAATCCACATTGTTGCCTCTTTAGATGAATCTTGAGATTTTATCCAACCTGTACCTGAAGCATAAGAACTACCTTCAGGGCTTCCAGGATATCTAATTGGAGCACTTATAGCTCCATTAACTACTTCTGCACCAGTTATTTTTGCATAGTTAATAGATTTATCCATTTTTTTAATATTTTCAGGACCATTTTTTGCCTCTGTCAAAGTCCCTCCACTCCTTATACAACCTATATCTAAACCAAATCCTTTGATTTTTTTCCCAAATTCTAAAATTGACTTTTCAGACCCTCCTGTCTTGTCTAAAGTATCACTTCCAATTTCAAGAGCATCAAATCCCATATCTTTGACCTTAACTAAAAATTCATCAGTATAATCTTCAGGAGACAAGTCCCAAGGATCTACAGAGTTTGGGTAAAGAGTCATTCTTCTATTTGCGTAACAAAATTTCATATCGTCCCCCTTTTTTTATGGAGTTATACATAAAAAATAAGTAATTTGAATTTATATAAAAAAATATATCATATTTTGAAAGAACTATTAAAAGAAATTATTAAAAACCCGTCTATTATAGTTGTTATTATTGGAACTTTCTTTTTTTGGGCGTCTTTGTATTTATACGTACCTATACTTCCTAATCATTCAAAAGATTTAGGAGCTTCATCAGCCATGATAGGTTACATAATTGCATCTTATGCAATAGGACAAATCATACTAAGAATCCCTCTTGGTTTAGCAGTTGATATATGGGGAACAAAAATATTTTCTATACTAACAATGCTTTGCTCGGCGATAGGATCNTTTGGACTATTAATTTCTGATGGTCCGATTGATATATTTTTTGCAAGATTAATTACAGGTATAGCAGGTGCTGGATGGGTAGCAATAAGTCTACTCTTTGCTTCTCAATTTAAAAAACAATTATTACACTATGCAAGTTCTTTTATGATGGGAATAAATGGTGTAGCAATTACAGTTTCAACACTTCTTAGTGGAAGGCTTTCAGATTTGTATGGAGACAAGACTCCATTTTTTGCATCTCTAATTGTAAGCATATTAGGAATGATAATTCTATTTTGGGCCAAAAATGAAAAACCAAAAAGAATAAAAATAAGTAGAAAAAAAATAACAAATATTTTAAAAAATAATGTTTTACTAAGAGTATCTGCTATAGCTATAGGATTTCACTTTGTAACTTTCGGCGTAAATTTTGGATTTCTACCAATATTAATTGAAAACTTAGGTGGNACTAAAACAAATATTGGAGATATAACTACTTTGTCTCAGTTAGCGGGTATAACNGGCATGGCACTTTCAGCATGGTTTATAAGTANAATTGGAATTAGAAAAACAATGGTACTAGGTTCTTCTTCTATGATTGTGAGTCTAATATTTATTTCTTACATGGAAGATCTTTCAATTATAGCTGGATTACAATTTTTATCAGGATTTGGCAGAGGGNTTCTTTANACACTTACAATAACNCTAATTCTTTTCAATTTTGANGATAATTCAAGAGGGTTAGCTATGGGAGCTTATCANGCATATTACGCCTTAGGAATGTTTTTAGGCCCCGCCATATCTGGAATTATAGTAAATAGTTTTGGAATTAATGCTATATTTTGGTTATCAAGTTTAATAACTCTAATCGCATTATTGATAGGAGTTTATAAACCATATAAAACAGATTTGAAAGGGGTAAATTAATTATGAAAAGTTATGAAGAACTTCTTGAAAAAGCAAAGGAATGGAGAGAATGGTACTATGATGGAGACCCAGGCACTCCGGATGTAGCTAAAAGTACTGAAGAAGCTTTTGATCTNATCAACGCTACTCTATTTGGACATATTTACCAAAGACCAAAATTAGATGCNAAAATANGGTCGTTATGCACAATAGCGGCATTAATTGTTTTGGATAAACCCAATCAACTTCCTGGGCACATTACAGGTGCTCTAAACTATGGATGGAGTAAAGAAGAGATAGTAGAATTAATAACTCAAATGCTTTTTTATGGAGGTTACCCAACAGCAGTAAATTCACTTGCTGCAGCTGCAAAAACATTTGAAGAATATGACAAAAGGCATAAATAAATCTTTAGGAGTAATTTTATGAATATGAGATTAGAAAAAGATTCGATGGGAGAATTAGAGGTTCCTTCTGAGGCTCTTTATGGAGGAAATACAAGAAGAGCTCAACTAAATTTTCCTATTTCAAATCTTCGTTTTGGAAGATCTTTTATAAAATCTTTGGGGCTAATAAAACAATCTGCGGCTGAGACTAACCTTGAATTAAATCTTATAGATAAAAAGTTAGCAGATGCTATCATCGATTCTGCACAAGAAGTTATAAATGGAGATCATGATGATAGTTTTGTCGTTGATATATTCCAAACAGGTTCTGGAACTTCTACGAATATGAATGTGAATGAAGTGATTTCAAATGTATCAATTTCAAAGCTTGGAGGAAAAATTGGATCTAGAGATCCAGTGCACCCTAATGATCATGTCAACAAAGGACAATCTTCAAATGATGTTATCCCGACTGCTATACATATAGCAGCAGCAATCTCAATAAAAGATGATCTATTACCATCAATGAAAACACTAGAGTCTTCTTTAGAAAAAAAATCAAAAGAATTTTGGGGAATTGTAAAAACGGGACGAACTCATTTACAAGATGCTACACCAATTAGACTAGGACAAGAGTTTAAGGGATATTATGGTCAGTTGAAAAATTCTATTAGAAAAATAGAAGCCGCAATGGAGGAACTATCAGTTTTAGCACTAGGCGGAACTGCAGTTGGTACAGGCATAGGTATGGATCCTGAATTTTGCGGTCAAGTAATCAGAAGAATAGGTGAAAAGACTGGTATNAATTTCAGGGAGACAGATAATCATTTCCAATCTCAATCAACTATAGATGGAATAGTATCAGCNTCAGGAAATGTTAGAAGTTATGCTGTCAGCCTTATGAAAATAGCCAATGATATTAGGTGGCTTGGATCAGGCCCAAGGGCAGGAATAGGTGAAATTGCATTACCAGAAGTACAACCAGGATCTTCAATAATGCCCGGAAAAGTTAATCCTGTAATCGCCGAATCTGTTNCTATGATATGTGCTCAGGTTATGGGAAACGATCAAGCTGTAAGTATTGCAGGACAAAGTGGTAATTTTGAATTAAATGTTATGATGCCTGTCGCTGCACATAACCTTTTAGAATCAATAGAAATTTTATCAACTGGAAGCAGAAATTTTTCTGAACAATGTATTGAAGGGCTTGTTGCAACAAATAAAGGCCCTCAAATGGTTAATCAAGGATTAGCAATTTGTACTGCATTAGCTCCAAAAATAGGATATGATAAGGCTGCAGATATAGCTCATAAAGCTTCAGAATCAGGTGAAACAATTAAAGAAGTTGCTTTAAGAGAAACCCAATTATCTTCCAGTGAACTTGATGAGATTTTAGAACCTCTAAGCATGACTGAACCAAAATAAAAATAAAAATAAAAATAAAAGGAGAAAAAATGAGTATAGAAGAAAAATTAAAGGAATTAGGGATTGAATTAAAGTCGCCACCTACACCGGTCGCAAATTATATACCTGTTCAACAAACAGGAAATNTAATTTATCTATCTGGTCAAGGGCCAAGAGATGAATCTGGGAACTTCATAACTGGTAAAGTAGGATCAGATATAAGTGCAGAGGAAGCCTACGAACTATCAAGAAATACTGCTATAAATTTATTATCAGCAATGAATGCTTACTTAGGCTCTCTAGAAAAAGTTGTAAAAATTGTAAAAGTATTTGGAATGGTAAATGCAGAGTCAAATTTTGTAGATCATCCTAAGGTAATCAATGGCTGCTCAGATTTTTTTGTGGAAATTTTTGGAGAAAAAGGAAGACATGCTAGATCTGCAGTTGGAATGGGCTCATTACCCAACAACATGGCCGTAGAAATAGAAATCATAGTTGAAGTAGAATAAATTAATTATTGAGGGATTAAATGTCAGAACTTGCAAAGATAAAAATCAAAAAAATTAATCATGTTGGGATCCCAATAAACGACAGGAAAAATTCTTTTAGTTTATACATGGATTTTCTAGGATTAAAAGTAATACCATCTATGGTAGATGAAAAACACGTTATTTGGTCAAAAACCTCAGATGGAACTATGGTCCATTTAATTGAACCGCAAGATGGACCTGGTAATGAAATGCCAAATTTCCATGTAGCTTTTGAAGTAGAGAATTTTGATGAAACAGTTGATATATTAGAAAATTCAGAATACGAAGTCACTAATAAGCAAACAAGGCATGATGGTCAAAGGGCTATCTATATCCAGGATCTTGATGGTAATACGTTAGAATTCACTACACATAACAACATCAAGCATTCAAAAAGAATTGTTGATGAGTGGGGTTATACTAAAAGCTCTTAAAAATTTTGAATAAAGAAAAATTCTCAATCAAATCAATCATTTGGAGTGTTTATGCTCCTAGTTTTTTGTTATCTATGGGTCAAGGTGTGCTAATACCTGTTCTTCCAATTTTTGCAAGAGACACTTTTCAATCTGGAGATTTACTTGTGGGCTTTGCTATAGCTGCAAGACATTTTGGTACGATGGGCTTTGATGTTCCTGCAGGCATCCTTATAAATAGATTTGGATTGAATAGAACAATGATATCTGGAGTTATTCTTTTTGGAATAAGTGCAATAATAGCAGGATTTAGCGGAAGTTTTAGTATTTTATTATTTTCAAGACTTTTAGCCGGAGCAAGTTTCGCTCTATGGTCTATTTCTAGACATGCTTATATCGCCTCAGTAATACCTAATGAGTCAAGAGGTAAAGCATTAAGTCTTTTTGGAGGATTGGGGAGAATTGCTACTATAATTGGTCCTTTATTAGGAGGAATTTTAGCTCAATTTGTATCTATTAGGGCACCTTTCTTTCTGCAAGGAGGAATTGCTTTAGTTACNCTATTTCTTATTTTAAAAACTTCTGTAAATTATGAACTTTCTCAGAGAAAAACTAATGACGGTTACTTAGGAGATTTCAAAAATACATTTTTAGATCACAAAAATGCATATCTTACAGCTGGAGTCGCAGCTATAGCGTTACAGTTTCTAAGAGCAAGTAGAGAAATAGTAATCCCTTTATGGGGGGACAATATTGGATTAAGAAAAGATGAGATAGGGTATATTACGACTCTGAGTTTCGCTGTTGATTCTATAATGTTTCCTATCTCAGGTTATATAATGGATAAATTTGGCAGGAGATTCACAGGAATACCTGCTTTTACAATATTAGGATTTTCTCTAGTACTTATAGGAACNATTAATTCTCCTATTTTATTTCTTACTAGCTATTCAACTTTGATTTGTGCTTCGATTTTATCTGGAGTTGGTAATGGAATTTCAAGTGGTTTAGTACTAACACTAGGTTCAGATTTATCACCCTCAGAAAATAAAGGAGGGTTCCTAGGAATTTGGAGATTGATTTCTGATGGAGGAGGAGCTGCAGGCCCTACTGTGATGGGATTAATAGCAAACTCTTTCTCTTTAGCTATAGCAAGTTATTCAAGTGGATTTATTGCATTGATTGGAATATTTTTTCTTAGATTTTTTGTAAAAGAGACTTTGATAAAAAAGCCTAGAAAAGAAGAGTAAGTTTTTCTAAGCAAATTTTGTCTTCTTCCAATGTCCTTCCATCAACCCAAGGTTTAGACTCTCCAGATAAACCTTCAACCGCACCCAAATCAACGCATTTTTTGATCATTTTCATACCTTCATCAACAGATGGTAAGTAATTTTTTCCTTTCTTAAAAGAAATCCCCGCAATTAAGCCATAGGCACCCCAATTAGANGTACTAGCTATGATGTTTTCTGTAGCAGTGATTATAGAAGGATTAGGATGAATACCTAATTCTAAAATTTCTTCCTTATAATTTCCCATTCCTATTTCATTACCTCCATCACCAATACCTATAGAATTGGGTATTTGTTCAAATAAGTAATCAATTTTTGCATTAAAATCAGAAAAGTCTACACCCTTGAAGTTTCTATATTTGCCATCATCAGAAAAACCAGCTCTTTCAATTGAAATTATTAACCTAGGATCATATTCTTTGATTAAATTATTTGAAAAGGCACTAGATTCNATATGACTTATAACTGGGAATTCCAACACATTTTCTTTTGGATACATTCCTTGAAACATTTCAATTGAAAACTTATCAGTAATTATAAATACTTCATTACCCAGATCACTTAAAGTTTTAGCTAATGCAATTGTTCCGGGAGGACCATCAGTTTCAGGTGCTTTAGAATTTAATATATAAAACCCAGAACTTATAAAAATCTTTCCTTTTGTATTGAGAATTAAGTCCGTTGATCTTTCAATATAACCTTTACTTATTTTTTCATACAAAGATAACATTCCCCTAGTATCATTTTCTAAAATAATTTTTTCAATTTCAAAAAAACTCACTAAATTACAGCCATATCTTCATCTGTTAGGTCTGTAACGAACATTTTTCCAGGAGAATGAGTAATTGAAATATCTATCTTTGCTGACTGAAGGACAAGTTGAGGAGTTACTCCACATGCCCAGTATAAAGGCGTATAATCTTTTTGATTTTCAGGAATCCATGGATCTCCAAAGTCAGGTTTATAAGGGTTTTTTATTCCTATTTCTTTAGAATCTCCAATATGTATTGGAGTNCCATGTTGATTTGGGAATCGACTTGTGGCTTGAACAGCTTTTACTACTTTATCTTTTTTTACCCATCTTTGAGTTACAACCAATTTTCCTGAAAAATTCCCTGCCTTTTGAGTATCTAAAGAAGTTATAAACATTGGAACATTTTTTTTATTAGCAAAATATGGTAATTCTATACCATTCTTAACTAATTCATTTTCAAAAGTGAATGAGCATCCTAGTAGAAAAACCACAAAATCTGATCTCCAAACAGAAGTAATATCTGTAGATAATTCTGAAAATTCTCCATTCCTAAATATTTTATATTCAGGCACATCGGTTCTGATATCTGAACCTTCTGCAATTGATGAAACAAATTCACCCGGATCCAAAACTTCAACTATTGGGCAGGGCTTTGGATTTCTAATACAAAAAAGAGTAAATTCAAAAGCATGAGACTTAGGAACTATAACTACATTTGTTTGAACATGCCCTTTTGCTAATCCTGATGTAGTAAAATTTTTACCAGTTCTAGCTAATTCTCTTAGTTCTCTAGGTTCCATAATATTAATCCCCGTTTTTAATATGATCAGATATTTTTTCTCCAATCATTATTGCAGTGGCATTAGTATTTGCTCTAACACAATCAGGCATTATAGAGCAATCAACTACTCTTAATCCTTCAAGACCGTGGACTTTTCCATATTTATCAACCACTGNCATTTCATCTGATTCTTCACCCATTTTACAAGTCCCTGATATATGATGCATAGTATGAACTTTAGACTTAATCCAATGAATTAATATTTTTTCATCTTCAAGAGCTTCAGGGACAGGTTCAATTAGATCTCCTCTAAAAGTATCAAAGTTTGAGTTTCTTGCAATTTCATAATTGAATTTCACTCCTTCGATTAATCTTTTAACGTCGTATTCATTGCTTAAGTAATTATAATTTATATTTGGGCTACCTAATGGATTTGTTGAATCTAAAGTAAGATCTCCATGACTTTTTGCAAGAAATAAACCTGTCGTTATTGCAATTCTTGATTCACCAAAATCTGAACTTCTAAAATGAAGATCATCTTTCGAAATTCCTCCTGGTTGAAATCTCATTACGGATATCATATCCAATCTATCGAGTGACTCTTGTGATGTATACCTTAATGCAACTTTTTGTGCTCCAACATCTGTCAATTCATCTAAAAGTTTTTCACTAGATTTCCATACCAATTCTACGGCAGGATGATCTCTTAAGTTTTTACCAACACCTTTTAATTGATGATGATGTTCTAAGCCAATACTTGAAATGTCTTCTTTATTACCAATACCAGAATTTAATAATAATTTAGGGCTTTCTACAGCTCCTGCAGAAACAATAACTTCATTAGCATGATATGTTTCATCATTTTGTAAAATAACACCACTTTGAATTCCATTTTTAATAATAATTTTTTTACAAATTGAATTTGATAAAACTGTAAAATTTTTTCTAAATAATGCTGGGATTACATATGATATTCCTGTACTCCATCTTACTCCATCTACATTATTTAATGGTAGAGGGCCTACTCCTTCAGAAAATGGCATATTATGATCATTTGTAGTTGGGAATCCCATGTCTTGAACAGTTTTATAAAAAGTAAGTTGATCTTGTAATAAAGAATCTAAAGAGTGTCTCTTAACAGGTATAGGTCCATCATTTCCATGAAATTCATTGTTAAAATCTAAATCATTTTCAAGCTTAATATAATACTTTAAACAATCTTCGAAAGACCATTCATCTAGACCTTTTGATTTCCAATTCTGAAAGTCTTCAGGTATTGCTCTTATAAAAACCTGACCATTAATTGAACTTGTTCCCCCTATTACTTTTCCTCTTGGAACCCCCATATTCTTAAAGTCTTCATTAGAAACCCCTTCATACTTCCAATCATAATCTGTTCCAACTGCTAGATTTCCTGTCCAATCGGCTCCTGTTGCCATACCATTCTTAATNACATCTGGAATTTCTTGAATTTTTTCAAAACTATCTCCTGCTTCTATAAGTAAAACATTGTTATTTGGATTCTCACTTAATCTTGAAGCTAAAACGGCTCCTGATGAACCTGCTCCTATAACTATATAATCGTAAATATTCATATTTTTTCTAATCCAAAGAAGCTCCACCATTTACATTCAAAGCTTGACCGGTAATTTCTGATGAATCTTCTGATGCAAAAAAAGCAACTGTATTTCCTATATCTTCTGGGGTTTGCCCTCTTCCTAATGGGGTTCTTGCTTTTACAGCCAATTCGTCAAATACTTCTTTAGGATCCATATNTTTTAGATTTGGATTTTGTTCTATATGATTTTCTGCTATTGCTTTCCAAATTGGAGTCCAAATAACCCCTGGACAAATAGCATTTACATTGATGTTATATTGACCAAGTTCTATTGCAAGTAAATGNGTATATTGAATAACTGCAGCTTTTGAGACCAAATAAGGAGTTTGTACATTTCCTCTGTGCATATCTCCAAGCCCTCTTGGTTTTCTTCCTCCATGAGAAGCAATATTAATTATCTTTCCAAACTTATTGTCTTTCATATGATCGGAAACTGAGTCTGCACTATTAACTACCCCAATAAGATTTACATCATAAGTATCATTCCAATCCTGCTTAGAATAATTTTTTCTTTCAGCAAATCCTTTTGCCCCTATTACACCCGCATTTGAAACTAGAATNTCTATTTTTCCAAATTTATTTATAACTNTGTCTCTGAATTTTTCTAAGTCAGACAATTTAGTTACGTCTACAGAATCAAATATAGAATTATTTGATATAGATTTGGCAGTTTTCTCAGCTGATTCTCCAAAAAGATCACAAAGAGCTAATTTAGCACCCCTATCGTGTAAAACTTTTGAAATACCTGCACCTATGCCACTTCCTGCTCCAGTTACTAAGGCTACTTTTCCATCTAAATCTTTACCTGGCATTTTAAACCTCTTTTTATGAATAAAAATTATTAAGAAGTATATGGACTATATATATTAATAGCAAACTAATCAAATAACTTTAGTAATTTTTCCTTAAATAAGTTTTTACCTAGACTTACATTGTTTTTCCAGTTTTTACTTGCATCAATATCTGCATTATCGCTAACAAACTTAAAGCAAAGAAAATCTATTTTTTTCTTCTTACAAACTTTAGCTAAAGCATATGATTCCATATCTACCAAATCTGAGAAGATTTTTGGTTTAGAAATCACAAAATTATCTCCAGTTCCACAAGATAAACCTGTTCGACCAAAAGAAATTTTGTTTATAGGATCTAGTGGAGTTTCTCCAATTTGAAAACCTAGTCCAGAAACATCCATATCTCTTTGAAAAAAATCTGAAACTTCATACAATCCATTTAAGTCTTTCCTTAGGCTTCCAGCAGTACCGTAGTTAATAATTAATTTTGGATTAAACTTGTTTATTATTTCTAAAGATTTAAATGTTGCATTAATTTTTCCNACTCCTGAATAAAATACTTTAAATTCTGGAATTAAATCTTTTGGCAACTCATCTTCAAGAGCAACAATTATAGCAATTTCTTCATTTCTTAATTCTGTTTTCATTTAGTAACGCTAAGCAAAGCCACCAGGAGCATAATCTAATTCAATTCCTGCTCTATCGGCAATTATTTTCCTTACTATTCCAGAATTTTTTCTTCCCCATCCATTATTTAGAGCTTCTATGACTTTTTGTTCAAGTATATTTGCCATATCTAGAGGAACTTTATTTTCTCTACCCATTTCACATGCCAATCTTACATCTTTTGCAGCAAGCTCTAAGAAAAAAGACATTTCATCTCCTTCAAAATTATACTCTTTTGCATCTTTCCAATTATCAAATGGAGGATTTTTTGCAGACGCACATCTAGAAATTGCATCAACCAACGTATCCAAATCCATACCTGCTTTTACACCTGAAGTTAATACTTCTGTAGTTATACCCAATAGTAAACCACTAAAAAGTTGATGAGAAAGTTTACAAATAGTACCACTCCCAACAGGACCACAATAAATAGCTTTATCTCCCATTGCATCCAAAGCCGGTTTTATTTTTTTGTAAGTAGCTTCTTGTCCGCCAACCATTATAGACATATCTTTTTTCATNGCACCAATTACACCTCCACTCACAGGGCAATCTAAAAACTCAACTCCTTTTTCTTCAAATAATTTATGAAGTTTTTTAACCATAGACAATGAATTCGTTGATGCATCTAAAATAATCGTTCCTTCTTTAACAGATTCTATTATTCCATCTTTTCCTAAGCACACTTTTTCAACATCTTGTGGCATAGGTAAACTCATAAACAAAATATCTTTGTTTTCTGCACATTTTGATGGTGTTTCTGCCCATGTCCCNCCGTCTTCTAGAATATCAATTGCTGCGTCCTGATTTAAATCACAAACTGTAAATTCGCTTGCATATTCTTGAATATGCTTAGCCATAGGTTTACCCATATTACCAACACCAATCCATCCGATTTTCATACATACTCCCTACTGTTTGATATACATAATATATGAAATCTAAGATAACCTTAAATAGAAGGAGTAAATTTTGGGAAAAAATAAATATCAGCTCAAAGAATTGGAAAAACTTGTATCCTTGGCAAAAAGAAGAGGAATAATTTTTCCATCGAGTGAAATATATGGAGGTTTAGCTTCTGTATGGGATTATGGTCCTGTAGGAGTTGAAATCAAGAGAAATGTAAAAAATTTATGGTGGAAATCTTTTGTCACTGAAAGAGATGATATTTTCGGTATTGATGCTTCAATATTAATGCACCCAAATGTATGGAAGGCCTCAGGTCATCTTGATTCTTTTTCTGACCCATTAGTAGAATGTTCTGAAACAGGAAAAAGATATAGGGAAGACCATATTTTTGTATTAGAAATTGAAACAAAAAAAGAAAATAAAATTATTTCTATTGAAGCTTCAGATGAAGATGAGGCAAAAAACAAAATCAAAGATAAGATTTTNTCTATAAAACCATTATCNGAGTGTAAAAACAAAAATAATCCATCTCCTGACGGTGGAATTCTATCTGAACCAAGAAACTTTAATTTAATGTTTAAGACTTTTCTGGGCCCTGTAGAAGATTCAAGCGCTACTGTATATCTAAGACCTGAAACTGCACAAGCTATGTTTGTCAATTTTATAAACGTTCTTAATTCTTCTAGGAAAAAGATTCCGTTTGGAATAGCTCAACAAGGAAAATCATTTAGAAATGAAATAACTCCTGGTAACTTTACCTTTAGGACTAGAGAATTTGAACAGATGGAGATGGAATTTTTCTGCAGTCCTGAAGAAGATGAATCATGGCATGAATATTGGATAAATTTTTCTTTAGATTGGTTCAAAAAATATGGCCTTAGANAAGAAAATCTAATGATAAGAAAACACGATAAAGAAGAACTTCCTCACTACTCAAAAGCTAGCTCTGACATTGAATATTTATTCCCTTGGAGTTGGGGAGAGTTAGAAACTATTTCGAATAGAACAGATTTCGATTTAAAAGCTCACTCTGAACTATCAGGTAAAGATTTGTCATATTTTGATCAAGAAAATAATAAAAGATATACTCCATATGTAATAGAACCTGCAATGGGTGCTGACAGAAGTGTTTTAGCATTTCTATGTGACGCTTATTGTGAAGAAGAAACTGAAAAAGAAACAAGAACTCTTTTAAAACTACACCCAGATATTGCACCAATAAAAATAGCCGTCCTGCCATTATCTAGAAATGAAAAATTGACAGAATACAGTAGAAATATTTTCGAGAAATTAAACTCTATATATCAAACTCAATATGATGATACTCAATCAATAGGAAGAAGATATAGAAGACAAGATGAGATAGGTACACCTTTATGTGTAACTGTTGACTTTGAAAGTGTTGAACAAGACAATTCTGTAACAATAAGACATAGAGATACTATGAAGCAAATAAGAGTAAGTTCAGATAAATTGATTGAAGCTATTCATGATCAACTTAAATCATTCTCATAAAAAAATTATAAATATTTTATTTTTTTTAGGAATATTATTTTTACTAAGCTGTAATTATATAAATCAAGATAATATTTCTGATAAAAATATTCACTTAGATGAAATTTCTTTTCCTAAAAACACAATCAACGGAGACCCTTTCAATATTTCAAACTTTAAAGAAAAAAACATTTTATTAAATTTTTGGTTCCCTTCGTGTCCTCCATGTGTATATGANTTAGAAATNCTAAAAAATATTGATGATGATTTTGAAAAAACTCAAGTNATTGGAATTCAAATGCTGGGTCTTGATACAAAAGAAGACGGGATTAAAATGTTAACAAATAAAAATATCCTCTANCCTTCTGTTGCAGACGAGAAAGATGAAATTGTCATAGATCTAGATATAACTGCATTCCCTACTACCATTTTATTCNACAAAAAGGGAGAAGAAGTAAAAAGATGGATCGGTATAATTGATGAAAAGGTTGTTGAAAAAAAATTGCTAGAAATTGGAAAAGAATAAATGAATCAAATATTATTTACTTTTTTTTTATGGATTCATAGTATGTCTGCAGGAATTTGGTTAGGAGGTTCAGTTCTGTATTTACTAAAATCAATTAAGTATAGAGACAGAAAAATGAATTCACTCGACTTTATTTCTGATTATAATTCTATACTTCTTATTTCAAGTATTATTTTATTTGCATCTGGNGTGATAATTGCATTTGATAGGCTTACTTACGGAGATTATTCTTCTACAAAAGCAATTCTTTTATTGATAAAAGTTTTTCTAACATTTTTGGTTCTTCTTATAACTTGGAGTAATAAAAATAGCATAAAGGATTATAAAATAAACCCTTCCATTTTTCTATCTATGGGTATTTATTTAATTGCTACTATTTTGAGCGTCTATTAATAAATCTTTAATTCTTTTTTTAGTCAAAGGATCTTTAAACTCTGATGCAATTTCATTTAATGGATCAAGAACAAACAATCTTTCTGAAAATCTAGGATGAGGAAGGATTAATTTTTTTTCATCCAATACCAAATCATCAAAAAATATAATATCTATATCTATTTCTCTTGGTTCATTCTTTTTTTCTGATCTAACTCTACCTAATTTTTTTTCTATTATAGAAATATTTTCTAAAAGATCATATGGAGAATTTTTGTAAACAATTTCAACAACTAGATTTAAGAAATCATCTTGTTTGATTTCTACCTTGAAAGGCTTAGTTTCATATATTGAAGAAATTTTTTTTATTTTTGAAATACTTCTTAAATATTCAATACATCTTAATAAATTTTTTTTTCTATCTCCTAGGTTAGACCCCAATGATAAAAAAACTTTTGAATCTTTCATGATTTATATCTAGAATATTTAAGTACTTGGGTCATTTTTTTCACATCAATCATTTCTTTATAATCATGGACTCTTAGTATATTAGCACCATTTAAAACAGCAAATGCAATAGTTGATGCTGTACCAAAAATTCTATTATCAATTTCTTTTTGAGTATATTCTCCTATAAAAGATTTTCTTGATGTTCCTATCATAATAGGTAAATTAAATGATCTTTTTAAGATTTCAATATTAGCAAAAATATCTTTTGATTGTTCAAATTTTTTNCCAAATCCAATACCGGGATCTAATATTATTTTATTTCTATCAAATCCACTTTCAGTTAAAATATCTATTTTCCCTGAAAGATCAGATAAAACCTCAGGTATTATATTTTGATGAGGTATATTTTGTCTAAAATGTCCTAATACATAATGTACCTGATGCTTATTTATAACCTGTAAAATATTTTCATCATCCAACATTGAGATATCATTAGCAATTACTGCACCAGCATTTATTGCCTCATCTAAAACATTTGGTTTTTTTGAATCTATTGATATAAAAATGTCAAAATTTCTTTTAATTTTTTCAATTAATGGAATAACTCGATCCAATTCTTCATTTTCAGAAATTTCTACTACATCCTTATAAACCTTTTTAGGCCTTGTTGACTCTCCTCCAACGTCAACTATATCAACCCCATTTGATACCATTGAGTCTAATTCTTTATTCAAATCAAACTTTGATTTTGAGTATATTCCGTCTCCTGAAAAAGAATCATTTGTAGCATTTATTATGCTCATAATGAGACAAGATTCATTATTTAGAGAAAAATTATTCATAGATTGATTCATATAATGCCATTTTTACCTATGAAATATTATATTTCATATTTATTATTAAGTCTGATAAAAGATGTGAAAATAAGATTTAGGATAGATATTTGTCAGAAAATAGTAACAAGAAAGATCTACTTAAAGATCTAAGTGAAAAAAGATCCAAAGCATTAAAAGGTGGCGGAGAAAAAAGAATTGAATCTCAAAAAAATAAAGGGAAGCTTACAGCTCGAGAAAGGTTATCTCTTTTTTTTGACGATGGTAAGTATGAAGAATTAGATATTTTTGTTCAACATCAATCCAAAGATTTAGGATTAGATAAAAATGTTTATGATGGCGATTCAGTAGTTACAGGTTATGGATTAGTAAATGGGAAACCAACATTTTCATACGCTCAAGATTTTACAGTTTTGGGAGGATCATTATCTTTAGTAGCTGGGAAAAAAATTGCAAAAGTAATGGACCTAGCTTCAAAAAATGGAGCTCCAATTATTGGATTCAATGATTCAGGTGGAGCTAGGATACAAGAAGGGGTTGATTCGCTAGCAGGATATGGAGAAGTATTTGTTAGAAATACTTTATATTCAGGTGTAGTCCCTCAAATAAGTGTTATAGTTGGCCCATCAGCAGGAGGAGCTGTATACTCACCTGCAATAACAGATTTTATTTTTATGGTAAAAGATATAGGCCAAATGTACATAACAGGTCCAGATGTTGTCAAATCTGTTACTGGAGAGGAAATTAGTCACCAAGATCTTGGAGGGTCAGAAGCGCACTCATCAAAATCAGGGGTTGCACATTTCGTTTATGATTCTGAAGAAGAATGTATGAATGGAATTAAAAGGCTTCTAGACTTTATACCTCAGAATAATCTTGAAAATGCTTCTAAAAAAGATTTCACNGAGAGTANTAATAGTGAAGAGTTAAGGAATATTATTCCTGAAAAATCTACCGAGCCTTATGATGTAAAAGAGGTAATAACTAGAATAGTTGATAATGATGATTTTCTAGAAGTTCATGCAAATTTTGCTCAAAATATAGTTGTTGGATTTGGAAGAATCAGAGGAAATAGTGTTGGAATAGTAGCGAATCAACCTGCTAGTTTAGCAGGNATGTTAGATATTAATGCATCAGATAAAGCAGCAAGGTTTGTAAGGTTTTGTGACGCTTATAATATCCCTGTAATCACTTTTGTAGATGTACCAGGATTTATGCCTGGAGTGAATCAAGAACATCAAGGAATCATAAGGCATGGTGCAAAACTAATATACGCTTATGCTGAAGCTACNGTNCCTAAGATTTCAGTTATTTTAAGAAAAGCTTATGGTGGAGCATACATCGTAATGAACTCTAAAGAACTTAGATCAGATTTAAACCTAGCATGGCCAACAGCAGAAATAGCAGTTATGGGGCCAGAAGGGGCCGTAAATGTTATTTCAAGAAAAGAAATTTCTGAATCAAAAGATCCCGATGCTACACGAAGTAAATTAATTGAGGAATACAAAGAAAAATTTTCATCTCCTTTTCTTGCTGCATCAAGAGGTTATATTGACGACGTTATTGATCCAGCTGAAACACGAAGCAAAATAGCAACATCTTTAGAAATTTTCAGCAAAAAATTTCTAGATAATCCTCCAAAAAAACATGGGAATATACCTCTTTAAAATTGAAAGGAAATAAAAAATGATAGATTTGTTGAAAATAGCTAAAACTGAATCCGATGGAGGAAATTTATTTGAAGAAATTTCTGACTTATACCAAGATGCAGATTTAAAACCTTCTGGTTACCCTGATGCCGTTGTTTGGCAAGGCGGAAATCATGATGGAAATATCAAACCTGTTGCGCATTCATTAACTGATGCATATGCACTATTAGGTACTATTGCTGCAATAGATATACTAGGATTACCTTTTTACGCTGTTCCTATGTGGTCTCAGTTTAGACATGATTCAAAACTAGAAGCTTTAGCATGGTTTGGAAACATTCCTGCTACTTCTATTAAATGGTCAACAGCTGGAGATGCTTATGTAAATGATGAATCTGGAAATAAAGTAGTTGTGATGGGTAAATCAGGAAATGCACACCTAAGAACTCAAGCTGGAGTTTATTGTAATGTGAGACCATATGGTCCAATCACAGTAGTTAGAAGTATGCCTTGCTTACCGTATTCTCAAAATAAAAGTAAATTTACTGTAGATGACTCTGGAATTGTTCATTCAGAAATGAATACCCCTGGTGTTCAAATGGCGTATGCAAATAGACTATTCTTAAAACTAGTCAATGATAGTGGAGCAATAGGAAGAGTTGCTACAAAACCAACCCAAGCAATGGAAGATGGTATAAATGCAGGACTTCATTCTTGGTTAATTAAAGATACAAAATTCGAAATTGGGAGAAAATATGCTGTAGATCCNTATGAGGAGCATAAAGAAAGTATAGAAAAAATCATAAAATTGCTTCCTTCAGATTTTAAGGATGGTATGGAAAATTGGTCTGGAAGAATAGAACAACATATTGCTGATACTAATTAC
This sequence comes from Chloroflexota bacterium, assembly GCA_002719295.1. GTDB lineage: Bacteria > Chloroflexota > Dehalococcoidia > Lucifugimonadales > Lucifugimonadaceae > TMED-70. Next base: position 47,506 of record PBHC01000008.1, read on the forward strand.
GGTCTATTAATCTGGGATTTGATAAATAAAGAAAATACAGTAGTACTTTCAACAGATTTAGATGGAGATAGACTTACAGATCTATTAGCTGATATATCTGACCCATTGAGAAGTTACTCAGGGATGGTAGCAAAAGAACTAGGAAAAGATATAAATACGAATGAATTATGGGAAGAAATGGGTTATACCACAGGAAATGGTAGAGATATGACTTCTGTTATGCATAGAATGGACGGCCCGCCAATACACGAACAGACATTAGGTTCTGCTGATGCAATGTTATTAAGATTATTAGATGGTGATGAATGGGTAAATGGAACAAAACAGCCATATGATCCTAGGATTCACTTTGTATTAATTAGGGATGCTTATATAGATGCAAACCCTGGTAATAAAGATTTGCATGATTGGTTAGACAATGCTCTAAATAAGTTTGATGAAGTTTATTCAGGAGAAAGACCTGGGTTTTTAGATGGTTATAAATCTCTTAANCAAGCAATAACCCCTTGGGGAAAATAAAAATAAAAATTTGAAAGGAAATCACTATGAAATTTAAAGTATCTGTAATTGGAGCTGGTAATGTTGGAGCTACAACTGCTCAAAGAATTTTTGAAAAAAAATATGCTGATGTTGTATTAGTTGATGTTGTTGAAGACATGCCTCAAGGTAAAGCATTAGACATATTAGAATCTGGCCCAGTGCTAGGAACTGATAGTAAAATAATAGGTTCAAATGGATATGAAGAGACCTCTAACTCTGATGTTGTTGTTATAACTGCAGGGATAGCCAGAAAGCCAGGTATGAGTAGAGATGATTTATTACTCACAAATATGAAAATTGTAGGTGCAGTTACAGAAGAAGTAGTAAAACATTCTCCTGAAGCAATAATTATTGTCGTTAGTAACCCACTTGATGCAATGGTGCAGCACGCATATAACGTAAGTGGATTTGATTCAAAAAGAGTTATTGGTATGGCAGGTATATTAGATACTGCAAGATTTAGTACATTTATAGCTGAAGAACTTAATGTTTCAGTTGAAAGCGTAAATGCATATGTACTAGGTGGCCATGGAGACACAATGGTGCCTGTAATAGGGGCTACAAATGTAGGTGGAGTACCTGTTGAGGATATGATTGAGAAAAACAAACTAGCATCAATAGTTCAAAGAACTAGAGATGGTGGAGCTGAAATTGTGGCTTTACTAAAAACAGGATCTGCATTTTATGCACCATCAGCATCTATTGTTCAAATGGTAGAAGCAATTTTATTAGATAAACAACAAATACTACCTTGTGCAGCATTACTAGATGGAGAATATGGATTTAATGATGTTTACGCAGGAGTACCAGTTAANCTTGGTGCGAATGGAATAGAAGAAGTTATTGAAGTTGACTTAAATAAAGATGAACATTCTGCTCTTTCTAAATCTGTTGATTCAGTGGTTGAATTATTAGATATCATGAAAAAGAATAGCTAGCANACTAGGGNCCAAGGCAATTAAGCTTTGTTTTTTTAAGAACTAGACAACAACTTTTAGACTTTATTCAAGATTCCTTTGGTATTGACAATATGTCGACCAAGGCCAATTTCCTTAGTTTCTAAGCCCATTGCCAATGCAATCATTTGCGGCATATGAATTATTGGAAGATCTGCTTTATCTCCTCTATTATTTTTTCGTGCCTTTCCTTGATAACCATCAAGATTGAGGTGACAAAGCGGACAAGGAGTCACCATTGCATCTGCACCTAGGTCTTTTGCTGATCCTGTTTGATTACTTACCATTTTTAATGAATTCTTTTGATTGATAAATAAAACAGGGAATCCACAACAAGAAAATTTACCAGGGAAGTCAATTGCTGTAGCTCCTACAGATTCAATAACTTGTTCCAGATAATTTTGTCTTTCAGGTCTTTCATCAAAACCTAANGCTTCNGATGGCCTTACCATGTAGCATCCATAAAATGGTGCAAATTTAAGATNTGAAAGTTCTTTCACAAAATGAGATTTCAAATTATCTAATCCATAATCTTCAACAAGAATCCAAAGTAGATGTTTTACATCAGTTGTACCTTTGTATTCATATCCTTCTTCTTTTATCAAATCGTTAATTTTAGCTAAATATTCAGGATCATTCTTAACTTTATGATTTGCTTGGCTTAATACGCCTTGGCATGTAGAACAAAGAGTCATTATATTTAGATTCTTTTCTTCAGCCATAGCTAATGTTCTTACATTGATGGTATCACCCAAAATAGGATTTTTTTCTTGAAGAACACCAGCACCAGTACAACCAGCTTTAGTTAATTCTTCAATATCAATATTTAATTCTTTCAATACAGCCATTGAAGAGGATAGAAGTTCTGGGGTACCCCCTCTTGCAACACATCCAGGATAAAATGCATACTTCACTATTCCATCTCCTTTATTTTCTTAGCTAATTCTTTAATCTTTTTGTTATCTTCAGCTTTATGAGGAAATATTGGAGGTAATTTACCTTTGATCAATGCTCTAATTCCAACTGGAATCAGATCTAATAACCTAGGAATATTAAAAATCCCAGCAGATTCAAAAGCAAGACGACTTTCATCTAATCTACCATGAGCTGTTACTGATTTTTCAAAAGAGTTTGTATGGTCATACCCATGAGTTTTCTTAGCACCTATTTCTATGGCAGTTTCTCTTAGATCCATAATTCTATCCATTGGAGAAACACCTTTTGGGCATACTTCAACACATTGCATACAGCGAGTACAATCCCATATGCCTCCTTGCTCATCATTCAAAAAATTCAATCTCTCTTCAGTTTGATCATCCCTCGGATCATATACAAACCTTGAGGCTTTAGCTAATGCTGCAGGACCAATGAATGTGCTATCAACTTCTAATATTGTACAATCAGATACGCAAAGACCACACATTATGCAATTCATTTCAGTTAACAATTTTTCCATAGAATCATTTGAAGCAATGAATTCACCTTGTTCAGGTAATTCGTCTGGTTGAAGAAATGGGCTAATTTGTGTCATTTTAGCGAAAAAAGCACTTATATCAACAATAAGATCTTTTATCACAGGTTGATTTCCCATTGGCTCAACCAATAAGGTCTCACCTTCATCAACAAGTTCTTCAATTCTTGTTTTACATACCAATTTTGCTTTTCCATCAACTCTCATTCCACAAGACCCACAAATAGATGCTCTACAAGCACATCTTAATCCCAAAGTTCCATCNATTTCTTCTCTTATATGAATCAAAGCATCTAGAACAGTCGAGGAAGGATGGATATCCATTTNATAATTTTGCACCCAATTATTTTCATTTAGTTTCTCNGGGTCAAATCTTTTTACGTCAATACTTACTTTCATATTTTCTAATAAACTCTTTCTATAGGTTCCCATTCAGTTATTGTCACATCTGGAGTTTCAATACTGATNTCCCCTTCCAAACTTTTGTANATTAAAGTATGCTTCAACCATTCTTCGTCATTTCTTCCTGGAATATCAGTTCTGAAGTGAGCTCCTCTGCTTTCTTTTCTAGTCAGAGCACCATGAACTATTGATTCTGCACAATCAATCATATTTCCTAATTCAAGTGCAAATAATAGGTCTGTATTGTAGACTTTTCCTTTATTTTCAATCCTAATTGAGTCTCTGTAGTCTATNTTGGTTTGATCTACTATTTTTTTNGCATACTCCATAGATTCTTGATCTCTAAATACGCCAATACCTTTTGTCATTGCAGTAGCCATTTTATTTCTTACTTCAGACACTCGATACTTTCCATCTGCATCCATTATATTTTTTATTAATTCAAGGTCACGCTTAACATATTNCTCNGTAGGAATAATTGTATTTGGAACTGATTTTACATAATCANAAGCTTTTTCAGCAGATCTTCTACCAAAAACAACGGTATCTAGAAGAGAGTTTGCGCCTAGTCTGTTTGCCCCATGAACACTAACGTTTGCACATTCCCCTGCAGCATAGAGACCAGGAACACCTGTTTCTCCATCGACATCTGTTTTAATACCACCCATTATATAATGCATACCAGGNCTAATNGGNACAGGTTGTTCAGCCATATCTATGCCAAGAAATTCAACTGAAACTTCTTGCAAATATCCAAGTCTAGTTTCAATAAATTCTTTTCCTAANTGCCTTAAATCAAGAAGAACATTACCGTCTACTCCCCTTCCTTCATTAATCTCTGTTTGTTCAGATCTAGAAACAACATCTCTTGAAGCTAATTCCATATAATCAGGAGCATATTTTTTCATAAATCTATCTCCTTCAGAATTTAATAAGTATGCCCCTTCTCCTCTAGCAGCTTCAGATAATAAAATACCTGTTCGAGCCAAAGTAGTTGGATGATATTGGATCATTTCCATATCCATTAATCCAGCTCCATTATTCCAAGCTAACGAAAGTCCATCTCCTGTACAAATCAAAGCATTGGTAGAAGGTTCAAAAACTCTTCCTGCACCNCCTGCAGCTATAACTACAGACTTAGCTGTGATTGATTCTAATTCTCCTGTTTTAAGATCTAATGCAACAACACCTCTTACAGCTCCTTCGTGCTTTATAAGAGAAGTAACAAACCACTCTTCATAAACCTGTAAGCCCATCTTCAGAGATTGTTCATATAAAACATGCAACAATGCTGATCCAGTGATAGCTCCAACGAAGAATGTTCTAGCTACTTTTTGACCNCCAAATCTTCTTGTACNAAGNTTACCATCATCTCCTCTAGAAAAAATTACACCCATTCTCTCAAGCTCAAGAACAGCTTCTCCTGCTTCTTGGCTCATTATTTCAACTGCATCCTGATCTGCTAAATAATCACTACCCTTAATTGTGTCTAATGCATGCCCTTTCCAATCATCTCCTCTATCAGTAAGAGGTGCATTAATTCCACCTTGAGCAGCGTTTGAATGACTTCTAACAGGATGTACTTTTGTAATTACAGCTACTTTCAAGCCTAGCTTTTGTGCTTCTACAGCACATCTTAAACCAGCTAATCCTGCTCCAACTATAAGTAAATCATGATCGTACATTCATTTCCCTCCTAAAAAAAATTATATTATCGATTTGTAAATATTTAGTGCACTTATAGTGCCCTGATCAATAATTTTGTTACTTTTAATTAAATCAAATGCCTCTTTCAAGGTAAATTCCTCCAATTTTATATCTTCATCTATATCTGGAGTTAAAGGTGATTCATATAAATCTTGAGCTATAAAATACTCAGTAATTTCNGAGCTATATCCAGGAGCCACAAAGAATCTGCCTATAGATTCATATTTTTTTGCAGCATATCCTGTTTCTTCTCTAAACTCACGATCAGCGGCAACTAATGTTTCTTCACCTGAATTCAAAGTTCCGCATGGAAGTTCAATAGTATTCCTCCTTACGGGTTGCCTCCATTGATTTACAAATAGAATTTTTTCTCTCCTTACTCCTATTATGAGTACTGAGCCAGGATGATCAACAAAATCTTTATTAATGATAACTTTATTAGACGTTTTGTACTCATCTCTTCGAATATGAATTGAATNTGATTGAAAAATCATTTCTGTTCTATCATAATTTTTCATTATTTATTGAAATTTACCTTTTCTAATTCCCAATTTTTCTGTAATAGTTGACCAGTAGTGGTTAGAAGGGTTTTTTCTTAAGAATTTTGCATTAGTTTCTGAAATTNTCAGAGAAATTTTATCTCCGTCGGATATTTTATGTTCAATAAATCCATCTATGCTTATTTGGGCATCTTTTCTTGAAGAAATAGTTATTTGACAAATGGATTGAGAATTAACAATCACTCCTCCAAATTGGCTCATATGAGTTGCAATAGGCTTAATATAAAAATCATTTGATTTTGGATCTATAACAGGTCCTCCTAGAGCCAAAGAGTATCCGGTCGAACCTGTTGCAGTAGAAACAACAATTCCATCTCCTCTGTAGGTTGCTAAATGAATACCATCAATTTCCGTAATAGTTTCAACCATTGATACTGAGGAGCCTCTCGCAATTACAATATCATTTAATGCTTTGTAAACTTTTGGCTTATTATCAAAATTAAGTTCAACTTCTAACAAAGAACGAACTTCAGTTCTTACTTTTTGATTAAAGTAAAAATCAAGTTCTTCTATTGCATTTTCACCTTCTATTTCCGTCATGAATCCNACTGTTCCCATATTGATGCCCAAAACAGGGACATCATATTGTAAGGACAATGAAACAGCTCTTAAAAGGGTTCCATCTCCTCCAATTGCAATTACTAAATCCATTGGATTTATATCTGAAAAATCAAAATCCTCTATAATCTGCCAGGAAAGGTCAGAATACTTTGTAGCCAAAATTTTAGACAGATCTTTAGCTTGAGATGATTCGGGGTTAACAACTGTACATATTTTTTTATATAACAAATAAATTACCTTTTTTTATAATCCAGAAATCACATTATCTATAGTAGATAATATTAGATCTGGGTAAATTCCCAAAACTAAAACTAGCATTGATGATATAGATGCTACTAAAATATAAATATTGTTGCTATTTCCATTTTGTTCAAATTTTTCCGAAGATACGAAAATATTTCTTAACAGTCCTAAGTAATAATATGCTGATACAAAAGAGTTAATAACTCCAGCAATAGCTAATAGAACTAATCCGTTATTTACAGCAGAAGAAAAAACCAATACTTTTCCCATAAATCCCACAGTCGCAGGAATTCCAAGAAGACTAAGAATTCCAGATGCAAAAATCACTGAAACGTAGGGATGAGACTTGAACAATCCTTTAATACTATCTATTGATGTAGATTTAGAAAGATTCATCATATGTTGTAATGACAAGAAAACAGATAGATTAGTNATGGCATACCCTACAACATAAAACAGAGTAGTAGATGCAGAAGATTTAGTAGATATTAATGCTATTAGACCTACTAACATATAACCTGCATGNGCAACCGTAGAATAAGCGAATAGTCTCTTTAAATCTTTCTGCAAAATTGCTCCAAGATTACCAACTGTCATGGAAGCAAAAGAAATTATAGATAGAAATACAATCAAATTTGTAAATGAAATATTATTGGAAAACACCTCAGAAAAGATTCTAATAGACAAAGCAAATCCAGCAACTTTAGATCCAGTTGATAAATAAGTAACTATTGGCATCGGAGAACCTTGATATGTGTCAGGGGTCCACATATGCCATGGTGCAATTGAAAGTTTAAATGCTAATCCAATAAATAAAAAAACTAGCCCAAGAATAATAGCAGGATTCATTGCATTTATATTTAAATCATGTAAATTCAAGCTTCCAGATACTCCATATATATACACAACTCCTGTAAGAAAAATACCCGTAGAAAAAGAAGCTAAAATCAAGTATTTAAATGCCGCTTCAAGACTAAATTTTCCTCTTCCAAAAGCAATTAGAGCAATGATTGGTAAAGATGATAATTCCAAAGATAAATATATAGTAATAAAATCAATTGCCATAATTACAAATAAAGAACCTACCAAAGATAATAAAATCAGACTTATAAATTCTGATCTAAAAGATATTTGGTTTACAATATAGTCATAAAATGCAAGTAAAATAGCAAAAGTTATTAAAATCAAAGTTATGGCAGAAAATAAATAAAATTTATCAAAAATAATAGTATCAAAAAAAACAGACTGATTAGTTTCAAAATTAATAAATTGTAAAAGTAAAATCAAAACTGATAATAATAGTCCTACCAAAGCCGATATCAAAATAATTATTTTTCTAGTAGTAAAAAAATCTATGATTAAAACAAAGAGGGCTGTAAAAACTAAAATTATAGGAGATAAAATATATGTCAGATCACTATAAAACATTATTTAATCATCTCCTTTATNCCAAGATCAAAAAAATCTATAAAAATATTTGGCCAAATACCAATCAAAAGTATTGGAATAGTTATAATAAATGCTGGAAGCAGATCAAATAAATTAGCATCTTTTAAAGAATTAAATTCATAAGTTTTATCATTTGCTTTTAATTTGTTNTCNCCAAATAATGCTCTCTGAGTCATCCATAATATATATCCAGCTGCCAGAACAACACCAAATGCTGAAATTATAGTATATACAGGAAAAATTTTATACGTTCCTAGAAATATCATTATTTCTGATACAAAACCAGAAAATCCTGGTAATCCTAGTGATGCCAATCCAGATATCATAAAGAATAAAGCAACCATCGGCATTTTTCTTGTTAATGCTCCTAATTTATTAATATCTCTTGTATGGGTACGATCATAAATCAGGCCAACAGTTAAAAAAGATAATCCAGTAATTGTTCCATGAGTAAACATTTGCATAGCTGATCCATTTAATGAGTAATAAGAAAAGTTTTGGTTGCTAGTCATTGCAGAAAAACCAAGTAAGACATATCCCATATGACTTATTGAAGAGTAAGCAATTAGTCTCTTTAAGTCTGTTTGTCTAAGGGTTACTATCGCTCCATATATTATTGAAATAGTTCCTAAAAGAGCTAAAAGGTTCGTGTACTCAAAGATTTGAAAACCTAAAGTTTCTTGAAAAAATCCTAAATTTATTCTAAATAAACCATAGCCTGCCATTTTCAACAAAACCCCTGCAAGCATGATTGATACTGCTGTAGGAGCATCTGTATGAGCATCAGGAAGCCAATTATGAAGAGGCCATAATGGAAGCTTTACAGCAAACGCAATAAAAAAGAAAATAAAAATAATTGAAGCAGGAATTACTAATTTTTGTCCAGCAATCAAATCTGGAATTCCCATTATTCCAAGCTCAGGAATTGAAACCATTGAAAGATTTGAAACCGATGCACTACTAAAAAGTGCCAAAATTGCAATAAGCATAAAGGCTCCTCCAGCTAGAGTAAATATAACAAATTTAGTCGCAGAATATTCTTTTCTGCCTGAACCCCAAATACTAATTAACATATACATTGGAATAAGTTCAAATTCAAAAAATACAAAAAACAGTAATAAATCTAGAGATGTAAAAACTCCTAATACACTGGTTTCTAAAAGAAGTATCCAAATAAAATATTCTTTGACTCTTTTTTCAATTCTCCAAGAAGCCATACATGCAACCAAAGACAATAGTCCTGTCAATAAAACTAAGGGTGCTGAAAAACCATCAACTCCAACTAAATATGAGGATTTTATATTGAAGGAATCAATCCACTTAAAATGATCCACAAACTGAATTCCACCTAAACTCTTATCATAGGATAAAAATAATAATAATGAAAAAACAAATGTAATGATTGAAGAAAAAATAGAAGTAAATACAATTTTATCCCTACCTTTAAGTAGTAACAAAAAGATTGCTGTCAAAGCTGGAAAAAAAACTGTTACCGTAACTAAATAATTAATCATTTATCAACCTAGCAAAACCATAATAAAGATAGCCACTGTAGCAAACATAATCATAGCTAAGCTATATGTATGAATTTGACCATCTTGTAAACGTAATGACTTAAAGCTTAATCGACCAGTAAGCTTTGAAAGGTGCACATTGACTCCATCAAAAATATTTTTGTCTAGCCATTCTCCACCTGAACAAATTATCTCATAAAAAATATTTTCCGTGATAACTTTCTCATATAGATAATCCATAAAGTATTTTTTATCTAATAGAGAATTTATAGATTTGAAAAATTTATTTTTTTTCAACTCAATTTTATTTTTATATATGTTAATTCCAAATAAAATTCCTAAAAGAGATATAAAAGAAGAAATTAAAGCTATGGAAAAATCAAAAGAGTGTGACCCATGAAAATGAAATATCTCTAGACTTTTTTCTAGAAAAACACCAAATAAATGCTTATCTATAAAAATCAGTTTAGAAAAAACAGGATTCACTAAATAACCTATAAAAATTGCGAAGAAAGATAGGAATACTATAGGATAAACCATATTTTTAGGGGACTCTCCCAAATGTACATGTTCAATTGTAGGAGGGACAGGTAAGTTTTTCTTTTTAAGATCTTCCAATTCTTTATCACCTCCACCTCTAAATTCTCCTAAGAATGTTAGAGTTACTGCTCTAAACATATAAAATGCAGTAAGAAATGCCACAACAAGACCTACTATAAGGCAAATATTTCCCAAAAATCCACCATAACTATATGCAGACAAAATTATCTCATCTTTTGACCAAAAACCTGACAATGGAAACAATCCTGCTAAAGATAAAGAGCAAATTAACATGGAATAATATGTATATTTCATAGTATGTTTCAAACCACCCATATATTTCATATTAAAAGTTCCACTGGAATGATGAACCGAACCCGAACTTAAAAATAATCCAGCTTTGAAAAATGCATGAGTAAATAGATGGAAAATAGCTGCAGTATAAGCACCTAATCCAAGGGCCATAAACATATAGCCTAATTGGGAAATAGTCGAATATGCAAGAACTCTTTTGATATCAGTAGTAGAAAGTGCCATAGTTGCAGATATAAATGAGGTCAAACAACCTACGATAGCTATTAACGGCATTATTTCTGAAATTTGGAATAATGGAAATAATCTTGCCACCAAGAAGACTCCTGCCGTAACCATAGTGGCCGAATGAATAAGTGCTGAAACAGAGGTAGGGCCTTCCATAGCATCAGGAAGCCAATTATGAAGTGGGAATTGAGCAGATTTACCAATCCCACCTATTAAAAAACCAACTGCTAATATAGTTGCTACACTAGATGATATTTTTTCATCCAATATTGCTTCATATAAAACAGGGATTTGAAGATATGAGGAATCTATATTGAATAAATAAATAATTGAAAATAAAAAACCAAAATCACCTAATCGAGTCATAATAAAAGCTTTTTTTGCTGCTGCAGCTGCAGAACTTCTTTCATGCCAAAATCCAATTAGAAGATAAGATGAAACTCCTACTAACTCCCAAAAAATAAATAATTGAAGTATATTTCTTGATATAACTAATCCAAGCATTGAGCCTGTAAAAAGAGCCATATATGCAAAATATCTTGTATAACTTTTATCTCCATGCATATATCCAATTGAATAAATTTGTACTAGGAATGAAATACCAGAAACCACAACTAACATTATTGCTGTTAGAGGATCTACCATTACTGAAAAATCTAGTGAAATATTNTTAATAGATATCCATGAAAAAACATATTTGTTTTCAGAATGATCTAGGTTGAAAATAACAAAAATTGATAAGAGTAAACAAATACCCATACCTGAAACATTTAATAATCCAGAAGTTCCACTTGTAGATCCAAGTTTATACCTAATAAACAAAGCATTTGTTACAAATACAAAAAAAGGTAATCCTAATATAATTAATGCTAAAGTTTCAATCAAAGTATCTCCTTATACTTTTCTTATTATTTCATCAGCCACATGTTCTCGACCCTTAGGGACTAATATTCTAAATTTTGATAGTTCTGACCAATTTAATAATCCATCTTCAGGAATTATCCTTGTTGGCAATCCTTCTGCTTCTAGCAAATTTTTATAAGTTTCAGCAATACTTAGATTATTAACTTTTTTATAATCAATCCACATAATTAATTCTTCATTTCTGATAAGTCACTAAGTTCTACTGTGGACTTAAATTTACCTAAAGCCAAAACCATTGCAAGAGCCANTGCAGTTTCACCTGCAGCTACACAAATTATAAAAATACCAAGTATGTTTCCTGATAAAACTCCAAAAAAATTATCTACATTAATCTCGTTGAAAGCCGCAGAGCTCATGCTATATCGATTAAATGCCACTACAGACAAAACTACTGAATTGAAAATCAATTCTAAAGACATCAATGTAATGACAATATTTTTTCTTGTAAGTAATCCAAAAATCCCTATAGAAAAAAGAGCTGATGAAAAAATTAATATAATTTCTAAGGTCATATTGCTTCAATATCTCCTTCTTCATCATTTTCAATTGTATTTTTTGTCACAGCAATTGAACCTATAACGCAAGCTACAATTATTAGCCCTATAATTTGTAGAGATATAAAATACTTAGTAGATAACATTGAGCCTATAGGGATTATAGAATCATTAATTAAACCATCCCGAACTTCAGAAATATTAGTTTCTGGAGAAACTGTCGTAATAATTCCCTTTTCTTTATCAATTGCATATTTATCAAATAAAATTTCATTAATAATTGGATCTGAAATTTCATGAGTTTTTTCCCAATCTGTACCAACAATTACAAAAACTAAAACTATAAAAATCAACAAAGAAGTTAAAGAAGAAAGAATATATTTTACTCCCATTGTTGAAGAAGATGCTGTTTGTAAATCNTTTACAAGCAAAACAGAAAATGCCATTAATACTGATACTGCTCCAATGTATACTAAAATCTGTACGGCACCTAAAAATTCTGCATTTATGGCAAAAAATACCACCGCAACAGTCATAAATGATAAAGCTAGAGCAATAGCTGCTCTAAAAACATTAGTTTGAGCTACAACATAAATTGCGCTTGCTATTCCAATTATTGATACAAAAATAATAAAAATATCTAACAAAGAATTATCCATTAAATTTCCTCTTATTTACCCAATTTTGTTTAATTTTTTCATTACTAGGTTTCTCATGCCTACCTGCTTCTTTGTAATCTGAAATGTCAGAATCCCATGGATTATATTCTTTTTCCTCAAACTGTGGTCTAAACCAACTACTAGGATTTTTAACCTGCGAAATAAGAGTTTCTTTATNTAAAACCAGATTTGATCTGTGATAATTTCCTCTTTCAAAATCAGTTCCCATATGCAAAGCATCATACGGGCAAGCTTCTACACATAGTCCACAAAACATACATCTTCCTGTATCAATATCAAATTTATCTATAGCATAATTTTCTCCAGCCTGAAGATTCTCTCCACTGGCATGTGTAACAATTTCTATAATTCCAAGAGGGCAATACTTAGCGCATGAAGCGCATGCTGTACATCTGTCGTCATACCAAACAAACTCATTTCCCCTAAATCTTGGAAATTGTTCATTCTTAACTTTTACTGTAGCTAATCCCAAAACTGCATATAAAAATTGTTTTGAGTCTTCTTTAAATAGCTGCAAAATAGATAAGTTTCTACTTTTAGCTAACCCAAATACACCTACACGTTTATCAGGATATTGAACTGTAAAAACTGGAGAAAAAAGATTTCTGAATGTGACTGACAAGCCCTTTATTAAACCAAATCCTATCATTTAACTTTTCTCCTTCATAAATTTAGGAGTATCTGAACCGATTGGATAACTCATAGATTCTTTATTAGTGTCCTGATAATTACTAGTTTTCAACATTTTAAAAATCAAAATTACAAATGGGAAAGCAAAAATCCAATTTGCTAAACCTATATATATCAGTCTATTTGAGTCTGCATCTGTCCAAATAATTACAGCTATAGAGGTTACTATAATATTTACTAATGTTAATTCAAATAATCCTTTCCAAGCTAAATTCAAGACTTGATCAATTCTAAATCTTGGCCAAGATGCTCGAATCCATATTATAAAAAATAAAACTGCAACTACTTTTATTGTCAACCAAAAAATACCTGGCAAAAAAGGACCATTAGGCCCACCTAAAAACAAGGTAGAAAATACAGTTGCAGCTGCTATTGCTGCTGCAAATTCTCCTAAGTAAAACAATCCCCATTTCATACCAGAATAATCATTTTGATACCCAGCAGCTAATTCAGATTCTGCTTCAGTAAGATCAAAAGGAGTTCTATTTATTTCTGCAAGTGAACCTAAGAAGAAAACTATTGCTGCTACAGGTTGAATTAAAATAAAAGGGATTTTTTGGTAAATTACAATATCCATAACCGACATAGATTCACATATCAAAAGAATTCCAACCAATGAAAGGCCAACTGGTATTTCATACGAGATAAGCATAGCGACTGACCTCAAAGCAGAAAATATTGCAATCCTATTTGCAGAAGCCCAAGCAGCACAAATTATAGATAATCCACTAATTGAAGTTATTGCAAGAATAAATAAAGCACTTACATTTATATCAACTGCATATAAACTTATTCCGAAAGGAATTACTGAAAAAATGATAAAAACCGGAATTACTAAAAGCAGTGGCGCTACATTAAATATGTACTTATCAGCCTCTTCGGGCACAATGTCTTCCTTAAACATAACTTTGACTGCATCAGCAGTAGATGTAAGAATCCCTTGAGGTCCCCATCTATTTGGACCAGTTCTTTGTTGGAATCTTCCTAAAAGTCTTCTTTCTCCCCATATTAGAGCTAATACCCCACCAAGGACTCCGTTTATTACAGCAAAACCTATGATAATCCCTGTCAATCCTGTAAGTATATATGTTTCAAACATGATGTCCTTTATTACAAGGTCAAATAAAAAATCAAGAATATTATAAATAAATTCAAACATTATCTATCAACTTCTCCCATATTAATATCTATTCCTCCAAAGGTTACAAATAAATCTCCAAAAAGAGTTCCGATAAGCATTTCTCTCAATAGTGTCAAGTTTATAAGTGAAGAAGATCTAACATGCCATCTGTAAGGAGAAATAGAACCATCAGAAACTAAGTAAAAACCTAATTCGCCTTTTGATCCTTCAATAGCAACATAGCAGTCACCTTTAGGAGGTCTTAAAAGAAAAGGAACATCATCATGATGTGGCCTTACAGGTCCAGGTTCAATAAAATCAACACATTGCTTTACTATTTTTAAACTTTCCCTCATTTCTTGTACTCTAAGTAAATATCTTGAATAGTTATCTCCAGCATTGTGAACAGGTATTTCAAAGTCCACTTTGTCATAATAATCATAAGGGTCATTTTTTCTTAAGTCCCACGGCACTCCAGTAGATCTTAATATTGGACCTGTAATAGATGCATTAATAGCTTGCTCAGGAGTTAAAACTGCTACGCCTTTAGTTCTTGAAAATATAATTTCATTAGATGTCAATAATCTTTCTAATTCATCGACTGCTGCTGGGAATTCATCTATAAAGCTTGAGAGATTATCCCAAAATTGCTGAGGAGCATCCATAAATACTCCACCAGGACGCATATATGAGTTTGTTATTCTGGCTCCACATAACATTTCAAACATCTGAAGGATTTTTTCTCTTTCTCTCATTGCATAAGTTAAAGGGGTTCCCCATGCTCCAAGATCTTGAATCAAGAATCCTACAGCAACTAAATGACTTGCGATTCTTTGTAACTCAGAAGCTATCATTCTAAGCCATACTCCTCTAGTTTCAGGCTTTATATTTTTGAAAGCTTTTCAACAGCTAAAATATATCCTTGATTATTCAACATTGATGAAACATAGTCCATTCTGTCAGTTAGAGTAACTACTTGAGTATATGTTCTCTCCTCTGCCAACTTTTCAGATCCTCTATGTAAATAACCAAAAATTGGCTCAACATCAATTATTGTCTCACCATCAAAAGTAACTCGCATTCTAAAAACACCATGAGTAGATGGATGTTGAGGNCCCAAATTAATTGTTATCGGTTCACTCTTAATTGACATCAGTTTTCATCCTCATTAGGAATTATAGATTGAGAGTTGGTTACAAAATCTTTTCTTAGTGGGTGCCCTGGAAAACCATCCCATAGAAGTATCCTCTTTAGATTAGGATGATTATTAAAATATATTCCCATCAAATCAAAAATTTCTCTTTCTTGAAAATCAGCACCTTTCCATAGCGAATAAACACTATCTATTTCTGGCTGATCTTCCCTCCCAAAACCTAGTTTAGTCTTAATTGTTGCCTTAGATAAAGTTATTAGAGACTTAAGGTGATAAACAACTTCAAAGTGATCAATATAATCAACTGCAGTGACTGATGACAAAAGATCAAAAGAAAAACCTGAAGTTTCCTTTAAGAACTTCAAAACTTCATAAATTTTTTCTGTTTCAATATAGACAGAATCTTTGTCACTAGAAACTACACTATTAGGAATATGAGAATTAATTTCTTCTGCTAATGCTATTCCTTTCCATTCATTCATTGTTTATACATCTCCTGCTTTTTGGCCAGTTAGACTATATNTCTTAATTTTTTCATGTAATTGCATAATTCCATACAGTAACGCATCTGGCCTAGGAGGACATCCTGGTACGTAGACATCAACTGGTACAATATGATTTACTCCAGGAACAACAGAATAGCTCTCATAATAAGGNCCTCCAGAAGTTGCACAAACACCCATTGAAATAACCCACTTTGGTTCTGCCATTTGATCGTATAATCTCCGTAATGGCACAGCCATCTTCCAAGTAACAGTACCTGCTACTATCATTAGATCTGCTTGTCTGGGAGTTGCTCTGAAAACTTCCATCCCAAATCTTGAAATATCAAATCTAGACATAGCAGTCGCAATCATTTCAAAAGCACAACAAGCTAAACCAAATTGAAGAGGGAACATACTAGATTTTCTAGCCCAGTTAAGTAGCTGATCGACTGAGGATACAAGTACATTTTTATCAATATCATTTCCATCAATAACAGGTTCTGGGAATGGTGAAATATGGGAAGATTTCATTTCATTAATCAATCCACCCTCTTCTTTATCCAAATCTTTAGTAGATATATCTAGAGGTATTCTTTCTATTTTATCCATTCTAAGCACCCCTTTAGCCATACGTAAATAAACGAAACTGTAAGTATCGTTAAGAAAATTAGAATTCCTAAAAAGGGAAGTAGGCCCCAAAAGTCAGTTATCAAACCATGGCTTACTGCCCAAGGAAAAATCAAAACAGTTTCTACATCGAAAGCAACAAATAGCAATGCATAGTAAAAATATCCAAAGCTAAAAAGAGATGGTTTTTCACTAAAAGCTGGGTGACCTCCCTCATATGCAGCTTTTTTTACAATGGTTGATCTGCTTGGAGTAATACCAAATTTTGTCCCAAATTTAGCTGCTGCTAGCATTCCAATCGGCACCAAAATAGAAAGTGCGACAAAAATCAACAACAAGCTATATTCTTGTAAGTAAGTTTGTTCCATTTACAGCTGATATTTTAGATAATTACCTTAAACTTTCGCTAAAGATTCAAGTTTATTGATAACTTTAGCTTTCAACTCTTTTGCTTCCATAATATCAGGAGATTTGCCTTGAGCTTTTTTGTCCCATAAAACTTCTCCGTCAACTGTTACCTTGAATGCTCCAGCTGTTCCAGGTTTTAACGAGATAGCTATTGCTGTACCTGCTGCTTGAAACAACTCACTAGTCATCCAAGCTGCTAAATTAGCATACCCGCAAGGAACACAATATTCTATTTCAGCTTCCATTTTCCAATCTGCCATATTTAACCCCTTTGTATAATTCTCTTTCTAATTTAATTTACTATAATCATTTAAAAGGTAAACAGATCAACATAACGTTTTTAAATGGTTTTATGAAAAATAATAATTTTGTTAGCTTAAAGAATGTCATNANAGATGACATTCCAANAATAATTGAGTGGATTAGCGATAAAGATGTTTATGAAAACTGGTTTGGGCAGTACGCATATGATAAATCTGCTCATTTAGGATATGAACCAAAAGATATGCTTAATGCATCAAAAGCAGAGTGGGATGAAGTTTTTCATGATCCTCATCATGAACCACACAGATCAATTTTTTCTATTTATTATAAAGAAAATCATATAGGAGAAGCTCAATTATCTATTGATGAGTCATTGGGAGATGTTCAGATCTCTGTTCTTATAGGTGATAAAAATCATTGGCACAAAGGTTTTGGAACACAAACTGTATTGGCATTATTGGAGCATAGTTTCTTAAATTTAGGTTTGTACAGAGCTTGGGTTGATATTCCAGAATTTAATGAAAATGCAATTAATTTGTTTAAAAAAATTGGCTTTGTTCATGAAGGAACTTTTAGAAAAAGTAGACCCAAAAATGGAAAAAGATTTAATTCTGTAATTATGGGTTTTTTAGTTGATGAATATGACAACTCTTATCCTGAAGGAATTTCAAGTCACGTTATTGAATGGGACGGACAAAAAATCTAGTCTCCCCAAAATTTAGATTCCATCATGTCTAAATATTTATATGCAGATCCGGTGTTTACAATCACAACTTTATCTGAGTCTTTAATAAATCCATTTTCTCTTAATTTCTTAGAAGCCATCACTATTGCACCACCCTCAGGAGCAGCAAAAATACCTTCTTCTGAAGCTAATAAAGAAACACCTTCAAGCATTTCTTCATCTCTTATTCTTATTGCAGTGCCTTTACTTTTTTTCAAAATATCATAAATTATAAAATCTCCTACTGCCATAGGGACTCTCATTCCTGCAGCTAAAGTTTTAGGATTTTCAAAAGGTTTTGCAAATTTTTCTTCTTTCTCATAAGCATCAACTAAAGGAGAACATCCTTCAGCTTGAACAACCACCATTTTGGGTTTTTTATTAGAAACTAGCCCTATATGCTCTAACTCTTGAAATGCTTTCCAAATACCTACAATCCCAGTACCTCCTCCTGTAGGATAAATTATCACATCAGGAACTTCCCAATTCATCTGTTCTGCAATTTCTAGTCCCATTGTTTTTTTGCCTTCAACTCTATAGGGTTCTTTTAATGTAGAAACATCAAATAAGTTTCTTTTTTCAGCTTCTATAGCTGAAGCTTTACCTGCATCTGAAATAAATCCATCAACCAATTTGACATTCGCCCCAAAAGCAATGCATTCCATTTTATTAGCCAATGGAGCATCCTTTGGCATGAAAACATTAGCTTCCATTTGTGATTTTGAAGCATATGCTGACATTGCTCCTGCAGCATTACCAGCCGAAGGCATAACTATACCTTTTATTCCATATTCCTTTGCTTTAGAAATTGCTGCTGAAAGGCCTCTTGCCTTAAAAGACCCTGTAGGATTATTACTTTCATCTTTTACAAAAAAGTTATTTATTAAAAGCTTCTTAGATAAATTATTCATTTTCATAAAAGGTGTGTTCCCCTCACCTAAAGATACAATATTTTCATCATCAAGAACTGGCAAGATTTCTTCATATCTCCACATATCGTTTCGTCTTTTATATAAATTTTCTTGATTTAAAGTTTTTGAAGCTTCTTTCAAATCATATCTTGCTAAAAGAGGTTTTTCTGAACTTGGGCTAAGCCTCATTGGGCTATCTATTGGAAAGAGATCTCCAGTTAATGAGCATTCCAAATGTTTAAATGTACTTAGGGTTCTAGTCAATTTTTTACTCCAAAATTCTTATTTCATTTTCAATATCAGATTTAAATACTATTGGTATTTGCAAAATTTCACTCATCTTTAATGACACTTTTTTAGAAACTTCTTCAATAGCAACAGTTTTTGACAATAAATTATTTATTGAATTAACCCTTAAATTTTTCATTCCACAAGGAACAATAGAATCAAAAAGAGATAAGTCATTGTCAACATTCAAAGAAAATCCATGCAAAGTTACGTTTTTAATTATTTTTAATCCTAGTGCAGCTATTTTTTCACCAGATGGATTCATGTTTTCTAAATATTTTTCATCAGGATCACCATTTACCCAAATACCCCTTCTTTGTTGGACTCTNTGAGATTTTATATTNTAGTGACTTAATGTTTCAATAATTGTTTTTTCTAAAAATTGCACATAATCTAAAACACCACTAAAATGTTCTTTTAGATTAATTATGGGATAACAAATTAATTGACCTGGGCTATGAAGTGTTATTTGCCCTCCTCTATTTGTTTTGACATGAGTAAAGTTATTATTAGATTGATTTAATTTATCTATTTCTGATTCTGAAATTTTTTCACTTGATCCATATGTAAGAACATTGTCGTGTTCCATAAAAAGAATTGTTTGGCTAATTTTTTTTGAAAATACCAAAGTATTTATTTTTTCTTGAAGGCGCATAGATGACAAATAGTCAATCTTTCCTAGAAAAAAAGCTTGAATATAGTTAGATTTTTTTATCATAATTAAACATTGTTCAAATAAATTATATATACATAGGAGAAATTGATGGGAATAAAAAAAATATTATTTAGAAACTCTTATATGATCTTAGTGGCCGTTTTATTTGCATTGATTTCTTGTTCGAGCTCAGAAACTAATGAAAAAATTTCATCAGAAACTCTAGGCCCTCCGTCAGGTAATATTGATCAATCAAAAGAATATTTTGCTATTTTTGATACTGAGGTAGGAGAATTTAAAATTCTACTTTATGACGACAAAGTCCCTTTTACAGTAGAAAATTTTATAAACTTAGCTAAATCCGGGTACTATAACAAGACTACTTTTCATAGGGTTCTACCAGGATTCATGGCCCAAGGAGGAGACCCTTCAGGAACAGGAGCAGGCAATCCAGGTTATAGGTTTAATGATGAATTTCATGTAGATTTACGTCATGATTCTGAAGGAATATTATCTATGGCTAATTCTGGAGTTAACACAAATGGAAGTCAGTTTTTCATAACTTTTGGGGCTGTACCTTTTTTAGATGCATTTGATGAACAAAATAATGAAAAGAATTGTCAAAATATTCAAGTTTCATGCCATGCTGTTTTCGGTAAAGTAATTGACGGAATGGAAATAGTAAAAAGTATTAGGCTACGTGATCCTATGAGAGATACAGCACCCGGTACAGTTATAAATGAAGTGAAAATAGTAAATGAATAATCAAATTTCTAAGTAAGGAACAGTTTTCTTAAACCTAACTTGTTTCCCTGATGACCCTATCCACGGGCCTTCAGATATGTCATTTCTTCCATTTGCTGGTATAGAATTGATTCTAATATTTGGATCCCCTTCTTTTGGGTTTATTTCCATAAAGACTTTTTGATCAACAAACTCAAAGAATCCACCTGAGTAAGGAAGCTGTTTTATAGAANCAAATTTTATTCGTTTGGGAAAAATAAACTTTTCTATTGGATTCCTTCGAATAGTAGAAAAATCAACAATAATATTATTTTGAACATCAGTCAAAAATCCTGAAATTTTAGTTTGCCTTAAGTTGTTCATTATAAACAAAGAAATTATCATCAAAATTCCAAATATAGCTATCCAAAAGTAATATCTTAATCCAAATATATATAAATAATTTGTATTCACATTAATTTGTAATTTTTTTGAGATACTTACATATGGTTCTTCCAAATAAATTGTATTTAAGTTTAAATCAATAAATACAGTGTCTTTTACTTTTTCTTCAGACGACATGTAAATATTAAAAACATATGATTTATCAGTATCTTGGAGTTTAACTGGATCTATTCTAAAAGAATATTTATTATCAGAGGACAATGTGTACTTGATTTCATCTAATCCTACTAAAAAGGGGTAGTTATTTACTTTTGTCTCAAAGGACGTAACTAGAAATTCATTGTTTGTTTTACCACTCAAATCTATAATTTTAGTAATATTTAAATCTGGGAAAAACTCAATCTTAATTTGATCATTTTTTATAACGGGAGTAGATAAGTTTTTCCATTGTAGGGTATATTCAACATCTATAATAGATTGATCGTTAATTGAAGGAAGCTTAGCAGTATAGATTCCATCAAAAGAGACTTTATCATTTTTCTGCCCTAAATCGTTCATGATTTGAATTGTTTCTGTGCCTTGATTATCCCTAATTCTTACTTGCATTTCAGCATCAGATATATTGATCATTTTATCCTCTATATAAGCCCCTACTTCAAGCACTATTTCTGAACCTACCGGATATACTTTTTGACCATGAGTCTCTAATCTTAAAGGGTTTTCAGTATCACTTAAGATTTCTAATCTGCCAGATTCCCCTGTTGTTATTATCGTCCAAGTCCCTGATTGAGGTTTATTAATATCTAAAAATGAAATCTTTGCCAAATCCCAATAGTAAAGATCATTATCAGGTTTCAGTTCTATTCCATCTGGGTTAATTATTGAAANATTTATTTCAGGGTTTTCTCTATAAATCCCTAACCTAACATTACTAACAGTAGGTGGAATATTTACAAAGTTTGAAAGAGGCTTAGATGATAAATTTGTTTGTAAAATTGATTTCGGTTGATCCATAAATATTTTCATNAATTTTACAAATGATTCTACTGATGAAGACTCAAAATCAATAAAATATCCCTCTGTATTTAGTGAATAACTTTCAAAAAGATTTCTATTTGATGCATTTGAAGATGGCAAAGACATAACATTCAATTTGATTTTAGAAGAAAGATATAAATCAGATAAATTTTTTAATTTAATTTCAGAAGAGTTTTCTGAATTGGATAAATTCAAATTAGATATAATGTAAAAATTCGAGTTACTTGTATCTATCAGCTCCGCGATTTTAGTAAACCCTTCGGAAATAACCAAGTAATGATTAGATGAGCTTTCTTCTGGTTCATCTGGTAAATTTTTGAAAAAATCATCAATCTGTGTATCTATTTCATCTTTTTTTATTTCTATGTATGGATAGCTTTTTTGGCCATAAGGTTGAAGAAAAATTGTTTCATTTGATTCCAGTGAATGGAATTTTACTATTTGAGTTAATATATCTTTTGAATACGAAAAATCAATTTCATCTTCATAATTTACATCAAATGCTATGAACGAAATCTTTTCAACCTNAGAGGTATCATCTGCAAATAATTTATTTTCAGATTGGATTAGAAAAATAAATGAAAACAATAAAATAAATGCATAAGCACTTAAACTTTTAGAAAATGTGCCTAAATTACTTAAAACTTTTTGTATATTATGATTCATTATTAAATAATAAACTTTTTCTCTAGATAAATCCTTAGTGAATTTATCCGAGATATTATGGAAATATAAAAAATGAAAATTATTGAACTAAAAACAACTTTATTCGAATTTGAACTTGATAGAGTAATGGGAGATGCAAATTCTCCAAGAGGTAGAACTAAATCTGCATCTTGCCTTGTTGAATTAATAACAGACGAAGGGTTGATAGGTCTTTCCATTGGTGGAGGAAACTCTATTCCTCAAATTCAATCATTATTTGAAGGAATAATAAAGGGTAATGACCCTAAATCAGTATACAGTCTCTGGAAAAAAATGGTTGAGAAATTTTTCAAAGGTGGACACGATGGAATTGCAAATGATGCAATTTCGGTTCTAGATGTTGCACTTTGGGATCTAAAATCAAAAATTAACAATGAACCTCTATGGAAAACCTTAGGAGCAAGCAAGAAAGATGTTAATGTTTATGCATCGGATATAGCTTTGCCTATGGGTGATAAAGAAATAGGCGATTGGTATAAAAAAATGGCCAAAAATTATGGATTCAAGGCTGCAAAACTCAAAGTAGGACTTGATCAAGATGCTGATTTGAAAAGATTAGAAATCATGAATGAAGCAATAAGTCAAAATACCAATAATCCTATTTTATATGTTGATTCAAATGAATATTGGTCTCCTAAGCAGACAATAAGAAAAGTTTCTGAAATGGAAGAAAGATTTAGTTTAGGATGGATAGAAGAGCCTGCCAGAAGATGGGATTTTTTAGGATTAAAAAAAATCTCTGAAGCACTTAAAACTCCTGTTTGTGCTGGAGAAAACCTAGACACATTAGGAGATTTTTTACCTTATTTTCATCACAGAGCAGCAGATGTAATCCAAGTAAGCCAAGGAATGACAGGCATTACTGGTGCTTTACAAATAGCAGATGCTGCCTATGGCCTAGAATTACCCGTCACATTAGGCGGATCAACAGGAATTATTCATGCACATTTAGCTAATGCTATTCCAAATTGCATAACTGTAGAAGTTCCTCATCCTGAACCTGAAACCAAAGTATATGAATGGGATGTAAAAATAGAAAACGGTTATGCAAAACTAGGAGATAAACCAGGACTAGGAATCACAATAAATTATGAAGAATTATCTAAGGCTAAGGTAAAACAAATATCCTCTAGATCTGGACCAAGCCCTTATGGCAGACGTCAAGGTGCAGGATTATATGAAGTACCGGCATCAGAAGATGAAATTAAAGAAGCGAGCTCGAAATGAAAATAATTGATTACCGCCTAGAAACTTATTTAGAAGAAATGGATAGACCATTGGGAGACTCAAATGGACCAGAAGGAGATGATCTAATTTCTTCAAGCATTTTGTTTATAGATACTGACGAAGGAATTTCTGGAGTTGCTCCCTTGGGTAATAATAAAGTTGAAAATTTATTCAAAGTTATTGAAAACAAAGATCCTAGAGAAACCTTTTCACATTGGCAAAATATGATTCGATATACCTTTAAAGCTGGNGATGAAGGAGAGGTACATAATGCGCTGTCTGCAATAGATATAGCATTATGGGATATTAAAGCAAAAATCAATGATGAACCTCTATGGAAAACTTTAGGCAGCGATGACCCTAAATGTAAAATCTATGCTTCAGATATAGGTTATTGTCTATCTGATGAAGAATTATTTAAATTCTTTGAAAAAATGTCAGACAACGGAGTTGATTCAGGCAAGGTGAAAATTGGGTTATCATTTGAAGATGATATGAGAAGAATTGGGATTGTCTATGAAGCTTTAGCAAAAAATTTCAAAAGACCTAGAATCATGATTGACTCAAACGAATATTGGTCGGTAAAAAAAGCAATTCAAACAATTAATAAAATAGAAGAGAAATATGATATTTTCTGGGCAGAAGAACCTGCTAGAAGATGGGATTATAGAGGTCTAAAGTTAGTATCCCAAAACATAAAAGCTGCTGTAGCAACTGGAGAAAACCTTAATAATGTCGGGGATTTTTATCCACTTATAGATAATCAATCTGTAGATATTTTAAATGTTAGTTCTTATCAATCTGGCATCACAGGGCTTAGGCAAATTGGAAATTTTGCATATGCTTATGAATTACCTGTTACTACTATGAATTGTATAGGAAACTATAATGCTCAAATAGCAACTAGTATTCCTAACCATTTGATGATGGAAGTCGTAGATCCTGGAAGAGAAAAGGCATATTCTAAATGGAACAATAATATAGATGATGGATTTGTCCACTTGGATAATACACCAGGTATTGGATTAGTTGTAGATGAAAATAAATTAAAAGAAATGCAAAATACTGACTATGGAAGAGAACCAAAAATGCCTTGGTTTAGAAGAGAAGGTGCAGGGCTATATATTAAAGAGTTAGAAAACAAAGAAGTTAAATGGAAGTGAGATAATAATGAAAGTTACAAAAATAACTAGTTTGCCTATACAAGATGAAGAAGGAAGAGTTTATTTTTTTGTAAAGATAGACACAGATAAAGGTATTCACGGATTAGGAGAGGTTGGAATTGCAAGACAAGGAAATGCTATTTCTAAAGCTATAGAACATCTTTCTGAACTTGTAATTGGTTCAGATCCATGGGAAACAGAAAGACTATGGCAATTAATGTATCGAAGTAGCTTTTTTCCTGCAGATAAAGTTTATTCTTGCGCTATTTCAGCTATTGATATTGCTTTATGGGATATTAAAGGTAAATCAGTTGGCATGCCAGTATATAAACTTTTGGGTGGACCATATAGAGAAAAGGTTATTTGTTACCCACATACTCAAGGAAATTCTTTAAAAGAATTTTTAGATATATGTGAAGACCATTTAAACAAAGGATGGAAATTTCTTAGATGGCACCAACCAAGTAATGATATAAATGATTTGGAATCAAATCTTCTTGATCCAAGAAAATCAATAAAAAATGCAGTAGAAGTTATGGGAGAAGTAAGAAATAAATTTGGATATGAACCTGAAATTGCTTTTGATGTTCACACTAGATTAGACCCTCCAGAAGTCATTGAAATGTGCAAAGAATTAGAAAGTCTAAAACCTTTCTTTATAGAAGATCCTATTAGATCTGAAAATCCTGGTTCATACGAACATATTAGAAATAAAATAAATCTTCCTATCGCGGCTGGGGAACAATGGGCATCAAAATGGCCATTTAGAGAAGTTATTGAAAAAGATTTGATAGATTATGCAAGAATAGACTTATGTATAGTTGGAGGATTAACTGAAGCTCTAAAAATTACTCATTGGGCTGAAACACACTATATAAATATTGTTCCTCATAATCCTTTGGGACCAGTTTCAGCTGCTGCATGCGTTTCTTTATGCATGGCTTCTAGTAATGTAGGAGTTCAAGAAATGCCAAAAGCTCCAGGAAGCTATGCCAATAAATTATTTCCTAAACAAATAGAATGGGAAGATGGATTTTCTTGGTGCCCCGATACACCTGGACTAGGAGTTGATATAGATTTAGATGTTGCAGAATCTATGAGAACTGATCCAACTGCATTTTCACCAAGACTATCAAGGTCAGATGGGAGTTTTACAAATTGGTAACGAGAGGTTTTTTTGGTAAAAATGAAAAAAATGATAGGGTTCCTCCAGGTCAGTATTTAGAAAATAGATTCCCTGTATTATCTGCAGAACCTACTCCTAAAATAGATATAAAAGATTGGAAACTTTCAATTATTTATAATAATGAGAGTTTTGCAGAAATAAATTGGGATATTCTTAAAAACTTACCATCATCATCAATAAAAAAGGATATTCATTGTGTTACGAGATGGACTAAGTTCGATATGAGCTGGAAGGGAGTTAAAGTCAGTACTATATTTGATGAGATAGGATTTAAGCCTCCTACTAGTTGGACTATGATAGGTTCTTCAACTGGATACACAACAAATGTACCTCTGAATGATNTGATTTTAGAAAACACAATAATTTCTTATTCTTATGAAGATGAACCTATTTCTCCTGAACATGGAGGTCCAGTTAGATTGATAGTTCCTCATCTGTATTTTTGGAAATCAGCAAAGTGGGTTGATAAAATCACCTTTTTAGAAAAAGATACTCCAGGATTTTGGGAAAATTACGGATATCATATGTATGGAGATCCTTGGAAAGAGCAAAGATATTCTGGATAATGATAGAATCTCAACATTTCAATAATGCCTTTATAACAAATAAAGAAATTATAAATAAGGAACTTTGTTTGATTCAATTTGAAGTAGAAAATTGGAATGGGCATATTCCTGGACAGTATTCTGAAATTTGCTTAACTGCTGAAAATGGATATCAAGCAATAAGACCATATTCTATAGCTAGTTCACCTAGCGAAAAATTTGTTACTTTTTTAGTAGAAAAAATTCAAAATGGAGAAGTATCTACTTTTTTAAATGATTTCTCTGTAAAGGGTGATAAGTTTCAAGTATCTAAACCTATAGGGAAAAGATTTATATTGCAAAACAAAAAGACTCCTGTACTTGTAGCTTCTGGGTCAGGAATTGCTCCTTTTATATCAATGTCTAAATNCTTAACAAATAAAAACAAAAAGTTTTTTATGTATCATTGGTCAAAAAATTTCTCAGGGCTTGTAATTTATGAAGAAAACAAAAAAAATATAAATTCATCTTATTTTCCTAGCATAACGAGAGAAAAGCCTTCAAAATGGTTAGGGGGAGAGAATAGGATTAATGCAAAAACTTTTAATAATTTAGATTTAAATAAAAATTATGAATTTTATGTTTGCGGATCGGACTTATTTGTAGAGAATGCACTACAAATAATTTCAAATCTTGGCCAAAATAATGATATATATACTGAAAGATTTGGATCTTTCTAAGGATTAAACCGAACCACATTTTTTATAACATTATTTTTTTGATCAGTATAATCCTCATAACATTTTTGTAATTCTGAGAGATCAGAAACATGAGTTTTTAAAGATTTTGGATCCCACCACCCTCTTTCAGCTAATGAAACCAATTCTCTAATTTCTGCAATAGGCTGAGGAGTAGTTGCAATTTGAGTAGCATGAATATCCAAGTTTTTTCTAAGCATTAAGCTATGCTCAAATTCAACCATATCTTCTGTAACTATACTAAAAGTAATAAATTTACCTTGGGGCTTTAACANGTTCAAACAAATATTAAACCCATCTTTATTTCCTGAAGCATCAACAACTACATCAAATAGTTCACCATTGGTTATTTCTTCGGTTTGTTTATTTAAGTCTTCTAATGAATTAAATTTCATAGATTTAGTAGCACCTAATGAAATACTCTTCTCTAGTCTATACTCATGCTTATCAATTCCCACTACTTCAGCTGCTCCTTGCTTAGAAGCAAACATAGTAAATGAAAGACCAATTCCTCCTTGTCCAAGAACGGCAACTTTCTTTCCAAAAATATTACCCCAATGCTTTGCAGAATATAAAACAGTTCCTGAGTGCTGAAGCATTAACCAGTCTTCAAGATCTCCCCAGTCAGGTAATTTGATTATTTTTTCATGAGTTTGATCTATGTATTCAACAGCTCCACCAGTTCCTAGTGTACCATCCGCTCTTCTATAATTTGGAATAACAATAGCTCTTGAACCTACAGGGTATCTATCATCATTTGATTCCACAACAACAGAAGCTACTTCATGAGTAGGCATCCCTGGTGGTAAAGGATATTCTTCTTCCGGTATTACTTTATCAAAAGCACTATGAATATCAGATCCACATATTGAAATACATTCTGTTTTAAATCTGACATGTCCTTCTTCTAATTTCCCTAGATCAGGAATTTCATTTATTTCAACTTTTCTATATCCAGTTATTTGTGCGGCCTTCATAATTTCCCCCTGTTAATATGGTGGGTCCGGCAGGATTTGAACCTGCGACCAATCGGTTATGAGCCGACTGCTCTGACCACTGAGCTACGGACCCTGCAGTTTAATTTCTCTCTATCTCCAATGAAAATAATAATATAAGTTTACCTTGAAGAAGAAAAGGTTTAAACTTTCTAAAACAATTATTTCATAAATATAATAACTTGGGGTGAAAAAAATGAAAATAACAGATGTAAATTTAAAAATATATAGATGGGAAAGATCTGTTCC
Organism: Chloroflexota bacterium; assembly: GCA_002719295.1. Lineage (GTDB taxonomy): Bacteria > Chloroflexota > Dehalococcoidia > Lucifugimonadales > Lucifugimonadaceae > TMED-70. The sequence goes on from PBHC01000008.1 coordinate 76,385, forward strand.
TATTACAAATGGACTCTATACATATACACATAACGTTCTAAATATTATAGAAATAAAAACTGATCATCCNGATATTANTGGAATAGGGATTTCTGCAGGTATAGATGTGAGCCCATCAGTCGCAAGAGAACTTGTTGAACATTTTAAGAAAGGGATAATAGGGCTTGATCCTCTTGATAATGAAAGAATTTGGCATGAAATGTGGAGACCAAAATTAGTTGGAAGAAGGGGAGTTACTACTAGGGTTATCTCAGGTATAGATATTGCATTATGGGATATTAAGGGAAAGGTAGCAAATTTACCAGTATATAAATTATTAGGAGGATTCACTAATAAAGTTGATACATATATCGCTGGAGGATATTACGAAAAAGGAAAAGGCTTAAAAGAATTAGCCAAAGAGATGGAAGATAATGTAAAAATGGGAGCCAAATCTGTAAAAATCAAAGTTGGAGCATTATCTATAAATGAAGATATTGAGAGAGTTAAAGTTTGTAGAGAAGTGATTGGAAATGATGTGAAATTAATGGTTGATGCAAATAATGCATATAGGCATTATCAAGCTATTGAATTTGCAAGAAAAGCTGAAAAGTATGATTTGTTTTGGTTTGAAGAACCAGTAGAACCAGATGATTACATAGGTCAAGCAGAAATTACTAGATCAACCTCAATACCTATTGCAGCGGGAGAAAATGAATATACTAGGTATGGTTTTAGGGATATGATAAATCATAGAGCTGTTGATATTCTACAACCAGATTGCCTCATATTAGGAGGAGTAACTGAATTTATGAAAGTATGCGCACTGGCTCAAAGCAATGATNTAGACATTGCTCCCCATGGAGCCCAAGAAGTACATATACATTTAGTATCAGCAATTCCTAATGGATTAATTCTTGAATACTATAGAGATACAGTCAACCCAATGCACGGGAAAATCTGGGAGGACGAGCTAGTATTAAAAGATGGATACGTTTATGCTCCTGATCTTCCTGGTTTTGGACTAAATCCTAAGTGGAAAGATTTAGAACCATATAGAGTTTAATTTCTTCTGATAATATAATTAGAATAAGATTGATGGAGATTTCTTATGAAAGATGTTTTTGACGCAGCTATAAATGAAATAAAAAATAATAGAAAGTTTGTTATTTCTACAGTTACTAGGACCCAAGGATCAACTCCTCAAAAACCAGGAGCAAAATTACTAGTTAGAGAAGATGGATCTGGAGTTGGAACCCTAGGTGGAGGGTGCGTAGAAGGTGATATTTGGTTTGCTTCAAGTGAAAAAATCAAAAGAGAAGAATCCGCTGAAGTTAGACCTTATGAATTAAATGAAGATTTGGCAGCTAAAGACGGATTGGTTTGTGGAGGAACAATGCATTTCATGATTGATCCTATTGATAACAAATTAGAATTTGAGTTTTTTCTTGATGAAATAAAAAAAGCATACAATGGTGATAAGCCTGTGGCTCTTGTACAAGTTTTAGAATCTAAGAAAAAAGAAGAAATAAGTAAAAAAATCCTGATAAGGGAAGATGGATCAAAATCAGGNCAACTAATTTCTGAAGAAATTGATGAAAAGTTAGTAAAAGAATCAAGAGATCTTTTGGCTCTAGGTAAAAATAAAACATTAGCATTTGATGAAAGATTATTTTATCTAGAAGCATTTACGACTCCTCCGAAATTACTTATTGCTGGAGGTGGACATGTTTCAAAAGCAATTGCTAATTTAGCAAAACCTTTAGGATTTGAATTAAATATATTTGACGATAGAGATGAGTTCGCAAATAAAGAAAGGTTTCCTGAAGCAGATGACGTAAAAGTTGCGAGTTATGGAGAAGGTTTTGATAAGTTTGATGTAAATGCCAACACATTTATTATAATTGCTACAAGAGGCCACCGACAAGACGACACTGCAACAAAAGCTGCTCTAAATACAAATGCATCTTATGTTGGTTTATTAGGCTCTAAAAGAAAAACCATATTGATAATAGAAAAATTACTTTCAGAAGGTATTGATGAACATACATTTAATAAATTAAAAGCTCCTGTAGGAATTAATATAGGAGCTAGAACGCCTGAAGAAATTGCTATATCTATCATTTCAGAAATTCTATCTTTTAGATTAGGAGGGAATGGGAATTCTATGATGCTAGATTCTAAATATATAAATAAAATCAGAACAAAAATTTCTAAGTCTTCTGAAATAAAACATGGATAATAAATTTCATGCAATCATACTATCTGCAGGTTTATCTTCACGAATGGGGAGTACAAAAGCATTACTTGATTGGCACGGCAAAAAACTAATTGAATATCATATTGAAACCTTAAATCAATTAGGAGTTAATCAAATAAATTTAATTCTTGGTCACGAAAAAGATAAAATATTACCGTATGTTCAAAAAAAATCTATAAAAATAGTTATTAACGAAAATTATAAAGAAGGAAAATCAACTTCAATTTTAAAGGGAATAAATAGTATTATCAAAGAAGCTGAAAACGCAATTCTAATTAGTGTTGACCAACCTAGACCTCAATGGTTTATGAACGAAATTATATCTAATCATTTTGAAAAAAAATCAATAATTACAGCCCCTATTAATGAATCTAAAAGAGGGCATCCAATTATTTTGAACAAAAAAATATTTAAACAAATTTTGAAAATAAATGACTATCAAAATGGACTCAAAGATATTTTTAGAAAAAATAATGATTTAGTAAATACAGTTTCGATGAAAAACAAATGGACTCATCTAGACTTAAATACTAGAGAAATATACAAAGAATCACTTTTATATCCTTTGGAGAAAAATGGATAAAATAGATGAAATTGAAAATATATTAAATGAGTCAATAGATTTTGTTAAAGAAAATATAAATTGGAAATTAACAGAGCATGATTTACTACAATTTATAACTGGAAAATTAGAACAAAATAATTTTGAAGTTTCAAAGAAAAATCTAGTTTTATTTGATCAAATAGGAGACAAGAATAATCTAATGGATCCTGAAAAATCCAATGTTATAAGGAAAACAGGAGAATTGTATATTCGAATTATTTATAAATATAAAGCAACTGATGAAGAAAAAACTATTGAAAAAAAAATCAATTTAAAACTATGATGAATTAAACANACNTATGGAGTATCTTTATGAAAAATCTACTTGATGGGAAAATCGCAATTGTAACAGGTGGAAATGGCGGTATTGGGTTAGGTATAGCAGAAGGGTTTGCTGAACAAGGTGCAAACGTTATTATTGCATCAAGAAACAATGAGAAAAATAAATCAGCGATTGAAAAAATAAAAAAAGTNAGCAAAGATAGTGANATTTTTGAACTTGATGTTAATAATCAAGACTCAATAAATAACCTTATGGAATTTACCTTAGAAAGATATGGCAAGATAGATATATTGGTAAATAACGCTGGTATAAGTAGAAGAAGCGATGAACCTCATCTTTTATCAAAAAGTGATTGGGATGATGTTATAGATACTAATTTAAATTCAATCCATCATATGACCTCTGCTATTTTTCCTTATTTGAAAAAAAATAAATCTGGCAAAATCATAAATATAGGTTCCATGATGTCAATTTTTGGAAATGCTAATTCNGCAGCTTATGCTGCAAGTAAAGGTGGAGTTGTGCAGTATACTAAAAGTTGCGCAATTGCATGGGCCAAATACAATATTCAAATCAACGCTATTTTACCTGGATGGATAGTTACGGATATGACAAATGAATTCAAAAAGGTAAATCCTAAAAGATATGCAACAATAGCAGGAAGAACACCAGCTGAAAGATGGGGATTACCTAAAGATTTAGCAGGTACTGCAATTTTTCTTTCTAGTGGCTTCTCAGATTTTGTTAACGGTGTATCTATTCCTGTTGATGGTGGATATAGCGTAATGTAGTTTCTACTTAAAAAAATGATTTAGAGGTCCATTCCCCTTACCTATTTTATATGCATTATCGATAGCATTTGTTACATATGTTTTAGCTTTTTCTACTGAACTTACTAAATCTAAATCATTAGCTAAATATGAGGCAATAGCAGATGAAAAAGTGCATCCTGTTCCATGGGTTGATGTTGTTTTAATTCTTTTTGCGCTAAAAGAATAATAATTTTTACCATCATATAAAATATCCTCAGAAATATCTGATTCATCAAAATGCCCACCTTTAATCACAACTGAATTAGCTCCTAAATCTATAATTTTTTTGCAAGCATCTTTCAAATCTTTTTTTGAATTTATTTTTTTTTGTGTGATTACCTCTGCTTCAGTTAAATTTGGGGTTACTGTTTCCGCTATTGGAAACAATAATTTCTTTATTGCTTCAATAGCTTCATCAGATACTAATTTATCCCCTGAAGTAGCTACTATGACAGGATCTACAACTATTTTTACTTTTTCTGATGAAATAGAAGATACGATTGTTTCAACCATTTTTGTTTCTGGAATCATTCCTGTTTTTACAGTAGAAAATTTCATATCATTTTTAATAGATTCGATCTGAGTATTTACAACTTTATTAGGAATAATATGTATATCATCAACACCTTTGGTATTTTGAGCAGTTACAGATGTTATTACAGATACTCCATAACAATTTAATGAAGCAAAAGTCTTGAGATCTGCTTGTATTCCTGCACCTCCGCCAGAATCGGATCCTGCAATAGTCATACAAATTGGTAAAATTTTTCCGTCTGGTTTCATGTTTTTTTATTAAAAATGAGTTATAAGTAATGTTAAATATTATTCTAACAGAGGTTAATTTGTCTTGGAAATTCAATAATATAATCCCAAATTTAAGTACAATTACTGAGGGGCCTTGTTGGGATGGAAATAAGTTATTATTTTCTAATATCGCTAATAATCGAATTCTCTCATATAATCCCGATACACATATTACTCAAGAAGTATTTAATGACACGGGAGAAGCAAATGGATTAAACTTCAACTCTCAAGGAGAGCTTTTTGCATGCGAAGGAGGAAGAAGAAGAATAGCTAAGTATAACTCTGATGGTTCAAAAGAAACAATAGTTGATAGCCTAGATGGTATATCAATAAATAGTCCAAACGATCTTGCTATAAATAAAAAGGGGCATATTTATTTCTCAGATAGAGTTGGAGATATCAATCCAGATCTCGGCCTAAATTTCTCCGCTATTATTTCGGCCGAGAAACAAGAAAATGGTACATATAAATCATTTAGAAGAACATTTGATACAACTATGCCAAATGGTCTATTATTCAATGAGGAAGAGAATATATTATACGTAGCTCAATCTGATTACAGAGCAGACAATGAAAGAGAATTGAGATCATACAATGTTAACGAAGATGGTAGCTTATCTGATATGAAAATAATGCATGATTTCGGACCTCATAGAGGCATTGACGGAATGACTCTAGCAAAAGATCCTATTTCTAAAGAAAATTATATAGTAGCAGCTACAGGATGGGAAATATCTGGCCCTAAAGGGAATATCACCATTTTTGACAAAAATGGAAAAATTATAGAAAGGCATGAAACTCCATGCGAAAGACCTACTAACTGTACTATTGTTGAAAACAAAATTTATGTAACTAGTATTGAAGGTCACCTTCTAATTGCTGAAACAGAACTAGAAGGATTACTTCTATTTCCATCTAGTTAGAAAACTCAGTTATAAATAAATTATTTATTTCTAATTCTTTCTCAAGAAAATCATTTTGGTACATCCAATTATAAGTTTCAACCCATTTAGATTTTTCTTGATAACCAAATGGATTACCTTTTGATTCCCAAACTGGGATCAATAATTGAATCCCTTTTCTTTCAACATCTTCTTCTACTATTTCTTCTCCAGCAATTTTAATTAAGCTATCTATAGATTTTTCAGGATTATTAATTGCATACTCGTAACCTTTCTTGAAAGAATTCACAACCTTTTCTACCTGTTTAGAATTATTATTCAGATAATCTTGATTAGTTATCAAAATTAGCTCGTAATAATCAGGNACACCCCATTCTTCTAATTTCATAATATCCACATCATATCCTTGGANTTCCATTACTATAGACTCATGAGTCCAATATGCACCAATTATTGCATCTACTGATCCTGAAATTAGAGCCTTTACCAATTCAAATCCCACATCTACTGTCTCAACATCATTTACATTTACTCCTTGATTTGAAAGGACTGTCTCTAGCATCGCTTTGTTAGATGGTATACCTGGATATCCAATAACTTTACCATCTAAATCCTTTGGAGATTTTATATTTGATTCAGTAAGTGTCATTATTGAATTCAAAGGGTGTTGTGAAATACTTAGGACAGAAACTATTTCTAAATCTGCAGATTGGGCCTGAAGAATATCTGGATGATAAGATAACCCAAAATCATCTCTCCCAGATGCTACGGAAGAAATAATTGCAGTAGGATCAGACGGAGTATATACTTCTAAATCAATACCTTCGCTTTCAAAAAATCCCTGATCAATAGCTGAATAAATACCTGAATGATTTGAATTTGGGTACCAATCCAAAGCTAAACTTACNTTATCCTGTTTTTCTGCACCACATCCAATAATTAATATTGAAAAAATTGAAACTAGAAAAATTCTCATTTTTTTATCCTTTCACTAATTTATTTTCTAAAAATTTAACACCTAAAAATAAAATAGAAGCAAAAATTGAAAGTATTACTATTGAAGCGAAAACTCTTTCTGTTTGAAATAAAGGCCCAGAAACTTTCATTATCCANCCTAATCCAGATTTTGAACCTATCCATTCAGCAACCACTGCTCCAATTACCGAGCTTACACTTGCTACTTTTATTCCTGAAAAAAAACTAGGTAATGCTAATTTTATTTTAAGTATTTTAAATATTTGAATATTATTTGCTCCCATTGTTCTTAACATATTTTCCATATCTATAGAATTTGTTTTTAGACCATCAAAAACACCTATAACTATTGGGAAAAAAGAAATCAAAAAAACAACTATAATTTTTGAAATTAGTCCTGCTCCAAACCATACAATCAATATAGGTGCCAATGCAAAAATTGGAATAACTTGAGATGCAATAACATATGGCAATATTGATCTTTCAAAAAATTTATAACTAGACATTAAAAAACCTATAGTTGTTCCAAAAATTATGGCTAAAGATAATCCCAATAGAACTTCTAAAGCTGTTGTAAAAGTATGCTCAATTAAAAAAACTTTTGAGTAATATAATTCTTTAATTATCATTCCGGGAGATGGTAATAACCATGTTTCAAAAATCCCTATATTACATAAAGTTTGCCAAATAATAAGTAATATTACAAAAGCTAATAAAGGCAGAAAATATACTGAAAAAAAGTTTTTCAAATTAATTATCAATTTTCTTAACCTCATCTAATTTTTCTATAAGTAATTTTTTCTGTTCAATAAAGTTTCTTTCAACAATAACATTAGTTTTTCTAGGATGAGGCATATTTATATCTATATTAAATTTAAAATTTTCTTTCCCTGAATCCATAACTATAATTTGATCAGAAAGAAATAACGCTTCCTCAATATCATGAGTGACTAAAATAATTGACTTATTAATATAATCTTTTAGATTCTCTATCCAACTATAAATTTCAATTCTTTTTATTGCATCAAGAGATGCAAATGGTTCATCTAATAAAATAAATTCTGAATCTTGAAGTATTGTTCTAAGAAAAGCNACTCTTTGTTTTAAACCTCCAGATAGTTCATGAGGATAAAAACTTAAGTATTCATAAATTCCTAAAATATTAGATTTTTCAATCATATCGTCATATGAATTTTTACTTAACTTATTTTTTATTTTTAANGGTAGNAAGAGATTTTCTTTAACGTCTAACCAAGGNAATAAAAGATCGCTTTGTTGCATATAAGCTATCTCCCCTAACCTATCAACATGATTTTCAAATTTAACAAATCCATTATCAGGTTCTATAACACCAGAAATCAGTTGTAACAAAGTACTTTTCCCACATCCGCTGTGACCTATAATTGAAACTGTTTTGTTNGATGGAAAAACATAGGAAAGATTATCAATAATAGGCAATTGATTTTGAAATCCAAAAGATAAATTTTCTAAAATTATACTATTAATTTTTCCCTCCGCTAGAATTATCTAGTTCAGGTTTAATGGGTCGGTTTTANTAAACCCTCTCAGCGTTTTAAGCTCCCCTACAAAAACTCAATTTTAAATATACTATACTTATACTCTTTTAGAAACTTTAATCTATTCTTATAAAATACTATTAACAAATTTAAGGAATTAAGAATTAATAAATTTTTTTTAGCAACAATCTCAGTAATAATATTTTTTTCATGCTCAGCTGAAGAAGTAAATATAAATTATTTACCTGTTGAAGATTTATTTAATTTAACAAATAAAAAAATAATTGATTCAGAATCTTTTAGTTTTATTTTGAATCATGAGAATGGGTTTACTTCNCTTCCAGGAGANTACAAAATCTCTTATGCTGAAGGTAATATACAAAAACCCGATAAACTTCAAATCAAAGCGGAAATAATTTCTAATAATTTTCTAATTAAACTTTCATACCTATCTATGGGAAATAATTATTGGATTACTAATCCTATTAACTTTGAGTGGATTGAAACTCCAGAAGAAGACAATCCATTTAAAAATATAAATCCAATAAATATTTTAAGTGAAATTTTTGCTGAAATAGAAAATGAATCCATTAAATCTATAGAGAAAGATATATATGAAATAGAAGCAAAAATAAATTCTGACAACCTAAAGTCCCTTGTTGGAGAAATCATTATTCCTGATAACAAAGTTGATCTATCTTTATACATCAAAAAAGATGGAACGGTAAAAAAAATATATATATACGGTAAGGTACAACCTCAGGACGAAAATAATACAATTCGTGAAATCAAATTCGAAAAATGGAATGAAATAATATCATGGGAAAAACCTTAAACATAAAAAATAGAATATTTTATATTTTTATTCTCTGCTTGGCAGTTTTCATCGCTGCAGATGATCAAACAGTAATTGTTACTTTATNGCCTAGTATGGTAATAGACTTAGGAATTTCTGTAGGAGAATTAAACAAAATATCTTGGACTATAACTTCATATTTATTAGGATTTACAATTGTTATGCCTATTGCTGGTAAGTTATGTGATAAGTATGGTTTTAGAAANACCTTGATAACTTCATTATTAATTTTTTCTATAGGATCATTATTAGTTGGAATTACAACAAATATCCCTAATAATGTATTCTTCCCTTCTAAATTAAATTGGTTAATATTTTTTAGATTTATACAGGCTATGGGAGGAGGAGCAGTGATTCCAATAGCTATAGCTAGCATTTCAATTATTTTAGAAAAAAAATATTGGGTTTATGGATTTGGGCTTATAGGTGCATCTGCTGAAGCAGGAGGAGTTGTCGGGCCTCTTTGGGGAAGTTTAATATTAAAAATATGGGACTGGCCAGCTGCTTTTTATATAAATTTGCCATTAGCATTTTTTGTTATTGTTCTAATTTTCAATATGCCAAAAACATCAAAAAGCGCAGTCAAGATAAAATTAGTTGATACCCTGATTATTTCCATAATTCTAATTTTATTAACTTTACTAATATCAGAATTTAATAAAATAGGATTTTTTGAAATAATTATGGTTTCTATTTTGTTAATGATAATACTAATTGCAGCAATAAAAATGAAATTATATGGTCAAGACCTAATACCAAATGAGCTAATATCTTCTAAAACATTTTTATTAACTTCAATTACTCATTTCTTCGTAGGATGTAGTCTAATAATTGTTATGGTTGTAATTCCTCTTTCTGGATCAACCATATATCAATTAGATAATATAGATATAGGATTATCATTACTTAAATTAACGGCCTTCATTGGAATTGGATCAATAATTGGAATAGTGATTTCAAAGGTTAGCTCCTCTTTAGCAATGATAATAGGTTCTATATTAATTACTCTCGGAACTTTTCTTTACTCTAAAAATTTAGACATCCCCACTAATGAGATAAATTTTATTTTTTTTATTATAGGGATTGGATTTGGACTTTTTATTGTGCCTATTCATAACGCAGGATTTCACAATGTCAAAGAAAATATTAGAGGCATTACATCTTCTATGATTTCTTTATCAAGAATGCTTGGCATGATATTTGGTCTTTCACTAATGACTACCATAGGGACGGCTAGATTTTCTGAACTTGTAACAGGAATTCAAATTTTTTCAATCGATCCAAAAATTCAAAGTCGCGCAAGCAATGAGATCAATAATGCAGGATTAGAAGTATTTATTGAAATCATACANGGGGCATTTATTTTTTCTTTAGCAGTATTTATTTCAGTTTTAATNTTGTCATATATTTTTGAAATAAAAAAATCAAATAATTGAGTTTCTATTCTGCTACAACAGATGCGACAGCATAATTTCTTGAATGACTTATAGATAATGCTATGCGCTCTATACCTAACTCTTGAGCTTTTTTCTTAGCATTTCCATGAAGTAAAATTTCTGGAGCTTTACCTCTTGCTCGGTGCACCTCAATGGATTTCCAAGGAACTCCTCTTATACCAGTTCCTAAAGCCTTCATTACAGCCTCTTTAGATGCAAATCTTGCNGCTATTTGTGGATATCTTCCTCTGCAATATTTAATCTCTTGATCTGTAAAAATTTTTTTCATAAATCTTTCAGGATATTTTATACAAACATCCTTTATTCTATGAATTTCTATAATATCAATTCCAGTTAGTAACATTTTTTTATATTTGAATATATTATTTAGTATAAAGTTATTTATTTATAAATAAAAGAAAGAGAAATATGTCCAGCAAGTTAATTGATGGTAAAGAGATAAGTACTCATATTAAAAATAATTTAAAAATTGAAATCGATAAAATAAAAAATAGTTTCCCACGAACTCCTCATCTAGTTGTTATATTAGTTGGAAAAAATCCTGCGTCAATATCTTATGTAAAAGCAAAAGAAAAAGCATGCGATCTAGTTGGAATAAAATGCCATGTAGAAAGACTTGAAGAAAATGTTACTGAAAATAATTTAGTCAGCTATATAGAAAAATTAAATAACGATGATCAAGTTGATGGAATGATAGTACAACTACCTTTGCCCAAAAATTTAGATGAAGAAAGTATAATTCAAAAAATATCACCACTAAAAGATGTTGATGGTCTAAATAATGAAAACCTTGGTTTACTCGCATCAGGAGAGCCAAGATTTGTACCAGCAACTCCATTAGGTGTTCAAACAATGATAAAGGAAATAGATTTTAAAACAGAAGGTTCAAAAATAGTTATTATAGGAAGAAGTAAACTTGTAGGTATTCCATTAGCACTACTTCTTTCTTCAAAAACAGCTAAAGGAAATGCAACTGTTACAATTTGTCATAGTAAATCTAAAGATATCAAATCACATACTTTAGATGCTGACATTATAATTGTAGCCACTGGATTCCCCCATACCCTTACTAAAGATATGGTTAAAAAAGATTCAATAGTTATAGATGTTGGAGTTAATAGAATAGAAGATAAATCAAAAAAAAATGGATTTAGATTAATAGGTGATTCTGATTTTGATGAAATAATACCTATTGCATCCAAAATTACCCCNGTACCAGGAGGGGTTGGACCAATGACAATCGCTATGTTACTTGAAAATGTTACTAAAGCATTTCACTTAAACATAAATAAAAGACTGTAAATAATATTATAAAAGCTAGATGTAAAAGCAAAGTTAATTTAAAATTCTCCTATGGCAACCCTAAAAGAAGAAAAGAATAAAAGAGTAAAAAAAACTGATCAAGAAAAGAATGAAATGCTTGAACTATTCAGGCAAATGTATCTTATCAGACAATTTGAACTGGCTTGTGGAGAGAACTATACTAAAGGTAATATAAGAGGCTTCCTGCATTTATACATAGGTCAAGAAGCTACTGCAGTTGGATCAATATCGTGTTTAAATGATGAAGATTATATAATTACTCATTACAGAGATCACGGACATGCTCTTGCAAGAGGGCTAGACGTAAATAGATCAATGGCTGAACTGTTTGGTAAAAAAACGGGCCTTTCCAAAGGAAAAGGTGGATCTATGCATCTTTTTGATTCATCAAAAAAGTTTATGGGAGGGCATGCAATTGTTGGAGGACAATTTCCTGTTGCAACAGGACTTGCCTTAGCATGCCAATATAAAAAAACAGGTGGATTAGTAGTATGTTATTTTGGTGATGGATCAACAAATCAAGGTACTTATCATGAAACTTTAAACTTAGCTTCTGTTTGGAATTTACCAATATTATTTATATTGGAAAATAACAAATACGGTATGGGATCGGCTATAGATAGAGTCAGAGCCGGTGGAGAAGATTTTTACACAGGAGTTGATACATACGATATTCCAGCAGCTCAAGTGAACGGAATGGATGTATTGGCGGTTAAAGAAGCAACTGAAATAGCTGTTAAAAAGGTCCGCCAAACTGGCGGACCTTTTTATTTAGAATGTAAAACATTCAGATTTGTAGGGCACTCTTTAGCTGACGGACAAAAATATAGAAAAAATGATGAAATAACAGAATGGGAAAAACAAGATCCTCTTATGAAATTTCCAGAATGGATTAAATCTGCAGGAATTGCAACCGATAAAGATTTAGAAAAAATAAAATCTGAAGTAAATAAAATAGTTGAAAGCTCAGTGGAATTTGCAGAATCTAGTGATGAACCAAGCAAATCTGAGCTTAATGATGACATCTACAAGAAATAGATAATAAAATGACTGAAATATTAATGCGAGAAGCTATCAAAAAAGGTTTAGAGGAAGCTCTAGATAGAGATTCTAACGTATTAATAATGGGAGAAGATATAGGAGNGTATGGTGGAGCGTATGCTGTAACNGATGGTTTCTTATCAAAATTTGGGCCTGAAAGAATTAAAGATACTCCTATATCTGAAGCAACATTTATTGGAACAGGAATAGGGGCAGCTGCAGCTGGTTTAAGACCTATAATTGAGTTAATGTCTATAAGTTTCTCTTTGGTTGGATTTGATCAGATAGTAAATATGGCTGCAAATATTAGATATATGTCAGGTGGTCAAATAGACGTCCCTATGGTTATCAGAGCTCCTACAGGAGCAGGAGTTCAGCTTGCTGCAACTCATTCACAAAGCTTCGAAACATGGCTAGCTGAGGTTCCTGGAATTTTTTGCGTATGCCCATCTAACCCTAAAGATGCTTTAGGGCTATTAAGAACTTCTATAAAAAATAATAATCCCGTTATTTTTGCTGAACCTGCATTACTATACGGATTAAAAGGTGAAGTTCCAGATGAATATTATGAAATACCTCTTGGTTCGGCATCCATAAATCAGGAAGGTAATGATATTTCTTTATTATCATANGGAGCTGGAATGAGTATATTGCATGAAACCTCAGAAATATTATCTAAAAAAAATATTAGTTGCGAAATAATTGACTTAAGGTCTCTCAGCCCTATCGACTACACAACCATAGGAGAATCTGTAAAGAAAACTAACAAACTAGTAGCAGTTGATACTGCAAGAAAAAATGGCGGAATAATGGCTGAAGTAGTTGCGAATGTTCAAGAATCATTTAATGATTGGTTAGATGGACCAATAATTAGAATAGGTGCAAATGATGTTCCTTGGCCTTATAATAAAAACTTAGAAGCAGAAGCATATCCTTCATCAGAAAAAATTGCTGATAGCATATTAGAAAAATTAATTTAACCTTATAGGAGAGAACTTTGGCAAAAGAAATTACAATGCCTTCAATGGGTGCAGATATGACAGAAGGTACAATAGTAAAGTGGTTGAAANAAGAAGGTGATAAAGTTTCGAAAGGCGACAAATTAGCAGAGATTGAAACTGATAAAACAGTCGTTGAAATGGAATCATATAATGATGGCTTCCTAAGGAAAATCACAGCAGAAGAAGGATCAAAAGTTCAAGTAGGAAAGATTATTGGTTATGTAGGTGAAATGGATGAAGAAATCCCAGATAATGAAGAAGTTAAATCTGAATCAAATGATGAAACACCTACAGAAATAAAAAAAGACCCTATAGAAAATTCACCCAAAGAAGTTATAGATGAAATTAAAGCTTCAACTCCAGAAAATGATACCGTTGAAATTTCTATAGATNCTGACTCAGTACAAATNAAAGCTTCTCCAATGGCAAAAAGATTAGCTAAAGAAAAAAACATCCCTTTATCTGATATNAAAGGAACAGGGCCTAGTGGAAGAATCACAAAAGATGATGTAAATAATCATGTCCCAGGACCAAGTCTAGTTTCATCATCACAACTCAATAAAACAAGAAATATTACTCTTGAAGGTACAGATATTGCATTAAATAGTATGAGGCAAGCTATAGCAAGAGTTACAGTTAAATCAAAAACTGAGATTCCTCATTTTCAAGTTACAGTTGAGGTAGATATGACTGAAGCTATGAAAATGAGATCTGATTTAAATGAAGACCTAGAAAAAGATGGAATAAAAATTTCAGTCAATGATCTAGTATTAAAAGCTACGATAAATTCATTAATAAATAACCCTAAATGGAATTCTTCTTTTGATGGAGATAAGTTAGTTATGCATCCTCAAATCAATCTAGGGATTGCAATTGCATTAGAACAAGGCTTGATTGTTCCATCAATATTAGATTCTCAAAATTTAGATTTAGTTTCACTTTCAAAACAAGCTAAAGATCTAGGTAGTAGAGCAAGGGGTAAAGGAAACCCATTAAGCAATGAAGAACTTACTAAAGGAACTTTTTCTACATCCAACTTAGGTATGTTTGGGACACATGCATTTACAGCAATAATAGTTCCTCCTCAAAGTGGAATTATTGCATTAGGAGAAGTAAAGAAAGAACCTAAAGTAATAGATAATAAAATAGAAATAAGAGATATTATGTATGCAACTTTATCTGCTGATCATAGAGTTGGAGATGGAGCAGAAGGTGCAATTTTCATGAATGAATTTAGGCAATTACTAGAAAAGCCATCAAGGCTATTATTATGACATCAAAAGTAACTCTTATAAGTTATTCTCAAGCATCTGATAAATTTGAAAATTTAGGACTTAAGGACTGCCAAGAGCTGATAGCCTACTGTGCTAGGGTTTCAAATCCATCAAATCAACTCAATTCAGAAACTAGTGAAAAATTGATTAAATATTTAATCAATAATCAGCATTGGTCACCATTAGAAATGGTTAATGTTTGCCTAGAAATAGATACAACAAGAGATATTGCAAGACAAATTCTAAGACATAGAAGCTTTAGTTTTCAAGAATTTAGTCAAAGATATGCAAATCCAACTAAAGATATGGAATTTGTAACTAGAGAAGCAAGGCTTCAAGATGATAAAAACAGACAAAATTCTATTGATATAGATGACTCCAATTTACAGAAAGAATGGGATCNGCGTCAACAAAAAGTAATTGATGAAGCTCTAGCTGCATATCAATGGGCTATAGAAAAAGGAATAGCTAAAGAACAAGCTAGAGCTGTACTTCCTGAAGGCAACACTAAAAGTCGCCTATATATGAATGGGACTTTGAGAAGTTGGATACATTATATTCAACTAAGAGCAGGTCATGGAACTCAAAAAGAACATATTGAAATTGCAAAAGCTTGTGCTTTGGTTATTTCAAAAATTTTCCCTATGGCTGATAGTTTATAATTAACCTAAACATCAGTTTATTCAATGAAAATTATTGCAATTGACATAGGTAACACAAGTGTAGACATAGGTCTTTTTTATGGTGATGAATTAACACGTACTGCTAGAATTTCTACTAAAGATAATAAGTCAGAGTTTGAAATAGCCGATTCTATAAAATCTTTATTAAGAATTGGAGAAATTGAACCAAAAGATATTGATATAATTATTAGTTCTGTAGTTCCAAATAAAACTCAAATTGTTGAAAAATCATCAGAAATAATTAACAACAAAAAACCGATAATTGTAAATCATAATTTCAATCTGCCTGTAAAAAATAAATANAACCCACCTGAGGATGTAGGTATAGATAGANTTGTAGATAGCGTTGCTGCAGTAAAACTTTATGGATCTCCATCAGTAATATTAGATATTGGGACCTGTTTAGTTTTTAATGCCGTATCATCAGACAATGAGTATCTTGGGGGATCAATTATTCCTGGATTAAATATGGCTGCAGATAGCTTAGCTAGTTCAACTGCACTATTGAGACCCGTTGAATTAAGAATTCCTAAAAATATCATAGGAAAGAATTCAATAGAATCTATTCAATCAGGGATTATTTTAGGCTATACAGAGCTTATAAAAGGTGTCTATAAAAAATATTCTGAAAAAATTTCTGCAAAAAAAGATTCTCCTCTAATTATTACTGGAGGCGGGGCTGAATTAATACTGCCTATTTTAGATTTAGATTACGTTTACAATGAAAATTTATCATTTATGGGGTTAAAATATATTTATGAACAAGAAAATAATAAAAAATAAAAATATTATACTTTGCGTATCAGGATCTATTGCTGCATATAAGTCAATATATTTATCTTCCTTACTTGTAAAAGAAGGAGCAAATGTTCAAGTAATGCTTACAGAATCAGCCAAAAATTTTGTTGGAGAATCTTCTTTTTCTGGAATTACTCATAATGACGTTATTACAGGATATTATGANTCAAAAACTTCATTATCGATCGATCATATTGAAGTTGCAAAAAAAGCAGATATTATAGTTGTTGCTCCAGCTACCGCAAATATTTTAGCTAGAATAGCATTAGGGATTTCAAGCGATCCNATTGTAGGNAGTATTTTAGCTACTNAAGCTCCTATACTAATAGCTCCTGCTATGGATGGGGATATGTTTAACTCAAAGCAAGTTCAAAAACACATTATTGAATTAAATCAATTAGGTTATAAAATTTCAGGGCCTGTAAAAGGGAGACTTGCATCAGGAATAGATGAACTTGGAAGAATGAGTGAGCCAGATTTATTATTTGATGAAATTATAAATATTTTCTCAAAAAAAAAAGATTATAATTCAATAGATGCAATAGTAACAGCTGGAGGAACAATAGAAGAGATAGACCCAGTAAGATTTATATCAAATAAATCTTCAGGGAAAATGGGAATTTCTTTAGCTAAAGCTTTACGAGATAGAGGAGCTTCTGTTACTCTAATTCACGGAAAGACAGATTCACTTCAGGATACTTATGGAATCAATAAAATTTATGCCAAAAGTGCTTTAGAAATGAAAAATGAGATAGAAAAGTTAATTGATAAATCTCATATTATTATCATGGCTGCAGCTGTAGCTGACTATAAAGTGAAAAAGATTTCAAAAGAAAAAATAAAAAAAGATAAAATGGATTCTATTCAGTTAGAAAAAAATCCAGATATATTGAAAAGTATAGATGGGTCAAAAATAACAAAAATAGGNTTTGCTGCTGAATCAGAAAATCTTTTATTGAATGCTAAAAAAAAGTTATCTTCTAAAGATTGTAAAATAATCGTTGCTAATGATATAACTTTAGAAGGAAGTGGTTTTGGATCAGAAAATAACAAAGCTGTATTAATNGATAATGATGGGGAAGAGACATTTCCTTTAATGAGTAAAAATGAACTTGCACACAAAATACTAGATAGAGCTAAAAAATTCATAAAATAGGAGAAAAAGTTGAGACTTTATTGGAGAACAAGAAAAAAAGGATTAGATTTAGTAGTTGAAAATGAAGAAAAAGATATTTTCATTGTCGGAGGNGTAAGAGATACTAAAAGAGGTATAGAAGCACTCGCTAAAACTACTGGTTATGATCCATCAAGAGCAATAAAAGGCCTTTCATCAATTGATGAAGGTAAAATATTTGTAGAGAATTTTCAACCTTGGTTAGAGTTTTTCCCTGGTGAAGATTTAAATATTGAAATGGAGTAAATAAATGGAATTAAAAGAAATAATTGAAGGCCTTAAGGAATATGATTCAGCAACGGTTCAAAATGCGATGATGACTATGGAAAAGTATGATAAAGAACAAATTGATTATTCAAGCCCCGAATTAAAATCTCTTCATCTAGAAAATGGAACTGTGGTNGGTATTGCGGTAACATGTAAAGTCACCCCATTATATGAACCAAAGGATAAATTAGACTGGGACGAATATTATGATGCTATTGATCAATCTGATCTTCCTGTTATAGGGGTAATAGTCGATATTGAAAAAAATAAAGGAAGAGGAGCTGTTATGGGTGATGGGATGGCTCTAAAACATAAAGTATTAGGTGCAGTAGGTGTAATTAACGGAGGGTCAATTAGAGATCTACCAGGAATATCTGAAGTAGGNATGTCTGTATGGGCAACAGGAAGAGTNCCTGGGCATGGACCATTTAATTTAATTGAAACACAAACAGAAGTAGAAGTTGGAGATTTATTAATTAAACCCGGAGATCTCATAGTTGGAGATACCGATGGAATTACAAGAGTACCNATTGAAATAGCAGAAGAAACACTAAAATGTTGCAAAGAGGTTCGAGACTTTGAAACTGGAGTCTTTGACGAACTAAAAAAAAAATTATAAATACAAAGGGAAAATAGGATACAGATCTTTATAATTCTTGAGTTTTAGAAATTATTTCTATAATTATATTTTCGTCTTCATTTACATCTTTTTCAAAATCAAAACAATTTGANGCATTAGAAAAATCTTCAAAAATAAAATCTAGAATTTTAAAATTCATTTGATTAGTACTAATTTTCATTTTTTCTACAGGTTTACCTAAACCTATTCCTTCAGAAGTTTTTGATTGTCTTACAGACCTAATAGCTTTTATTGCAACCTCAAGGGAATTATCATATTTTGATTGTTGAAATTCTAAGAATTCATTTTTATGAGGCCAGTTAGATTCATGGATCGAATTTGTGTTCGTTTCATCTGCAAAGCACCAAGACCAAATTTCATCAGTTATAGTAGGTAGAACAGGAGCTAATAACCTAAGAATTACAGATAATCCAAGTCTTAAAGATGTAACTGCTGAAGCTTTTTCATTTCCTTCAGAATTGAATACTCTTTTCTTTACAAGTTCAAGATAATTATCTGTAAAAGTATTCCANAAAAATTCTTCAGTAATTTGTAATCCTTGAGCAAACTGATAATTATTATAATAGTCAGTTACTTTTTCAAGNAATACTGATAATTCTTTAATAAAAGAAGAATCTAATTCAATAAGATTATTAGTTGAAAAAGAATCATGAGATAAAACAAATTTTGCTGCATTAAATAATTTTGTTACAAGTTTATTTCCTATAACAAAAACATTTTCNTCATAAGTTGTGTCAGTACCTAGCCTTGCAGATGCAGCCCAGTATCTAACAGCATCTGCTCCATATTGTTCTATTGTTTCAATAGGAGTGATAACATTTCCTTTAGATTTACTCATTTTTTTTCGATCTGGGTCCAAAATCCATCCTGATATAACTACATTTTTCCATGGAATAGAATCATTGTGTAGTACTGATTTTACAATGGTATAAAAAGCCCATGTTCTTATAATTTCATGGCTTTGAGGTCTTATATCCATTGGGAAAATTGATTTCATCTCGTCTTTTGCACCAGAGCCCCATTTAGCTACTATTTGAGGAGTAAGAGAAGATGTAAACCATGTGTCAAAAACATCTTTTTCCCCAATAAATCCACCAGGAACACCTCTTTGATCTTCAGTATATCCATTAGGAGAATCTATCTCTGGGTCAATGGGTAAACTATCTTTACTAGGGATTATNACCTCGTCAAAATTAGGAATACNGTTATCATCAAGTTTGTACCATATNGGAATAGGAACACCAAAAAATCTTTGCCTGCTTATACACCAATCTATAGAAAGATTATCTGTCCAATTTTCATATCTCTTAGACATATAGTCAGGATGCCATTTTATTTTTCTCCCTGCTTCCAACAATTTTTCTTTTTTATCTGTAATTTTTACAAACCATTGCCTTGAAGATATGTATTCAATTGGAGAATCTCCTTTTTCATAGAATCTCACAGGATGTATTATTTTTTCTGGTTCCTTAANCATAGCTGAAGTNTGATCAGTTGAATTTTTAGGATCTTTAAGTAGTTCAATAATATGTTTTTTTGCTTCCTTAAGATTTTTACCAATCATATTTTTTATATTTTCATTTGCTAATTCTGGATTATCACTTTTCCAAATAACATCNTTTTCACTATTTTCAAAATTTATTTTTGCCACTATCCCATCAGGATTAAATAATTGTTTTAATGNTAGNGANTTTTCCCTCCACCACTGAACGTCTGTTTGATCTCCAAAAGTACAAACCATCAAAATACCAGTTCCTTTTTCCATATCAACTAATTCACTTGAGAAAACAGGTATTGGAGAAAAAAACACAGGAGAAATAGCAGTTTTACCAAATAAGTGNTTGTATCTTTTATCTTCAGGATGAGCGGTTATTCCTACACAAGATGGAAGAAGCTCAGGTCTAGTAGTAGAAATAATTATTTTTTCATCAGATTCNTTTACTCCAAACTTAATGTCATGATACGCTCCTTCAATTTCTCTATCTTCAATTTCAGCTTGTGCTACAGCTGTTTGAAAATCGATATCCCACATTGTTGGGGCATCAGATTGATATACTAAATCTTTCTCAAACAAATCTATAAATGATAATTGGGCAATACTTCGAGATTTAGAATCTATTGTCGAATATTCATCCTTCCAATCAATTGAATAACCCATTTTTCGAAATAGATCTTTAAATGCTACCTCGTCTTTTTGAGTAACAAGTTCACACATTTCAATAAAATTTTTCCTATTTACGATTAAGGGATCATTTTTTGAAATCCCTTTTATTTTTTTTTCTTTTTCNACAATTAAATTTTCTATATATGGAACATTATTATCAATTCTTACACCAAAAATATTTTGAACCCTTCTTTCAGTTGGGAGTCCATTATCATCCCATCCCATAGGGTATATTACGTTAAAATTGTTCATCCTCTTAAAACGAGCAATAATGTCCTGATGTGTATAAGAAAAAATATGACCAACATGAAGAGAGCCAGAAACTGTTGGAGGAGGAGAATCTATTACAAATGAATTATCTCTATTTTCATTTTCAAGTCTATTGTATATATTATTTTGATCCCAATTTTCTCGCCAAAATGACTCTTTTTCTATAAAATCAAATCTCTTAGCCATTTCTTTTGGATTTACAATTTTGAATTTTTCTTGGATTTGAACACCCCTAAATTAGACTATTTATTTTTTATAAATTAGAAAACAAAGTCTATATTTTTTTTCCTAATATTTTTTTTTGAATTTAATCTTTTGTTTTCAGATTCTAAGAATTTATATAAAAACATGGTTCCTTTTTTAGTATCTGAAGCTAGTTTAGATGGCTCTGAGTTTTCTATTCTTTTTTTAAAACACCAATATGTAAAGTTTTCAAATTCTATTTCTGATATTTTTTTTGAATCAATTTTAAATTTTGAAAAAAATTCATCAATTAGTTCATTATAAGTAATATTATATATATGTGAATATACATCTTCAGGTCTGTATCTTACAAAATTGCCATATGAAATTTGTCTTTTTAGCAATTCTTCTTCTGAATAAGCAATAAGACATCTTTCTATAGTTACTCCATAAAAATAAGATAAATGTGCATTATATTTTTCAAACCCAATTAATTCTCTAAATTTTTTTTCTGAAAAAGTAGCGTATAAATGAGGATTAAAAAGCCAATTAATTAATTTTGAAGTTAAATTTTTATCAAACTCAAGAGAATCAATTATCTTTACAGCTAATCTTTTCCAGTTAAATGCTTCTTGCATAATCAGATAATCATAATTATTTTTATTATTAATTTTCCAACTTCCAATTATTGATAAAATATTATTTTTAAAATTTTTTTCATCAATTTCAGAAAATGATTNAATGATTTTTTCTTCTTCTTTACTGAATATAATCATTTTTAGTTTCTCTTTTTAGAGTTTTTTCTATTTATTCTTTCCATCCTTCTTCTGTCTTTTCTGGAAAGATTTGAATTTGAATTACTTGAACCATTAGTGGCCATTTNCATATTTTTTCTAGTGTCATCAAAATCACTTTTTTGTTCTTTATAAATTCTATTATTAGTTTTCTGAATATTACTTACTCTTATGGCATCACTTGCAATTTGAGATTGAATTTGTTGCATTAGTAAAGAAAACATATCAAAACCCATTTTTTTATACTGAATTAATGGGTTCCTCTGCCCTATTGCCTCTAACCCTATTGATTGTCTCATGTTGTCCATAACTGTAAGGTGTTCAACCCATTTAGAATCAATTGAATGTATAAATATTTGACTATCTAATCGGTTCGATAATTCCTCAGAAAGACTTTCGACCCTAAAATCATAAATCTCTCTTGCTTTTTCTATAAGATAATCTTTATTAAATAATTCTGTTTCAGTTAATTCATTAATGTTTTCCTCAGGAAAATAATTACGCAAAAAAGATATTTTATTTACTTCATCAAAATCATTATTGATCTCATTTGAAATAAAATAATTAGACATTTCTGTGTTAATGTATTCAAATATTTCATCACTTAAATTTTCAGAAAAAAGAGCTTTAGTTCTTAATTTATAAATAACGTCTCTTTGAGTATTCATTACGTCATCATAATCAACTAAAGTTTTTCTAATTTCAAAATGATAAGCTTCAACTTTAGATTGCGCAGATTCTATAGATCTAGATATCATTTTATTCTCTACTGCTTCATTTTCATCCCATTTGAACATACTCATAGCCGACTTGATTCTATCCCCACCAAATCTCTTCACTAGGCTATCTTCAGTAGAAATAAAAAATTGAGTTATTCCAGGATCACCCTGCCTTCCAGACCTTCCTCGAAGTTGATTATCAATTCTTCTTGATTCGTGTCTTTCTGTACCTAAAACGTACAAGCCACCAGTATTAAGAACTGTTTTATTATTTTTTTCCCAATCAGAGGGATTATTATAATTTTCAGGGTTTCCTCCTAAAATAATATCTGTTCCTCTTCCTGCCATATTTGTTGAAACAGTTATAGAAAATGGAGCTCCTGCTTCAGAAATGATTTTAGCTTCAGATTCGTGCTGTTTTGCATTTAAAATATTGCATTTTAGACCTTCTGATTTGAGTAGTTTTGATAAAAATTCAGACTTTTCGATTGTTGTTGTTCCTACAAGAACAGGGGTTCCTTTAGAATTTAGTTCNTTNATTTTTTCACAAACAGCTTTCCATTTTGCATTTTCAGTCATATAAATTTGATCTGGCAAATCGTCTCTTAATGAATTTTTATTAGTTGGTATTTCTAAAACTTCTAAACTGTATATCTTCTGAAATTCTTCAGCTTCAGTCGCAGCAGTTCCTGTCATTCCAGATAATTTTTCATACAATCTAAAATAGTTTTGTAAAGTAATAGTTGCATATGTCACAGATTCTCGTTTGATACTTACGGATTCTTTTGCTTCAATGGCTTGATGTAGTCCATCCGAATATCTTCTACCTTCCATTAATCTTCCTGTAAATTCATCAACGATAATTACTTCTGAATCTCTTAGAACATATTGATCGTTTTTAATATAAAAATTATTTGCTTTAATTGCGTTTTCTAATAAATGAGAAAAAATTTGATTTTCTTCTGAATAAAGATTTTCTATACTTAATTCTTTCTCAACTTTATCTATACCAGTTTCAGTTAATGCAACAGACTGCCTTTTTGAATCAACTTGGTAATCTGTCTCTAATTCTAGTTTAGAAGCAATAATAGAAAACTTTTTATAATCTTGAGTTTTATCAGGAGCCGGGCCTGAAATAATTAAAGGTGTCCGTGCTTCATCAATAAGAATATTATCAACTTCATCAACAATTGCAAAATCAAGATCACGTTGAACTTTTTCTTTAGTTTCTTGAGCCATATTGTCTCTCAAATAATCAAATCCAAACTCATTATTTGTTCCATAAACAATATCAGACTTATAAACATCTTCCCTGCTAGCATCAATTAGTTCTAATTGATTATCAGAATTTTTAGTTAATAAGAAAGAACCATTATTTTGAATACAACCAACGCTAAGACCTAAATAGTTATATATTGTTCCCATCCAAATAGAATCTCTTTTGGCAAGGTAATCATTCACTGTTACAACATGTACACTTTTTTCAGAAAGAGTATTTAAATAAGCTGCTAATGTAGCAACTAAAGTTTTTCCTTCACCTGTTCGCATTTCTGCTATTTTGCCCTGATGAAGACATAATCCTCCAATTAGTTGAACATCAAAATGCCTCATTGACAAACAACGACTAGATGCCTCTCTTACAACAGAAAAGGCTTCAACAAGAAGATCATCTAGGGATTCATTTGATTTGTATTTTTCTTTTAAAATATTTGTAGAATTTTTTAANTCTTCATCACTTAAAGAAGCATAATTTGATTCTAAAGAATTAATTTCATCAACAATTTTGAATAAATTCTTGATCTCTTCTTCGTTAGAATTTTTTATTAATTTTTTTATAAAATTAAACATAAAGGATTAATTACAAGAAAAGTGCACCTACAGAATCTCCACGATTTGTTCGTTTTATAGCTTCTCCTAATAGTTCTGAAATTGGCAGGATTTTAAGTTTTGAATTACCATTTTTTATAGGCAAACTGTCTGTTACTACAATTTCTTTTATCTCTTTTGAAGCTAATATTTTTTCTAGAGAGCTATTTGGAAAAACACCGTGAGTAGCTGCTACATATACATCTTTTACACCATTTTCTTTTANNATTTTAGAACCTGCAATCATGGTTCCTCCTGTATTGATTTCATCATCAAATAGAATAGCGGAACGATTTTGAACTTCACCAATTATATTCAGAGTTTCTACAGTATCTTTATTTCCTATTCTTCTTTTTTCTATAATAGCCAAAGGTGCCCCTAATTTATTTGCAAAATCTCTAGCACGTTTAGTACCTCCAATATCTGGTGATACTACTACCCAATCATCTAATTTTTTTTCAACAAAATAACTTGCAAGTATAGGTAACGCAGTTAGTTCATCAACAGTAGCTGAAAAAAATCCTTGTACCTGACCTGCATGCAAATCCATCATCATCACACGATCTGAACCAGCAGTAGTTATCAAGTCTGCAATCAGCCTGCCAGTTATAGGAACTCTAGGTTGATCTTTTTTATCTGTTCTTGCGTAGGAAAAATATGGTATAACTGAGGTTATTCTGCCTGCTGATGCTCTTTTAGCCGCATCTATCATAATCAGCAGTTCCATTATGTTGTCATTAACAGGAAAAGCTGTAGGTTGAATTATAAATACATCTCTTTCTCTTACGTTTTCAAGTATTTTTACAAATGTATTATCATTATTGAATTTGAATACCTCTGCTTTAGTTAGATCTTGTCCTATATAAGAAGCAATATCTTCTGCTAAAGTATGGTGAGCATTACCGCTAATAATTAATGGACCTTTTTGGATATTTTTCATCTTCAATTTTCTTTATATTCATAATCTATCAAAAAAAAATATTAAAAATAATAATTTTATAAATATAAAAGTATTAAAATTTTTCTAATATAGGTAATCTTTAAAAATAATATTATAATTTATACATAAACTTTTTTAATTATGGAAATTTATTTAGCTAACCCTAGAGGATTTTGTGCAGGAGTAGTACTAGCAATCGATTTAGTTGAAATTGCGCTAGAAAAATACGGCTCTCCTGTTTATGTGAAACATCAAATTGTTCACAACCCAGTAGTGGTGTCTGAAGTTGAATCTAAAGGTGCAATTACAGTTGAAAATGTCTCTGAAATACCTGATAACTCTGTAGTTGTATTTTCCGCTCATGGATCCCCTCCTGAAGATTATATGCTAGCAAAGAAAAAAAATATAAAAGTTATAGATGCAACCTGCCCTCTAGTGACCAAAGTTCACAATGAAGCAAAAAAATATTCTAAAGAAGGCAAAGATATTATATTAGTTGGACACAAAGGCCATCAAGAGGTAATAGGAACATCAGGTCAAGCAAACATGAAGATTATTGATGATAGAGAAAAATTTGAACTTAAGAAAAACAAATCAGATAATAAAGATGTAATTGTTCTTTCTCAAACTACTTTATCAGTAAGGGACACTCAAGATACAGTAGATAAGATTAAAACTGTTTACCCAAACGCTTTAGTAAGAAATGATATCTGTTATGCCACAACAAATAGACAAGAGGTCACAGTAAAGCTGGCAAAAAAAGTAGATTTAATATTAGTTGTAGGAGCATCTAATTCTTCAAACTGTAACAGACTAAGAGATGTATCTATACAATCNGGCACCCAATCTTATCTTATAAATTCATTTGACGAAATAAATCCTTCCTGGTTAAAAGGGATAAAAAAACTTGGTCTAACTTCAGGTGCTTCAACTCCTGATAAGTTAGTTTATGAAATCATCAAAAAGTTAAATCCATCAAATGTATATAAATTTGATGATATAGAAGAGGACATAAAGTTTGAAATACCTAGAAAAGTTAAAGAACTTTTAAGTGAATGAAAAAAATAAGTTTTATATGTCTATTCATTACACCTTTTATATTTTCATGTGATTTAAACGACAAAATTTATGATTATTACAATGATTGCAGTGAAGAATTAATAGATTACAAAACAATTAGATTAATAGTTCAAAATAAAGAATTTAATTTCCCAATTAATACGTTTATTGCTGAAAATNATAATGAATATAAAACAGGACTAATGTGTAGAAGAAATTTACCCTTAAAAATAGATGGGATGTTTTTCAAATATAAAGAAGAACAAAATAGAGGTTTTTGGATGCATAAAACATACTTCCCTNTTACGGTCATATATTTTGACAAATCAGGAAACTCAGTTGGAAAGGCAGAAATGTATCCTTGTACAAGAGAGTTTTATGAAAGTAAAAAGAATTTTGAGTTCAGATGCCTAGAGGAATCATTAAATTATATTCCTCATGAAAAATATATAAATGTTCTAGAACTAAAAAATGATTATTTATATATAGATGAAATAAATTCTCTAGGGAAAGATGAAAAGCTTAAACTTATTATAAAAAATTGATAGTATATCTATATCAAAAACACTGAGGAATAATTTGAGCTCTATAATCCTAGTAAGACACGGTAAAAGTTTATGGAACAAAGAAAACAGATTTACAGGTTGGACTGATATCTCTTTATCAGACGAAGGAGAAAAAGAAGCTGANCAGGCAGCACAGGAGATTTTATCCAAGAAAATAATAATAAACAAAGCTTACAGTTCAATATTCAGCAGAGCATATCATACAGGCGAAATAATTCTCAAAAATTCAAACACTAAACTTACTGAAATAGTAAAAGATTGGCGTCTTAATGAGAGGCATTACGGGAAATTGCAAGGGTTAAATAAATCTGAGACTTCAAAAAAGTATGGTGATGACCAAGTACTTGAATGGAGAAGAAGCTTCAGAACAAAGCCTCCATTATTAGACAANAAAGAACACGACAACCAATTAAAAAATCCTTTATTTAATCAAATATCACCATCAAACATACCCCAAGGAGAATCATTAGAAGATACCGTAAAAAGAGTGAATNTATTTTGTGAAGAAATACTTTATAAAANCTTAGAAGAAAAAAATAATATTTTAATCGCAGCTCATGGAAATAGCTTGAGAGCTTTAATAAAAATAATTGAAAACAAATCAGAAAAAGAAACAGAAAAGCTAGAAATCCAAACAGGAAAACCTGTTTTTTATACTTATAAACAAAAAATATTTACAAAGGTAGATTAAATACACGGAAACGTTTACCTGTAAATTGATACATGATACCGTGTACACGTATTAACAGATGATTACTAAATTTAAAAAATTATATTATGGTTGGTGGATTAGTTTTGCAGGAGGATTAAATACTGCTATATCAAGTATCCCTACTTTTAGTGGTGGAAGCATAATATTCAAAGCTGTGGAAGATGAATTTAGTTGGTCTAGAACAGTTGTTTCAGGAGTTGCTTCTTTTGGAAGGTTTGGAGGAGCTTTATTAGGACCNCTTGAAGGATATCTAACTGATAGATTTGGAGCATGGAAGATGATTCTGATTGGCTTTTCTATCGCAAGCATAGGATTATTTTGGCTTAGTACCATTAATACAATACTATTTTATTACTTATCATATTTACTTGTATCATTAGGAGTAAGTATTGGAGGTTTTGTACCATCTATGTCCGCAGTTAATGTTTGGATGCCTCATAAGAGAGCCACTGCAATGAGTTGGGTAATAGGAGGTAGTTCATTTGGTGGATTTTTTCTTCCATTAATGGTTCTTTCAATTGAAAAGAATGGGTGGAGGGCAACAATGATATATCTTGCTATAATATTCCTTTTTACCGGCCCATTACTTTCTTTTATAGTGAAAAAAAGACCTGATATAAATTTTCTTGAAAAAATAAAAAAAACAAAAAAGAACTTTATTTCAAATTCAAATATTTCTCCAAAGGAAGCNATAAAGACTCAACCTTTTTGGATTCTTGCTCTCGCTCATCTTTTTGCAAATATTTCAGTTGGAGCAATTTCTGCTCATTTATTTTTATATCTAACTGATGATAATGGAGTTGGTTTGGATATTATTACAGCAGGAACGATTCTTCCTATTTTATCTATATTACAATTTTTTGGTCAACTTTCTGGTGGAATATTAGGAGATTTCTTTAATAAAAAAATAATTATTCCNATATTTTTTCTAATACAATCAATTGCTATTATCGTCTTAGCTTATGCAAATAGTTACTCAATAGTAATTTTATTCTCAATACTATGGGGAGTAGGTTTTGGAATGAGAACACCAGCATTTCATGCCTTAAGAGGAGATTTTTTTGGAGGAAAATATTACGGAACAATTCTTGGAATAAATGCCTTTCCTATGGGAATTGGAATGATGATNTCTCCTGTTATTGTAGGTTATATTTATGATAAGTATGATACATATTATTACTCACTCATAGCTATGGCAGCACTATGTGCAATCTCTTGTATACTTATAAGTGTTATAAAAAATCCAAAGAATTATGAAAAAAATTAAAAACATAGAAGAAATTGCAGATAACTTAGGAATTGAAAAAGATTCTTTAGAATTGTATGGAAAACATAAAGCAAAAATTCCACTTGAAAGTATAGATAAAAACAAAAAGTCTAAATTAGTTGTAGTAACTGCAATTACTCCTACACCTCTTGGTGAAGGTAAATCTACTACTGCAATAGGATTAACCCAAGGTTTAGGAAAAATAAATAAAAATGTTGCACTTACTATAAGACAACCTTCATTAGGTCCTGTATTTGGACATAAAGGAGGTGGAACTGGAGGAGGGAAAGCAACAGTAGAGCCCGCAGTTGATATAAATCTTCATTTTAATGGAGATTTTCACGCAATGGAATCCGCACATAATTTATTAGCCGCAATGGTAGACAATACTGTTTATAGAAATNCAATAAATGATTTTTATCCTGAAAATATAACTTGGAGAAGAGTAACTGATGCAGAAGATAGGTCTTTAAGGAATGTAATAGCAGGTACAGGAGGAAAAAANACATCTCCTTTAAGAAATACGGGCTTTGATATTTCNGCAGCATCAGAAATAATGGCTATATTGGCATTAACTGATTCATACAAAGATCTTAGAGAAAGACTTGGAAATATTGTAGTTGGTTGGAAAAAAGATAAAACCCCAGTTTTAGCTAAAGAAATAAATGCAGTAGGATCAATGATGGCATTACTAAAAGATGCTATAAAACCAAATTTAGCTCAAACAGTTGAAGGTCAACCAGCCATTGTTCATATGGGACCTTTTGGTAATATTGCACATGGTTGTTCATCAATTTTAGCTGANCAGATAGCCTCTTCTTTTGCAGATTATGTTATAACTGAAGCTGGATTTGGAGCTGATCTTGGTTTTGAAAAGTTCATGGACATAAAAGTTCGGCAAGGTGGGCCAGAACCTTTTTGTGCTGTCATAGTTGCCACAATTAGAGGATTAAAATGGCACGGAGGAGTAGATGTAAAAGATCTTTCCGCAAAAGACCTTAATGCAATAACAGAAGGTTCTGAAAATTTGAAAAACGCAATAAGAATTGTTTCTAGTTATGGGTTGAAGTCTGTTGTAGCAATAAATCAATTCCCAGATGACACTAAAGAGGAAATAGATTTAGTTAAAAAAATATGTAAAGAAAATAATTCTATTGCAATTCAATGTGAAGGATTCTCAAAAGGTGGAGATGGAATGGTTGAATTGGCAGAATATATTTCTAGCTTAGAAGATGACAATGAAGATATTTCTTTATTGTATAAGGATTCTGATAGCCCAATTCAAAAAGTAGAAAATTTAGCTAAAAATATTTATTCTGCTGATAAAGTTTCTTGGGGACCAATGACTCGAACTACACTTAGGCTTTTTGAAAGCCAAGGTTGGGATTTTCCAATTTGTATGGCAAAAACTCACTTATCTGTATCTGCTAACCCAAAACTTAGAGGTGCTCCAACAGGCCACACTCTTCCTATCAAGGAAGTTAGAGTGTTAGGTGGAGCTAAACAGATAGTCACTTTGGCAGGAGATATTATTACTTTACCTGGACTTCCTAGCAATCCAAATGCTTTTGATATTGATCTAAATGATGAAGGCGAAATAATAAATATTCTTTCTACTTAATGATTAGATTTATAATGGTCAGACAAAATATCTTGTCCATAATCTCCATTAAAATCTCTTAGAACTGAATGGATATGATTTGCGTCATTTTGAGTATTGTCATACTCAATTAAAAAATTGTCATGTTTTATAAAATAATAGTGACCTTTTGATATTTCAGTAGATCCCGACCATGCAAAAGTCGTATTTTCAAATCCATTTTTTGAAATTTTGTTNAAATAATTTTTTGCATATTCATCTGTAAATCTCGAAGTGTATACCTTGATCAGTTCTATTAAATTATTCTTTTGAGGATCCTCTAACTTATTAAATTTTAAACCTTCAAAAAAATCTTGAGAATTAAAATTTCTATAGTTAGCTGTTAATATATCAGGAGGAGCAATTTCGTTTACTATAGCTAATTTCTTGTTTTCATCAGAAAGAGTTGTAACAAATTTTCTAGCTAAATCCTCCTCTTGACTTAGGGCNCTAAATCCTTTTTGAGGCCCATCAATTACTTTTGCAGGATTTGCTCCAAAAAATAGAGGGTGTATAGATATAAAATCACTTATAATATTTACAGTTAAGCCTATATGATGTCCGCCAAATCTAAATCCCCATGGATTTTTATTTGAAGAAGGATCTCCAAAAATCGCTAACCAATATCTTTCCTCAGACCTAACCCATTGTCCGTTTCCTCCTTGATTAGAATCTGAATTTTTTGCCTCATATTCTCTTAAAATAGATTCTAAATTTATTATAGACCTAGCAGTTTTGTAACCTTGGGTGGAATAAGTCAGCTCAAGTAATTCATATAGTAACTTTCTTTGGTAGGGTTTCATTTGAAATACAAGGAGACCATTTTGTTCATGAGGAGTGTAATACCAAATAAATCTTTCTTCATCACTAAAATCAAATTTTACTTGTTTTAATTGGGCATTATCTAAAGAATTTAGAATCTTGTTTAACTGATCAGAAATATTTTTAGTTTTTTTTGTATATTGCATTTTTGTTCTCTTGGAGATTATTTTATATTTATATTATTATTTTTCTATAAAAAGTTTATAGAAAGTATATCAGCTTAAAAAAATATAATGAAAATTACAATAACAGGTTCAAGTGGATATTTAGGGAAAGACCTAATTACTTCTTTGNGCAAAGAAGATCATGAAATAAGATTACTTCTAAGAAATAAAAATAAAAAACATTATTGGAATCCAGAAAAAAAATTATTATCGCAAAAATTAATTGATAATTCTGAAATAATAATTAATTTAAATGGTGAAAGAATAATTAAGCCTTTTGTAAGAAAAAAAGCTTCAGAAATAATATCAAGCAGGATAAATCCAACAAAAACCCTAATTGATACAATTAAGGCTTCTAAAACCCCTCCAAAATTAATTATTTCAGCCTCTGCATGTGGTTTTTATGGGGACAGGCCAAATGAATTAATTGATGAAAAATCTCCAAAAGGGAGAGGTGATATACCAGATATCGTAAATGAATGGGAATCAATCCAAAATCTTGAAAAAACTCGAGTGGTTTTTCTAAGATTTGGGACAATAATCGATAAAAATTCAGAGATTTATAAATCTATGAAGAAATTTAGTAGTATTGTTGGGATTAGTAGTATTGGTACCGGTGAAAACTACTTCCCTTGGATTTCTAAAATTGATGCTATAAGATCTATTCATCATGTTTTAAACAATNAAAACATCAATGGACCAATTAATGTGGTTTCTACTACCCCTATTACTTTCAAAGAACTTTTAAATGAAATCAATTTAGAAATAAAACCTATTATAAAAGTAAAATTACCTAGGATTGCAATTTCAATTTTATTTGGTAAATTTGGAAAAGAAATTTTGTTATCTGATCAAAAAGTTTTACCGAGAAAGTTAAAGGAATCTGGTTTTAATTGGATGAATTCTACTCCATCCAAAAGTATTAATTTGACTCCCTAACCATTTTCCTCAAAACGTAAGGTAAAAGACCTCCATTGTAATAATATTCTGCTTCAATTTGGGTATCAATTCTTAATAATGTTCTAAATTTTATTTCTGTACCATTATTTTTAATAGCAGTTACATTAATTTCAGAGTTTGGAGTAATTTTTGATTCCAATCCTTCAAAATCAAAAATTTCAGATCCATCTAGTTGAAGACTTTTAAAATTTTGTTCATCTAAAAATTGTAGAGGTATAACTCCCATACCAACCAAATTAGATCTATGAATTCTTTCAAAACTTTCNGCNATNACNACTTTTANACCTANNAANNNAGTGNCCTTTAGCTGCCCANTCTCTTGATGANCCTGTTCCGTATTCTTTTCCTGCAATAACGATTAAAGGGGTATCATTTTTTTGGTATAACTCAGAAGCTTCATATATTCTCATTTTTTCATTTGTAGGAAAATGAATTGTCCAATCTCCTTCATCTTCAACTATTTCATTTCTAAGTCGAATATTTCCAAAAGTTCCTCTAACCATAATATTATGATTCCCTCTTCTTGAACCGTATGAATTAAATTCAAACCTTGGAACATCACTAGAAATCAACAATTGACCTGATGGAGCGGATTGAGGAATAGATCCTGCTGGAGATATATGATCAGTAGTCACTGAATTACCTAAAACAACTAAACATCTTGAATCCTTAATTTTTGTTTTTTCTGGCAACTGTAAATCAAAATTTTCAAAATAAGGAGGTTTTTGAATATATGTTGAATCAATTTCCCATTTAAATTTATCTGATTTAGTTGCTGAAAGTTTTTGCCATTCTTCAGGACCTTCAAAAACTGATTTATATTCCTCAATAAACATTTTAGAATCTAAAGAATTTTCAATGGTCCTCTCAATTTCTTCAGTAGAAGGCCAAAGATCAGCCATAAAAACAGGATTCCCATCTTTATCATTTGAAATAGGATCTTTAGAAAAATCTATATTAACTGTTCCTGCAAGAGCATACAAAACAACAAGCATTGGAGAAGCTAAATAGTTAGCTTTGACCTGAGGATGTACTCTACCTTCAAAATTTCTATTCCCTGAAAGAACTGCAGCTACTGATAATTCTTTATTATCTATTACTTCAGCAATTTCTTGAGGTAAAGGGCCTGAGTTACCAATACATGTAGTGCATCCATATCCTACCGTATGAAAACCAATATCATCTAAATATTTATCAAGTCCAGCTGATTCTAAATATTTACTTACAACTTTTGAACCTGGAGCGAGAGATGTTTTGACCCATTGTTTGGGCTTTAATCCTTTTTTTGATGCATTTTTAGCTATTATTCCTGCACCCATCATTACATTTGGATTAGATGTATTTGTACAACTTGTGATAGCAGCTATAACAACCGATCCATCATCTAATTCACTATTATCAATTTGATCTTCACTTAATTGAAAACTATCTTGAAAATTAGTTTTAACGTTTGATAAAGCTAATCTATCTTGTGGTCTTTTTGGCCCAGCTAATGATGGTGAAACAGAGGATAAATCAAAATCTATTTTTTTTGTGAAATTTGGATCTATTCCATCATAAAACAAATTATTACTCTGAGTATATTTTTCAACTCTATCAATAATTTTTTTATTTCTTCCTGTTAATGTTAAATAATCCATTGTTCTATTATCTACAGGAAAAAATCCACATGTAGCACCATATTCAGGTGCCATATTCGAAATAGTAGCCCTATCTGTCAAAGATAAACTACTCATACCCGGACCAAAAAATTCTACAAATTTTTCAACTACCC
Source organism: Chloroflexota bacterium (assembly GCA_002719295.1). Lineage (GTDB taxonomy): Bacteria > Chloroflexota > Dehalococcoidia > Lucifugimonadales > Lucifugimonadaceae > TMED-70. The sequence goes on from PBHC01000008.1 coordinate 110,934, forward strand.
CTACTTCTCTTAATTTTTCTACAATTGCCAATACAACATCAGTTGCTGTGGTCCCTTCATTTATTTTTCCATAAAGATTTACACCTATTACTTCTGGTACTTGCATATAATAAGGCTGACCTAACATTACAGCTTCTGCTTCAATACCTCCAACTCCCCAACCTAATACTCCTACTGCATTAATCATTGTTGTATGAGAATCTGTTCCTACGCATGTATCAGGATAAATAAAATTATTTTCATCTGAACTTAATATTATTTCTGCAAGATTTTCTAAATTAACCTGATGGACAATTCCTGTACCAGGAGGCACAACTAAAAAATTTGAAAATGAATTTTGAGCCCATTTCAAAAGTTTATATCTCTCTTGATTTCTGTCAAATTCTCTTGAAATATTTTTTGACAAAGAAGAGTTTTGAGCAAAATAATCAACTTGCACAGAATGATCTATTACAAGATCTGTTCTTACAATGGGATTAATCATTGAAGCATTAATTCCTAGGGTACTTACAGCATCTCTCATCGCCGCAAGATCAACCACCACTGGAACTCCTGTAAAGTCTTGAAGAATCACCCTTCCAGGCATATATGGGAATTCTTTATCGGGGGCAGAATCTTTAGACCAACTTATCAATTGCTCTATTTGCTGTAAGTTTGAAATTTCGTTATGATTTGACCTTAATACATTTTCTATAAGTATTCGTATAGAAAACGGAATTTTATTTAAATTGATATTATTGTCATCAGTTAAAGACTTAATATCAAAAAAACTTTTCGATCCTTCTATAAGCTCAATTTCCCTTAGATATTTATTTTTTTCAAAATTAATAGACATTCTCTCTCCCAAAGTCCTAAACGGATAATAAATTTAATGTTACATTCTATTATTAGATTAAATAAATAGCTAGAATGAACCAATTAGCGAAATTCATCGAAAAAAATACATCTTTTTATTACGGATGGATTATTGTAGCCGGATCTGGTTCAACAATGTTTGTTAGAAATGCTGCCGCAACCTTAACTATAGCCGTTTTTGTTTACCCTATGAGCGAAGACTTGGGATGGTCAAGAACATTGATTGTTGGAGCCTCTTCTCTAGCAGGAATTTTATCAGTATTCATTTCTCCACTTTCCGGGTATCTAATTCAAAAATATGGTTCTAAAAAAACTTTATTCTTCTCTATATCTCTATTAGGAATCTCGACTCTATTAATTAGCAGAACATTTAATCCAATTACTTTCTACATACTTTTTGGAATTGGAAGAATAATTTTTAGTTCTCCTGTACAAATAGGAGCTTCAACAGTCATTGCTAAATGGTTCATAAATAATAGAGGAAAAGCAACTGGAATTTTAGGTTTATCTCATTCACTAGGTATGGGACTATTTCCTTTATTTGCACAATTAATTATAAACATAGATGGCAACAATCCTGATTCTTGGAGAATGAGTTGGATATTTATAGGACTAATGGTGTGGTTGATTTCTTTACCTTTGGTGTTTTTCACAATGGTAGATGATCCTAAAGATATAGACTCTAACGATAAAAAATATTTGGAGTTAAAAAATAACTCAGGAAATAAAGATAGAAATACATCTTCTATATCGCTAAGAAATGCACTAAAAACTAGACCTTTTTGGATGTTATCAATGGTTGGATTTTTAACATATTTTATCCATACCGGAGTAAATATTCATCAAGCAGCATACTTAATCGATAAAGGTATAAATCCTATTTTTGCAGCATCAGCATTAACTATTATGGCCTTAGGGACAGGTGTAGGTAGTCTTGTTACAGGATGGGCTACAGATAAGTTTTCTTCAAAATATGTTTATTTCTTTGGATGTGTTTGGCTAGGTCTTTCAGCATTATTATTTCTATTAATATCAAATATAATTTTGGCATATTTAATAGGATTCATTTTTGGAATGGCTTTAGGTGGTTTATTAGTAATCCCTCCGGTTGTGCTAGCTGATATTTTTGGGAAAGATAATATTGGTTCCATTAGAGGATATTCAGAGCCATTTGTAAGTGCTGGACAAGCGATAGGTGGAATATCAGCTGGATTAATATATGATTTCACTGGATCTTACAAACTAAGCTTCCCAATGTTTGCGTTAATAGCTTTATTAGCTTGTATTTTTATAATTTTTTCATCCAATGTAAAAAGAATTAAATAAAAGTAGCCACTTAATCAATTAATATGCTTTGAGATGTTTTTGAATTTCTTTTTTAAAACAAAATTAATTATTTATAGACCTATAATTTATTTTCTTTAGTTACAGATTCTATTAATGCTTGTATATATCCATTAGCAAATGCTCTTCCTCTATGGCCCCATTCAGTATCTTCAAATGTTTGAGGGACATGATCATCTATAAAAAAAGAATCAAAACCATTTTTATGATATATCTTCATTGCTTTATGCATATCTACGTATCCGGTATTAATAAATTCTTCATTAAAATTAGGTACAGTGCCTGAAACATTTCTGAAATGCACATATAATATTTTTTTTCTTGAAGAGAAATAATCAATCATTTCATATATCCCTCCATCTTTTGCATCTTCCATTTCTGAAAAAGTTCCCTGACAAAATTCAATTGCATTTGATGGAGAGTCAATTATTTCAATCAATCTCTTGTATGAATCAAAAGACCTAAATAGTTGAGGAATTCCTCCTAAAGATTCTACAGGTGGGTCACACGGGTGAATACCTAAACGAATATTATTTTGTTCTGCAATTGGAGTTATTATTTTTATCCATTCTTCTAAATTTTGCCACATTTCATCTTCTGAGTATTCTCTTTCATGAGATATTGGCATTTGTTTCGCAGATTCATAATTAAAAGCTGTTGCTATAGATCCACTTCTGATTGTTTTGGGAGCAGTTCTCCAAACGTGAGAAGGCATCCAATTATATCCGAAGATTGGAATACCAATTTCTCCCATATTGGAAATGTTTTGAATCATATTTTCTATCTGCTGATCTTTTTGAGGACCATTTAGCATTATTTGATCATAAAAATGAGTAGGGACATTTTCAATTGCTGATAATCTCAAGTTATAACTTTCTATAGTTAACTTTAATTTCAGTAATTCCTTTTTTGACCATACACCTGGTTTTTCTTCCTGAAGAGATGGATTATTAAGTAATATGTCCTTTACTCCATATTGTGCTGCAAATCTCAAATATTCAGGAGTTGCTACATTGAATTGCCCAAATCCTGGTCTCATTTTTACTCCAATTTTATAAATTTAATAGTAGATTCTTAAAATGCTAATAGATATTCATACACATGTACAACAATTTAGTAACGAAGATATAGAAATATTAATTAATAATTCTATAAAAAATAATATCAAAATAATTATTGCTGCTGGCACAACATTATCTGATTCTGAAAATTCGATTGAATTATCAAAAAAATATAAGGAGATTTATTCTGCGGTAGGAATTCATCCTCAAAATATTTTTGATGAAAAAACTGATAATTATATTGAAAAATTATCTAAACTTTCAGAAAATAAAAAAACTATTATGATTAGTGAAATAGGTCTAGATTTTCAAGAAAGTTCACCGGATAAAAAAATTCAAGAAGATTTTTTTTATGAACAAATCATCCTAGCAAAGAGTATTAAATTACCTGTTGCTTTTCATGTTCGAAATGCAGAAAAAGATGCAATAAATTTGATTAAAATCGCAAAAATAAATGAAATAAAGTCTGTAGCCCATTATTTTTCAGGCGATTACAATTATGCAAAACAACTTCTAAATGAAAATGTTTATATTTCAGTTGCTAAGCCTTTTCTAAGAGATGAAATTCTATCCGATGTAATTAAAAAAATCCCATTAGAACAATTAGTTATAGAAACAGATAGCTATCCTCAATATTTTAAAAAAAACAGATTACGTTGGACAGAACCTAAAGATCTTGTGTTGATTATAGAAAAATTGAGTAGTTTAAAAAAAATAAAACCAGAATTATTAATCGAAAAAATAGAATATAATTCAAAAAATATTTTGAATTTGTAGTTACTTCTTTTTCTTGGTTCTTCTAGTTTTTTTTATTATCTGAGTATTTTTCTGTTTGGGACTTAATGAATCATCAATACCTTTTGAAATAATCTGATAATCATTATGAGAAATAATGTGTACTGGAGCTAAGAAAGCCAGATACCAATCTTCTGGGGCCCATCTTTTCAAATAACTCAATGAAGGGGCTACATCATACCCACTCATAAATTTTTTTTCAGGCAAAATTTTAGTTGATTTCAACTTTACCCTGTAGGGAAATTTCACATCATCCTCTTCAAGATCCCAAATTTTCTTTTTATCAAAAAATTTCTTAGAATTTACAACTGAAGACCCAACAAAACTTTTAATATCTGAGATATAAAATAATACATGGTCGTTTGTATTTATTTTATTTGTCAATTTATTATCTTTTTTTGAAAATCCTAAAAGATCGAATGATCTTTTCTTAGATATATTAAAATTTTCTAGTGAAAAATTCACTAACCAATAAGTATTAGACATAATAAATTTGCTTTATCCGTCTATTCTACCAAAATAGAATTTAATCCTGTGTTTTAAACCTTATATAGACTGCTATAGAATTCATAAAAATTAATATAAATAACAAAACAATAATTCCAGTGGATGCTATTGCTCTAAAATCATCTTGTGGGAATGATGCCCAGGTATATATTTGCAATGGTAATATGGTAAATCTATCTAATGGTCCTGATGGAACCATAGTAATAAATACTAATGAACTAATAATTAAAATTGGAGCTGTTTCACCTAATGCTCGAGACATAGCTAAGATAATTCCACTCATTATTCCTCCTATAGAATGAGGGAGAATAACTCTTTTTGAAACTTCCCATTTTGTTGCCCCCAGTGCATATGCTGCATCTTTCAATGAAGGTTGTATTGTTCTAATAGCCTCCTGAGAAGCTATAATGACAATTGGGAGAACAAGTAATGTCATTGTCAAAGCTCCTGCTAATAAACTTTTACCAAGAGCTAATGTATAGGTAAAAAAAGCTAACCCAAGTAGTCCATAAATTATTGAAGGAACCCCTGCTAAGTTTGAAACATTTATTTTTATTATTTTATTAAATAAATTATCTGATGCAAATTCTTCAAGGTATAAGGCAGTAGATACTCCAATTGGGATAGTAAAAAGCGCTGTCAATACTATGAGCCATAATGTCCCTGCTAAAGGAGCTAAAATTCCAGATTTTTCTGCTTTTCTTGATGCATAATTAGTCAAAAAATCCCAAGTAAGATGTTTATACCCATCAGAAATTATATCTACAAATAAAATTACAAGAGAAAAAATACCAATTAGAATTGCAGATAAAAAGAGTATATAGAAAAATTTTTCTTTCATAGTTTATTCATAATTTTGGGCATATTTTGTAACAATAAATCTTCCTATTAAATTCATAATAAGAGTCAAGAAAAAAAGCAATAATCCAACAGCAAAAATACTATTATATTCAACAGATCCTTGCGGTGTTTCACCTTGGCTTACGGTGACTATATACGCTGTCATAGTTTGTATAGCATCAAGAGGATTTAATGTTAATGCAGGCTTTCCTCCTGCAGCAAGGCTTACAATCATTGTTTCTCCTATAGCTCGAGATATGGCTAGAATAAAAGAGGCAACGACTCCTGAAATTGCTGAAGGAAATACGACTCTTAAAGCCACTTGGTATTTTTTTGCTCCTAGTCCATAAGCTGCTTCTCGCAAACTCATAGGAACAGCATTCATAGCATCCTCTGATAATGTGGAAACCATTGGAATAATCATGATTCCCATGACTATCCCAGCACTTAAGGCATTAAAAATAATTGTTTGAGGGAAAATAACTTGAATTATAGGTGTAACAAAAGTCAATGCAAAATATCCATAAACTACTGTTGGGATCCCAGCTAAAATTTCTAATAAAGGTTTTATGATTTTTCTAACACTTCTGCTTGCATATTCAGATAAATAAAAAGCACTTCCCAATCCAAAAACTAATGCTGTTCCAGCAGCTATAAAAGCAACAAGAAAAGTCCCGTTTACTAATGGAGAGACACCAAAGTTTTGAGGGACAAATAATGGAGTCCACTTTAATTCTGTAAAAAATTCAGTAAATCCTACTTCCTTGAAAAAGGGTACAGAGTTTACTCCTAAAATAGTAATTATTCCAATAGTTGTAATAATTGAAATCAATCCACTTAATCTAAGTAAATTGAGAACTAAAGTTTCTTCTATTTTTCTTTTAGTTATACCTCTAGTGTCTTTTTGCATAAAAAATAAAATTTAAATAAATTATCAAGTCAAGATTATTACAATCAATAATCTAATTGTTAAATCAACGTTAAATAATATAAATCTATTGTGGAATTTTTATAGCAATAGACAATCCATTATTTAACGAACTATTGGCAATAATTGTTCCATCGTGAAGTTCTACAATATGTTTTACAATTGAAAGCCCTAATCCAGAATGTTTATCACTTCTTATTCCATCAGCTCTATAAAATCTTTCAAAAATATGAGGCAAATCTTTTTCTGTAACACCTGTACCATAATCATTAAACACAATTTCAAATTCTTTTTCTGATTTGAATAAATCTATTTCTATAGAATTTCCTATTTCGCTATATCTAATAGAATTAGATATAACATTTTCAAAAATTGTCATAAAAAGATTTCTGTCTAAAACTATTTTCTTAAAATTATTTTTTTTATTGATTATTAATTTAATTTGTTTTGAGTCTAATAAAGTTTCTATAAGTTTTTTAGCTTCATTTATAAAATCATCAATAGAAAATTCTTCCTCAGATAATGTAATAATGCCTGATTCCAAAGCATGTACATTTCCAATATCTTTAGAAATTTTTTGTAATCTATCTGAATCAAATGTTATTTTTTCTAAAAAATATTCAAAATCATCTTTATTATCAATTTTTATACTATTTTTTAATGCCTCAACGTTTAATTGAATTGAAGTAACTGGAGTCTTTAATTCATGTGAGGTATTAGCAAAAAATTCTTTCCTAATTTTATCCATATAAAAGATATCAGTTATATCTTTTATAAACAAAATAATTGTATCTTCTATCTTTAAAGATCTTAAATTAAAATGTTTTTCTGGAAAATTAGTTTGTATATTTTTATTATTTACATTAGTTGAAGATGATTCTACAAATTCAAGTATTTCAATGTTAGTTGAAATGTCAGTAAATTTATTTATACTTGGGATATTTGATATGTTTTTATCAAATAATTCTAATGCTTTTTTATTTATACTTTTTACATTTCTTTTTGAATCCAAAAATAATATTCCCTCATCGAAATAATCTTTAGAAAGATTATAAAGCAATCCAAATTCATTATTTGTTTTTAGGTCAGAGTTGAGTTCAATTATGTTGTCCTTTAATAACTTATTAGTTGTATTTAAATCATCAATAAAATTTAGTTTAGAATTAGTGTCATTAAAAATCATTTTAATATTATTATTTAATAAATTTATCTTAGCTTTTACAACATAAATTGTAAAAATATTGAATAAAAATAAAAGAATAAAAACACAAAGAAGTAAAAACAAATTATCAGAAAAAATTAGGATTAGTAAAAAAGATATGAATAATATATTAGTACCTAATAATAGAACTATTTTAGTATATGAAAGTTTAGGAATATTCTGCTTTAAATTAATTTCTTTTTACTCCACATTTGCTTTATAACCCACCCCTCTTACAGTCAAAATTTTTTTAGGTTTAGAATTATTTTCTTCGATTTTTTCCCTAATCCATCTAACGTGAACATCAACTGTTCTTGTGTCTCCAAAATAGTCAAATCCCCATATATCCTGAACCAATTTTTCCCTTGTATACACTTTGCCAGGATTACTCATTAATACATATGCAAGATCAAATTCTTTAGGTCTAAAAAATTTCACATCACCATCAATTTTTATTTCTCTCTTTTCCAAATCAAATGAAACTCCCAAATGATTGAAATTTTTTTTTGAAACATTTTTATAATTTTCAAATGATATTTTATTCCTTCTTATATTTGATTTTATTCTTGCCAAAAGTTCAGGCATGCTAAAAGGTTTAGAAACATAGTCATCTGCTCCAAGTTCTAAGCCTAAAACTTTATCTATATCAGTATCTCTAGCCGTAATCATTATTATTGGAGTGTTTATATTCTCATATCTAACTCTTTTACATATTTCCATTCCATCTAAATTTGGCAACATAATATCTAACAGAATGAGATCAAATGGATTTTGTAGAATAGTGTCTAAAGCATCTATTCCGTTTTCTTCTAAGCTAACAGAATAGTTTTCAGCAATAAGATTATATCTTAATGCATCTCTGATACTTTTATCGTCTTCAACTATTAGAACTCTAGGTTTTTGGGGTAACGATAACATTAAATAAATCAGTTTTTTTTAATATTATATATACCCTTATTACAAAGATATATTAAGAGTCAATTAGGAAATCTTTGTTTTTTTTCTCCTAGAAGGATTAGAAAAAGAATTTTTACTAAATCCGCACATAAGACAGGTTATCGATTTACCTTGTGAATCTTGATTATATTCAATTGTTCCCTTAGTACATTTTGGGCATGAATTAAAATAAAGCATAATAATTTAAATCTATGTTTTTCAAAGATATTAATTATTAAGTTTAAAAATTGCATTATAGATTAATTACAAGTTTAGTTAAAAACTGCATAATAATAATAAAAATTTGATATTATTAATTCAATGGTGACTGCATCTAAAACTAATACAAAATCTCCAGTAAAAGGAATGTTTTTATTTTTTATCTCGTTCATTTTTTCAATGAGTGTTTTAATATATTTCTTTGCATGGGATTCTGCGAATAAAATCAATCAAAATAAAGACTATCAAGTTTCATGGCTTGAAGGGGGGAGCATCTTTATATGTCCTCTTCATTAAGGAAAATAAAAAATAGCATATCTGAAATTGATTTTAAGCATTATGGATGGGTAATAGTTGCTGTTGGTGCAATTGCACAAATGATAGGTTCTGCTATAAGAATGGCCTTTGGAATTATAATCGATCCACTAGTAGAAGAATTTTCTTGGGATCCTAAATCTATAGGAATAGCATATGCAATCATGTCAATAGTAACTGCTTTTTCATCTCCTATAGCAGGATATGCTTCAACTATTATTGGAGCTAGAAAAACTATGTATATAGGATTATTATTATTCCTAATAGGGATGTTATGGACAGCACTTGCATCATCTATCATAGAATTTTATATATCATATGGAATAATATTTGGATTTGCACAATCAATGTTCTTAGTTCCTGTTATTCCTGCTGTTGCGGTTTGGTTTAAAACTCGCTTAGGACTTGCCACTGGATTAATTATTGGGATGTGGAGTTTAGGTCCTGCATTAGTAATTCAAATTATGGGAATAATGTTAGATGCTGTTGGTTGGCAAACAACTTTTATAGTTAGTGGGGTTGTAGGTACTGCAATAATGATTGTTGCTCTTCAATTTTTCAGGAATACACCAAGTGATAAAAACCTATTGCCTTATGGAGCTAAAGATATAGATAAAATTAAAGATTCAAAGGATAATAAATCAAATAATTTTTCTCTAAATTTACAAAATGTAATCTATAAAACTAATGCATTTTGGAGTTTAATGAACATTCACTTTTTGGGTTGTGTCGGACATGCAGTGATTCTAATTGGCCTAGTTCCACTTATGACAAGTAAAGGTATAAGTTATACAGATTCTGTTTTTTGCTTGACTCTAATAATGATAGTTTCAATGACTACAAGATTTATAACACCAATACTAGGAGATGGTATAAATCCTAAAACAATAATGTTTCTAGCTTTCTTAGGGCAAGGATTATTTGTTATTCCATGGGCATTCACAGAGAGCAAATGGATGTTTTATTTAGTAGGAATATTATGGTCTATTCCTTATGGAGGAGAAGGAACTTTATTTCCAATAATGAACAGAAGATATTATGGATTTTTCCCTATGGATACTACTTACGGTTGGCAAATTTTAGCTGCAAGTTTAGGCATGGCATTAGGAGGTTTTATTCCAGGATTAGTTTTTGATGTAACAGGTGGATATGAATTAGCAATTTGGATTTCAGCATTTTTCTCTTGTTTTGGGGCTATAGTAATTCTTACCCTGGAAACTACGAAAAAAGTTTTATCTCCATCATTTGATAATCTCTAATAAACATACAGGAGAAGGGATCTCTATTTTCTGACCTGTATATTTTAAATTACCACTTTCTTTATCAATATAAAAACTAGAAATATTGTCAGAATTCTCGTTTGCAACTAAAGCAAATTTTCCACTTTTAGAAATAGCAAAGTTTCTTGGAGTCTTACCTTCAGTAGAAATGTTTCTCTCAAAATTTAAAGCTCCATTTTCATTGATAGAAAATTGAGCCAATGAATCATGTCCTCTATTTGAACCATATAAAAATTTACCATCCTGAGAAAAATGAATATCAGCAGTGGTTGTTTCTTCTATATAATCATTTGGAATAGTTGAAATATTTTGAAAATTAGATAAGTTATTTTCTTTATCAATTTCAAAAACAGAAATAGTTGAATCAAGTTCATTAATTGAGTATGCAATATTAAGTGAATTATTAATAACGAAATGCCTTGGACCTGCTCCAGGATTCAGATTAAAATATTTTTCAGAATTTATCTTTTGAGATTTTGGGTTAATTGTATATTTTATAATTTTATCAATCCCAAGATCACAAACGAAAAAAGTTTCATCATTAATAAAATTTATTGAATGGGCATGTGGTTCATTTTGCCTTGAAGTATTTACACTCGAACCTTTATGAGAAATTTTTTCTAAAAAGTCTATACTGCCATTTGTTATTTTATAAGTAGAAAAATCTCCAGAAGAATAGTTCACGGCAACTAAAAAATTATTCTTTGAATTAATCGCTAAATGGCAAGGGTTATCTCCGTTGGTAAAAGCTTCACTTATTTTTTCTATATTATTACCGTTAATCTTATAGGAGGAAACAGTTCCAGGATTTGGAGATTCAGATTCACCAACTGAATATAAATATTCGTTATGAATCGCTAAAAAAGATGGGTTCAAAAGACTTTGTTTTTCAAATGAGTTGATTAGTTTAAATTTTCCATTTGATTCATCAAATTCTATAAGGTAAATACCTTTACTACCTCTTTTAGAATATGTGCCAACAAACCAATTCATTTTTTTATAATTTTTATATACTGTTATAGTTTAACTTAAATAAAGTTAATGGTCGGGGTGACAGGATTTGAACCTGTGACCCCCCGCTCCCAAAGCGGGTGCGCTACCGCTGCGCCACACCCCGTAAGTTAACATTTTATACGTAAAACAGAAAGTTTATTCTATGAAAATAACTAAAATTGAGGCAGTATATCCAACTTATAAAGAAACTTTGAGAACATGGAGACCTAATTTATGGCAAATTATCATAAAATTACACACTGATAAAAAAGAAGTTTTTGGGTATGGAACTGGTGGAGGAGGGAAATCTTCAATAGAAATAATAAATGGTCACTTAAAAGACTTTCTAATTAATGAAGAAATAAATGATATCTCAGACATTAAAAATATTTTTGACAGGCTTTTTTTTGAAAGTATTCCATATGGAAGAGGAGGAGTTGCTTTGATGGCTTTATCTGCAATAGATTTAGCTATATGGGATGCCTATAGTAAATACAGCATCACTCCTATAAAAAATCTATTAAATAACTCTCATGATCATCAAAAAAATATCAATACTTATGCAACTGGTAATAATGTAGATCAATATTATTCTTTAGGTTTAAATAATTTCAAATTAAGTATAAAATCCGAAGGGGATTTTGATAATGAACAAAAAGAGATAATAAATTTGATTAGCAAGATAAAAAAAAATTATAATGTGAAAAATATTATGATTGATTGCTATATGTCATGGGATAGGGAATATACAAAAATGATGTCAGATAAATTATCAGATATAGGAATTGAATGGATTGAAGATATATCCACTCCTGATGAAATGCTAGTAAATGAATCAATATTAAGTGAATTAAAAGGTATCAAATTAGCAGGAGGAGAACATGATTTCAATTATAATAATTTCAAAATCATGCACCAAAAAAATATTTATGATATTTGGCAGCCTGATATTACTTGGTGTGGAGGTATAAGCTCTATACTAAAAATCATAGAAATTAATAAAAATAAATTTAATATAATATTGCATAGAGGTGGAGAACCTTGGGGACTACCAATTATTCAATCAGGTATTGTTAATAATATGGCAGAGTTACATAATCCTAAAAATACAAATTTAGATTTAGAGCAATGGGAAAACCAATCTATACATACTATAGAGGATGGGGTATTAAATCCCAAAGAATATTTAGGATTTGGGGCTAATCCAAAAAAAGGGTTATTCAATGAATAATATTGATAAAGAAATAGTTTTTCTTGGTACAGGAACTTCCGAGGGAGTCCCTAGAGTTAGCTGTCTAACAAATGATTCTAACTGTATTGTATGCAATGATGCAGTCAAGCCAAATTCAAAGAACAGAAGATTAAACACAAGTATTTTATTAAAAATAACAAACCAAAAAACTCAAAAAAATATAATTATAGATGCAGGGAAATTTTTTTATCAGTCTGCTATTAAATTATTTCCAATTCATAATGTTGATTCAATTGATGCTGTAATTCTTACTCATGCACACCAAGATGCAGCAGGAGGCTTTGATGACTTAAGAGACTGGACAAATAATACACAAAGTAAAATTCCAATTTTCTTAAGAAAAGTAGATTTAGATGTAGTAAAAAAAACATTTTATTATTTAGTTGATACAACAAAAATTACATCTGGTGGTACTGTTGCAAAACTAGAATTTAATGAAATCAATGATGAAAAGATAAATATATTAGGTCAAGATTTCATTCCTCTAAATGTAAATCATGGAGAAAATTATTTTGCAAATGGTTATAGAATTGATGATTTTTCATATATAAGTGATTGTTCATATATTCCAAAAAATACTATGAAGAAAATAAAAGGAAGCGAAATAATAGTTTTAGATGCATTACGCCAAGGAAGAAAACATAAATCGCACTTAACTTTAGAAGAATCCATAGAAATAATATTAGAATTAAAACCTAAGTTGGCTTTTTTTACTGATGCTTGCCATGATATTAATCATGAAGAAGTGAATGAATTTCTTGAAATTATTTCAGAAAAATCAAATATAAAAATGCAAATGGCTTTTGACGGTTTAAGTTTGAAAATCTAAGTTAGTAATTCTATTATTTATAGAATAGCATTAGTTATTATAATCTTAATCATACAGACTCAAAAATAACTTCTGAGAAAATCTATTTTGAAGATTTAATAGTTAGTCGTAAGGTTATATAACCAAATACACCTGCTAGCAAGGAAGCTAATAATACTCCTAATCTTACAGATGTTTGATATTCTGGATCAGTGAATGCCAAACTCCCGATAAACAAACTCATAGTAAATCCAATTCCTGTTACTAATGAAAGTCCATAATATTGTGCCCAAGATATATCTGAAGGTAATTTACATATTCTTAAAACACTCCCTAAATAAGTGAATAGCATTACACCAATTTGTTTGCCAAAAAATAATCCTAATATTATACCTAAAGTTACCGGGTCCCAAACAAGATTTAATTTCATTCCTGAAAAAGAAACACCCGCATTGGCAAATGCAAAAATTGGCAAAATAATAAAATTTACTGATGGTTCTATTGAATGTTCTAGTTTTTTAAGAGGAGAGTCTACCAAAGAATTTTTAGATTTTAAAGGAATAAAAAAAGCTAATAGGACTCCAGCTAAACTTGCATGTATACCAGATTTTAGTACAAACACCCAGAGTAAAATCCCTAATAAAATATATGGAAACAAATTATTGATTTTCCTATTATTTATTAAAAATAAAATAGAAGTAGCAATTGCTGCAAAAATTAAGTAATTTATTGACAAGTTTGAAGTGTAGAATGAGGCAATAATTATTATTGCAATAAGATCATCTATTATCGCAATCGCTACTAAAGTAACTTTCAGAGAAATTGGAACTCTATTTCCGAGTAATGTAACTACGCCTAATGCAAATGCTATATCTGTAGCTGTTGGTATAGCCCATCCATTAGTAGTTACTTCGTTACCAAAATTTAAACTTAAATAAATAATTGCAGGTATAGTTATTCCTCCTATAGCAGCAACGGCAGGTAAACTAAATTGTTCTCTTGTAGAAAGGTGTCCTTGGATCAATTCTCTTTTGATTTCCAAACCCACCAAAAGGAAGAAAATAGCCATTAATCCATCATTGATCCAGTGATGTATATCTTTATCTATAGAAAAATTAAAAACTTTTATATTAAAAGAAGTATGTAGAAGTTTAGAATATGAATCGCTTAGAAAAGAGTTTTCAACAAGTATTGCAGCTACTGCTGCTAAAAGTAATAAAATCCCTGGGGCTGATTTTAATTTGAAAAAATTTTTAATATTTTGTATTATCATATATTCTTTAATTTAAATTAATAAATTTTAGTTATTAATTTTAATCACCTAATTATATTTTTAGGTTTCCAGAAATTTTTAGACTCATCAAAAGTTAGTAATCCAATAAATTTATCATTAATATTATATATTTTTATTTCTTCTTCTTTCAATAAACTTAAATTCAAATTTTCAGAAGAAAAAACAGTTCCATTAAAATATAATTGCTCCGATTCATTATCAAAAACTAATTTTTTGTTATCAAAAAAGATTGAATCAACAGATATAAGTTTTTTTTCTAATTCATTAATATTTTGTATATTTATAGAGTCTTTAATAACAAAAGGTCCATAATTTATTCTAGATAAGCTTATTAGAACTCCTAAGGTATCAAGTTTTTTTGCCAAATCATTTGCAAAACTTCGAACATAAAAACCGCTTGAACAACTAATAATTAGCTTTAAAACGGGAGTTTCCCAACTAATTATTTTAATTTCACTAACTTCTACTTCTCTTGATTCGATTTCTATCTCTTCATCATTTCTTGCATATTCATACAACCTTTTTCCATGTTTTTTTAAGGCGCTATATTTGGGGGGAAATTGTTTTATTAATCCTAAAAAATGGCAAAGAGTTTCTTCAATTTTTTCTATATTTTCTGGCATGTTTTCAGTTTCGCCATCAATTTCTCCTTCTAAATCATAAGATTTAGTAGAAATACCAAACTTAATCTCTGCCAAATAAGATTTCTTGAAATGTTGAAAATAATCAAAATATTTAGTTGAATCATTAATTAAAATCGGTAGAATTCCTGTAGCTAGTGGATCTAAAGTTCCTGCATGACCAATTTTTTTAAACTTATTTTTTGATTTGATTTTTCTTATCACATCATTTGATGTCCATTGATATGGTTTGTCTACTATTATTATTCCGCTCTCAAGAAAAGTCATTTTTTACTATTTCTCGAAATAAACTTCATCAATTAGCTCATCTATTTGTCTTTGAAATTCAGATGATTTATCTAAATAAAATTTTATTTTTGGAATTCTAGAGGTTCTAATCTTACTTGAAATAATTTTTTGAAAATAGAAAGCACTATCATTTAATTTCATAACTATTTCTTCAGAATCATTATTTAATTCATCAAAAATACTAACAAAAACTTTACTATATGAAAGATCTTTACTAGTTACTACTCTCATAATTGAAATCATAGAAATATCTGAATAATCTTCTAAAGTTGAAATGGATTCACCAATTATTTTTTTTACAGTTTTATTAAATTTTTCTAATCTAAAATCAACCATAAATTTATTTCAACTCATAGCACTCTAAAATATCTTCAATTTGAATTTCATGATAACCATTTAGGACTATACCGCCTTCTAGATTATTGGTCAATTCTGTAACATTTTGAGTTAGATGTCTCATAGATTCAATTCCACCATCAAAAATAATTTCTGAATCCCTTACAAGTCTTATTCTTGCATTTCTAAGAATCTTTCCATCAGAAACTCGTACTCCGGCTATTTTTTGAATTTTGCCTCGAGGGAAAACTTCTAAAATTCTTGCAGACCCAATATTAACTTCAGATTTTTCTTCCCCTTGCAAACCTTGAATTATAGCCTTTATTTCATCCACAAGAGTATATATGATATCAAAGCTTCTTATTGGAATATTATTTGATTCAGATTGAGATTTTGCGCCACCTTGAACAATGGTTTGAAAAGCAACTATAATGCAATCTTCAGCACTGGATGCTAACATGACATCTGATTCAGTTACAGCACCAACAGATCCTGAAATTATCTTTACTTGAATATCTTCACTAGTTAGATCATTTACTACTTGTTCAACAGCGGTCAATGCTCCATTAGAACCTGTTTTTATTACAATATTAATTTCTTTTTCTTTTGAAGCCTTTGCTCTCTTAACTACTTGGGAAAGAGTAGTAATTTTATTATTTTGTTTTTGAGAGTTTCTTGATCTCTTTTGTATTAATTTTCTAGCTTGTTTTTCATTTTCTACAACTTCTACAACATCTCCAATTTGGTTTATTCCTCCCATTCCCATTACTTGGATAGGAGTTGAAGGTTTAGCTTTTTTTACTTCTATACCGTATCCATCAATCATTTGTCTGATTTTTCCAGAATTATTTCCTGAAACTAATATATCTCCATGTTTAAATGATCCAGATTTAACAAGAACTGTTGAAATAGATCCTTTTTTAGGATCATTGTAAGACTCAATAATAACTCCTTTACCAGACAGGTTAGAGTTAGAGTCTAATTCACTAATTTCTGAAAGAAGTGAGATTGACTCAAGTAATCCATCAATACCTTCTCCCTTTAGAGCAGAAACTTCAACACATAATACTTCTCCACCATAATCTTCCACTATTAGCTCATGTTCAGTTAATTGCCCTTTAACTTTATCAACATCAGCTCCCTCTAAATCACATTTATTAACAGCAACAATAATAGGTACTTTTGCATTTTTAGCATGGTTTATTGATTCAATTGTTTGAGGCATCAATCCATCATCTGCAGCAACTACTAAAATAACAATATCAGTAACACTAGTTCCTGAAATTCTCATAGATGAAAAAGCTTCATGACCAGGCGTATCTATGAACGTAATTTCAGATTTTTTGTGTCTTACCTGATATGCACCAATTTTCTGAGTTATTCCGCCTTCTTCTTTTTCCACATCATTAGTTTTTCTGATTGCATCTAATAATGTAGTTTTACCATGGTCAACGTGCCCTAAAACTGTAATTACAGGGGCTCTTTTTTCACCTGTGTTTTTTTCAGATGTATCGATACTCGAACCTACATTAAGCGCATCTTCATTATCTAATGATTCTTTAGGTTTTATAACAGGGATATTAAAAGATTGCGCGACTCTTGCTGCCACTGAAAAATCAACTTCTTGATTTACTGAAGCCATTACTCCTTGTTTCATAAGAGATTTAATTACTTCTACTTGAGATTCTTCAAGAACTTCTGCTAAATCACCTACTGAAATAATTAAAGGTAACGATACAGGATCTCGTACTATTTCCTCTGAATTTATTTCGCCTGAATCGTTTGTAGTCAATTTTATTCCATTTCATTATCTTTTATTTTTTTTTCTTTTGGGTGACTTTCTTGCATTTTTCCCATCACTGTTAGAGTTTTTTAAAGATTCAATATCTTCAGCAAATCTAATAGTATCATCAGAACTTTCTTTAGAATTTGAGCCTCCCAAATCCCATATATCCTCAGAAGAGAAATCTAAAATATCTTCTTTTATTTTTTTCTGTTTTTCTTCTTTTTGTTCTTTTTGTTCAAGTTCTTGTATTTCTTTTTCCAAAGCTAAAAGTTCAGCTTTTTCATCAACAGATTCCTTTACTTGTACTTCTGGTTGATCAATATCACTTAAAACATTATCAGATAATAATTCTTCTTTCGAGATATCTTTTTTGTCAGAAACTTCTGGCTCAGATTTGGTATCAATACTATCACTTGAAATAATAGAATCAGATTTAGGTTGAATCTCTTTATCTACTTTTACAATTACTTCTTCTTCAGCTTGAACATCTATTTTCCAAAGAGTTAATTTCGCTGCTAATCTTGCATTTTGTCCCTCTTTTCCAATTGCCAATGACAATTGTTTTTTAGGTACTGTTACTATTGCAGTACTATCATCAGGATTTATCACAACATTAGATACTGATGCAGGAGATAGTGAATTTGTAATTAGAACCTTGGGATCTTCATCCCAATCTACAACATCAATCTTTTCACCCAAAAGTTCATTTACAACGTTTTGAATTCTTATGCCCCTCAATCCAACACACGCTCCTACTGCATCGACGTCTCCATCTTCTGACGATACAGCAACTTTAGACCTTGCTCCTGCCTCTCTGGAGAGTGCTTTTATTTCAACAACTCCGGATGAAATTTCAGGAACCTCAGTCTCAAACAGTTTTCTTAATAATTCTGGATGAGTTCTTGAAACAATGATTTCTGGCCCTCTTGCAGTTCTTTGAACCTCCGTAACATAGAATTTCAACTGCTGTCCAACTCTATATTTTTCGTAAGATGTTTGTTCAGATGGCGGCATTAAAGCATTTGCTCTTCCAATATCAACAAAAATATTTCTTGAATCTATTCTTTGAACTGTTCCAGGTATAACTTGACCTTTTTTATCAGCAAATTTACCAAAGACTAAATCTCTTTCAGCTTCTCTTAATTTTTGTAAAACTACTTGTTTTGCTGTTTGCGCTGCAATTCTTCCAGGATTATATTCCATAAATCCTGTCTCGATAAAATCTCCTACCCGTAAGTCTTTATTTAACTTTTTAGCTTCTTCCTCTGAAATCTCTGCCAAAGGATCTTCAATTTCATCTTTTTCTTTGACATTTAAAATTGTCTTAACAATTACATCTCCAGTTTCTGAATCTACTTCAACTAGAATATCCTGCCCTTTAGCTGCAGGATCTTTTCTATATGCAGATGCTAAAGCTTCTTTTACAGCTTCAACCACTATTGATTGAGGTAAATTTCTTTCAGCTGCCAATTGAGTCAAAGCCAAAAAAAGTTCATTTTTCAAAGTTACCTCCCGAGATAACCATAAAATTAAAAAAAGTGGGCAAAGCCCACCTTCTGATTTAATTCATCCTTAATTTTTTTTTTTCTACTTGTTCATTCTATCATGAACGACGAAAAATTTAAATCTCAATAGATATATTTTTAAAAAAGTTTATGGTTTCTTCATATGAAAGCTGTAAAGTTTTTTCATTATCTCTATCTTCAACTTCTATCATTCCATTTTCTAAATTTCTTCTAGATATGACAATTTTATATGGCAAAGATAGCAAATCTGAATCATTGAACTTTACACCTGGTTGAACAGATCTATCATCAAACAAAACATCAAGTCCTACTTTTGAAAGTTCAGTATAAACTTTTTCAGATATTTCCATAACTTCTTTATCATCTGTTTGTAATGCCGCTAGATATACTGAAAATGGAGATATTGAAATAGGTAAATTCATTGAATCTCCAGTTTTATTTGCCTCAATACAAGCTGCTAGAAGTCTTCCTACGCCTATTCCATAACAACCCATTAATATGTTTTCATCTGATCCTTCATTATTTGAGAAGTTCGCATTCATTTTTTTTGTATAAGCATCTCCTAACTTAAATACATGTCCAACTTCTATTCCCTTCTTTGCAACAAGTATAGATCCAGATTCAGAAATGTAACCTGCCTTTGCCTCTGCAATATCTATAACAGTTGATACGCTTAAGTCTCTCTGGATATTTATATTTTTGTAATGTTTATTTTTAATATTTGCACCTATAACAAAATTTCCAGGTCCCATGTTTATAGATTCATCAAAAATAAAATCTAAATTAGAAATTTTGTATGAAGACAAAAACCCAGGTATCAATCCTAATTCTAGAACTTCTTTTTCAGATGCAGGCTCTAGATAGGTAGCTTTGAGATGATTTCTAAGTTTAGTCTCGTTTATGTCATAATCCCCTCTTATTACACAACCAATAAAATTATTATCATATTTGTAAATAACGGTTTTTAAGATTTGATAATTAGGAATATTTAAATGCTCAACTAACTTATTGATTGTTTTAACTCCTGGAGTTTCAACCAGCTCTACTTTTGAGTGATCAAGATCTTTATAAGTATTTTTCTTAAATACAGCTTTTTCTACATTAGCTGCGTATTTTTTATCTTCACTTATGAGAATTACGTCCTCGCCAGATTCTGCAAGCATTATAAACTCATTTGATTCCTTCCCTCCAATGGCTCCTGAATCAGCATCCACTATTACAATTTCAGTTGAACATCTATCAAAGATATTTTTATATACTTGAATCATTTTTTTATAGGAAATATCTAATCCTTCTAAATCTTTATCAAATGAGTATGCATCTTTCATCTCAAATTCTCTAACTCTCAACAGACCTCCTCGTGGTCTAGGTTCTTCTCTATATTTAGTTTGTATTTGATAAAGAGTAAAAGGAAGATCTCTATATGAATTTACATTCTTAGAAACCATATCAGTTACAGTTTCCTCGTGTGTAGGAGCTACAACCATCTCATTTTCTCTTCTATCAATAAATTTTGCTAAAGGAGGTATAAATGTCTCAAATCTTCCAGATTTTTTCCACAAATCTGATGATTGAATCACAGGCATATTTATTTCTAATGCTCCCGATTGATTCATTTCATCTTTTATAATATGTTTTATTTTTTCAATTGATCTCCAACCTACTGGTAAGAAACTAAAAATACCAGATGAAACTTGAGAAATAAAACCTGCTCTATGCAATAATCTATGGCTTTCAGTCTCTAAGTTTTGAGGATTTTCTCTGTAGGTTTTCCAAAAAAAGCTTGATAATTTTTTTGATCCTAAGAAACTATTTATGTTCATCTAGTACCCCATTTTTTTTCTACATATGATTGAACCATATTTATAAATTCACCTGAAATATTATCTCCTTTTAAAACCTTAACTTTCTCTCCATCAACATATACAGGTGCGGCTGGATTTTCTCCAGAGCCTGGTAAAGACACTCCAATATTAGCAGCTTTAGATTCACCTGGACCATTTACAACACATCCCATAACAGCAACTTTCAAGCTTTCTGATCCTGGAAAATCATTTTGCCAATCTTTCTTTCTTTTATCAAGATAAGAGTTTATTTCAGACGCTAATTCTCTAAAATAAGTTGAGGTAGTTCTGCCACAACCAGGGCATGAAGTAACTTCGGGTTTATAATTCCTAATATTTAGAGATTGAAGAATTTCTTGGCATAATTCAACCTCTCTAGATCTTGGGGAACCAACTTCAGGTGTAAGAGATGACCTGATTGTATCTCCAATTCCATCTTCTAATAAAATAGATAGAGCTGCTGTTGTAGCAACTATAGATTTCATTCCCATACCAGCTTCTGTTAGTCCCAAATGTAATGGAGCAGAACAATTTTTTGAAATTTCTCTATAGCAATAAACCATCTGATTTAATCTTGAAACCTTGCAGGAAATTATAATTTTATCTTTACCTAGACCTAAATCTAATGCTTTTTCATAAGATAACAATGCACTTGATATCAAAGCATCTGATTCTACTTGTTCAGCGCTTTTAGGGTTTTTTATTTTAAAATTTTCATCCATTTTTGAATCTAAAAGTTCTGGATCTAAAGAACCTGCATTAACTCCTATTCTAACCGGTTTACCTAGATCTTTTGCAATTTCAATAAATGTCTTAAAATTATCATCTTTTCGATTTCCTAAACCTAAATTTCCAGGATTGATTCTATATTTATCTAAATACTCAGCGCAATCAGGGACATCAGTAAGGAGTTTATGACCAATAAAATGAAAATCACCAACTATCGGAACTTTTATGTTTTTATCCTCTAAAATTTTTTTTATAGGCTTTATAGCTTTAGCTGACTCAGAATTATTCACAGTAACTCTAATAATTTCAGAACCTGCATTATATAACTCTTCAATTTGGGCAACTGTATTATTAATATCTGCAGTATAAGTATCAGTCATAGACTGAACTACGATTGGATTATTTCCACCAATATTTATATTTCCTACTTTAACTAAATGAGTAATTCTTCTCAAATTTACACCTTTCAATCACAATCTTGAGATATCTTTGAATGAAATAAATAAAATCAATAATATAAGTATAATAAATCCAAGCCCATGAATGTAAGACTCTATTCTCTCTGGAACCTTTTTACCTTTTCTAAATACTTCAATAAATAAGAACGCTAATCTTCCTCCATCAAGCGCTGGAAATGGAACAAGATTAATTATAGATAATGACAAACTAATAGATGAAGCAAGGGTAATTAAAACAAAAATCTTATTAGTTATAGTTTCTGACGAAGATACAACATTCCCACTTATTTGTCCTAGACCTATAGGTCCAATAGCTTTAGGACCATCAAAAATTGGATTTGTAGACCTGTTTACTATACCTATTATTGAAAAGTAACTTAGTTTATATATTGCGATAGATTGGTTAATTGCATTAGTAAAATTCTCTCTAAATTTTTCTCTATAGATTCTAGGATTCTCGGTAGTAATTAGAATCCCAACTGATCCTTCTTTTATCTCATTAATTATTCCAGCATTGGAATTTATTTTTCTAGCTTCTAATAAAGGGATACCATCATAATCATCGTTGATAACAATAGGAATTTTATCTCCTATTTCATAATTAGAATATTTATTAGCTTCATTTAAAGAAATAGATTTTTCTGAAAAGTCATTAGATACTTCAAACATAGTAAAAGTCCCTGAGTAGTAATTAATATTCCTAGCCTTTGACAAAGAAATATCTACTCCAACTATGTAAGATGGAGGATCCCATCTTGCTTCAATATTGTATTTTTTTGAAGATTCGTTGTTATAAAAATATTTCGTATCTTCTCCTGGCTTTTGAAAAACATTAGGAATCCCGCTAACAATTTCCCAATTAGAATTTTTACCAAGATTTTGAGAAACCTCATTTTGTAAATCAGAAATATTATGAATATTTTTATTATTTATTGAAACTATTTTATCTCCAGATTTTAAGCCTGCTAATTCAGCAGGAGAATCCGGCATTACATCTTGAATAATTATGTCAGTAATATTTTTTTCAAAAATAAAAATATTTACCAGAAACATCATTATAAAAGGCAATAAAAAGTTAATAAAAGAGCCTGAAAAAATTATTATAAATCTCTCAATGTATGAAGCACTGCTTAATGATCCCTTAGAATTATTCTTTTCTTCTCCAAATAATTTAACAAACCCTCCAAATGGGATCAAGTTTATGCTCCAATTCATAGTATAAACTGAAATTTTATCTTCAAAAATTTCAAATGTTTTTACAGGTATAAACTCAGTAATATTTTCCAAAGGTTTTTCTGTTTCTATTTCTGAAATTTTATTATTAGAATTAATTTTTATAAAAATCAATTGATTTTTTTTAATTTCACCAGAAACATTTTTATCTAAAGAATAAGTCTTTATTTGTGACCAAAATGAGAAAAGTTTAGGGGGAAAGCCTATCCCAAATTCTAAAACTCTGACTCTAAAGTATTTTGCTGTTAAATAATGTCCCAATTCGTGTAATACGACCAAGGGAGTTATTATCAAAGAGAGAGTAAGTATGCTAATGATTATTTGCATTTATTATTTTATCTTTTTTAAAATTTTATTTTTTAGAATTTCTCTTATTTCAATTATATTATCAAAGGTCATTTCTTGGTCAAAGTTTTCATTAATTAATGTTTCAATCATTAAATTTGAAATCGAAATATAGGATATTTTTTCTGATAAAAAGAGATCGACTAATATTTCATTTACTATAGATAAAGCAGAAACATACAAAGGCCCTTTTTTAATATAATTTATAGAAAAGTCGTAACATGGATATTTACCTGGTTTTACGCTACTGAAAGAAAGTTTATCTAAGTCCGTTAAATTCAATTTATTTACATAATTAAGTTCATTTGTTTCAAAACTCAAAGCATGCTGAATAGGTAATTTCATATCAGTTTTAGAAATTTGAGCTTTGATTGAACCATCTACAAATTCAACCATGGAGTGAACTAAGCTTTCTCTATGAATTAAAACATCTATTTTATCAATAGGAAAATCAAAAAGATAACTAGTTTCAACTATCTCAAAAATCTTGTTCATCATAGTAGAAGAATCTACCGTGATTTTTTCACCCATATCCCAATTTGGATGTTTTTTAGCCTGTTCAGTTGTAATATTTTTATACTCTTCAACATCCAAATCTCTAAAAGCTCCTCCTGAAGCCGTCAAAATTATTTTGGAAAGTTTTTTTTGATCTCCTTGTATACACTGCCAAATTGCAGAAGGTTCAGAATCTACAGGGTAAATTTTTGAGCCATGTTTTTTTGCTGTTTCAATTAATAAAGGGCCGTAAGTTACTATGACTTCTTTATTGGTTAGACCAATTGTTTTTCCTGATTTTAAGGACTTAAGAATAGGTAAATAAGCATTTGATCCAGATGATGCAAACAAAATGAAATCAACATTTTTATCTGTAACCAATTTTTCTGAATCTATAAGTTTAGAATTATCTAAGCAAAAATCTTTTTTATCTAAATTGTCATAATATTTAGGATTATAATCATTAATCTGTGATCTCAATTTTTCTAAATTTTTACCTGCAGTTAATCCATAAACTTCAAACTTTTCTTTATTACTATTACATATTTCTAAAGTTTGAGTACCAATAGAACCAGTAGAACCAATTATTACAATTTTTTTCATAATAAAAAGAATATCCAAAAAGAGATTGCAAAACTAGGCAAAACAGAATCAAGTCTATCAGAAATTCCTCCGTGTCCATATAAAAAATTAGAAAAATCTTTCACACCTATAACTCGTTTGACTTTTGATACAAATAAATCTCCTAAAATTGAAGTCAATATTACACTTAAAATTAATAATAACTTAATCATAAAGTTTATCTGAAGAAAGTCATTAAAAATGAATAAAATTAAAATCCCCCATATACTTCCAGCAATAATAGATACAAGGTACCCTTCTATTGTTTTATTTGGGGAAATTTCATGAATAAAATTTATTTTATTTTTACCAAAAATTTTACCTCCTAAATAACCAAAAATATCTGTAATAAAAATTTGAGATAAAAGATAAAAGAAAATATTTTTCCAATTTTCAAACATATTCTCTAGCAAAATAACATGTAGAAAAAAAATCATATAAATAAAAAAATAAAAAAACAAAAGTTTATTTCTAGAATATATATTTTGTTTAAGCTGAAACAAAATTTCTAGAATAAAAATAATTGCAAGTAATAAAATAAGAGGATGGAAATCATAATCATTTCCAAAAAACAAAAAATTTATTTCTGGCATATAAACAAAACTTAAAGTTATAAGGGTTACACCAAATATTGATGTGATAAATCTTTTGTAAAAATTATTAAGTTCCAAAATTTCTTTTCCTTTTTGAAAACTCTGCAACAACATTACTTAAATCTTTTTCTGAGAAATCAGGCCAAAATACATCTAAAAAAAATAATTCTGAATATGCAGATTCCCATAGTAAAAAATTTGAAAGTCTCTTTTGTCCACCTGTTCTTATAATTAAATCTGGGTCAGGGAATTGATTAGTTGATAAGTAATCAGAGAACTTTGTTTCATTAATTTTTGTATCTTTATATTGAATTATTTTATTTATTGATTGAACTATCTGATTTCTAGATCCGTAATTAAAGGCTACTGACAAAAAAAAGTCTTTATTATTCTGTGTTAGTTCTTCTGAACGTTGAATCTTAAGTAACATATCTTTAGGCATCTTTTCTTTACTCCCTAGATGAGTTATGTTTACTTTATTATTGTTTAATTCTTCAGATTCTTTATCTATAACGCTAGCTGCCAAATTTAGAATAAACTCGATTTCTTCTTTTGATCTATTCCAATTTTCAGTAGAAAAAGCATAAATAGTTAAGAATTTTATACCTAATTTCTTTGCAGCTATTACTATTGGTTTTATATTCTCATAGCCTTTTATATGACCTTCTGAACGCTCTAAACCTTTTTCTGTAGCCCATCTACCATTACCATCCATTATTATGGCTATATGATTAGGATTTAATTTATTTACTGACATTAAGGTATAAATCTACACTTGCATAATTTCAGTCTCTTTGAGTGATGACTGATCATCAATGACTTTAATAGATTGATCTGTTAATTTTTGAAGTTCTGTAATTGCTCTTCTTGAATCATCTTCAGAACATGAGCCTTCTTTTTCAAGTTTTCGAATCTCATCTTGGATGTCTCTTCTAACATTTCTGATAGATACCTTGGATTGTTCACTTCTTTGTTTTAGCAACTTTACTACATTTTTTCTAGTTTCCTCAGTCATTGGGGGAATGTTAACCCTTAATGAATCACCCTCTATTTGAGGGGTAATACCCAAATCCGAAGACTGAATACCCTTAGAGATCATCTCTACAGCTGATTTATCCCAAGGTTGCACAATAAGGCTCCTTTGATCACTAACTGAAATTTGAGACAATTGATTCAAAGGCATTGAAGATCCATGATAATCAATTTTAATATTTTCTAGTAAGTTTGTTGTTGCTCTACCTGTACGGATTGATTTTATATCTGTTATAAAAAAATCACAGGATGAATTCATTCTTTCCGAACATTGTTTTAATATATCTGATAATTCCATAGTTTGCTAAATTAATTTTACTAATATAATATCTAAGATTTGCTTGGTGTATAGATTTTGCTACCTACTTTTTCACCAGAAATCACTTTAAGTAAGTTATCAGGTTTAAATAGATCAAAGATAACAATTGGTAATGAATTATCCATACACAAAGTAAGAGCTGTAGAATCTAGAGCTGCTAATCTTTTACTAAGAGCTTCATGGTGAGTAATTTCAGAAATCTTTTTTGCAGATTTATTTTTTTTAGGGTCAGAATCATACATTCCATCAACTCCATTTTTTGCCATAATCAAAATATCTGCATTTATCTCTACGGCTCTAAGAGCTGCTGCGGTATCAGTTGACATAAAAGGATTTCCTGTACCACCTGCAAATAAAACTACTCTACCTTTTTCTAAGTGCCTTATAGCTCTTCTTCTGATATAAGCTTCTGCAACAGATGGTAAGTTTAATGCAGACTGTGTTCTGACTTCTATTTGATTTTTTTCAAGTTCATCCTGCAATGCTAGAGCATTCATTATAGTTGCAAGCATTCCAGCATAATCAGCAGTGGATCTATCCATACCTCTTTTTTCGAATTCTATTCCTCTCCAAAAGTTACCTCCACCAGCAACTATAGAAACTTGAGTATTCATTTTAGCAATTTTCTTAATTTCTGTTGCTATTGTTTTGATAACTTCACTATCAAGGCCGAAATCAAGATTACCTTTAAGTGATTCTCCACTTAATTTTAAGACGATTCTTTTAGGTTTACTAACTTCCAATTTCAAACCTATGAATCTTCTGAATCACGACATTTTCTCCGACTTTAGCTGATAATTCTTTAACTACTTCTCCAACAGTTTTCGAAGCATCTCTTATGTACGCTTGTGATTCAAGAATCTCATCGTCTGAAAGTTCACTATTACCTTCTTTGGATATAGCCTTTGGGTTCATTGCAGCTATCTGCATGGCAATTTCTTTTGCACATTTTACAAAATCCTCTGTTCTTGCAACAAAATCGGTTTCACATGATAATTGAACTATAGAACCTATTCTCCCACCTGTGTGAATATAGGATTCAACAATACCATTTTCTGTAGCTCTACCTGCTCTTTTTTCAGCAGAAGCTAAACCTTTAGCATCAAGTATTTCCACAGCTTTTTCAATATTTCCATCAGATTCTTCAAGGGCTTTTTTAGCATCCATTATACCTGCTCCAGTTGAATCTCTAAGTTCTTTAATTTGTTTAGCTGTTATTTCTGCCATTTATTTCTCCAAATGATTATTTATTTTTTTTCTTCTTCGTTTATTTCTGAAGCTTCGTCCTTAGTTTCATCTGCTTCC
This sequence comes from Chloroflexota bacterium, assembly GCA_002719295.1. Classification (GTDB taxonomy): domain Bacteria; phylum Chloroflexota; class Dehalococcoidia; order Lucifugimonadales; family Lucifugimonadaceae; genus TMED-70. Next base: position 139,113 of record PBHC01000008.1, read on the forward strand.
TTGGCTTTAGATTTTGCTTTAGTTTTGGGTTTTGCCTTAGCCTTTGGAGATTCTTTCTCTTCCTTTACTTCAGCCTTAGGAGATTCTTTCTCTTCCTTTACTTCAGCCTTAGGAGATTCTTTCTCTTCCTTTACTTCAGACTTAGGAGATTCTTTCTCTTCC